>CACXQV010000021.1 GCA_902769875.1 uncultured Bacteroidia bacterium
TTCGCGCAATGAGGGTTTCGGGGATGGGAGTCAACAAATCCACATCCGCGCCCGTCAGGTTGTCAATCAGGTGGAGGTAATCCAAATCCAAGTTTTCAATGTCGAAGGAAAGGGTGTAGGTGCCGTCCTTCGCGGCCTTGAAATTCAGGGGCATCTCCGTAGAGACGGTGCATACACCGTCTGTGCAACCTGTACCATTCGTGGAGACGGTGCATGCACCGTCTCTACCAACTGAGACGATGGCGTAGTCCTTCCCGCCTTGCGGGATGTAGACCTTCGCATCGGTGCGACCAAAGTCGAATTTCTCCAAGGTGCCGCCATCCTTGAAATTGATGATGGCGTTGTCCAACAAGGTCGTCGACGAGGCCTCTCCTCTTTGCTCGGCTTCTTGGTTCACCGTGATTTGCAATTGTTTGGGCTGGGGGGCTGCGGCATCAGGATTGACCCTCTGGAAGTGGACGTTCGAAGAAGTCGTCTGCACCATCACGCCCTCGCCCGGAGCGATAATCTTGATCCCTTCGGTGTAGGCCACCACCGCACCATTATCGATAACGTATGCCGTGGCGTTTATTCTCGCATTATGGAGGAAGGGGTTGCCCACAAGGTTGAACCCGTTCAAGACCTCAGCCTCATGCGTCAGACCGTATTTTTGGACATAAAGTTCGCTCATCCTAACCTTGCCGCTGATTTTGAGCGTCGTGCCCTCGTCGTTGGCGTAGAGGTAGCCCCTGCCGTAGGAGAGGCCGAAGCCGCTGTTCGAGTTGCCGGGCTTGTGGTTCATCCAGTAGTGGGTAGGCTCGTCGTAATAGTAGAGGTCGTAGTCGTTGACGAGGAAACCGTTCTCTGCCGAGGGCGTCACGCTGTTCGCTCCTACCACGGGTGAGCCGATGAAGTACCAGCCGGCACTGCTGCTGCCGTCGTGGCCCGCTATTTCCTTCTCCAAGGTCACCGTGATATTCTGGTTGTTGATGTTTTGGTAATGGAAGAGCTGGCCGCCGTCCTTCAGGGTGAGTGTGTGCTCGTCGGTGCCTTTGATGGCGTTGGCATAGGCCACGATGCCTGCGGGGATGGTGGCGTTGGCGCGGAGAAAGACGTTGTCGCTCGCCGTGGGCACACCTGCGGGCACCCAGTTGCCGGCCTCGTTCCAGTTGCCTTCGTAGAAGAAGAACTTGCCCGCGTTCTGATCAAGGGTCTTGAACATGAGGACATCGCTCCAGTTGTCGCATTCGTCGAGGTTGCTCTTCACCTGCGCTTCGTATCTCATGCCTGCCGTGAGGCCGGAGAGGCTGTGCATGTTGCCCGTCACGGTAACGGGGTCTGTCCACTCGCCTGCGGCCACGGCAACCGGATTGCCGATAAGGACGTTGTCGATGTGAAGGTCATTCACCCAGTCGTAATTGTTGTCGGTGCGCACGCAGTGGAAGGCGATGCGGACATTCTGGCCCTCATAGTCGGCAAGACTTATGCCGCTCACGTTTTGGCCCGTGTGGGGAATGCTGTTGAGGACATATTCGGAGCCGGAGTTGTTCCATTCGCGGAGGGTTTGCCACGACGACATGTTGTCGGTGGTAATCTTCACAATGAACATGGTTTGGTCGTTGCATGGCGTGGCGGGCGGGTTGCTGTTGTCGTGGTCGGTGAGGGCGACATCGAAACTGAGGGTGTAGTTTTCGCCGACGGTGAAGCCGGGCGTAATCAGCCAATAGTTGGTGTTGGGGTCGTAGAGGCGGCAACGCATGTTGTAGGCGCCCAATCCGTAGGTGGTGAATAGCCAGCCGAACTGGGTGGGCAAAAACGACCCGATGGATGTGATTTGGTAGCGGTCCCAGCCGGCGGGCAATTCGTCCGTGCTGAAAGGCTCGTCGATGACGGTGCCATCGTAATGGGCCGCCGTCCTGTGGCGCACCGCATAGTTGCCGAGCAGCCCTTCCCAAGTGATGTCGGCGGTCTCTTGCGTGAGGTTGCCGACGGCGAGGTTGAAGGGCATGGGACAAGGATTGAGGGAAACCGTCACATCGTCAACGAAGCAGCGGTAAAAACTTGTCGTGCTCCACTTGAAAGCCAAACGCTCGGCCTCGGCGGGCACGTTTTCCAACACCGTGCTATGCTGTATCTGGTTACCGTTGTTGTTGCTGTAAGTGACGATAGTGGTAAAACTGCTGCCGGTGCCGTCGTCCTCGGCGGTGAGGTAGCCCAATTGGAGTGTGCCATTGTTGCTGTCGGTCTTCATCCAGAAACTGACTTGCAGTTGGTTGAGGGGATTGCTGAACTCGGGAAGCATGGCGTATGCGTCGCCATCGTTATAGAACGCCAACGACTGTGTGCCGTCGTGGTGCCAACTGGTACTGTTGTGCGGCCTGATTCCTTCGGTTGACGTGCGGTATCCCAGCCAACAATCGGGGAGTGGGCCTGAAAAATTGTAGGGGCCTCCCTCGGGGCTTTCAAAGCCTTGCGTGTAAGGCGCATCTAAGGTTATCTCGTATGACCCGCAAAGGGTGGTGAAGCCGATGACATTCCAAAGGTCGGTATTGCATGTGGGCTTCACGCGCACATAGTAATAGGTTCCTGGGCTGAGGCCTTCCAACAGGTAGTTCTCGTGGCTGTCGGTTTCTTCGTCGACCAAGATGTTGCTGAAGGCCGCATCGGTGGCCAATTGCACGTTCCATGCCTCTTGGCTGTCGTCAAACAATTCCCAACTCAGGCAGGCGGAAGTGGAGGACAAATTGTCCACGCTCAAATTGCCCACCGGGAAGCAGTCGAGCGCACAAATCGACACTTCCACATCGTCAATGACGCAACTCAAATCGCTTTCGCTCCATTTGAAGGCCAAACGGTGCGCCGCCTCGGGCACATAGAGCAGGTAGGCGGTGTGCTGCGTCCATTCACCGAAAGTCGGCTCGAAGTCTGCAATGGCCGTAAAGGTGTTGCAGTTGCCCTCGTCCTCGGCAGTGAGGTAGCCCAATTGAAATCGGCCATCACCGCATCTCAACCAAAAACTGATTTGCAGTTCGTTTAAGGGATAGCTGAACTCAGGCAGGATGGCGTAGGTATCATCACTGGTTCCACTTTTGAACGAAAGGAATTGTGTGCCGCCGTGGACGTTCGCGGAGCCTGCGGTTGTATTGTGCGGGCCGACACTGCCTGTCGTGTACGACTCCCAGCAGGCAGGAAGGCGGCCTAACACATTATAATTGGTTCCTTCGGGATTTTCAAAGCCTTCCGTGTAAGGTGCATTGGCAGTCACGGTGATTGGACCGTTGCATGGGGGCATGGTCCAGAACTGGACGGTGTTGCTCCAAAGGTCGTCGCTGCACGAGGGCTTCACGCGCACATAGTAATAAGTGTCGGGGTCGAGGCCTTCCACAAGATAGTTCTCGTGGCTGTCGGCCTCAAGGTTGGCCACGTTCTCGGTGAAGTTGGCATCGGTGGCCACTTGCACGTTCCATGCGGTTTGGTTGTTGTCCATCAACTCCCAACTCAGGTAGGCGGAGTTTGAGGCCACCCTGCCCAAATCCAAATTGCCTACGGGAGAGCAAAAACCAAGGGGAATAACCGAAACTTCCACATCGTCAATGTCAATAGATAAAAAAACTCCTTCCATGATTTTGAACGCCAAGCGGTGCGCCGTTGCAGGCACATTAAGCAGATAGTTGGTGTACTGAACCCAAGATCCAGAAGTGTAATCTGCAATGGCCGTAAAGGTGTTGCAGGTGCCGTCGTCCTCGGCAGTGAGGTAGCCTAAGCGGAGTTGGCCTGAACCGACGCCAGCCGTTCTCATCCAAAAACTGATTTGCAACTCGTCCAAAGGGTTGCTGAACTCCGGCAGGACGGCATAGCCTGTAGGCTCAATATTCAGGCTGTAAGATCCACTGTGTGGGTCAGAATTATTAACAGACGGGGCATAATAGCCTGTCGTAGGATATACGTCCCAGCAATCGGGGAGCACCCCATCTTCAAAGCCTTGGGAGTATGGGGCATCGGTGGCAATGGCGATAGGCCCGTTGCAGTCGCGGCTTTGCGCCCATGCCGCCAAGGGCAGCAAGAAGCCGAGCATCAAGAGCAGCGCGGCGGCGCGTTTTGTTTTGGTTTTCAGGTTGTTGTTCATGATATTTTTGGTTTGAATCAAGGCAATCATGGGCGCCTTTGCTGTTGTTGGTAAGTTTGTGTCCATGGTTAGGGTTGATTTTGTTTGTGAATAATAAATTAAAGAACTATTTGTCGGGCGCAAAGATAGGGAATTTTTCGGGAAAGTCAAGGGAAAGTTTCGCCCCAGCCCTTGCGGAATGGGGGAAAGGTGTAACATTAATGGGGTATCAAAACCAAGGTGGCGACGGCCAGGGGCTTTTCTTTTTTGCTTCGGTTGATAAAGCTACAAATTATCCCCAAAATTCAAATCACAATGGTATTTGAGGCGGCAGCATTGGATAGCCTTTGCGGAGATGATTCGGCGGATTGTCTGATGCAGTGTGATTGATTGGAACCTCAAAACAACATGATGGGCCTTTCGGCAAAACAGCAAGTCTTGCGCGAACCGGCCATCCCATGGCTTCCGAAACGGTTCATGCAAGACTTGCTTGGTTGCGGGTGGCTACCCGAGAAGCGCCGCATTTACTTCAGCAGCACCTGAGGCCCCATCTCAAAATAGATGTCGGTGGGAATGCCAGCTTTGTTCACACGGTCGAGGTCGGCTTGCAGCTCAGGCTTGATAACGCTCATCTCACCCATCCAGGCCTTGGTGGCTTCATAGTCGCCATTGCCTTGGTGCACGAGGATGTCGCCAGCGAGCTTTTCAACAGCCACTTTCATCTTCCCGAAGTCGATGGCATAGCGGCCTTCTTCGTTGCGCACAAAAGCACCTTCGTTCTTGAAATAGTTGAAGGTAAGCATGTTGGCCTTGCCATGGGCACTGGCCGCACCGAAACGCACCGAGCGGAAAATGCCCGCCATGAAAGTGGTGTAGTTGTCTTCCATCGTGGTAGTGGTGTATTCGCCCATTTCGGCCAATTTGGTCACCAAGTAGAGACCCAACACATCGGCTTTGGCTTCTTCGAGGGCATTGTATTGGTTGCCAAGGGCTTCGCGCACGGTGCCCTTGCCCGTGATGGTGTTCTTGATGCCCATGCCGTGGGCGGTTTCGTGGAACATCACGTTTGAGAAGAAGGCGTCAAACTTGATGTGCTCCATCGATTCGGGAGTCATCAGTTCCTTGGAGATGGGTTCCAGAATCTTCTCGAACTTGGCCTGCATGGCGTTCTTCAGTTGCAGTTTGCGGGTGCCGCGTTGCAGTTGCACGCGCTCGTCGTTGGGCAGGTTGATGGCGATGGTCTTCGAGTTGGCGTTGCAGTCGCCGGCGTAATACACCACGTCGTAGGCGGCAAGGTCGACATCGGAGCCGGGCACTTCCTTCTTGTATTCGGCGGGCACAGGCAGTTGCTTTTGCAGTTCAGGCACAAAAGCAGCGTAACGGGCCAATTTCTTGGTCCAATCCTGATCCTTGATGAGGATGAAAGCCTCGTGCGAAGCCTTGATACCATAGCGGGCATCGGTGTAGTTCTCGATGGGGCCAATCACCATGTCGATGTTGTTGTTGCGCACGTCCATCCATTGCATGTCGCTCTCGAAATACTCGTCGGTGCGAAGGGCTTTGGCACGGAGGCGGAGGTATTCGGCAAATTCTTCATCGCCAGCAAGTTCAGAGGCATCGTCAAGCAGCGAAGCGGCCTTCTTGATTTGCTCGGCAAAGTAGTCGTGATACCACACGCACTTCAGCGCACCGTTCTCGTCGCGCACAATCATGGTGTACTGGCTGGTCTTGTTCGGGTCGTCGAAGGCGTTCCACTCGTCCTCGGTCATGTCGGCGGGATAGAATTGTGCGCCGGCGGGTTTCGGGCCAATGCCATCCACGAAGGGCTTGTTGCCGTCTAAGCCGTCCCAAGGGCCGTAGGCGATGGTGGCCAATTTCTTGATGTCGGCGTTGTCGCCAATCATTTCCATAAGTTGGGCTTTGTCGCCGTAGTTCTCACACCAGAAAAGCTGGTCCATGATGTCGGCGGCTTCAAAGAGCAGCGGCATCATTTGTTTCTCGTTGTCGCTCAGGTGGTCGATGTTGGTCGTCAAAGTATACAGGGCATACTTGTCCGACAGATGCGTTTCTTGCTTGACAGGCTCGGCGGTCTGTTCAGGCTTCTTGTTGTTGTCGCAGGCGGTGGCAGCGATGGCCAAGGCCGCAATGATTGCTAAATGCTTGATTTTCATTTTGGTAAAATTTTAGGATTTCATATTTCAGATTTCAAATTTAAAGACCGAAGTGGGTTTGAGCCGCAAAGATAGGCAAAAGTCAGATATAATCCGAATAATTATTCATATTCACCACCGTAAATTGTGCCTCTGGATAAGCCTCGGCAAAGGCTTTTGGTGCCGCTGGCGACTTCTTCCCCGACTTCATCTCAAAGGCGTTCATAACTCCCGAGCCAATCTCTATCAGGTCAATCTCTTGTTTGTCGTAGGTGCGCCAAAAGTGGAACTCAAGCCCAAGTCGCTCATTTTGATTGCGTTTCATTCGCTCGGTGATGATGTAGTTCTCCCAAAGTGCGCCACGGTCGGCATCGGTACGAAGCGAAAGTGGCTCGAAATTGCGGATGACCGCATTGCGAACCCCGTTATCGGTATAATACCACTTGCTCGATTTCGTGACCTCTTTCCGAAGGTTCTTGGAGAAGCCGCCCAAACGATACAACACGAACACCTTTTGCAGCAAGTCCAAATAACGCTCGACCGTGTTCTTGCTGATTCCCAACTGTTTGCCTACCTCCTCACAGGATAGTTCATCGCCCATTTGGTAGGCCACCAAGCGCAGCAAGTCACGAATCTTGGCCGAGTTCTTGATGCCATCGACGGCGAGAATGTCTTTGAGCAGATACGACTCCACTATATCATTAATGTATTCCTTTTTCTCCGCAAACGTGTCCAACATAACCACCTCGGGATAGGAGCCGTAAATCAGTCGCGCCTCCAAATTCCGTTTGCTCTCGATGGGCGACTCCACCGTGGCAATCTCCTGTTGCGAAAAAGGCAACAAAACAAACTGCGTTCCTCGGCCCACCAAAGGCTCGCCGGCCTGGTTTTTCAGGTCGAAGGAAGATGAACCGCTCGCAATGACGCGGATGCCGGGAACTTCGTCCACGATGAGTTTCAACTTCTTCCCGATGTCGGGGATGTGTTGCGCCTCGTCGATGGCCAACAGATCCACACCCTCCAACACATGGCGATAGTTGGCAATGCTTATCGGCTCCAACATGGCAATGGAATCGGCATCCTCGCCGTTGAGCATGAGCGACTTGCCTTTAAACGATTGCACGATTTGCTTAAGCAGGAAAGTCTTCCCCACTCGGCGCGGCCCGAAAACCAGCATGACCTTTTGTGGCTTCATGCGCTCCTCCACCCGCTGTTGCGATGCCCTTTGAATCGTATCCATATCATTGAGAATTAACGGTGCAAAAGTACGATAATTTCTCCTTCTGACAAGCAAAAAACAAAAATTCCGTCAGTCAACTGACGGAATTTAGCTAAATTGCGTCAGTTGACTGACGCAATTTACGATTTTCACATTCAAAAATCAGCACCCAATGGCCCTCGAAATCACCAAACGGAGGATTTCGGAAGTGCCTTCGCCAATTTGCAGGATGCGCTGGTCGCGGTAGAAACGCTCCATGTCGAACTCCTTCAGCAGCCCGTGACCGCCCATCACCTGAACGGCGTTGTCGCACACTTCGGCAGCCACCTCGGAGCAATAGAGCTTGGCCATTGCAGCCTCTTTCCCGAAGGGACGGTGTTGGTCCTTGAGCCAGCAGGCGTGATAGAGCAGATTTCTGGCAGCCTCAATCTTCACGGCCATATCGGCCAACTTGAAGGCCACGGCTTGGAACTTGCTCACGGGCTTGCCGAACTGCACGCGCTTCTTCGAGTAGGCCAAAGCCATCTCGTAGGCGCCTTGCGCACAGCCCAAACCCATCGCGGCAATCGACAGGCGGCCCGAATCCAACGTAGCAAGCATAATGTGAGAGCCTTCGCCGGGCTTGCCGAGAATGCAGTCGTCGCCGAGGCGCACATCATTGAATACGAGCTTGCCCGTGTTGGAGGCGCGCCACATCATTTTGTCGTGCATAGGTGTCTGGGTGTAACCACCTTTCGAGTTCTCGACGAGCAGGGCCGTAAACTCCGGTTTGCCGTCCTTTTCGCCCGAAATCGCTTGGACGGTGGTGCCCAAGGTGAGCGGGGTCGCGCTGTTGGTGATGAAGATTTTGAAGCCGTTGAGGTGCCACAGCGTGCCGTCGTATTTGGCGGTGGTCTTGGTGCCGCGCGAGTCGCTGCCGGCATCTTCCTCAGTCAGGCCGAAGCCCCAAAGACGGTCTTTGCAGAGGCGGGGCAGATAGCGTTGTTTTTGCTCCTCGGTGCCATAGTCCTTGATGGGGCCAATGCCCAATGAGTTGTCGGCGGCGATGGTGGCGGCAGTGGAGCCGTCCACACGGGCCAATTCCTCCACGGCGATGATATAACTCAGATTGTCAAGCCCTTGGCCGCCATATTCTTTCGGAACGGTCATACCCAAAAGGCCAAGTTCGGCCATTTTCAGGGTCAGTTCAACATCGAAATGCTGGTCTTCGTCGTTTTGGCGAGCCACGGGTTTCACTTCCTGTTCGGCGAAGTCGCGCACACGCTGGCGCAGGACTTCTTGTTCGTTTGTCAAGTCAAAGTTCATAATATATTGTATTTTAAGCTCTTGGCTCTTGGCTTTTGACTCTTGGCAGCTTTTATTTTGTTAGTTGCCAAAAGCCAATGGCCAACGGCCAAAATCCAACTATTCTAACTCAATTAACTGCATTTTATTGTCCACCATCTGGCCTTCAACGACCAAGATCTTCTTCACCTTGGCCTTGCTCGAAGCGGTGATGTTGTTCTCCATCTTCATTGCCTCCACCACCATCATAATAGTGCCATCAGTCACTTCATCGCCTTCTTTCACGTTGATTTTCACCACCTTGCCCGGCATTGGCGAAACCAGCCGCGACTTGTCGTTGACCGATTCCTTGCAGGCATAATCCAAGGTGTCGTTCAGTTGGTCGGTGCGGAAACAAGTGAAATTCAAGCCTCTGAAATTGACGATGGTTTTTTGTTCGTCGTTGACCGAGCAGTAGACCGTTTCGGTCCTGCCGTTGAGCATAATTTTCAGCTGCTTGTTGTCATATTGTTGGAATTCCACCTTGAAAGGCACACCATTGATCACACCGATTATCCTTCCTGCCTCTGCCGCCTCGATGCTCACAGGCACTTTTACACCTTCCACATCGACGGTCAGTTGCATGTGATAGCGCCAATAGCCGATTTCTTCCCACACGTTTTCGGTACGGTCTTCAATCTGTTTCTTACAGAAATCGAAAATGAGGAACGAAGCCGCTATATCATTGACATTCTGGGCTTTTCGGCTCTCATTCAAAGCATCGAGCAAGACTTCCTGATGGGTGTCGCAAAACGAAGTGTCAATCTTGTTGCCGATGAAATCGGGATTCTTGATGACTTCCCACAGATAGGCTTTGTTGGTGGTCAGGCCTTGTATGATGAACTCCTTCAAGGCTTGGCGGGCAGTCTCGATAGCCGCCTGACGGTTTTTGCCGTGGCAAATCAACTTGGCAATCATCGGGTCGTAAGCCTCCGAAACCACCGACGGCCGGTCAATGCTACTGTCGACGCGAGCGCCACGCACCTGCGGCTCGTGGTAGGCCGTCACTTTGCCAGGCGTGGGCAGGAAACCGTTTTCAGGATTCTCGGCATAGATACGCAGCTCAATGGCGTGGCCTTGGGCGTGGATGGCATCTTGCGTCCAACCCATTTCCTTTCCTCTTGCGATGCGGATTTGCTCCTCCACGATGTCCAAGCCCGTGCGCATCTCGGTGACGGGATGCTCCACTTGGATGCGTGTGTTCATTTCAAGGAAGTAGAAGTTCATATCCTTGTCGACCAAAAACTCCACCGTGCCCGCGTTGCGATAGCCAATGGCCTTACAGAGGCGCACGGCGGTTTCAAGCATCTGCTGGCGTTTCTCTTCGGTCAAGGTCGGTGAGGGCGATTCCTCGATGATTTTCTGATAGCGTCGCTGTATGGTGCATTCGCGCTCATGCAAATGGATGACGTTGCCGAAATGGTCGGCCAGCACCTGCACCTCTATATGGCGCGGGTTTTCAATATATTGCTCGACGAATACCGTGCCGTCGCCGAAATACTTCTCCGCTTCGCGTGAGGCACGTTCCAACTCGTCTTTCAAATCCTCTTTCCTGCGGACGATGTGCATTCCTTTGCCGCCGCCGCCCGAAGCTGCCTTGATCAAGACAGGGTAAGGCATAGCATCGGCTTGTTGCAGAATCTCCGTTTGGCTTCCCGTCAGGCCGAAAGTGACGGGAATGTCGTTTTCGATGGCGATTTTACGGGCTTCAATCTTGTTGCCCATCAGCCGCATCGAATGTGCATCGGGGCCGATGAATATGATGTTGTTGGCTTCGCAAGCCTCCACTAATTCGGGACTCTCGGAAAGGAAGCCGTAGCCCGGATGAATGGCATCGGCACCGGCATCCAAGGCGGCATCTATGATTTTCTGGACATTGAGGTAGGTATCCTTCAACGTGCCGCTTCCGAGCGGACAAGCCTCATCGGCCAAACGGCGATAAAGGGCATTGGCGTCGTTGTCGGCAAAGATTCCCACCGAGTCGATATGCAACTTGCGCAACGTCTTGATGATTCGCACCGCGATTTCGCCTCGGTTGGCGATGAGAACTTTATGGATTCGTATACTGTTCATAGGCCAATAATAACAGCGCAAAAATACAAAAAGAAAGACAACCTTTGCAGATTGTCTTTCCTTTTTTGCATCCATTTGCAGAAACGTTGCACGCAACGTCTCTACGGGAATCAATACACCATAAACTTCACGCTTTGGTTCTTGGCACCCTGGCTGAGGCGCAGGATGTAAGAGCCTGAGCTGAGGTTCTCGGCTTGGATGTTGATTTGGTGTTCGCCTTCGGCGAGACGACCCACGTTCTGGTTCATCACCATACGGCCAGTCAGGTCAAACACTTGGTAGCTGACGTTGCCAGCCTCATTGAGGTTGAAGCTCAGCGTGGCTTGACCCTGAACCGGATTGGGATACAGGCTGACGCTCATCATGTCGGCCAAAGCAGGGCTCTCAGGAACAGCTTCGAATTCCTTCTTGTAGTTCTCGCAACGGAACACGCCTCTGCCGTAGGTGGCGGCATAGATGACGCCAGTGTTGTAGATGCCGGGATACACCGTGGTCATGGTGCCTTCTTCGTTCTCAATGACGACAGTCTTGTTTTCTTCGAAGAGAATCTGTTGCTTGAGTTCCATAACCGGCACTTCGCCAAGCAGATAAGTGTCGGCAGTCCATTGGGCGCCAGCAATGTCCTTCGTCCTGTAGATACCACGCTCGGTACCGAGAATGACATCACCAGTGGTCATTTCGATCAAGCTGGAATAGACGGGCATCTTAGGCAGGTTGCCTTGCTTTGAAACAAACGTAGGCTCATCGGCCAAAGCGTTAGTGGCATAGAACACATAGGCATCGTTGCCATAGTTTCCACAAGTGACAACAACCTTGTTGGCATCACGCGGATCGACGGCAACGCTGGTGACGCATTGTCCGCTGACAGGCAGAGCAATTTCGGTGGTGGTTACTGAGAACAGCGAATCGCCAATGGTGCCGTGAGCATCGTCGACAACGGTCTTCAGGCCAGAGACGCGGAAGAATCTGCCATCCTTGGTGCCGATGAACATATTGTCGCCATCGGCAGAAATGGCCATACCGAGAGGCTCGCCGGCGAAACCAGTGTGAACCTTGTCGGCCACTTTGTACCAATAGGTTTCAACAGCGAAGTCGAGCGGGGTGAGGGTCATATACAAGGCATCCTTATAGCCGACGAAGAATCTGGCGCTGATCGGGTCATGCACCAAGATGGAGTCGCCAGCGGCAAGAGGAGCGGTCAGTGTGTGCTCAAACGGATAATTGCAGTGGCTCATAGCCTGAACCGTGGTGCCGGCATTCAAAGTGTGGTCAGTCGTGTTGAAGAGCCATACTTCGACGGGATTCATTTCATCGTTGTAGTTTTCGAACAGCACGACGGGGCTGCGGAACGAAGAAGTGCTGATCGTAAGGCTCGAGCTGGAAGTGAAGTTGGTGGAAACCCAGTCTTCGGCAGCGGTTTCAGTACGAGCGAGGCCACCAGCCTTATAGGTGACGAAGAACGTGTTCGGGTTGATGGTGGAGATGGCGCAAGGACCGCCATGAGTGGCATCGGAGAACATACCCATCACCATACCGTCAGGATTGATCCATTCGCCATAGCCGGGAGTGTTGGCGTTGGGGTTGTTTTCGATCAGGACGATGCCGTGGTCAAGGCCGGAAGCAATGATGCGGTTGCCGCCCGAATAAGCCACGTTGAACATACGAGTGGTGGGATAGTTTCTGTTGCAGTCAACGAAAGTGAACCTGCCAGTGCCTTTGTAGACACCGCCATCGGTACCCACATAGCATTCGTCGGAGTTCTTGGGATTGAAGGCCATTGTGTGCATACCCACATGGACATATCCGCTCGGATCATAAATCAAGGTATTGGAAGTAATTTGCTCGCAGAGGTAGTAGCCAACGCCGCTCTCAGGCTTCGTGATTTTCCAAATGTCATAGCCAAGAATGTAGAGGATGCCTTCGTCATCGGGATCCACAACAATGGCGTGGTTGTAGAGGCCGAAACCGGCAAACACGTTATGGCCTTGGATAGCCGTCACATTCGGGAGAGCCACATTCCAGTTGTCACCCTTGTTTTCGGAGACATAAATGCCGGTATGGTTACCATTGGCATCAATGCCGACGACATAGATGAGGTTGGGGTTGGACGGAGCAATGGCGATGTCGAGCAGACCGGCGGGTTGGGGAAGGATGGTGTCGCCCTGCATGACCGTGGAAGTGCCTGAATGGCATTCGAGGTTGGCAACGTCTTGGCCGATGTAGAGTTGACGATCGACGGCAGCAGCGATGGTGTTGTCGCTGGCCACCTTCACGCAAGTGGCTTTGCCTTCGATGGCGGTTTCCCAAGTCTGGCCCTTGTCGGACGAATACATCAGACCTTCGTCGGTAGCGGCAATCAAAACGGTGTCAGCAATGGCGAGGTCGTTGATGTAAAGCCATTCGTTCTCGGTTGGAGCCTTTACGAGATTGAACACGTCGTTTTTCAACGTGTAGAGACCGGTACCGATAAAGCTGTTGGAGTAGCCTTGCTGGCTGAGGCCGTTGTAATTGATGGAGCCGTTGCCGTCGCCGGTGCCCACATAGATGGTGCCGTCGGCATCTTGGGTCATGCAGCTGACCATCAGGTTGAGGTCACCGACTTGATGCCAAGTGGTACCGAAGTTGTAGGTCTTGTAGACGCCACCGCCTTTGGAGCCGACATAAACCACATTCGATTGATTGTCATACAAAACAGCTGTGGTTTGACCGCCCATATTGTCGGGACCCATATTGATCCAGTACAAAGGATCGTTCGGGGCTTTACGGGTTTGCGCCTTCATAGCCCTGAACATGTCGGCAGGGTCGATAAGGCCTGTCTGTTGATTCGCGCGAAGGCTTCCCATGAAGCTCTCAGCATCGTTGTTTTGAGTGCGCGGGACATAGTGTCCTCCTTGGTCAGCGATAGCCATCGATTGACCTAAGACCATGATTACCAGAAGTAAACTGAAAGGTAAAAATCTCTTTTTCATATCACGAAATTTTAATTGATTTTCTGTTTTATGCGTGTTTGGTCAGTTTTTCACTTTAAATACGGTCTGCAAATATAGGACATTCTATCAAAGAAATTACATTTTAGGCAAAAAAAAATCATTTTTTTTCGCAAAAAAGTCATTTTAACCCCAAAAAACGGTCAAAAAGGCTGCATCTTGTCCGTTTCAAGCCATCCTATACTGCCATTGGCGATTCGAACCTGATTCCATCCGTTTGAACCATCCAAAATGTCCACTTTAGAACCTTCGTGCAAAACGAAGAGGTCGACACTCTCAACGCTCGGCGAGCTCTTCACAGTCACGGTCGGAGCCATGATGATGGCTTGGTCTTGGGTGGAAGACGACTTCCTGAGCTGGGCGGCAAAAACCACCGAAACGGCCAAAACCACAGCAAAGACAAGCCCCATGAAGAAGCCGAATTTGCGCCATCCCATCCGCCGCCCACGCAAAAACATGAACAACGCGACCAACAGCAGCGCGAAGGCGGCAACCGAGCACCAAGCCCACTGGTCGCCCGAAAGCCAAGCCCGTGTGTTGCGCCATCCTTTGACATAGAAAGGCTGTGGCACAGGCTCAATCTTGTCGACGATGGCCTGATTGGCGATGGCGAGGTTGGCCTGCACATCATTGTCGGACGGGTCGATCTTCAAGGCCTTCTCGTAACAATAGATGGCCATCGGGTAGTTGTGCCTCTTGTAGTAGGCATTGCCCAAGTTGTAATAGACCGGCACCGACTCCATATCGGTAGCGAGGATTTTCTCGTACAGCACCACAGCGGTGTCGTAATTGCCTGAATTATATGCCGTATTGGCTTGTTCGAACCAAGTCTCGCCCATATCTTGCGCGAAGGCGCAACTCATGGCGGCCAGCAAGTATATTAATAAGGTGTATCTTTTCATTGCTTTGTTCCTTTCGTTATTGATTGTTCACAGCACTTTTTCCGCTTTCGAAATCACATTGATGCCTTTTTGATAGAGTTCGTCCATCTTTTCTTCGGCATTGCCGGGGGCGAAGCGGGCAAACTCGCAGCTGTTGAGCGTGTCGACAAACTGTTGCGTCAGTTCGTCGGGGACGTTCTTGCCTTTCATCGTCTCACTCACCGTGTCCATCGAGAGCTTCGAGCGTTCGATGCCCAACTTGTCGGCAATATAGCCCCACAACGCCTGCGACATTTCGATGTAGAATTTTTCCTGTTCTTTGGCTTTCAAGTAGTTGAAGGCATTCTTCAGTCGGCCACGAGCCACCTTGTCGGCCTTACGGTTGCGGTTGGCTGCCGTGTCTTGGCTCAGTTGCTCACGTTTGCGCAACACGAAGAGCAGGATGATGAAGAGCAGCAGAAGGATGAGCAAGGCCACAAAATAGGCTGGCGAGCCGAAAAAGACGGAATGGACCGGCCTCAGCTTTGCATCGCCGCGCATGATGTGGCGGATGTCGCTGCCTAGATACTTGATGTCTTCTTGGTTGGAGGCATAGATGCCGCCTTCCGTTTCGCCGCCTTTGCCTTTCAGCACGTTGATGTCGTAGGCGTCCGACTTCAAGGTTTGGTATTGTCCCGTCGCGGGGTTGAAGAACGAGAACTCCGTTGCAGGCACGTTGAAGCTGCCGGCCCGACGTGGTATCACCAAATATTCCGCTTTCTTTGAACCCGTCAGTCCTTGCGCATTGGCGTTGACGTTGGCAGTGATTTTGGGGTCGTAAACCTCGAAATCGGGCGGGAAGCTCAATCCGGGCATTTGCAGCAGCTCGATGTTGCCCGAACCCGAAACGGTGAGCGTCAGGGTGAGCGCCTCGTTGGTGCCCAGCTCGGTCTTGTCGATCTCCGACTTGAAGTTGTAGTTGCCCACGGCTCCGGCAAACGAAGCGGGTTTGCCGCTTTCGGGAAGGCTTTTCACCTCTATGGCTAACGAATGCGACGACAATTCTTTTTTCACGTTGACGATGTTCCGATTGAAGAAGGGGTCGTTGAAGAAGGCCTCGAAGGGGTCCATGCTTTGGCGATTGCTTCGCTCGGTACGCACTTGGGCGATGCATTCCATCGTCATCGGGTCGAGGGTCAGCTTGCCAGAACGTTGCGGCACCACCACGATTTTCTGGATTTCGGCGGTGGTGTATTCTATGCCGTTGATGTATTCGCTGCTTTGGCGAAGCGTGCCGTTGTTGTCGGTGAGGTCTTTGGTCCAAAAGCCTGCGTAGGAAGGCATCTTTTCGATGGAAACCGACGACACGGGCACCTTGGTGTAAAGTTTATAGGTCAGCACGACCTGTTCGCCGACATAGACCGACTTTTTCGAAGGTATGACTCTGAGGAACAAGTCCTTGCCACTGACTTGCGGGTCATCGGTGTTTTGTTGCGACTGTCCCTGATGGGTGGCGCCTCCCCCACCCGATGGCGCGGCATGGCTGCCGTCGTCGGGCAAGACCTTGATTTCGAAAGGCTCGCTGCTCACCTTCTTTCCCTTGACGGTCAGCGATGCAGAACCGATACGGAAAGAGCCTTCCTTTTGAGCCTGCAAGGCGAAGGTATAAGTCACTTTGACGGTGTGCGACATCGAGCCGTTGACCATCGAGAAGCTGGAACTCGTCGAGGTGAACGGGCCGCCCACCACTGTGAAGCCCTCAAACGAAGGCGCTTGGAAATTCTTGCCTTCGGCATTGGCCTCAAACACCACTTGGAAACGCTCGCCCACCATGACCTGTTTTTTGGTCGAGACGCTGAGTGTAGGGTCATCTTGCGCCCACAGCCATAACGGGCATAACATCAAAAACAAAATGATTCGCTTATTCATATTGTCAAATCTTTCTTTTGGGTTGCAAAAACACAATTTGTCATTTACTCTTTTTGTCGGCAGGGGTTTACACCACCGGCCATATCATCAACCATTACTGGTTTCGTCGTATGTCTGTCGGCAGGGGTTTACACCGCCTGCCTACTATCTGTCACCCCTACGGGGTTCACCAATCCTTGTCGCTTTTACGCTTGGGCTGCTGCCTCACCTTTTGTTCGTTGACCTTCTCCATCGTTTTCTTTTCTTGGTTTTCAAGGGCATCCAACATTCGCTGGGCATCTTCCTTCGACATTTGCTGGCTTTGTTGTTGCTGCTGTTGCTGGTCTTGATTTTGTTGGTTTTGCTGCTGCTGATCCTGCTGATCCTGCTGGTCTTGTTGATCCTGTTGCTGGTCCTGCTGCTGTTGCTGTTGGTCTTGGTTTTCGCCTTCGCTCTTCTCAAAGATGGCCGAAATCTCCACGTCGAAGTCGGGCATAGTGAAGAAGTTGCCCATAGGCTGCACCTTCACCGACGTGTCGCCCACCTGATGGATGACATATTCCTTGAACTGATAGCCCGGCTCCGGCGCGTTGTCAAGTTTGACGGTCTCACGGCGTGTGGCCTCCACTTGGTCCAAGCGGATGTGACCACCCTTCAGCGTGGTGTCGGCTTGCACCTTATAATAATTGGTGGCCTCCACGAATTCGGCTTTCACGGTGACGTCGCTGTCGAGCATCTGGAACACATTGTCGTCGCTGACGGGTGCCGACTCGGTGGCATCGAGGTTGCTGACCACACGCAAGTCGCCCAGCTGGAAGCCTTTGGCAGGTTTCACGATAATGCCGACATTATCGCCCGCCTTCACCAAGCTATCCGTCACCGAAATCGTACCATTCGAAACGCTATCAATGCTGACTCTCAGGGCGGTACGGAATGTAGCCGTCACAGTCACATCATAATCAGGCATTTGGAAAACATCTTTGTTGACCTGAACCGTATCTTTGGGGCTGCCCGTGCGATAAACGGTGAATTTGTCGAGCACATAGTCCTCCGCGCCTTGGGCCTCCAATTTGACTTGCTGCCCTTCAATGGCTCTTTGCCTGTCGGCTCGAACCGTGCCGTTCTTGATGTTCTTTTCGATTTCAACCTTGTGTGCCTCCTTAAACTCTGCCGTCACCAGCACATTGAACTTCGGCATGATGAAGCTGCTACCGTTCACTTGCACCTGAACTTGCTGATCGTCAGCCTTCACCACAACATATTGCGACAAGGCATATTTCTCGTCAGGCTGGGTCGTCAAAGTGACACGCTGACCGTTGAAAGCCTCTTTCTCCTTGGCCTCCACCCTGCCGTTTTTGGGCTGCACCACCCAAATCTGGCTCTTGACGAGATGGGCGCGGCAATATTCGAGGTTGTAGAGCGCATCGGCATTGTCGGGATTCAGCTTGAGCGACACCTTATATATATTATAGGCATCGTAGAACTTGTCCTGTGCGAGGAGGCAGTTGCCCATATTGTAGGCCGCACTCGACTTCAACTTGGCATCGGGCGACATCTCCAGCACCTTCTGGAACTCGGTGTAGGCCGTGTCGTAGGATTGCTTCGCGAAATACACATCGGCAAGGTTGAACTGCGCCTTGGCATTGTTTGGCCTGATTTCCAAGGCCTTCCCGTAATCGGCGATGGCCTCGGCATAGTTTGCCCTATTGTAATTGCGGTTGCCTTTCCTGATTTGCTTCTCGTCGCTTTGTGCAGACGCAGAAATCACGGAAACAAACAACACTATGACTGTCAAATATTTACGCAATGTTTTCATTTCTCTTCCCAAAAATGTTAAACTTGGTTTCCCATTTCCTCTTGCCCGAAGAAACCACGATTTCGATGAGCAGCAGGATGATGGCAGCCGCCACAAACCATTGGAACTGGTCCTCGTAATCGGTGAATACCTTGGCCTCGATTTCCGACTTCTCGAGCTTGTTGATGTCTTCATAAATCTTCTCCAAGCCCACGTTGGAATTGCTTGCGCGGACATAGATTCCATTTCCCGCAGCCGCAATCTTTTGCAGCATTTGCTCATCGAGGCGGGTGATGATGGTGTAGCCGTTGTTGTCTTTGCGGTAGCCCGTTTGCTGTCCGTATCTGTTGTATTCCGGAATGGGGGCGCCTTCGGCCAAACCCATGCCTATCGTATAGATATGCACGCCCTGCTTGGCCGCCTCTTGAGCCGCTTTCACGGCAGCGTCGTTTTCGTGGTCTTCACCATCAGATATGATGACGATGGCACGGCTGTGGGCCTCATCGGGGAACGACTTCAGTGCCAAGTTGATGGCCTCGGCGATGGCCGTTCCCTGCGAAGCCACGAGTTTGGTGTTGATAGTCGAAAGGAACATCTTCGCTGCCGAATAGTCAGTGGTGATGGGCAGCTGCACGAAGGCCTTGTCGGCAAAGACGATGACACCGATGCGATCGCCACGCATATCGCTGATGAGTTTGTTGATGGCTTGTTTCGAGCGTTCCAGTCGGCTCGGGACGATGTCCTCAGCGTTCATCGAATTGGACACGTCGACAGCGATATACAAGTCGATGCCTTCGCGCTTCACTTCCTCCATCTTGCTGCCGCTCTGCAAGTTGGCCAAAGCCAAAATGCTGCACGCAATTGTCAGAAGGAACACGATGAACTTGAAGTTGGCGCGGCGGGTGGAATAGGCCGGCACCAGATTGTCGCGCATCTCAAGGTTGGCAAAACGCTCGAAACGCTTCCTCTGCCCGATGCGGAACAGGATATACACAATGACCAATACCGGGATGATGACCAACCAGTAGAGGTATTCGGGGTGTTCAAATCGCAATACGTTTTCCATAACAATTATATTGACGCGGAACACGGGGCTTTTTGGCCATGACCATCGACTTTGACAGCTTTTACGCAGGATGGAAAACCCACGGCTTCGTTTATGCTGCCATTGTCATACTCACAAGTCACAGTCCAAAAGTCTCGTGCCAAAAGAATAACCTTCATTTTTCTGAATTAATCTGTAAGTGTCCTGAAAATGGTTTTGCGTAACAGGAATTCGAGCAGCAGCAAGGCCAAAGCCCAAGCCACCAAAGGATAGAACTCCTCGTGGAGGCGGCGAAACTCCGTCACCTCGATTTTGGAGCGTTCCAACTTGTCGATTTCCTGATAAATCTCGTCCAACTTTTGGTTGTTGTTGGCGCGGAAATACTTGCCTCCCGTCGAGTTGGCGATCGTGGAAAGCAACTTCTCGTCAATGTCGACCTTCATTTGGACGATTTGCGTGCCAAACGGGGTCTGTTGCGGGAAAGGTGCTGTGCCATAGGTGCCTACACCAATGGTATAGACACGAATGCCAAAAATCTTGGCCATCTCGGCAGCGGTGTACGGGTCGACGGAACCGGCATTGTTCATACCATCGGTAAGCAGAATGACCACCTTCGAGATGGCTTCGCTGTCCTTGAGTCGGCTGATGGCCGTGGCCAAGCCGTCACCAATGGCGGTGCCGTCGTCGAGGAGGCCGTTTTTCATCTCGGCAAGCATATTGAGCATCACGCCATGGTCGGTGGTCAGCGGCACTTGCGTAAAGGTCTCGCCTGAGAAAATGACCAATCCCATACGGTCGCCCGGACGGTCTTTGACGAAGTCGGAAGCCACACGCTTGGCCGCAGTGAGGCGGTCAGGCTTGAGGTCACGGGCCAACATAGAACCCGAAACGTCCATGGCCATCACAATGTCGATGCCCTCGATGTTGGAAGTCGAGTTGGTCGACGAGCTTTGCGGACGCGCCAAGGCCACGATGAGCAAGGCCAAAGCGGCAACTTTCAACACGAAAAGAAGGTGACGAAAATAGGCCTTCCAAGTCGTGGGCAGGTTGGCAAAACCTTTCAAATCGGAGAAGTTGAGCGAGGCTTCCTGCTTTTTGTGGCGCAACACATACCAAAGGATGGCCAACGGCACCAATAGCAAGAGCCACAGCAGTTTAGGATTCGCAAATTCGATGTTTTCAAACATGGCTTACCTCCTTTCCCACTGTCGCTGACGGCGTCCCGCTGTCAGAACCATTCATCTGCGAGGACGCAGATGACGACAATGATTCAGCTGATGACGACGTTGATTCCATCTGCGGGGACGCAGATGGCGACAATGTCTGTTGATAATGCGCGTAGCTTTCGTTCACGAAATCGGTCATACGGTTCAAGCAAGTGTCGCTTTCCAAAGCCGAAGCCGAATATTTTGCAAACTTCACCAAATCAGCCACTTCCATCGTATCTTTCAGCTTGTTGTAAACCTCTTTGGGGAAATGCAACGGCTTGATTTCCTCCAAAATGTCATCCGTGGTCATCTCGACGGCATTCACGCCGAATTGCCCTTCGATGTATTCGCGTGCGATGTCGGTGAGCGAGGAGAAATATTCCTTCACCTTGCCCGACTGCCAAATCTTTTCTTCGCGCAAGCGTTTCAGGTCGCCAACGGCCTTGTCGTAAGGCGGAATCACGGGACCTTTGACAACATTGCCATCGGCATTGACTGTGGACTTACGGCGTTTGACGAAAAACCAAATGCCCAAGCCAACCAACACGGCCAACAACACGGCCAACAGCCACGGAAACACCTCTTCCATCGTGACTGGAGCTGCCAATGGCTCCACGATAGGCTTGTAGGCCATAGTGGTATCGACTGCTATCGTATTGGCATATAGATCAATAGGTTCGGTAAAGGCCTGAAAGCGCATCGGATCCTCAAACGAGCGGGCGTAGGTCAGGCCGACGGCAGGCAATTGGATTTGACCCGTGTCGAAGGTCATCAGTGTAAGTTGTTGTTTCACAATGACATTGCTGTCGGCATCGGCGGTGCGTTCCACGTTGCCGCGTTTCAGGATGTCGATTTGCTCCGAGAGCGTGTCTTGAGCGAAATCGTTCCACTCGACGAACCAGCCGTAGGGCACCTTTAGGCTCAAATCGAGCGTGAAGGGCTTGCCGACCTGCACATCTTGGCTTGCCACCTTGCCTTCCACCTCAACGTTTTGGGGTGAAAGACCATCGTTTTGGGGAGATGCAAAGCATCGCATCCCTACAGCCATAGCAACAACCATCAACCCTAACAAAATGTTTCTTTTCATCTTCTCGCCTCCCTTTTCTTGAAAAGTTGCATCATAGGCTTCACATAGTCTTCGCCAGTGTAAATCAGCGCGTTGTCGATGCCTTGTTTGGTGAACTCGCGGTTCAGTTCCGCCGACTTGCGATGGATCATTTCGCTGTAGGCTTCGCGCCAGGCAAGGCTTGAGGTGTCGGCCCAGCGTTCCTTGCCGGTCTCCGCGTCGCGGAATTTCACCAAACCCACCTTCGGGATGTCCATCTCGCGGCGGTCGGTGATGCGCAACGCGACCAAGTCGTGCTTGTTGGCGCAAATCTGCATTTCCTTCTCGAAACTTTGGTCCGTCATGAAGTCGGAAATCAGGAAGGCCGTGGTGCGCCGCTTGATGGCCGAAGTCATGAAACGCAAGCCCTCGCCGATGTCGGTTCCGCGCTCCGTAGGCTTGAAATCAACGATTTCGCGAATGATGCGAAGGATATGCGAACTGCCCTTCTTGGGCGGGATGAATTTTTCGATTTTGCTGCTGAAGAAAATCACGCCAACCTTGTCGTTGTTTTGGATGGCAGAAAATGCCAAAACGGCAGCCAACTCGGCTGTCAGGTCTCGTTTCGACTGACTCTGTGAGCCGAAATCGTTGGAACCCGACACGTCGATGAGCAGCATCACCGTCATCTCGCGCTCTTCCTCAAAAATCTTGACGAAAGGCCGGTTGAAACGGGCGGTGACGTTCCAGTCGATGTTGCGGATGTCGTCGCCGTACTCGTACTCACGCACCTCGCTGAAGGTCATGCCACGCCCCTTGAAGGCACTGTGGTATTGCCCCGAAAAGATGTGGTTCGAGAGGCCTCGCGTCTTGATTTCGATTTTGCGGACTTTCTTGAATATTTCTGTTGATTCCATATTTTAAACCATCTATTGTATCCTATTTCGTTATCGGCAGGGGTTTACACCGCCTGCCTATTGCGCTGTCGTCCCTACGGGACTATTACGGGACTTCGATGGTGTTCAGGATTTCGTTGATGATTTCTTCTGTGGTAATATTCTCAGCCTCAGCCTCGTAGGTCAATCCGATACGGTGACGGAGCACATCGGGAGCCACGGCACGAATGTCTTCGGGGATGACATAGCCACGGTGCTTGATGAAGGCGTAAGCCTTGGCCGCCAATGCCAAATTGATGGTGGCACGCGGCGAACCGCCGTAACTGATCATTTTGGCAAACTTCTTCAACTTGTAGTCGCTCGGGAAACGCGATGCGAAAACGATGTCGGTGATGTAGTTTTCAATTTTTTCGTCCAAATAAATCTCGCGGCACACCTCGCGGGCGCGGATGATGTCGTTGGGCTTCACCACAGCGTCGATTTTCGCACCGGCGTTGGCAATGTTCTGACGCAGAATGAGTTTCTCCTCCTCTTTCTTGGGGTAATTGATGATGACTTTCAGCATAAAACGATCCACCTGAGCCTCAGGCAGCGGATAAGTTCCCTCTTGCTCAATGGGGTTTTGCGTTGCCATCACAAGGAACGGATCCGGCAGTTGGAAGGTTTCGTCGCCGATGGTCACCTGATGCTCCTGCATGGCTTCGAGCAATGCGCTCTGCACCTTGGCAGGCGAGCGGTTGATTTCATCTGCCAAGACGAAATTGGCGAAGATGGGGCCGCGACGCACCACAAATTCCTCCTTCTTTTGGCTGTAAATCAGCGTGCCGATGAGGTCGGCGGGCAGCAGGTCTGGGGTGAATTGGATGCGGGCGAAGTCGGCATCGATAGCACTCGCCATCGACTTGATAGCCAAGGTTTTGGCCAATCCAGGCACACCTTCAAGCAGAATGTGTCCGTTGGCCAACAGGCCGATCAAAAGTCTTTCGGTCATCTGTTTCTGCCCGACGATGACCTTGTTCATTTCGAGGTTGATGAGGTCGAGGAATTGGCTCTCTCGTTGGATTTTTTCGTTCAGTTCACGAATGTCAGTCTCTATCATTTTATGTTGATTGTTTGATTGTTTAGTCGTTGTTTGTTGGCGCGGGGAATGAATTCCCCGATGACATCGGCTCGTCCTTTCAGGACTTTTTGCGCCCGTCAAAAAGCGTGCAAAAGTAGTCGTTATTCAGGATGAATAACTACTATTTAATAAAAATATTGCAGTTGGAATATAGAAAAATCCTCCTACCGTTTGATTTCAGCAGGAGGATTTGTAGGGCTGTCGTACCACGGCAGCCGTTTTGTCGTTTCATTTTTGACGGCTGCCACAAATCGTAAGATTCGACGATGCGAAGCAAGTCAACGTGACAGCCCTATAAATATCAAATCAAAAACATACCATTATTCTTGTCACTTCGATAGATTATCATAAGTCTCGGCATCAACAACTTCCATAATCATTTGGCCTTCTTTTATTCGAGCAACATAATAAGTTGTTTCTTCACTATTACAGCCATTTAGATCAACAAGATTGGGATCGACAAGGACTGTCCCTTCTATGGAATAGCCTATTTGACCATACAGGAACCACCATTCTCTATACCGCACAACAGCATCAACAAGCGCTACTCCCCCAGGAACTTTTTCTATAGCTTGATCAACAGCATCCTCGATTGTTGGATTAAATTGCGTAGGTATAAATATGATAATATGGGCTAAATCTTTCCCCTTTTTCTTATCAAAAGTGCTTCTTGTATAAGTACTTGCTCGACTCCAATCTATGTTTTTTGTCGAAATTACAGAAAAGGTTCCAAGCCGTGCAACACAACTATTTAGAATCATTATACTACACAATGATCCAATTAGTAATACTCTTTTTCTCATTTTATAATCCTCCTTTTTTGATTGATAAATAAGCAAGTTTTCCAGCCTCATCAAGCTGAAACGCTCATCATAAAAGCAAGGAAACTCCGTGATACGAAAGAGGGCGGAATTGTCCTTCGAAATTCGCTTATTTCTTATCCAGGCTCTGGAAAACACCTTATACCAAATAAGCAGGAATAATCCTCGCCCCACGGCGAGAACCGTCCGCAATGCTTATTCTCGGTATGAAATTTTCCAGATTTCGGATAAGGAGAATAAGAGCGTCAGCTCTGTGTATGTCTATGTGTTAGTTTTCTATTCTTTCGTTTGTTGTGGGTTTTGTTGTTTATGGGTGCAAAAGTAGTCATTTTTCCAAATGAAATGAAAAAGATGGGTGATTATTTTCAGGGAAAACTTTCATTTGGAGAAAACAATGTATTTTTGTCCAAATTTAAAGTGAAACTTTAATATTGTCCAATTATTATACAACTACTTATGTAACAAATGGTTACAAAATCAAAACAAGAACCCAATGATCAAAAAAATCTATAAATTCGGTGGCGCGTCGGTGAAGGATGCCGAGGCTGTGCGCAATTTGGCTGACATTGTGGGCCAACATAAAAACGAGGATATTTTGTTGGTGGTTTCGGCTATGGGCAAGACTACCAATATGTTAGAGAAGGTTTTGGCCGACTTCCGCGAACACGACGGCAACCTCGGTATGGAAGCCCTGCACGAGGTCATCGCCTACCACGACGGCATTATCCAAAACCTCTTCGGCGAGGATGCCAACCCTGAATTTGGGGAGAACATAGCGGGTCTTTTCATCGAACTTTGGGAGAAACTGCAAAAGACCGATGCACCCTACGACTACCAATACGACCAAACCGTTTGCTACGGCGAACTGATTTCGACCAGCATCATCCACGAATACCTCAGCAAATGCGACATCCCCACGCGCTGGCTTGACGCCCGGAAATATGTCATCGCCGAGGATGAGGCCCACTACCGCGCCGCCAACCCAGATTGGGACGAAACGAGGCTGAAAATCAGCAAACTGAACGATGAACATATTCGGGGAATCGTCTGCCTGACGCAAGGTTTCATCGGCGGTACTGCCGATGGCAAGCACAGCGTCACCCTTGGGCGCGAAGGCTCTGATTTCACTGCGGCCATCTTCGCCAACTGCTTAGATGCCGAGGAAGTGACCATTTGGAAGGACGTGGACGGCCTGCTCAACGCCGACCCGAAACGCTTCGCCGACACGGTTCAACTGCCACATATCCCCTACTCCGAAGCCATCGAATTGGCTTTCTACGGTGCGACCATCATCCACCCAAAGACCATCAAACCACTGCAAAACAAAGGAATAACACTGAAAGTGCAATCGTTCCTCCACCCCGACCACACACCAACGATTATCGACGGCACACGGCGCAAAGACGACGAAAACATACCTTCTTATATAATAAAGGACAACCAAACGCTGGTCAGCATTTCGCCCCGCGACTTCTCCTTTATGGACGAACACAACCTGAAGACCATCTTCTCCATTTGCGTCGAACTGAACATCCACGCCAATATGATCCAAACCTCGGCTTTGATGCTTTCGTTCTGCTTCGACAGCGAAAAAGGCAAACTCAATCAACTAATGGCTTGCCTCAACGACGATTTCAGCATCAAATACAATGACGGCCTACAACTTTTCACCATCCGCCATTACCAAGACGGCTTGGAAAACGACTTCATCAAGGGGAAAAAGATTTTGGTGAAGCAAAGCAGCCGTAGCACGATGCAGTTTGTTCTCAGTTAGGAGTTGGGAGTTTCGGGTTAGGAGTTTGATTTGAACTAAATGATGGCTTCAAAAAGCCGTTTTCCGTTGTGTTCAATCCAATGGGGTTCGGCCTCGACTTTGTTTTTCGAGAAGTCGAAAGTCACCAAATAGCCTTCCTCTAATCCTTTAACGGCAAGGTATTCAGAGAGTTGGTCGCGTCCTGACTGCTCGTATTTGTCGCCGTGCCAGATTTTCAGTTCGACGATGAATTCCTTTTTGCCGTATGTGACCACCAAATCCATTCGGCGGTTGTCGCGGGTCTGAGGCTCAACATAATAGAATCCCGTTCCGTTGATGACCGGCTTGAGGAAAGTGAGGAACAACAAACGACCTTCGCGCTCAAGGAAAGGCACCGTGCTCTCGCGGTACTCCTCGTGCATCAAATCCGCGAAACGCCTGACAACCATTTCCATATCCAGCACATCATCCTTCACATAATTGTATTGGAGCCTCAGTTTGCCCATATCGGCGATGCTCTGCTCTGCAATGAAATAGTTGTTCAACACCTCCTCAAAAATGATGTTGTGAATCCTGACTTTGCGGTTGGCGTCGTACTTGATGATGCTGAACATTGTGGCAAAATCCATCACGGGATTGTTGATGTCGTAGGTCACCGTGTCGCCCAAAATGGAGATGGAATAGATAAAACGCTTCAGTTCGGGATATTCCTCAAGGCTTTTGGTAAGGCTCGTGAACAGCGTGTTTTTTTCCAAAATGGTCTGTTTTGTGGCCTCTTGCACGCCTTCAATGGTCCAATTTTGGTCCAATTCCTCGTCAATCACCTTGCAGAGTTTGCTCACGAGGAAGGGATAGCCGAAAGTGTATTTGTAAATCTCCTCGCTCACCGCCTTGATGTCCATACCCGTGTGCATATCGTTCTCGTAATCGCCCAACATCTGCGCGATTTCTTCGGGATGGAAGGTCATATCCACCTTGAAATCGGCGGCGATGTTCCACGGCGAGTTGTATTTCCTTTCCGCATCGGGGCGAAGTTTCAGTTTGAGGTTCTTGACATCGTAAACGCCAGCGAGAACTACGCTGTGGAAAGTATAGTTCATACCGTTTTCGTCCCTTCCCAAATACAAATCGCGCAACATTCCGATAAAACCGACAAAAATCTGGTTATTGGAACTCTTGTCCACTTCGTCTATCAATAGTACAACCGGTTTGGGAAACGCTCGGCAGAAAGCGATTATGGCTTGGCCCAAACTGTCAAAACTCATAATATCAGGGTTTTTCCAAATGGATGCATATTGCTCATTTTCAGCAGTTTTGATTTCCCTAAGTATTCTTCCCGAAAACATCTTTGCAAATGATTCTTCATCTTTGAAAGGAGCATCGCCGACACCCTCAAAACTGGTTTTTATGACCAAATATCGGTCAGACAATTTGCGCCAAATCATACTTAAAGTGGTCGTTTTCCCATACTGCCGCGCACGGTTGATGGTGAAATATTTGCCTCGGTCAATCAGGTTCTCGACTGATTTGAAGCGTTTTGTGGTATCCACCATATAATGCCATTGGGGATTGCAACTGCCCGTGATATTGAATTCCTTTCTCATAATGTGTCGTTTTCTGTCGGCAAAAATAAGCAGATTTTCGTTTTTTTGACTAAAAAATGCGCCAATTATGTTTGCTTTTTATGTTTTTCCTAAATTTGCGGTCGCTTTTTACGACTCAAAAATTCATTCTATATGTACAAAATCGAAAAACACCCTATTTTGGACATCCCGCAGGAAGACCTTGTGGAATTCCAATATGAAGGCAAGACCGTGAAAGGTCAGCGGGGCAAGACCATCGCCGCCGCCCTTCACCAAGCCGGCTATCCCGTTCACAGCCACAGCCTTGACGGACGCAACCGAAGCCTCAACTGCGGCATCGGCAAGTGCGGTGCCTGCGAAATGCTCGTCGACGGCAAAGTCCGCCGTATCTGCATCACCCTCGTCGATGGTGTCAAGGAAGTGCGCTCCATCAACAACGAAGCCAACATCCTTCCCGAGCCTAAGGAACACCAGCCCCGCGAAGTGAAAATCTACAAGACCCAAGTCGCCATCATCGGTGCGGGTCCTGCCGGTCTCGCCTGCCGTGAGCAACTGAACGCCTTCGGCATCAGCAACATCGTCATCGACAACAACGCCCGCATTGGCGGACAGTTCAATATGCAGACCCACCAGTTCTTCTTCTTCGAGAAGGAGAAGAAATTCGGCGGAATGCGCGGTTTCGACATCGCCAAGACTTTGGCCGGCGACAACCACGAGGGCATTTTGCTCAACAACACCGTTTGGGACTTGCTTGAAGGCGGTCGTGTGGCCATCAAGAACATCGAAAACGGTGAGATAGGCTACATCGACGCGCAACATTTGGTGGTCGCCACGGGTGCAGTTCCCTTTATGCCGACCTTCGAGAACGACGACGTGCCGGGCGTTTACACTGCCGCCGTGTTCCAAAAGATGATGAACCAAGAGCACACCTTATTAGGTAAGAAAGTCCTCACCGTGGGTGCAGGCAACATCGGCTACTTGACCTCTTATCAAGGAATGCAGGCCGGAGCCACCATCAAGGCCATCATCGAGGCAATGCCCCGCGAGGGCGGCTTCCCCGTGCAGGCCAACCGCGTGCGCCGTCTCGGCATCCCGATTATGACAGGCTACACCCTCGTGCGCGCCATTCCGAACAAGGACAAGACGGGCGTGGTGGGTGCCGTCATCGCCAAGTGCGAAAACTTCAAGGCCATCCCCGGCACTGAGCAAGTCATTGACGACATCGACATCATCAATATTTGCACGGGCTTGATTCCTGACAGTCAGTTGCTTGTCAAGGGTCGCGAGGTTTTCGGACTCAACACCTACGGTGCTGGCGATGCCATCCGTATCGGTGAAGGCACCAGCGCGGTTTTGCGTGGTAAGCAAGTCGCTTACGAGGTGGCTCAAGCCATTGGCGTGAGGTTCAATTATGACGACTATCTCGAAGTTTCGAGACAATATATCGACTCGCAACAGCATCCCGTCAGGGTGTTGGAGAAGCCCAACCTGCCTACGCCTGAGCGTATGCAACTCAAGGCTTTCGTGCAGGCCGACTGCCTCTACGGCTTCGCTTGCAATCCTTGCTCGTTCAGTTGCCCGCAAGGCGCCATCAGCAAGCCCTCGACCAACACCGTGCCGACTATCGACTACGACAAGTGCATCGGCTGTATGCTATGCGTCTCCAGTTGTCCGGGCTTGGCCATCTTCGGCTACGACGTGAAGAAATCCACCTGCTTCCTGCCTATCGAATACGAAGCACAAGAAGGCTCGGAAGTCTATCTCGTTGATAATGACGGACAAAAGATTGGCGAAGGTGTCATCGAAAAAATCCTCAAGAAATCGAACAAGACCAACGTGGCCCGCGTGAAAGCTCGCTCCTCGCGCCCCTCTGGAGAGGCGAGTATGGTGTTTGAGTTGACGGATGTGAAGGGCTTTATCCTGAAAGACCGTTACAACGCCAACAAGGAACTCACCACTCCCCTTTCCTCAAGAAAAGAAGCCGAGGGCGAGGGCGAGACCTACGTCTGCCACTGCGAGGACATCAAACTCGACCGCGTGTTGCGCGTCATCGGCAACCGCAAGACCATCTCCGTGGACGAACTGAAGCACATCACCCGTATGGGTATGGGCCCGTGCCGTGGAAAGCGTTGCATCCCACGCGCCCGCCAGATTTTGCGTTCCTACGGCATCGAATTGGTCGGCGACGCCACGCCGCGTGCCCCGCTGTCGAACCAAGTCACCCTTGGCGACCTCTACAACCCGCACACCAAAGAAGTCTTTGTCTTCCCCGAAATGAACGATGTGAAGAAAGAACAGGTCGAAGTGTTCATTGCTGGTGGCGGTATTGCGGGCAGCGCTTTGTTCCGCTACTTCTCGGAAGCCGGCAAGAAGCCCGTGATGATCAACTACAGCCGTGGCGCTTCGTGGCGTTGCATTGGTGGCGGTCGTCCTGCCTTCTCCAACCCCGACATCGCCGACATCGCCGTACACAACCACGAGATTTTCAAGAATATGCAGAAGGAGCACAACATCAACTACCACCCGACGCACTATGTCAACTTGGTACACGATGAGGCGACCTACAACTCCCTTGATGCCTCTCGCGCTTGGAGCGATGCCTATATGATTGAGCGCAAGGACTTTAAGAAGGAGATTTCGCCGCTGTGGGACGACAGCAAGGACACCTATAGCCACGCCCTCATCACCCGCGACTGCTGGCAGGCCACTCCCGGTCGCGTCATCGACTACATCCGTTGGATTGGTGTACAACAGGGAGGACGTTATTTCGAGGACTGCGAACTGCTCCACGTGCAGAAAGCCAATGGACATTACATTGCCTTGGTGCGCACTCATGAGGGCGAGTTCATCGAATACACCTGCGACCACTTCGTCAACGCGATGGGTTGGGGTGCCGAGAAGTTCAACGATATGCTTGGCTTAGATACAGGGCTTTATCCCGTGAAGCACCAAGCCTTCATTACGCGCCGTCTGCCTATGATGGGACCCAATGGCGGCCCGTTGGATATGATTATCGACCGCCGTCACTACAAGGGCTTCAGCGCCGTCTACGGACAGCAATGGGCACACACCGGCCAAATCATCGGCTGCGCCAGCCCCGACACCGACGCTTACGAGGCACGTCAGAACATCAAGTACAACAGCAAGGAGTTCTTGGAAATCGTTTCCGAGGTTTTCGCCGAATGGATTCCGAACTTGGGCGAAGTCAGCTTCTTGGCTTGCTGGGCTGGTCGCTACACAGAGCCGCGTTACATCGTCGACCCAGAGGTCGGTATCCTCACCGGCTTGCGCGGCCACGGCTTTATGCTCGGCCAATACTTAGCCAAACTATATGTGGACAAGTACCTTGGCAAGGAGGTTCCAGGCTATATGAAGGATCTCGCCTTGAGCGGAAAGGGACTGAGCGAGAATGCGTTTAAGTAAGAATGATGAATGAGGCTGTCGCGGTTTGCGGCAGCCCTTTGTATTGACGGAAAAACTACAGAAACGTGCCAAATCTATGATTTGTTTCAAGATTTGGCACGTTTCTGTAGGAAATTTGTTTATTTTCCTACCAAATTGTTGTATATTTGCACCCGATAATCATAAAATTGAAATGTGGCTGTATGGAAGAAAAATTATTGACACTCTCTTTAAGAGACGGGCAAAACGCCCTCCAATATGTGCGCAGTTTGAACCAAGGAGTGAGGCAGATAGCGACCGAAGCGATATTGGAATGTTCGAGGTTGGGCTATCCATTGAACGATATGGAAATCACGAGCAAGGCACGGGAAATGCAGCGCAAGAAGCGGAAAGCAACCGCTTGATTTCCATCGCAAAAGAAAACGGATGCTTCATCTCCCGAGAAAAATGGGACATATTTGGAGACCGCAAACGGTTACCATCAGGTGAGAGCATAGTCTATTTGGACGAAAAAGGCCAAAAAGTCACAAAGGTGCGTAATCCGTTTGCCAAATCCGCCATCAAACAGATGCGTGCGTATGATGCCATTTATGAGCATTTAGTTCATAATGTGCTTTTCCCCAACACGAAATACCACTTCGAAGGCATCGGAGAAGATGTGGATGGAGTACGCATCATTTTAAGTCAGCCCTACATTTCAAAGAAATTCCTGACACCTTCTCAACAAGAAATCGACCGTTATTTAGTGGAAGGACTTGGACTGAAGCCTGAGAATCGATATTTCTATGGAAATGAGTATTTGGCCATAACGGACGTGTCGGCAGAAAGCGACAATGTACTGACTGATGGAGAGCAACTTTATTTCATTGACCCCATCATCAAAATGAAAAAACCTGCTGTTCAGGTATTAGAACACTATTATAAACATTTGACATAGTTTATCATATAGGGCATATCACGGTAGCAGCTTTTCGTCATAGCTAAATATGCAGTTGCCACAGCGTGACAGCCCTATATGATTGCGTTTTACCTCACCACAATTTTCCGCGTCATATCGCCCACGGTGATGAAATACATCCCTTTCGGCAAACCCGAAACATCAATCTGCTGGTTTTCAGCGTTGATATTGCCCGTGAGGACAGTTTGACCCATCATATTACCAATGCGATATTCACCCATCGGGAATCCCGAAATGGTAATTATGCCTTCGGTCGGGTTGGGATAGAGATTGAATTGGTCCTCAATTGTTTCTTTTTCATCAACACCGACTGGCCATTGGTTGGCAAAAAGCGGGAAGCCGCCGTTGCACAATTGTGTGTCCTCGCGCCAACGGTTCACCGAGCCGAGAGCGGGAAAGACCGTTTCGATTTGCCCTGCACCGACATTCAAGGCGGTGAGCAGGTCTTCCGTATCGTGCAAAGGCGTTTCGAGTTGCCACACTGAAGGCGAATTGGTGGCGTGGAAGGCACTCGAATTAACAAGTTCGGGGCCTTGGCCGTTGCTGCCGTGTTCACTGCTGGCCAACCAATAGCAACTGCTGAATTGCTCGTTGGTTTGGGAACGGCCAATGATGTTTCCCATCGGGCAAACATAGGTGTCGATTTCGTGGTCAAGTTCACCTACACTATAGGCATTGATGACCAAATCGCTCGACAAGCCCAATTCGCCTGCGATGCCACCCAACACCGACCTCGCGCTGACATTGCCCGTATTGTAAACATTCAGCAATCGCATCACATAGCCATTGCTGTCGCCCAAAATGCCGCCTGAGCAAATCGAATTGTAAATCCTTCCCGTATTGCTACAATCCACAATGAACAGTTTTTCAATCCCGACACCTTCGGCAAAGCCTACGATACCTCCGGCATTATTACCGGCATACGAAATCTCCTCGTGGTTGTGGCAATTGCGAATGAAATTCTCGCAAGGCGACCCTCCAAGCAACGGGTCAGGCTCATAATGTCCGACCATTCCACCCACTTTCGAAATGCTACTCAGGCCTGCACCTTGAATCCCTCCATAGTTATCGCAATTCGTCAGATTTCCGCCATACAATTTGCCCGCCATTCCGCCACAATGGTAATTACCAGTCACATAGGCATTGTTTTGGCAATCGTTGAAGTCGACATTTATGCCCATACCCACCAATCCTCCTGCATATTGGCCGCTATGCACCTCGTTCCAACAACGGCACGCCTCCACCCTACCGTTTCGCATAAATCCGGCAATACCGCCAACCTCTTCAGAACCCATCATAACAGCCCTGCTCGAACAGTCAGACACGACCGACGGCACCGAAGGCCCCCAAAGAAGGAACTCCGTGATTTCGCCCACCAATCCGCCTACCATCTTTCCATACACCGTCACGCCTTCCATAGCGTGGCAATTGACGATATGGCAGGTATCGTAAGAGTTTTGGCTCACGCCATAGGGCAAGCCAAGAAAACCGACCAAGCCGCCCGCCGACCGTGCTTCACAAGTCACAGAAGCATCAGCGACATAGCAGTCGGAAATGTCGGTCAAGCCAGCGCAACCGACCAAGGCTCCCACGTATTGCGAACCTGTCACCCTACATCCGGAAACGCTGACATTGCGGATTTCGGCTCCATTGGTGCAACCGAACAAACCTACAACCTCATCGTTGCTTCCGTCTTCAAAATACAAACCCGAAACAATCTTTTTGTTGCCATCGAAACGGCCTGTGAAGAAATAAGGCACTGTGTCAACGAGTCGACCAATGGGTGTCCAATTGTGCGGGTTCACGTTCAAGTTGTCGTTCAGGCAAATATCATTGGTCAAGACATAATAGGCATTGCCTCCCGTGCCAAAGTTGGTTTGCTGTGCAAGCAAGGCCAACTGTTGCGGGGTGGCGATTTGAAAGGGGTTTTCGGGCGTGCCGTTGCCGCCAGCGTATGATTCTGCCACACTGCCGTCCCAACAATCGGGTTGCTGCGCCATACCGACAATGGCGAAGGCAAACAAGATAAGTGTTGATAATAGCTTTTTCATTGGTCTGATTATTTGATTGTTACTCAGTTCACCTCACCACAAACTTCCGCGTTTCGCCTGCAAAGGTAATGAAATACATCCCCTTCGGCAAAGCCGAAACATCAATCTGCTGGTTTTCAGCGTTGATATTGCCCGTGAGGACAGTTTGGCCCATCATATTACCAATGCGATATTCACCCATCGGGAATCCAGAAATGGTAATTATGCCATTGGTCGGGTTGGGATAGATGGTGAAGGTCCCTATACCTGTCGAAGGGCCGTCTTCCTCAATGCCGTTGTGCCATTCCTCATACACCTCGTTGCAGTCGCGGTTGCCGTATTTGAAGAACAGTTCGCCTTCGCGCCAATAGCAGCGCATACCTTCCACGCGATAATTCTTGCTTCGGCTCATCAGCCTTTCGGGGAAGAAACTGCTGAGGTGGCCGATGCCGCACACGATGGTGCCACCGAAGAGGTCTTGGTCGTCGCTCACTTGCAGCATTCTGAACACTCGGCCTTCATATTCGTATTGCTCAACCGCGTCGACGTGCATCGTGAGGCTCGCCGTGCCGACCTTGATGACCCAACTGTCGCCTTCTTGGGCACCAAAATCATAGAGCACGGTAAACTCCTGCAAATCCTTGTTCCACCAATACACCTTATTGTCTCTCAGCCTTTCTTCATAGATGTATTCCCGTGTCACTTCCGTGTGTTCGCCCTTGTCGTACAAGGTGTTTGTGCGGATGATGACAGTCACGTTCTTGTGGTTGATGGTGGTGTCGGCGGCATATTCCAGATGCTGGTAGGTGATACTGCCGTTCTCGTTTTGGATTTCGTAGTACCATTCGGGTTGGCCTTCGCCGATGTTCAGATACTCGAAATCCGCCTTTACCGTCACATCGAAATTGGGCATCACAAACTTGTTGTCAGCCACGGGAATCCTGAAGGTTTCATCGTCAGCCTTGTAAACCACGACCCCGATAAACACATAATCAGGCTGAACCTCAACGGAATAGGTGACTTCCTCGCCCAACATCGCCGAATTGACCGAAAGCGCGACTTGTCCACCGTTTTCATCTCCTATAACATTGATATTGTGCTGGTTGCAGTCTTCCTCAACATAGTTGATGTACTCATAAAATCCCTCATAGGCTTCTCGCGCACCACAAGGCACAATCAAACGGACAGAATCATTGCAATCCCTGAATGAACTTCCGCCATCAACTGGAGGCGTAGGTGTCATAAATGTGACCGTCTGCAAAGCCGTACATTCATTGAAAGCAAAGCCTCCTATGGCTTCAACTGCACTCCCTAAAACCACGTGTTCCAAATGGCTGCATTTGGCGAACACGCCGCCACTGAGTCCTCGTATCGAATTGGGCAGCATTATGGAGGTCAAGTTGTCGCACGAACTGAATGCCGCTTGAATGCTTTCCACCATATTGCCTTCGAACTCCACCGAAGACAATCCCGTATTGGAGAAAGCCGAATCTTTGATAATCCGCACAAACCTCGGAATGACAATGTGCTGCAACGACGAGCAATTGCTGAAAACAGTCGCGTTGATTGTGGTGAGGTATTTGGGCAACACAATGGAAGACAATGCCTCGCAGTCAGCAAACGCCGCATTACCGATAGTTGTTACGGAATTGGGCAGATTGATCTCCGTCAAATTGATGCAAGCATTAAACGCAAAGGCACCGATGGAGATTACCGATTCGCCAAGCGTAACGGAGGCAATATGAGTGTTGTAAATAAACGCATTGTCGCCAATAGCAGTCACCGTACTGGGCACAGAATAATGCTCTCCCGTTTTCCCGCGAGGATAATACAGCAACATATTCTCATTGTGGTCAAACAAAACGCCATCTATCGACTTGTAAAACGGATTGTTTTCCGAGACTTCAATCGTTTCCAATGCGCCGCACCCGATGAAAGCATAAGTTCCAATGGTTTCCACCGAAGCCCCAAAGAAAACGTAAGTCAAAGACGAGCAATTATAAAACGCATCTTCCCCAATAAAACTGACTGCATCAGGCAAGACAATGGAAGTCAAGGCGGTGCATCCATAAAACGCGCCACCATAAATGTGAGTTACAGAATTTCCGATACTCACCGATGACAAAGCGCTACAATATTCAAAAGTGCCATCGTCAATGTAAATCACCGAATTGGGAATCTCAATGGAAGTCAATCCCGAACAACCTCTAAAACCAGACAGATACAACAAGGAATTGGGAAGAATCACCGAGGTCATTCCCGATTGGTTAGCGAAGGCATTCGTATCAATACCTACTACTTTATATTCCACATCGTTGTATGAAACGGTTTCGGGTATCTCCACTGCACCTTCCACACCATAATAGACCATCTCCACATAAACTGTAGAGTCGCTGATAATTGAATAACAAAGTGTCTGTCCCGTTGGGGCAACGCTTTCAAAATCATAGGCCAAGGCTTGCACGGCGAAGCCAGCCAAAATCGCTAAGGTAAAGAATAATTTTTTCATAATTGTAATTATTTGATTGTTAATGATTTGATTTCTTTATTCAA
>CACXQV010000022.1:0-24153 GCA_902769875.1 uncultured Bacteroidia bacterium
ATGCACGAGCGACGCTACAAATGGGAAAAGACCGAAGGCTCGCCCGGCGAGCGCCTCAAGAAACTAATCCAGCAAGTGCACGAGAAAACCGGCTTGAAGACCGTGGTCATCTTGGACGAATACGATGCCCCCCTGCTTGATTATTTGCATAAGCCCGAACAACTGACCGAGGTGCGACGCATTATGCAGGAGTTCTATCAGGTGGTGAAAGTTTGCGACGCCGACGAGCAGTTCGTGTTCATCACAGGCATCACGAAGTTCAGCCAACTGAGCATCTTCTCCACTTTGAACAATTTGCGCAATATCTCAATGGAGCCTTCCTATTCCGCCCTTTGCGGCATCACCAAGGACGAGTTGGTGACGGTGTTCGACGAGGACATCCAGCTTTTGGCCGACGAATACGGTTGTTCCAAGGAAGTGATGCTCGACATGCTGAAATTGCAATACGACGGCTACCATTTCGGGAAAAAGTCGGACGACGTTTTCAATCCTTTCAGCCTTATGTACGCCTTTACGAACAAGGATGTCAGCTACTACTGGTTCGGCAGCGGAACGCCCACCTTCCTTTTCGAGTCGATGAAACGTTTCAACACGAACCTGCTTGAATTGGAGCAGCTCAAGGTGCCGTCCACGCAGTTCGACGTGCCCACCGAGGGTATGACCTCTGCCTTGCCCCTGCTCTATCAGGCGGGCTATCTCACCATCAAGGGCTACGACTTTAACCGCGACCTTTTCACATTGGATTTCCCCAATGCCGAGGTGAAGGTCGGTTTCATGGAAAACTTCATGAGCCGTATGATGAACCTCAACCAAGACGCTCGTGGATTTGCCGGCAATTTCTACGCATCGCTTCTTGAGCATGACATCGAGGCCGCATTGAAAGCGATGCAATCCTATTTCGCTTCCATCCCTTACCTCGACTTTGGCGGGAAGGAATTGGACGACATCACAAAATACGAAGCCTACTACGAAGTGCTCACCTACGTCGTTTTCTCCATTTTCAATTGTCGCACCTTTACGCAGGTGAAGGTGGCGCGTGGCCGCACGGATGTGGTCGTGTTTATGCGCGACGCGGTCTATGTGATGGAGTTGAAGATGCGCGGCTCGGCGCAAGAGGCTCTCAACCAAATCAACTCGAAGGATTACGCGATTCCATACCAAGCCGAAGGCAAGCCTGTCGTCAAGATTGGCATCGCATTCTCGAAGGAGACCAAGACAGTTTCGGATTGGATAATAGAAAAGGATTGAGCGTACCCCACCACAAAATTCCTTGGATTTCGACAAAAAACGACGAATGATTTCCTTGGATATGGATGACAGCACGCCCCCCTGCTTTTTCTGTGGGCGCTTCAAGTGGGAGAGATTTGAATTGCTGGTTTTCAATCCTTCCCCTCTCCAACTGTCTTTGCAATCTTCTCAATGTTCAAACTCCGCGCCGAGGCGTCGATGATGTCCTTGTAGATACCGCCTTTCTTATAGATTTCATCTGGGTCGCCTGATTCTTCAACGTGACCTGCTTTGAGCGCGTAAACCATTTCACTGTCAATGATTTGTGAAATGCTGTGCGATATGATGATGACGGTGCGGTCTTTCTTGATGGCGTCGAGGCTGTTCTTGATTTGCTCGGTGGCGATGGCATCGAGGCTGGCGGTAGGCTCGTCCAAGAAGATGATGGGCGGGTTTTTGAGAAACATTCTCGCGATGGCGATGCGCTGCTGCTGGCCGCCCGAAAGATCGGAGGCCTTGTTCTCAAACTGCTTCGGCAAGGCCATGATTTGGTCGTAAATGTATGACTTCTTGGCGGCTTCAACGACTTCCTCGTGCGTGGCGTTGGGGTTGCCGTAGAGGATGTTTTCCTCAATCGTGCCGTCAAAAATGTGGTTCTTTTGCAGCACGAGGCCGATGTTCTCGCGAAGGAATTGGGTGTCGTATTCGCGCAGGTCGATGCCGTCCAATGTGATGGTGCCGACTTGCGGCTCGTAGAATTTATCCAACAGATTGACGATGGTGCTCTTGCCTGCACCCGACAGTCCCACCAAAGCCGTGATTTTGTTCGGCTCGATGGTCATGTTCACATCGAAAAGGGCTTGGTTGCCATTGGGATAGGTGAAATTGACGTGCTTGATTTCGAACTTGCCGTGAATTTTTTCGGGGCGATAATTGCCCGATGGCTCGATGTCTTTTTCCGAGTCCAAAATGCTGAAGAAGCCCTCGGCGTAGATGAGCGCGTCGTTCACGTCGTCGAAGATGCGTTGCAATTGCGTGATGGGCGCGATGACGTTGCTGAACAGCATGACGTGGTACATGATTTTTCCGATGGTCATGCCGGGATAGTCAATTAATACAAGGTATGCCGTCAGGATGATGACCAACACTGTTCCGACTTGCTTCACGAAACTCTTCACGCCGTTGTAATAGAACGCCACGCGACGGGTTTTCATCTGGTTTTCAGTCACTTGGTTTTGAATGTCAAGCTGTTTTTGAGCCTCGATTTGTTCTCGGTTGAAACTCTTGATGACATTAATCGAGTCGATGATGTTTTTGATGCCTTGGCTCTTGGTTTCCAAGTGGTTGCGCATTTCGCGTCGCCAGCCTTTCAGCCTTCGCGCTTGGCGGACGGTAATCCAAAAGTAAACCGGCACGATGGCCAAGGCCACCAACCCAACATAGACGTTGGCCGCAAACATCAGAATGAGGGCCAAAAGTGCGCTCGTGAACAGCGGCAGCAGGTCGATGAAGAAGTTCTGCACCGTGCGCGATAACGAGCTGACTCCTTGGTCGATACGGGCTTGGAGCTTGCCCGTGGCGTTGTCGCCTGAGTTGAAGTAGGCCATCTTGAAGGTGAGTACCTTTTCGATGACGCTTTGGGCCAAGTCGCGGCTGACGAAGATGCGCATCCGCTCGCCATAGTAGTTTTGCGCGTAGGTGATGATGGCCGATAGGATTTCCTTGCCCAAAAGGACGATGCTGATGATGCTGATGATGTTGATGGCTTGCTTGCCCCAATGGATGCCATCGGTGATGAGGTCGTTGATGCTGTCGACGGTCCAGTCGAGCACGATGGCGTTTACCTGTGCCATCAAAGAGCCTATGAGCGTCAGTATCAAAGTGATGAAAACCAACCATTTGTATGGCTTTACGAAAGGGCTGACGTTTTTGAAGAGTTGGAAGAGGTTCATAAAGCGTGCGCATATTAATAAGATGCAAAAGTAACGATTTGGTATGAAACTCCAAATAAATCCTTATCTTCGCGGCCTGAAATCGCAAGATTCAACGAAACGAAACACAATGGAAATGGAAAACAAATGGCTGAGCGAGGCCTTCATAGGCGAAGTGCCCGACTTTCACGGTCGCGTGGGCTGGCAATGCCCGTCTAACATTGCCTTGGTGAAGTATTGGGGCAAACGAGGCAAACAACTCCCACAAAATCCGTCGATTAGTTTCACCTTGTCGGAATGTCGCTCCGAGACATTCATCAACTTTGAAAAAGCCGACCGATTTGGATTCAGCTTCTTTTTTGAGGGCAAGGAAAACCCAGCTTTTGGGGCAAAAATCGAGAAGTTTTTACTTGAGAATCAGGCGTTTTTCCCATTCATCAACCAATTGAATCTGAAAGTCGAGAGCCGCAACACTTTCCCACATTCTTCTGGCATTGCTTCCTCGGCTTCTTCGATGAGTGCATTCGTGATGTGTTTGTTGGAAATAGAATCCATGCTAAGCGGTCTTTCGGCAAGTTCAAGAGCCTTGAGAAACTCGGTTCCTGAGCCTGTTGAAGGGACGATTGATTTGTGCAAGGCTTCTTATTTCTCCCGCTTGGCCTCGGGCAGTGCGGCGCGCTCAGTGTTTCCGAAAATGGCACTTTGGGGCAAAACGGAGGCTTACGAAGGCAGTTCCGACGAATATGCCGTTTCACTCGAAAACGACATCCATCCTGTTTTCAAGACTTATCACGACAGCATTTTGATTGTCAGCGGCGAGACCAAAGCGGTTTCCAGTCGCGCCGGTCACGCCTTGATGGAAGGAAACCCTTACGCCCCAGCGCGTTATGCACAGGCAAACGAGAATATCAAGAACCTTTTTGCCGCTTTGAAATCGGGTGATTTGGACACCTTTATTAATATCACCGAGTCAGAAGCCCTGCAACTTCACGCCTTGATGATGTGCTCCAATCCGTCATTTATCTTGATGAAACCGAACACTTTGCGCATTATCGAAATGGTCAGGAATTTCCGAAACGAAACCCAAATTCCGATCTGTTTCACTTTGGATGCAGGCCCCAATGTGCATTTGCTCTATCCCGAAACGGCAGCTGAGAATGTTGGTTATTTTGTGGAAAGCAAATTGATAGATTATTGTGCTGATAACCAGTGGATTATTGACAAGGTGGGCGACGGCTCGAAAAAACTGTTGTAATGAGAGACCGTTACTATAGCAAAGTCATCCTCTTCGGCGAGTATTCGATGATTTTCGATGCCACCGCACTGATGATTCCGCTGAAACGCTTTTCGGCGCAATGGCAGTTTCCGCAAAGCCGGAACCTCGCTTCATCGTTTCCTTCCAACCAAAGTTTGAAGCAGTTTTGCAAATATCTTTCTGAAAATCAGGAATTATCAAATCTCTTTGACTTTCAATCTTTTAGTAAAGACTTGAACGAAGGTTTGTTCCTCGCTTCCAATGTGCCTTCGGGCTATGGTTTGGGCAGTTCGGGAACATTGGTGGCCGCCGTTTACGACCGTTACGCCATTCAAAAAAACAATGACTACCTGCAACTGAAAACCCTTTTCGGCCTGATGGAGAGTCATTTCCATGGCAGCAGCAGCGGCATCGACCCGTTGCAATGTTATTTGGGTAAGCCATTCAAAATCACGCCAAGAGGTGTTGAGTTGCTTTCGGATGATTTCCTCAAAAAAGGCATCCACATCTGCCTGATTGACACGAAGATAAAGAGCAACACCAAGCCTTTGGTCGAGCACTTCAAGCAGCAGCGCGAAAATCCTGATTTCTTGAATCGTTTCCAAGTGGAATATTTGCCCTGCGTCAAGACTTGCATTGAAGCGATGATTTCAGGCGATAAAGAATTGTTTTTCAAATCGTTGAAACAACTTACCAAAGGCCAATTGCAGTTCCTCCGCCCGATGATAACCGAAAACACGCTCGACCTTTTCACGACCGATTTTGGCTTCAATTTCGGCGTAAAAATCTCAGGCTCAGGCGGTGGCGGCTATGTTTTGGGTTTCACCGACGATGTGGAGAAAGCCACTGATTTGCTCAAGAAAATTGAGATCATTTGGCTGTAAATGTTTATTTTTGCGCCCCGAATGTCAGCCCTGAAAAACATAGAACTTTGGATTGAACGCACCTTGATCTCGGTCATCGACTTTTTCTATCCGCCTTTCCGCAAGGTGATGAGCCTTGAGCTGTTCCGTTATGCGGCTTGCGGCGGAATGAATCTTGTGTTGGAGTGGGTGCTGTACTATGTTTTCTATCATTTCATCTTCAAAGGTCAGGTCTTCGACCTTGGCTTCATTGCCTTTACGCCCCACATCGCGGCCTTCGTGTTCAAGTTCCCCATTACTTTCCTGACGGGTTTTTGGATGGCGCGCCACATCAGTTTTTCGGGTTCCACATTGCGCGGTAGAACGCAGATTGTCAGGTATTTCCTCGTTACTGTCGGCAACATCCTCATCAACTATTTTGGCTTGAAACTTTTCGTCGAGGTATTCCAATGGTGGCCGACCATTTCATACGTCATCATCTCCATCCTCTGTGTGACGTTCAGCTATTTGACGAACAAGTTTTATTCGTTTAGGAAGGAGAAATGAGGTTTTATTATTGGAATTATTATTATTCAGATGATAAATCTATAAAATTCACTAAATCAGTGCTTTTCAAAGAGTCAAATCAGTTTCTTGTTGAAGTTTACCGATATTCGTTCCAATCTCTTCCTTGTATTTTTCCTTCATTTCTGTTGGGAGGAAACTGGAATCGATAAAGTCATACCACTTTGGTGCAACATCCGTGAGTTTTCTGAAGATTCTTTCTATGACTTTGTCCCCAAGTCCCGACGATGCCATTGCCCGCATAAAGTTCTGCTTGGTGATGTGCTTTTTCCTTCCGTCCAACATCAAGGCTAATTCCTCGTCGTCTTCGGGAAATATCAAATGCACATTGACCAAATCATAGGCCTGCGAAAGCACATAATGGCCCGGTGTTCTGCTGATGAGCGAGAAGTTCTTCAGGTGCATATCGGAGTTTCCTGTAATCCACGAAAACACAACCACTTCCCAGAAATTGACCAAGTCCAGCATAGGCGCAGAGGAATGGAGTTTGATCAGTTTTGCTGCCTTCTCGTATGACGACTTGTATTTGTCGAGAGTGATGCGCTCGCTGATTTGGCAGAGGTCTTCCATCAAGTATTTTGTGCCGTTTCGGTCGCGGTCAATCCTTTTTGTCAGATAGGCCATTTCGCCGTCATTGAAGCGAATCAGCGTGTGCGGCACCACGTCAATCTTCGCGATTTCGGCAAGGTGCATAGTCAGGTCCTCCACTTCGGGCAACCAAGGGAATTCTTTCGACTTCGGCTTCAGGATATATTTGCCCCAAAGTCCGACAATGGTCAGTCGGTCGGGCTCGTCCTTTCCGCCCTTGTTCACATCCATCGAAAGTTTCGACTGGACTCCCGTGACAGCAATCCTGCTTAAGACCGATTCCTTCGCCAAGTCGTTGATGTTATCTCTTGAATAGGGAAGCACGGGTGCTTCGACCTTGCCAAAGAACCTTTTGGCACATGCGGGGTGAAAGTCCTTCAGTTCGTTCTCCAGCTCCTGATAACAATACAGGCATTTGCTCATGGCTCGTCCTCCTCCAATCCTATTACGCCGACCGCGCCGATGCAGTCCTTGCAGCAGGTCATCAGCAATCCCATTCGGTCGTTTGGGTTGAGTTTCCAGTTTCTTGCGGCGATGTCGAGCAGCCAGCCTTCGGGGATGAGTCCATCGAAAAACGGGAATATGGTAGTCGAGCGGTAAGGAAGGCTTGTCAGAGGAAAGGTCAAACTGATGGGTTCGGCAATTTCAGAGGACAAATACGCTGTGTCATAGCAGAATAGATACCCGTTCTCGTCTTCGGTGAGCAGTCCAGCCTTCTTGTCGCGGTAATATACTTCTGCTTTTCTCATAACTCATCGCCTCCTCTCTCTTGTTCAACAACGCCCAACTCTTTCCCAAAAAGCGCCAAAACGGTGTTTACTTTGTCCATCCGCAAGGTTTTCTTCCCCTGCTCCATGTCCCTGACAAAACGAAGTCCCACCCCAGATTTGTAGGACAAATCCTCCTGTGTCAACCCATATTGTTTCCGAAGGAGTTTTACTTGTTGTGATAACTTGGTTTTTTCTGCCATAATGGATATAATTTTGGCGCAAAAATAGAGAAATTTTCTTATTATTACATCTTTTCGGGTATAATTTTATAAAAAATATAGAATTTTATACCCGATAGAATATAAAACTGCTTAATCAGCTATAAATTATATCCGTTCTGATATAATATTACCCAATCTGACTCCAATCAAAAGTCTGTGCAAACAACTCCCTGTAATGCTCGCGGAGCATCCGGTTTTCGGGTTTGATGAGCTTGGGGTCGTCGGCCAAAAGGCGGATGGCGGCTTCGCGGACTTGCGGGATTAATGCACCGTCTTTCTGCAAATCACCAATCAGCATTTCTATTTGTCCGGATTGGCGTGTGCCGCCCGTTTCGCCGGGACCGCGCAGTTCCAAATCGACCTCGGCGATTTCGAAGCCGTCGCTGGTGCTACACATGGTTTTCATGCGGGTCTTGCCGTCGGCGGTCAGCTTGTGGTCGGTGACGAGGATGCAATACGACTGGTCGGCACCGCGCCCCACACGACCACGCAATTGATGCAGTTGCGACAATCCGAAGCGGTTGGCGTTTTCGATAATCATCACCGTGGCGTTGGGGATGTTCACGCCCACCTCAATGACCGTTGTGGCCACCATGATTTGCGCATTCCTATTAATAAAGCGCTGCATCTCGAAGTCCTTGTCCTCGGCACTCAGCCTGCCGTGGCAAACGCAAATCTTGTATTGCGGTTCAGGGAAATCGTGGAGCAAAGCCTCATAGCCTTCCTGAAGCGCAATCATATCCGTGTTTTCCGATTCCTTGATGCAGGGATAGACCACATAAATCTGCCGTCCGAGTGCAATCTGCTGTTTCATAAACATCATGATGCGGTAGCGGTCGTCGCTATAGACGTGATGCGTCTGCACGGGTTTTCTCCCAGGCGGCAACTCATCGATTTTCGACACGTCGAGGTCGCCGTATTGGGTCATGGCAAGGGTGCGTGGGATGGGTGTGGCGGTCATCACCAAAGTGTGTGGCGGAATTTCAGTTTTTTCGTAGAATTTCGCCCTTTGCTCCACCCCAAAGCGGTGTTGCTCGTCGATGATGGCCAAGCCTAAATTCTTGAAAACCACCTTGCTTTCAATCAACGCGTGAGTGCCCACCACGATTTGCATCGTGCCGTCGGCCAAGCTTTTATAGATTTGGTTTCGCTCTTTTGTTTTGGTGGAACCCGTCAACAGAGCGAAGTTGATGTCCATATTTTTCAGTTGCTCCTGAAGCGTGGCAAAATGCTGTGAGGCAAGGATTTCCGTCGGTGCCATCAGGCAGGCTTGGAAGCCATTGTCCAAGGCCAAGAGCATCACCATCAGCGCGACGATGGTCTTGCCGCTGCCCACGTCGCCTTGCAGCAGGCGGTTCATCTGGTGTCCCGAACCCAAATCCTTGCGTATTTCCTTGATGACGCGCTTTTGTGCATTGGTGAGTGGAAAAGGCAGGTGGTTGTTGTAAAAGTCGTTGAAATAGTTGCCTACTATGCTGAAAACGTGACTTTTAACCACTTGTTCACGGTGCATTTTGTTGCGCAGCAACTTGAGTTGGAAGAAGAAATGCTCCTCGTATTTCAGTCGGCGCGTGGCCTGCTGGATTTCGATGTTGTTTGCGGGCAGGTGGATTTGGTAGTAGGCGAAACGGCGTGGGATAAGCTGTTCTTTTTCAATAAGTTCTCTCGGAAGCGTTTCGGGAATGTATTCAAACACCTGTTGCAAAATCAGTTTCTGCAACTTGGCAATGGTGCGCGTGCCCAAGCCGTTGTCTTTCATGCGCTCCGTGGTGTTGTAAACGCCTTGCAAACCCTCGCCGATGAGCGGGTCTTTGGGGTCGTACTCCTCGATTTCGGGGTGGACGAAGTTGTAGTTGTGGTTGAACTCGCTGGCCTTGCCGAAAAGCACATACTTCACGCCCGGCTTGAAACGGTTCTTGAGCCATTTCAGTCCACGGAACCACACCACTTCGATGCTGCCGCTGTCGTCGGTGAAAACGCCCGTGGCACGTGTGGCCCTCGGTGCGCCAATCATCTTGATGTTTGAAATCGTTCCAACCAACTGATAATAAACGCTTTCGTCGTTGATGTAGGCCACCTTTTGGATTTGGCTCCGGTCGATATAACGGAACGGAAACTGGTTGAGCATATCCTGATAAGTGAACACACCCAATTCCTTCTTCAGGACTTCGGCCTTCTTCGGCCCAACGCCTTTCAGATAGGCGATATTCGTTTGGAGGAGGTTCTGTTCCATACAACCTCAACCTGTTTATACACTTGTTGAATCCAAATACAAAGTATCAGGGCAAAGGTCGGCGCCATTGGGCCATTGGATGCTTCCCAAGAAAACAGTTACCCTACGGAAAAACGATTCGTCAGAAAGAGGGGCAAAAACTCCCTTTCCGATATATGGGGAAACATCAAAACGCTTCTTTTCGCCGTTGGCAAACTCCAACAACAAGGTATGATTGTTTTCCGCTTTCACTGATTTTACACGAGGGTTCATCTCTGCTTACTTTAAAGGTTCAATTTGGAATACATTAGTTCCATTTGAGGCCAAATCCCAATCCGCCATCAGTTCATCCTTATGGATTTCCAACCATGCCTGTACCAGCTTGTTCTTTCCTGTTGGCAATTCACCTTCAATAATCTCACCTTCGGGAATTCTTATCACCGCTTCTTTGTCCTGACATTTGACATGAATATGAGGAAAATGATGTTGACGGTTGTCGTAATAATACATGGAAATAATGATTCCATAAAACATTGTCAATACGGCCATAGTTGGATATTTTTTGCAAAATTACCAAATTTCCCGAAAACAAGTTTATTTTGGAGGGATTTTTCGAGAATGGTTTTGCGAAACAACCGTCAAATCTCTATTTCTCCGCTACCGCAGCCTTTCAAATAAGCGATTTTCGTTTGAAGGAGGTTCTGTTCCATAGGGCAAAAGTAGTTGTTTTTCTCCAAATTTCCGAAAAACCCCATATTTGCTTTGAGGTTCATTTCTTCCTCGGAATCACAACCTTAAATTGCTCTCCGTTTTTGTCGTTATATAGTTCAAGGTCAGGTTGGTTTTTTGCGGCACGAGCCACACCAGAGCCTAATCCCCTGTATTTCATCAGTTTCGAAGCGTATGAAACAATCAGGTTGTTGCGTACAACCGCATTGCCCATCAAAATGTTTTCAATCGTCAGGCTGTTGGGCAAGCATCCTGGGCTAATGATTTCAATCCGATTGTCAAAAACGAACAGACGCACGGGCGCGTTTTTCGAATAATCGCGATGCGTCAAGGCGTTTTGCAGCAATTCCTGCAATGCGATTTCCGAAATCTCCAATTTGCCAACGCTGTTGAAGTCCTGACCCTGCTGGGTGTGGAACAAATTCATGTTGAAAAACCGCATCCCTTCTTCAAACATCCTTGGAATCGTTCCCGTAATGTCTATGCTGTCGCGATACTGCGTGTCAGCAATGTCGTTACCATAAAACGACACCGCCTTGATGCAGAAAGCAGGTCTGAACCTTTGCGGTTGTTTGCCGAAAAACAGCAATCCCGCCAATGACAAACGCTCGCCTTTCAGAATTCCTATGTTTCTGTAAATCTGTTCTTTATCAATGTCCAAATCAAGATTATCCTCGTCGATTTTCCGGAGATACTCTTGAACTTTGTCCTTGTCAATATCAGAGATGCCCGTTTCAGGCACCACCATTTCATCCACGAAAAGAAGTCCTGACTGCTGGAAAAGACGGATTTGTTCGCTATTGTCAGTCAACCGCCGTTTATCGCTTCCTTGCTTTACCCAAATCACTCCAGCCTTGTCTTTATATGGTTTGGCAATTCCTTCGGGAACGGATGCGACCAAAACTCTAAACATCTCATTATCAACAGGAATCGGAACGACTTCCGTGGTGACGAATACTTGAGGCTTCACCAAATCTGAGGCGATCGTGGCCAACCGGTTGCCTATATCCTGCAATTGGGCATAATCAAGGCCCATAATGTTTCCTGACTTGTCCTCGACACCAAAAATGATGACCCCGCCTTTTGCATTCGACATGGCAATCATTTCGGCGGCAATCCCATCCATACTGTCCAATTGGCGTTTGAATTGAACTGAGCTGGTCTCGCCTCCTAAGATGATTTCTTTTAATTCGTTAGCCGTCATAATCCTGAATATTGAAACTTCGCTGCAAAAATACACATTTTTAAAAAGACATCATGGTTTTTCCTCATTTTGCACCGCCTCCCCACTTTGGCTTCGGTCGATGTAGCGGAACGGAAACTGTTTGAGTATGTCCTGATAGGAGGACACACCCAATTCCTTTTGGAGGATTTCGGCCTTCTTCGGCCCGACGCCCTTCAGAAAGGCGATTTTCGTTTGCAGGAGATTCTGTTCTATGGGGCAAAAATAATTAATCTTTCAGCTTTTCGTACAATTCAAGAAAAATGCCTACATTTGCTGATGGAATCAATAAAGGCCTTTGAATGAAAACTTTCCTGAATTATTGTTTTTACCGATATGCGAAATTCTACAAGGAATGGGGCGACAATGGCCCTTATATCATGGCATTTGGCCTGTTGTTCCTCACAATAGCATTGTATTTAGGATCAATAATAAACTTCTTGTTTTACCAAATCGGATTGGAATATTCAGACAAAGTCAATATAGGAGTGGCTCTATTTTGCTGTGTTTTTGACTTTGTTTTTAGCATATTGTTGGATAGTGATGGTAGATACAAAAAGTTGGAAAAAAAGTACAAAAATGAAAACAATGTGAAATTGAAAGGTTGGGGCGTTGGATTGTTTATAGTGTTTGGTTTGATTTGTTACATCGTATCTTTAGTGGTTTTCAAAACAACATGAAAACGGCATTTATTGACATCCATACCCATAGAATAAAACCCTGTGACAATCTCATCCAAATCGTCAACTTGGAATTGGAAGCACCTTGTCCCGAGCAAGGCTATTACAGCTACGGCATCCATCCTTGGGCGTTGGATAAGGCTGATTTTCAAGTTGATGAAGCCTTGAACAAACTGAAAGGGAACTTGCAACAACCTCAAGTCATTGCCCTTGGTGAGGCGGGTTTGGACAAGTTCCATGCTGATTTTGAGCGACAAATCAAGGTTTTTGAGCGGCAGATTGTCCTTTCAGAAAACATGCAAATACCTATGATTCTGCACGATGTGCGGAGCCATAATGAAATCGTTGCCCTGCGGAAAAAACACCGTGCAAAACAGCCTTGGATTGTGCATGGCTTCAACGGCACAGAGCAAGATGCCCGCCAACTCATCGGGAAAGGGATTTGCCTTTCGGTGGGCGAAAGCCTGTTGCATCCCGAAAGAAGGATTTGCAAGACCATAAAAACCATTGATTTAGACCATCTTTTCCTTGAAACCGATATGGCTGGAATCGGAATCGAAGAGGTTTATGATGCCGTTGCAAAAGCCTTTGATTTGGATATGGATGCCTTGAAAATGAGGCTGATGGACAATTTTGCGCGTGTTTTCGAGGCATAGTCTGACAATGCTTTTCTGCTATCACAATTCGCGAAATTCGCCGACAAAAAACGGCGAATGATGCGAATTGTCAGGCAGTTTCGTTTTCGCTCAGCGAAGCGATGATTTCGTCCATTATGGCGGCCAGGCTCTCGCTGGAGTCCAATAGGAGCTTGCTGCAAGCGAATGAGTTCACCAAGTCATTCGGGATGCATTGGGCCTGTTGTTCCATCGCCTTGCCCTTTGCGGTGAGCGAAACGATGACTTGACGCAGGTCTGTCCGCCCTTTCGTACGGGTCAGCACGCCTTCGTCTTCCATCCGTTTCAGCAAGGGCGTGACGGTGTTGGTGTTGAGTTTCAGTCGCTTGGCGATGTCGTTGACGGGTTGCTCATCGTGTTCCCAAAGCACGAGCATCACCAAATACTGCGGATAAGTAAGGCCGAGGCTCTTCAGCAGGGGTTGGTAGGCCTGCGTGATGAGCCTCGACACGGTGTAGAACCTGAAACAGAGTTGGTTGTCGAGTTTCAGTTGTGGGTACATGACTAAGGTTATTTCAGCATTGCGGCCACTTCGGCATCCAAATCCTCTGGCGTGGTGGTCGGGGGGAAGCGCTTGATGACGCTGCCGTCCTTCGAGATGAGGAACTTGGTGAAGTTCCAGCGCACGCCACCCTCTTCGCGGCCTTCCGACTTGCTGAGGCTGTCCACCATCTTCATCACGGCCTTGTCTTTCAGGCCTTTCACTTCCTCGGTGGGGCATTGCGTGGTGAGATACTTGAAAATCGGGTCGGCGTTTTCGCCAAACACGTCGATTTTTTTCATCAGCGGGAAGGTGACGCCGTGGTTCAGGCGGCAGAACTCGGCAATTTCCTCGTCGGTGCCGGGCTCTTGGTGCTTGAATTGGTCGCAGGGGAAGCCGAGGATGACGAAACCGTCGTCTTGATACTTCTTGTAGAGGGTCTCGAGGCCGTCATACTGGGGGGTGAAACCGCACTTCGAGGCGGTGTTGACAATCATCAGGACTTTGCCCTTGTATTGGGCCATGTCCACCTGTTCGCCCTTGTTGTTCAGGGCTTTGAAGTCATAAATCGTAGCCATTTTTTCGGTTTTTTGTGCGCATGAGTTCATGGCAAGCAATACGCCAAGAGCCATGCAGATAATTGTTTTGTTCATATTTTACATTTGTTTGATGAGCCAGTTCTGGTAGCCGATCTTTTCGATGAGGTTGAGTTGTTGCTCGCTCCAGTACATGTCTTCTTCCTCGTCCTTCAGATATTCCTTCATGATGTCGAAAGTGGTCACGTCTTCGCAGATGCCGTTCATGCAGTTGCGCAGCAGTTCGATGCCGTCGATGGAGACTTGAAGGTCGCATTTGATGTATTCGCAGGGGTCGTCGAAGAGCTTGCCTTCGGGGCGGTTTTCGTGCTTCAGCTCACCGCCGAGGTCGAGCAGGCGGCCAATGAACTTGTCGACCCAGCCCATTTCCTCGTCGTGGTGCCCCATGTACTTGGCACCGAGTTTCTCAAAACCTTGGTCGGCGAACACCTTGCCTTGAAGTTTATGGCCGAAAGCCTGATTGGAAAGGTTGGTTACGAAAAACTGTAACGCATTGATTGATTTCTGTTTGTCCATTTTGTTTGAGTTTTGTGATGAATGATTCTGTTTTGGTGCGTGACACGAGACTGCGTGACGCGGGACTTTCCCACCGCCCGCAATTGTGTCGTTCACGATGCAAAAATACGACAAATTTTTTATATCGCAAGCGATATATTTGTTTTTTTCACCAAAATGGAAGATTTTTCCAATAATCGTGCGCAGCTTCAATAAGTCATTCCAAACATCCACAAGGGAATGCGGTTGCTCAATCCCACCTCGGTTTCGTCAACGGCAAGAAAACTGTCGGAAATGTCTTTGATTTGGTTGAAAGTCTTGTTTTTGCCGCCGACCTCAAACAGATAACGATCGTTGACCAAAAAGTCGCCTTTTTGCGGAAATTTCACTTCGTGCGCAACGCTCATTTGGCTGTTGAAAAACGTTTCCCGCTCGTGCCCGATTTCCACCGTGGGACACAACGTATGCATCAAATTGGGATTGTTGAGGAAAATCTTGTCGGGCTTGCTGAGGTATTTGTAACTTTTGGTCTTTGAGGTGAGCAGCGAAAGAATCTGCGCTTTGTCCAAAGAATATAGCATGCGAAGCCCTAATTCATTGTTGGTCGATAGTTGTTTCCACAATTCCGACATGTTAGGCTCGAAAGGCACATGCTCACTGATGATCATCAGCAAACGCTTGACTTTCAGAAGGGTTTCGTAAGAAATGTTCTCCACGGCGGGCAGGTCGTTTTCGATGACCAAGGAAACGATTTCGCGCAAACGTATGGGAAAATCATCGCCCACCTCGCGGTAAAACGGATAATAGCCGTGCTTCAAGTAAGCCTCGAACAAGGGAGCCACTTTGAGGTTCTTCGTGATTTTCATAGCCTGTTTGACATGGTCGCGAAGCAATGTCTCTATCGGGATGGGGCTGATATGGGCAACATCTTCAAAGTCAAGAAACTCGCGGAACGAAAGCCCGTAAAGCGTGTAAGGCGTTTGGCGGCGCGAAAGGTCAACCTTGGCATTGTCTATGGCAAGAAGCGAACTGCTGGTGTAAACGATGCCCATGTCGGGATAGTTGTCGTAGATGTTTTTCAGCGTCTCCGACCAGGATTTGTAGCGGTGTACTTCATCAAGATAAAGCCTGCTGAGGCCATGGCGGTCAGCCCAATCAACCAATTCCATCAAATTGTGCGAAGCAAACCAAAGGTCGTCGAGCGACACATATAGCGTTTGGTCAACATCTTCGTAGTTGTCAAGGATATGTTGCAATAGCATGGTGGTCTTGCCAACACCTCGCGCTCCTTTGATGCCAATCATCCGAGCCTTCCAGTTGATTTGGGAATAGAGGTAGCGCTTGAATTTTAGGTCGACCTTGGCGATTTTGCGGTGATAGTTGTCGAAAAGCGGTTGCACTTCAATGGTTTCCATACGCATTATAGTTTGATTTGACACTGCAAAAATACACATTTTTACATTTCAAACTACAAAATTATGCGAATTTTTACATTTCAAACTATAAAATTATGCGAATTTTTACATTTCAAACTATAAAATTATGCGAATTTTTACATTTTCAACTATAAAAATTGGTCTTGTTTTTGCATTTCGAACCGTAAAATTCGGCTATTATTGCCTGAATGGTTCCATCACCCTATCGAAAATGCCGTTCATATAAGCCAAGGCCATACCGTAGTTGCTAATCGGAATGCCTTGATTCACAAAGAGGTTCGTACGGTTGATGAGTTGCTTGCGTGTGCTCATGCAGCCTCCGCATTGGATGGCCATGGCGTATTTTTCAGGGTTGGCGATGGGGGAGAGGCCCGCGACGTATTCGAAACGGATGTCTTTTCCCGTGAATTTCAAGATCATTCTCGGCAATTTCACGCGTCCGATGTCCTCGCAGGTGCTGTGATGGGTGCAGGATTCGAGCAGCAAAACCGTGTCGCCGTCTTTCAGTTGCGAGAGATGGGGCGTACCTATTATATAATGTGTGAAGTCGCCGCGCAACCGTGCCATCACGATACTGAAGCTGGTGAGTGGAATTTCCTCGGGTACGATTTTGCTCACATAGCCAAACACCTGACTGTCAGTGACAATCAAGGCGGGCTTGGGCATTGTTTCAAGGTATTGCTGCAAATGGGTTTCCTTCAAAACGACGCAGATGCATTCGTTGTCGAGCACATCGCGGATGGCCATCACTTGGGGCAAAATCAATCGGCCTTCGGGGGCTTCCGCATCCACGGGGCACACCAAAACCACTGTTTCATTAGGCTTGATGATGCCCCCCAAAAGCGACACTTTTTGGTAGGCACTTGCGGGAATCGTTTCTTTCAACACCTCGACCAAGGGAGCAATGTCGTCATTTCTCTGAATGCTGAAATCCAATATTTTGGCACCATAATTTTGCTCAACCATAGCCTTCAAGACCGCAAGAAGCGGCTCTTGGTCGGCCTTGTTGTGGACGATGAAAAACGGCACGGCCAATTCTTTCAAGCGGGCAATGAGCTGTTTTTCAGGCTCAGCGAAGCTGTTTCCCGTGATGACCAATATCGCGCAGTCGATTTCCTCGACGACTTTCATTGTTTTTTCGATGCGCTGTCGGCCCAAGTCGCCCACGTCGTCGATGCCGGCCGTGTCGATGAGCACGCAAGGCCCGATGCCAAAGATTTCGATGCTTTTCTTGACGGGGTCGGTGGTGGTGCCCGCCGTGTCGCTCACGATGGCGATGTCTTGTCCCGTGAGGAGGTTGATGAGGCTGCTCTTGCCGCAATTCCTGCGACCGAAAATGCCGATATGGGGTTTCAAATCTTTTGCCATTTGCTGTTTGTTTTGTTTTTCATTGCAAAAGTATGAAAAAAATCCTATCGAATGACAAAAACGTAAACTTTTGACAACAAGCGACATATCCGACAGCAAACGACAACAAACGACTACTGTCGACAACAAACGTTTAATCAACGGCTTGTTCTTGACAAGTGTTGTTTCTTTGCATCGTCAAAATCAAAACCTGTTACTAACCATCAAACAGACACAATTATGAGTACATTAAGAAATTCGGTCACATTGGTTGGCCGCCCGGGTGCAGAGCCTGAAGTGAAGAGCTTGAACAACAAGAACAAGGTGGCGCGTTTCCGCCTTGCCGTTTCCGAAAGCCGCCGCAACGCGAACAACGAGTGGGTCAACGACACACAATGGTTCAGCTTGGTGGCATGGGGCGCCATCGCCGACCGAGTGCAAAAAAACGTGAGGAAAGGCCAGCAAGTGGCCATCGAGGGCAGACTGCGCAACAATGAGTGGACCGACGACAAGGGCCAAAGGCATTCCAGCACCGAGATTTGGATTAATGATTTGGTTTCGATGAACCAAGCGAAAGACTGATCCATTTTGCAAGCCGAATCCGCAGAATCATCCGAAACATGATTTTGTCGCTTCCTGATGATTCTGCGGTTTTTCTTCCCTTCTTCCTTCGCAAAAAGGTTTTTGGGACAATTGATTTGTGATTCAGGATTTTGTTTTAATTTTGCAGCCGAATTGTTTCATAACGTTTTACTGCAATGTCCAATCGTAACACTTTGTTCTGCCGTATCATAGTGGCTCTATTGCTTGCCGTGTCCTTGTGGGGAGGTCCGCCCAAAGCATTTGCCCAGTCCACCAAACCCAGGTTAGACATCTTCTCAGGCCTTAATTTCGGCTTCAAGGATATGGATTTTGAAACCCAATACAAGTTCTTGATTCACCTCACGCCAGGGTTCAAGTGGGACATGGGCAAACATTGGCAGTTGGCTGCGCAAATGCAGATTCCGATTGTGAACCAGTATGGCATCGATTACAGTTTTGTCGAACTGAAAGCGTTCAATGTCAGCAAAGAGTTCAACATCAAGAGCTTGTATCTCAAGGCTTCGTTGGGCGCCTTCAGCCAAAACCGTTATGGTGTCGACCTGAAGGCATTTCTGCCCGTGTGCGACTGGTTCGCTTTTGAAGGCCAAGCGGGGTATGTCGGCTCGGTTTTCCTGTTCCCTTACTGGGAAATCGTCGCGCCCAATCGCTTTGTTGGAACCATCGGTGGCGACATCTATCTGCCGCGTTGGAACACACAGTTTCGGGGCGTGGTTGGCAAGTATTTGTACGACGACGTTGGCGTTGAGGGTGAGGCCATGCGCCACTTCAACCACACCACCATTTCGGTGTATGCCCGATGGAGCAACAAGTTCAGTTTCGACGGCGGTTTCAAGGTTGTCATCATGCTTCCGCCCTATCGCCGCACCCACAGGGCGGTGAACATACGTCCCGCCTCCAACTTCCGCATGACCTATACGGTGATGTACAGGCAATTGAACAATAGGATGTACTTCACCGACCCCGAGCAAAACGAGCGTGACGGCTGGTTCAGCCGCGACCTGCTGCATTGGGGCAGCCATAACATGGAACCCGATTTCATCATCAAAGAAAAGACGAAAAAATGAAACACCTTCGTACCATAGCTGCATTATTGCTTTTGTGGTGGTTGCCACAAACGGTTCAAGCCCAGCAATATACGGGCATTTCGGGACTGTCTCATATCCCTTCTGGCGAGATGAACCACGAGGGCGATGCCTTCATCGGGGCGCATTTCCTCAACAAGGCTATGACACCCGACACGGGTTTCCTCTATCAAGGCGAAAAATATAACACCTTCGATTATTACGTCGCACTCACGCCCTTCAGTTGGCTGGAAATGAGTTATGTGTGTACTGAGCGCATCTATCGTAAGGATGACCAAGGCAACATCGTCAACTGGAGCAAGGACCGTTACGCCTCGGTGAAAATCAGGCCCTTGAAGGAAGGCAAATACCATCCTGCCGTGGCCATCGGCTGCAACGATATTTGGACTTCAGCCTTTTTCCCTGACCATCACGAAGTGCAGCTCTATTTCCAGAATTTCTACGTTGCGGCAACCAAGCATTTCGAGTTCAAGGGCAACGAGCTGGGCCTGACGCTTGCCTACCGCCATTTCTACAGAGGCTACAATTCGAAATGGAACGGCGTGGTGGGCGGCATCACCTTCAGGCCGTCGTTTTTCCCCCAGTGGAGGCTAATGGCCGAGTATACGGGCAACGAATTCATTCTTGGTACGGATATGTTGCTTTGGCAGCATCTGCGTTTGCAGGCCAGCGTGAAGGATTTCAAGCACTTCTATGGAGGAGTTTGCCTTCAATTCAACCTGCTTGGAAAGAAATATCAATATTAATTTGAGAAAAACAAAAAAAAACATTGCTGGCACGAAAAATATCCTTAATTTTGCCGCCTGAATTAATGCATAAATGGTTATTGAATAATAAAAACAACACAACTATGAAGAAATTTGTAATGACTTTTTTGGTGGCGGGCCTGGTGATTACATCGGTGTTGGGCCTCAGTTCGTGCAAAAAGACGGTCACGAATGCAAATGTAGATTCGGAAGAGTGGATTCCTACGGTTGTTAATGTGATTAATCCTGACAATCTTAATAGTAGGGATTTTGTTGATCCAATTAATTGTCCATATTATCCAACCCGTTGCCAACATCCACTTTATTATTGTAATCATGGTTATGAAATGTGGCCCTATGGTCCGTATTGCAACGAACACTATCATGCCCATGAATTCAATGCTGATGAGGATTGTACCCCAGATATTCTTAATATTCCGGGATATTGGGCGTGTGCGTATATGGGTGTGCGCAAGCATGTACATGTAGTTACTTACACTCGTTATTTATGGCATATTGACACACACACCGGTGGCGGTGCTTGGGGTCCCGAATGATACAATACATCAATTTAAGCATAAGAAAACGAGGACAGCAAAACTGCCCTCGTTTTTGTTTTATCCCGAAACCATGAACACTCGCGCGTCTTTCCATCTGGAGTGGCGCAAGAGCTCGTTGGTGAAATGGGTGCGGCTGCCCACCTTTTCCAGCAATTCCTTCGCCTTGTCGAATTGCCGGAGCTCGCGGTAGATTTCTGGCAACTCAAGGTCGATTTGCTCGTCGGGGTGCTTTTCGAGCAGGGCCAAAAGCCGGTCCAAGTTGGCGGTGAAGTCCTTGTAGTTCTTCAGGAAGAGCTTCTCGCCTTCGAGGATTAATTTGCGGTTGCAGTGCCAAACGCCGAAACTCATGAAGCCATTGAGCAAATATCTCAGCCTTACGTGTTGGTGGTTGCGGTGCAGGTCGTTGTAGGCCCACCAAAGGAAACGGCGCAGATAAATCTCTTTCCTTGGGTCGTAGTGGCTTTTCTTCAAAAAGGTCTTGTAGTGGTTGATGAGGGCCAACTTGCCTTTGTTGTCGGAGAAACTGATGCCGAAGAAACGCCATGTGTTCCACGAATACACCTCAGCTTCGGGCCTGTCGTAAGTGATGAAAGGTTCAACAGGGTTTTCCACCCAGAAGATATGGCCGCACGAGGGGCACATAATCATCTTTTGTGGCGTGGTGATATAGTTGTCGTTCAGCACCTTGCCATCGGAATACAAGATGGACTGATTGACCAATTCGGCTTTCAGGTTGCGGCCTTCCAACCATGCTTGGCAATGCGGGCATTGGAAATAGAAAGAATCGAATTTCAGCATCTTGTATCTACATTTCGGGCGGTAAAAGTATGCAATTTTTCATTTCCTACCAAAATCGGCGGGGATTTCGCCCCAAATTTCGGTTTTCCACTTCAAGACGGGCACCGAGATGGCGTTTTCGCCCAACCATTTCTCTGCCCTCTCGACCAACTCGAAGAGATTCTCGTTTTGGGCGTTGCGTTGCAGCTTGGTCTTGCATTTCTTCTGCCGGATCCACAGTTGCGCGTTGACGGAGTCGCTGTAGATGGGATAACTCAGTTTCTTCTGCTTTTGCCATGCCAAGGCGTGGACGATGGCCAGGAACTCACCAATGTTGTTGGTGCCGTTGGGGAAAACGGGGCTTTTGAACAGCCTGGCCGTAGTGGCGGGTTGGGTGTTGAAGTCAACGAAAACGCCTTGGTATTCCATCTTGCCCGGATTGCCTGAGCAAGCCGCATCGACGGCAATGGCGGGACTGACGGGCTTTTCGCCAACGTTATCAAGGTCGATTGTGGGAATTGTTTGCGCGTCTTTCCCCCAATGGTTTTCGGAGCCTTCGCGGAAGGCGTTTTCGGCACTCGCTTGGTCGGGAAAGCCCTTGTATTTGGCTCCCTTGAAGCCATCTATCTCTTTTTGGCAGGCTTCCCAGTTGTCGTAAACCCCCGGATTGCGTCCCTGCCAAACCACATAAAACTTTTTCTTCGACATGGGCGCAAAAATAGAAAAATTAACGTTACCTTTGCCCCAATAAATCCTCAATGCCATGAAAAATCGCTATCTCATTGCTCTTTTGAGCCTCGTGCTTTGCGTTTCCTGCACGAAAAAGGAAACCGACCCCGAAGTTGTCGCCATACGCGGATTGGTGAACCGCGTGGTGCCTGAATATTCGCAAAACATTGTCATTGAACGACTTGGAAACGACACCATCGACCGTTTTGAAATCGAGACGAAGGGCAACAAGCTCATCATTCGAGGCAACAACGCCAACAGCATGGCCGTGGGCCTGAACCATTACCTGAAATATTATTGCAAGGCGCAATATTTATGGTTCATCGAAGATCCTTTGCAGATTCCCGCCGCGATGCCCAAGGTGACTGAAAAAGTCAGCCTGAGTGCCCGTGTGCCTGACCGTTTCTTCCTGAATTACTGCACTTTCGGCTACACTTTGCCTTGGTGGAATTGGTCGCAATGGGAGCATTTCATCGATTGGATGGCGCTCAACGGAATCAACTTGCCCTTGGCCATCACAGGACAAGAATCTGTTTGGTATGAGGTGTGGAGCGATTTCGGCCTCACCGACGAGGAAATCCGCAGCTATTTCACGGGTCCGGCGCACCTGCCGTGGCACCGTATGCAGAACATCGACCGCTGGGGTGGGCCGTTGCCGATGTCGTGGCTCGAAAACCAAAAGGAACTGCAAAAGAAAATCGTGGCCCGTGAGCGAGAATTGAATATGAAACCGGTTTTGCCTGGCTTTGCCGGCCACGTTCCGCCCTGCATCACAAGGATTTATCCCGATGCGCCTTTGGCCTCGTTGGGCGACTGGGCAGGCTTCGACAGCACCTGTTGGTGCAAGTTCCTCGATCCCGAGTGCGAGTTGTATTCACAAATCCAGAAGAAGTTCATCGAGAAAGAGATTGAGTTTTATGGCACCGACCATATCTATGGCATCGACATCTTCAACGAGATGATTCCGCCGAGTTGGGAGCCTGAATATCTCGCTCGCGTGAGCCGTCAGGTGTATGAATCCCTCGAAGCCGCCGACCCCGAAGCCACTTGGTTGGAGATGACTTGGCTTTTCTGGAACGAGCGGCAATATTGGGAAATCGGCAACCGCATTGAGGCCTACATCACTTCATTTGACAAGAACAAACGCCTGCTCCTCGACTACTACTGCGAGCGTCAGCCGATTTGGGAACGCACCAATTCCTATTATGGCGTGCCATACATTTGGTGCTATCTCGGCAACTTTGGCGGCAACTCTATGTTGGCCGGAAACCTTGACACCGTGAATGTTAGGGTTGAACGCGCCTTCGAAAAAGGTGGCGACAACTTCGTCGGTATCGGTTCCACGCTTGAGGGCTTCGACTGCAATCCGTTTATGTATGAATACGTTTTCGAGAAGGCTTGGGACAACCCGCTCACGAAGGATGTGGACGCTTGGGTTGAACGCCTCGCCGACCAACGCGCCGGCAAGGAAGACCCCAATATGAGAGCCGCTTGGAAATTGCTCGCCGACAGCGTATATAATAAGGTGTCGTCGCCGGGCCAGACCGTGCGCATCAACCAGAGGCCGACGATGGGCAACATAGATGAATTTCGCCAGTATTATGTCGCGCCGACTTATCTGTACAACAATATCACGCTGTTGGATGTGTTAGATGATTTGTTGGCCGCCGACTGCAACACCCGCACGCGCCATTTTGATGTGGTCAACATCACGAGGCAACTGTTGGGCAACTATTTCAGCGACCTTTACGGAGATTATGTAAAAGCCTATCGCGAAGGCGATTACGAAAAACTTCATCAAATCGAGCAAACGATGACCAACATCCTCGACGATACAGATGCTATCCTTGCAACTGAAAGCGCATTTTTGGTTGGTCGTTGGATTCGCGATGCAAGAGCCATTGGCACGACGGAGGAGGACAAGGACTATTTCGAGAGCAATGCCCGCAACATCATCACCACTTGGGGCGAGGAGGATGCCTTGCTCAACGAATACGCCAGCCGCGCTTGGGCGGGCCTCACTGATACTTATTACGCCTACCGCTGGAAGGAATTCTTCAAGGATGTGGATGCCGCCATCGAAGCGGGTCGACCTTTCGATGAGAAGGCCTACCACGATCGCATCTGCAAATACGAGGGCCAATGGTGGCGCGAGCGACTTGGCACTTTCAGTGCTGAGCCTCAAGGTGATGGCGTGGCTTTGGCAAAAGGTATTGCCGAGAAGTATCGTGCAGAATTGGAGGCGAGATATAGGAAGTAAAGGAGTCCCGAAGGGACGACAGCGATATAGGCAGGCGGTGTAAACCCCTGCCCGAAGGGACGACAGCGATATAGGCAGGCGGTGTAAACCCCTGCCCGAAGGGAC
>CACXQV010000022.1:24158-138304 GCA_902769875.1 uncultured Bacteroidia bacterium
AAGGGACGACAGCGATATAGGCAGGCGGTGTAAACCCCTGCCCGAAGGGACGACAGCGATATAGGCAGGCGGTGTAAACCCCTGCCCGAAGGGACGACAAATCAATAAGCAGGCGACGTTAGTCCCTGCACTAACACACACAGCTATGAACATCACAGAACAAGATAAAACTTTTATGCGCGAGGCCATCCGCCTCGCCGACGAAAGCGTGAAAAACGGTGGCGGTCCCTTCGGGGCCGTCATCGTGAGGAACGGAGAAATCGTTGCAGGCAGCTCGAACAGCGTGACCCGCGACAACGACCCCACCGCCCATGCCGAAGTGAACACCATCCGTCAGGCTTGCCGCAAACTCGGCACTTTCGATCTCTCGGATTGCGTCATCTACACCTCTTGCGAGCCTTGCCCGATGTGCCTCGGTGCCATCTATTGGGCGCATATCAAGCGCATCTACTATGGCAACACGAAAAAGGATGCCGCCGCCATCGACTTCGCCGATGATTTCATTTACAAGGAGTTGGAGCAACATCAGGAATCGCGCACCGTGCCTGCCATTCCTTTGCTCCGCGACGAAGCCATTCGCACCTTCCGCGCTTGGGAAGCGAAACAGGATAAGGTGGAGTATTGAATCAGTCCCGCAGGGACGACAGAAATTAGGCAGGCGGTGTAAACCCCTGCCAACAAGCAAAAAATCCATATTAATCATATTATTTTGAACCATTTGTTCAAAAAATCGTAATTTTGCCGCCGCAAAATCAAGCCGCACCACGCTGAGATGAAGACAAAGCGTTGACATCAAGGCCGCTGCGGGAATCATAATCATCTGATCCGGAGGACATTCAAATGGAAAGGAGAATAGGCTCAGTCCTTATTTATGTGGGAAACTTTTCGAAGGCACAACCGATGAGATTGGTTCCCTCACGGGTCAGTTGGGTCGCATCGAAGGCATCGAGGTGAAGTCGGCTTTGCTTAAAACTGCTCATTAAATTCTAAAAATCATAAAGTTATGCAATTCCATCCCGAAAAATGCCGCATCCCCGACGAGCCGAACCGCCCGTTTATCTCCTCGGAAGAGATTTGGGACTACATCAACAACACGAAAAGCACGCCTGAGCGTGTGCGCGAAATCATCCAAAAGTCGTTGGACAAGAACCGCCTGACGATGGAGGAGACCGCCGTCCTCGTCAACACCACCGACCCCGCATTGGTGGAGGAAATCAAGGAAGGCGCCCGCGAACTGAAACGCCGCATCTACGGCAACCGCATTGTGCTGTTTGCCCCCTTGTATGTGGGCAACTACTGCGTGAACAACTGCGTTTATTGCGGTTTCCGTTCCTCGAACAAGGAACAAATCCGTACCACTTTGACCGATGAGGAACTCATCCGCAATGTGGAGGCTCTCGAAGACGACGGCCAGAAGCGCCTCATCCTCGTCTATGGCGAGTCGCCGAAGTATTCGCCTGAGTATATTGCCCATACCGTGAAAGTTACCTACGCCACCAAGAAAGGCAAGGGCAGCATTCGCCGTGTGAACATTAATGCCGCACCGCTTGATGTGGAAGGTTTCCGCATCGTGAAAGAGGCGGGCATCGGCACCTATCAGATTTTCCAAGAGACCTATTGCCCAGAGATTTATAATGAATACCACCCCGCCAACACCAAGAAAGGCGACTACAACTACCGCTTGACTTCTATGGACCGCGCCCAGCAGGCCGGCATCGACGACAACGGCTTGGGTATTCTTTTTGGCCTTTATGATTGGCGTTACGAGGTGCTGGCCATGATCCGCCACACCAACCACCTGGAGGCTTGCTTCAATGTGGGTCCGCACACCATCTCGTTCCCGCGCATCAAGGACGCATCGGGTCTGAACATCGACACGAAGTATTTTGTTGATGATGAGACCTTTGAGAAAATTATCGCCATCTTCCGCTTGGCCGTGCCTTACACGGGTATGATTTTGACCGCCCGTGAGGATGCTGCTTTCCGCGCCAAGGCCATCGAATACGGCATTTCGCAAATCGACGGCGGCACCAACTTGCAGATTGGCGACTACAAATATCACCACGAGGAAGAGGAGAAGAACAGCGATAAGCAGGAGGACCAGAACCTGCACCGAGAGCAGTTCAAGATCGGCGACGACCGCTCGTTGGGCGACATCATCGACAAGCTCCTCGACCACGACTTCATCCCGAGTTTCTGCACCGCCTGCTACCGTCTGGGTCGCACGGGCGAGCACTTTATGGAATTCAGTGTGCCGGGCTTCATCAAGCGCTACTGCACGCCGAATGCCATCCTCACTTTGAGCGAATATTTGGTGGACTACGCCACTCCTGAAGTCGCTGCCAAAGGCTGGAAGTGCATCGAGAACAACTTCAAGAACGTCGCCCCGAAGTTCTTGGATGAACTGAAGATCCGTATTGAGCGCATCAAGAACGGCGAGAGAGACCTGTATTTCTAACCGCTTTCAATTGCGATTAACTAATATTAAAAGAGGGGGAAAGAATGGATACCCCCTCTTTTTTTATGTTGAGCCTTTAGTAATCACAATCCTTGGATATACTCGTTCAATTCAAGTTTCGAACTATCGTGGTCAAATACGTCATAAAGTAGATAGTATTTGTTTTTCTCGATGCAATAGGGATAGGCGAACTTGGCAAATTCCAGCCGATTGTTCTCAAAAGAGAATAGTCTTGCTATTTGTGCTATCTGGTTGACCATCATCTTGTTGGTTACAACCACTTGTTTGGCAATTGTAAGGCGAGTGTCATCGAAACTCTCGCGCTGAATCATCGCATAGGCTTCGCCAAAGTCTTTGGGTGACATACCCATTGGTTCTGGCTGTATTGGTGGAACAGGTACAGGAATCACCATTTCTTCATGTGGCGTAGGGGGCATGGGTGGTTCTGGCATGATGTTGCCTATGTTCAGGTTCATAACTAACTCGGGACGGATGTCGCCTTGTGTAGGTTCCAAGCCATAAAAGCCGCGATGTTCGATGATTCTGAAACCTTGGGGATAGTGCAAGTCGATGAATTGACCGAGGCAATTTTGCTCGCGATTGTCAAGTTCCACACGGATGTAAAACTCGTCAGGCCAAAGGTTGTTGATACGAATGGAGTGTACCGATTGCTCGTTTTGCAGCACATCATCGACGAAAAGCCAAAACGTTTGGTGATGGGGTGCGACAATGGTAAGTGACGAGGCTTGACCTTGATGATTATGACCATCATGTCCGTGACCTCCATGACCTCGGTATTGGGCCATTGCAGGAAGCGTAACAAAAACTAAGAGATAAAGCAAAAATCTTTTCATAGCGTTAAATGTTTGGGATTGACTTGCTAAACAAAATAACAAAAATTATGCCATAAGTAGCCGCCAAAGGCTGGAAGTGCATCGAGAACAACTTCAAGAACGTTGACCCGAAGTTCTTGGATGAATTGAAGAACCGCATAGAGCGGATAAAGAACGGCGAGCGTGATTTGTATTTCTAAAAGACTCAAATTTGATTGTCTGATAATGTAGCCGAAGCCCTGGATTTCAGGGTTTCGGCTATTTGTTTTCCTCAGCCTCGCGAGCTTTTTTGTCCTTGAGTGAGCCTTCGAAAATGTCGAAGCGGACGAAGCGGCATTCCAACGGGCCGTTCCAAACGGGGATTTTGGCTGTGGGCTTCAGGCCGACGTGGCGCAGGGCCACGGCATCGTCGGTGATGAGCCAACATTGGAAGCCTTGGAAGTTGTGTTTCAGCGTGTGTCCGATTTCCTCGTAGAGTTGGTCGATGTCGTCTTCTTCGAGGCGGTCGCCGTAGGGCGGGTTGATGATGAGGATGCCGCCGCCTTCGGGTGGGGTGATGTCGTGCATGTCCTTCTTCATCAGATGGATGTCGTGCTGTAAGTGGGCGTAGTTGATGTTGCCTTCGGCAATGGCGATGGCTTTCGGCGAATGGTCGGAAGCCCAGATTTCGTGGTCGAAGTCGCAGATGTTGGCATCGGCTTCGGTGCGGATGCGCTGCCAAAGCTCGGCGTCGTAGTCGTCCCATTTCATGAAACCCCATTGTTTGCGGTAGTAGCCTGGCGGAATCTTCATTGCGTACATCGCCGCCTCGATGGGCAGGGTGCCCGAGCCGCACATGCAGTCGAGGAAATTGCAGTCGGCTTTCCAGCCCGAAAGTTGGATGAGGCCTGCCGCCAGCACCTCGTTCATCGGTGCCTTGTCGACCTGCTTGCGGTAGCCACGGTGGTGCAACGATTCTCCCGAACTGTCGAAAAGGATGGTCACCTTGTCCTCGCGGATATGCAAATTAATCCTCAAATCGGGATTCAAGGTGTTGACATTGGGTCGGAAACCGTACACATCGCGGAACTGGTCGACGATGGCATCTTTCATCGTCAGGCCGGCGTATTGCGAATGGGTGAAGAAACGCCCGCTCGTCACGGCATCGACGCAGAAAGTCTGGTCGGTGCGGAACAGTTCGCACCAGTTGATTTCTTTTACTTGTTTATAAAGGTCGTCGGGATTTTTGGCGAAGAAGTTCTTGAAAGGCTTCAAAACTTTCAGCGCGGTGCGCACCTCGTAATTAATGCGGTACATCAGTTCTTTGTTGCCTTCGCAAATGACGGCGCGGTGCATACAGCGCACGTTTTTGGCACCCAAGGCCTTGATTTCGCGGGCCAGCACGTCTTCAAGTCCGGCGGCGGTTTTCGTAATGAGTTGGTAATTGTCTTCCATTTGGGGAAATTTTCGGCAAAGATAAGGTTTCTTGTTGAATCGTAGGGCAAATTGTGTCATCCAAATAGCGCGTCCATTGTGACCAACTGTTGGATTTGACCGAAATATTCGTTGTAGGTTAGGCCGTAAGTAGTTATCAATGTGAGATGTACGTTGCGGTTTCGGGGCAGGCGGTCAATCAAGGTTTGGGTGCGGTGGCGCAACTTCGCGTCGTAGGCCTTGTCGATGGTGAATTCGTCCTTGTAGAACTTCATCTCGCAGAGGTTCACCACGCGGTCGGCGCGGTCGATGAGCAGGTCGATTTGTGTGCCTTCGGTTTCGTCGTCGCCGCGCAAGCTCCACGCCGACTCGCTCGAAGTGACAGAGCCGATGCCTAAAGCGTTCTTAATCTGTTGGATATGGCTCAGGCAAACTTCCTCGAAGGCGATGCCTTTCCAAGCCGACAGCCTTTGCGCGTTTTGGTTCTTTTCCCAAAATTCGGGGTCGGTGATGTCGCCATTGGCAACGAATTTCGAGTGGAACAGGCAGAAGTTGTCCACCAATTTGTAATGCTCTTCGCGTTTCGAGCAGCCGAAAGGCACATAGCGCGTGATGAAGTCGCTGGCTTCGAGGGCGGCCAGCATCTTTGAGAATCCGCCGCCTTTTTGGATGCCCGTTGCGCTGGCAATCTCGTCGCGGGTGAAGCCGCTATGCTTGGTGGCCAACAGACTGACGATTTTCTTGTAATCCGTTGGTTTCGTGAATAATGAGGCGAACAAACGGTTGAATTCGTTCTTCAGTTTGGCGTTTTTGGCGAAAAAGAGCAGGTCGAGGTTTTGCCCGAGGCTCAGGCCTTTGCGGAAGAAGCCCAAATAATAAGGTATGCCGCCGACGGCCATATAGGCTTGGATGATGTCGTAGCGGTTCAGCCGCAGGTCGTTGGCCTTGAAATAGGCCTCACATTCGCCCAAGGTGAAAGGATAGAGTTTGATTTCGTAAGTGAGCCGACCATAAAGCCCGCCGTAGTTGTTGATGAGGTTGTTCTCCATCCACGAGGTGGCGCTGCCGCACACGATGAGCATAAGGTTGTCGCGCCCCGACCCCCACGAGTTCCAGAAATATTCGAGCGCGGAGAGGAACCTTGAGCGCGGCGTGTCCATCCAAGGCAGTTCGTCGATGAAAACCACTTGACGTTTCTTATCAGCCTTGCTTTCAAGCAGTTTCATCAACATATAAAAGGCTTCGAGCCACGATTTGGGCGGTTCGGAAGGCTCCCAGCCGTAACTGACAAGCGAGTTGTAGAAACTTTTCAGTTGGTCTTGTAGGATGTTGGCGTTTTCGGTATCCATCGGCGACATTCCCGTGTGGTAAAAAGCCATTTTGTCCATAAACAATTCCTTGATGAGATAGGTTTTGCCCACCCTGCGGCGACCATAGACGGCGACAAATTCGGGCCTGCTGCCGCGATATAGACGCATAAGTTCCTCAATTTCAGTGCTTCTTCCAATAATATCACTCATTTTTTCTGTCTTTATTTTTCCGCAAAGGTACAAAAAAGTTCGTTCACGGATAAATAAACACCCCTTTATTTTTCCCTGAACGACAAAAAAGGTATTTCGGGGAGAAATAAGCACCCCTTTATTTGTCCCCGAAATGGGTAAAAAGTGCTTTCGGGGAGAAATAAGCGAAAATTTCGGGTGTTTTTCTGCGGCAATCCCATTATGCATTTGCACAAAAACACCATCTTCTTTCTTTTCAATCCTAAATTTTTGTAAATTTGCAGGCTCAAATCTGTTTTGATTAGAAACAATTATCTGAATTACAATAATTTAAACTCTACTCAATGAAAAAAGTATTAGGAATCATCGCGATGGCCATCATGGTTTCGGTGGGTCGCGTGTATGCCGATGAAGGCATGTGGCTCCCGATGTTTGTCGAGCGCCTGAACTATGTTGACATGCAGAAGATGGGGCTGCAACTGACCCCTGAAGAGCTTTACAGCATCAACCACAGCAGTCTGAAAGACGCTATCGAGTCTGAAAGACGCTATCGTGGGCCTTGGCAGCGATGCCATGCCGCGCGGCTTCTTCTGCACGGGTGAAATCGTGAGCGAACACGGCTTGCTGTTCACCAACCACCACTGCGGCTACGGTGCCATCCAAAAGCTCAGCTCCGACCAGCACGACTACCTGAGAGACGGCTTCTGGGCCAAGAACTACGGCGAGGAACTGCCCGCTCCCGAAATGACCGCCAGCTTCCTCATCCGCATGGAAGACGTGACCAAGGACATCCTCGGTGTGGTGACCGACGACATGGACTATCAAGACCAACAAGCCGCCATCCGCAAGAAAATCAAGGAGTTGGAAACTTCCGCTTCGGAAGATGGCAAGTACAACCCCGTCATCAAAGGCTTCTTTGAGGGCAACGAGTATTATATGTTTGTCTATCAAGTGTTCCCCGATGTGCGTCTCGTGGGCGTGGCCAACTCTTCGATTGGCAAGTTCGGTGGCGACACCGACAACTGGATGTGGCCCCGCCACACTGGCGACTTCTCGATTTTCCGCGTCTATGCCGGCAAGGACGGTCAACCGGCCGCCTACAGCAAGGACAATGTGCCGCTGACGCCCAAGCACCACCTGCCCATCAGCCTTGACGGTGTGAAGAAGGACGACTTCACCATGATTTGGGGCTTCCCGGGCAGCACCGAGCGTTACATGTCGAGCTACGGCATCGACTATAATGTGGACACCTTCTATCCCGCCATCATCGACATCTTCGGCACGCAACTGGCTGCCATGGAAGAATATATGAAAGTCGATGACCACATCAACCTGATGTATGCCGACAACCATGCCGGCTTGGCCAACACTTGGAAGAACTTCATCGGCCAGTGCAAGATGCTCCGCAAGAACAAGGTGAGCGAAAGCAAGGTGACCCTTGAAAAGGACTTCACCAATTGGGTGAACAAGAACAACAAGACCGAATACAAGGAAGCCCTCCCGAACCTCAAGAATGCTTACAAGACCATGGGCGAAGTGGCCAAATACATCTATTATCCCAACTTCGTTGCCGGTGCCGGTCCTGCTGGCATCGCTGCCCAGTTTGCCGCTTACTATCAAGCCTTCCAGAGCAAGGACAAGGAAGGCCAAGAAGCCGCTTTGACAATGTTGAAGGAAATGCCTGTCGAGAGCTTCTTCGAGGAGACCGACCCGCAAGTGGAAAAGAAAATCTTTGCCGAGCTGCTGAAGACCTACAAGAACGCTTTCAAGGGTGAGCAACTTCCTGAAATCTACTCGATTATCGACAAGAAGTTCAAGGGCGACATCGACGCTTTCGCCGATGAGGTCTACACCAACTCCATCTTCGCCACGCCCGAAAACATCAAGGCTTTCTTGGAGAAACCCAACCCGAAGAAAATCGGCAAGGATTATGCCTACATCATGAACAACTCGATGATGGAAGTCATCATGAACCACATGGCCGACTATCGTGGTGCCATGCAAGCCGTGAGCGAGAACGACCACATCTTCGTGAAGGGCCTGCGTGAGTATTACGCCGCCACCCAACCCGGCAAGAGCCTCTATCCCGATGCCAACTCGACGATGAGAATGAGCTATGGTTCTGTTCAGGACTATATGCCTGCCGATGCCGTGCATTACGACTACATCTGCACCGCCAACGGCATCCTCGAAAAGTATGTGCCCGGCGACTATGAGTTTGACGCTCCCAAGCGCCTCATCGACCTCATCGAGAAGAAGGACTTCGGCGCCTACGCCGACGACAACGGCGAACTCGTCGTGTGCTTCCTTTCGACCAACGACATCACCGGCGGCAACTCAGGCAGCCCCATCATGAACGGCAAGGGCGAACTCATCGGCCTCGCCTTCGACGGCAACTGGGAAGCCATGAGCGGCGACGTCAACTTTGAGCCGAAACTCCAGCGCACCATCAATGTGGATGTGCGTTATGTGCTCTTCATCATCGACAAGTATGCCGGCGCCACCAACCTGATCGACGAACTCGACATCCGCAAGGGCGAGCCCAAGCCGCTCCGCGTGGAAGAGGAAGTGGTGGAATAATCGAAAGATCATCCCAAAACAAAAACGACCATCAAATCTGGTGGTCGTTTTTGTTTTTCCAAAACCCATCTGTTTTCAACGTTTTCGCGTTCCGACGATTTGGTATTTCGTGTACATGCCAGTCAAACCATTGGTGATGTCAAGGATAATGGAATCAGTGCCAACGTAATGTCCGGTGTAGTTGTTGTTGCCGCCCAAGTCGTATTCTGAGGCGGGGAACTCCAAGTTCCCGTTTTTGTTGATGATGGGGATTAAGGTCATTGACCCAACTTGGATTTTCACCCTGTCTGCATCCTGCTTGACCACATTGTAAGTGTAATAAGTGGTGTCAATTTGGCTTTCCATCCACCCGTCATTGCAGTCAGGAGAGGAGGGGTCTTGGCACATGCTCACGAGGCTTTTTCGGCACATGAAATCGAAAGAGCCCGTGTAGGGTTCGCGCCAATCGGTTTGCTTGCAGCCCATCAAAGTGGCTAACAACAAGGTAACAAAAGCTAATCTTTTCATAATGTAATAGTTTTAGATATGTTGGAACTGCAAAAATAATATAAAAATGAGAATGTCAAGTATTCAAGTGGCTAAATTATGTTTCTTGTCATAAAAATTGCTATTTTTGCAGGTCAAATCATTGGATACTGAAATGAACAAAGGGTTGAAGGACATTATTTCAGGTTTTGGAATGAAGGAACTGCCGTTCATCATATTGACGTTGTTTTTTGTCGCCATTTCCGCAAAAGCCCAAAACGACACGGTTGTTTTCTCGGCCTCCGGCGGGTTCTACGAGGATGTTTTTTCGTTGGAGTTGTACAATTATTATTCGCAAAACCACATTCGCTACACCACCAACGGCAACCGTCCGACGGCTGAGTCGCCGGTTTATGTGGAGCCTTTGCTGTTGGATGAAAACTTGTATTCAAAATCGGATATTTATACTATTATCAATTGTCCCGAGCAGGATTTTTATCTCCCCGATTCGGTTGGGCATTGCATCGTAATCCGTGCGGCAGTGTTCGACGAGAACGACAGCTGCATCAGTGGGGTGAGAACCAACAGTTATTTCATACGATCATTGGGCTGCGACACACACGGGCTGCCTGCCGTTTCGCTTTGCTCCGACTCGTTGGCCTTGTTTGGTTATGAGACGGGGATTTTTGTGCCAGGATTCTATTTTGACTCACTGAATCCTTATTTCACGGGCAATTACTTTATGAAAGGTCGTGAATGGGAGCGTTTGAGCAACTTCGAGTTCTATGAGCTTGACAACAGTGGTGTCAATCAGCAAATAGGGCTGAGGACACATGGAAAACAATCACGGTGGCGTAGCCAAAAGGGATTGCAAATCTATGCCCGCGAGGAGTATGGTAAAAAACGGCTGAAGCATAGGTTTTTCGAGAACTTGCCTCTTGACAATTTCAAGCGTCTCTGCCTGAAGCCATACGGCGCAGCATGGAACGGTTCTGGTTGCAAGGATTACATTTGCAGCCGTATCGCACAGCATCTCAACATGGAGTTTCAAGCCTCCAGGCCTGTAGTGTTGTTCCTTAATGGTGAGTATTGGGGCGTTTATTATGTGGCTGAAAAAACGGATGAGCGGTTTCTGGAAGACCATTTTGGCATCGACCCTGACGACGTGACCATTATCAACGCTTGGCATGAACTTGAATGTGGCGATATCAGCAATTACGATGCCCTTTTCGCATGGATGCAACAAGCCGACCTCACCGATGAAGAACAATATGCCTACGCAATGGCACATATAGATATATCCAACTTCATTGACTATTACGTGTTTGAGCTGTTTGCCGCCAATATTGACTGGCCTGCCTCCAACACGAGGATGTGGCAACAGGGCGATAGCAAGTGGCGGTGGATTTTCTTTGATGGCGATGCTTGTCTTGAAATTCTGTCTTTCGATGTTTTTGCCAATGCCACTTACGATGGCGATGAAAGCTATCCTTCAAGCCGAATGGCAACTTTGTTTTTTAGGAAGTTGTTGGAGAACGAGCATTTCAAAGAAGAATTTGCGAGCCGGTTCAACCAGCTGGTGGCCACAACGTTTGCTTACGAGAACACTTGGCCTTACTATGATTATATCTATCGGACGTTGAGTGATGAGGTGCCGAATCAGATTGAACGTTTCAACAATCTGGAAAACTATCCTATATGGGAGAGTTATTGTATGCTTGTGATTGACTGGTTTTTGAGAGAAAGGCCTCTGTCCATCGTTGATGAATTGAATGCCTTTATGTTTGTTGATGAGCCGGAATTGAATGATTTCCAGTGTTATCCCAATCCGTTCTCTGACGAAATCCACATCGTTGTTGATGCCGGGTGTTTCGCCGCCACCGAAATCGCCGCTTATGATATGTTAGGCAGGAAAGTGTTCGTTGTGCCTTGCTTGCTTTCCGCCGGCGAAAACAGGATGACCATCCATCCAAGTTTGCCGAAAGGGGTCTATTTGTTGAAGATTGGCGACTATACCCAAAGAATTGTGAGTTATTAGACTGTTTTTTCCTTAGTTTGGGCGAAAATGCCTATTTTTGTCCCTTAAAACCATCGTTATGGATAATGACAACAAAAAATACTGGTGGCTCTTGCTTCTCTTGGGCTTCATACTGTTGAAAACCAACTATTTCCGACCAATGTCGAACTTCGGTTGCAGCCGTAGGGTCACGATGGATATGGACTTGGACAATGCCGTCCTTGAAGGTATCACCTTGCCTTCGGTGAACCAGACCAAAGACGGTTCGGGGATGTTCAAATTCCGATTTTTCACGCTGTCGCGGAAATACAAATACTACAAGATTTACTACCAAAACGAGAGTTACAAGTTTGCCGACACCTCGGCCTTGGCCAACGAGAATTTTTACGGCAGCTGGGAGGACTTGAACATCGGTTTCAAGCCCATCGAGCGGCATCGCACACGCGACGCTTTCCGCATCGTGGGCAACCCACGCGACGAAAAGCAATACTACGGCGCCGACCTCTCAGAAAACAGCTTCAGCGAGGCGCATATCCACAAGGTGATGGAATCCATTCGGAATCAGGAACTTTGGTACAACTCCATCATCGAGAAGGCCGAGAAAAATGGTTGCAGTGTGGACGAACAACTTTACAAAGACGCCCTTTGGGTCATCAACGACCAAAAGAACCAAGGCGACGTGAACCACCGCTGGAAACGCAACCCGCGCGTGGGCGAATACAGCTTTGTTTTGGTGCTTTGCGACGAGGAAGGCTTGAAAGAAATCCCTGAATATGTGCAATTTATTGGCAAAACCGACGAAAACGGCCAGTTTGTGAACCCTTACGGCTGGTTTGAACGGCACAAGTCGAAGCATATCAAGATGATACGCTCGAAACGCAAGCTGAAGACCCGCGCCGTGATTACCGTGGACAAGGGCGTTTTCATCGACGAGTCGAAGGTGAACCATATCGGCTACCATCTGGATAGCACCAACTGCCATTGCGGCACCGACGACAGCCTTTATCGCTCCGCCCTTTACGAGCAGTTTTTCAGCTCCGTGAGCCGACAATACACGCTTCGCAATATTCCCGTCATTCAGGATGTTGTGGGCGGCGACAATCTCTATACTCGCGAACAATACGAAGCCAACCGCAACCGCTTCGACAGCACAGAGTTGCAGATGAACTGGCCCGTGACCACCGAAACGCCTTGCCAAACCGTGCGCCTCGCCGACGATGGCAGCTATATCTCCCTCATCAATCCGGGCAACGACGACCCGAACAATTTGCACAAAGAATCGACAGGCATACGCACCCGCGTAGGCTTCACCTACGGCAAATTCCGTGGCAAAATCAAGTTTCCCGTGATGCTCAACGAGGAGAACATCTGGAACGGCTTGACTTACGCTTTTTGGCTGATTTACAGCGACAACCACGCTTGGAACAACCGCCGTCACGACGAGGCCGAAGGCGGCTATGTGGAGAAGAACGACGACTCGGCTAATCCCTTGCGTCTGCCCGATTACCATTATTCCGAAATCGACATCGAAATCGTGAAGGCATCGCGGTTTTGGCCGAAGAACTACTATGGTCGCCGCGCCGACACGATTTGCGTGGAGCAAGACGAAACCCTGAACGACGACGTGATGTATTGCTGCACCAACTGGGACTTGGCCGTGCCTTCGCCCAAGTATTTCTCGTGGGGCATCGACAGCATCCCTTACGGCAAGGAACGCAAGTTTGAGACCCTGCGTTGGTATAAGCTCTACAAGGCCCTCACCGAGCGCGCCCCAATGAGCAACAAGGCCTTCAAAGAGCCGTGGTATTACTACGAAATCGAGTGGAGGCCCACAGAAATCATCTGGCGGCTCGGCCCCAGCCCCGACAAGATGCAGGTGATGGGCTATATGAACGACGAATTCACCTCGATTCCGAACAACCAAATGAAAGCCATCGTCACGCAGGAATACCATTACAGCGAATGGTGGCCGCCCATCGTTTGGGAGCAGGGGCTGATACCCTACAACAAAACGGATATTGAAGGGAAGGTTTATGAGATAGTGGTGGAATAATACGGCTATGAAAAACAAGAATGTTGTATATATGGTGCTTTTCGCTGTTTTGATGGTGGTGCTTTTCGCGCCCCTCGTCCAGCAGAAGTTTCGCGTGTTTGATGTGAAAAAACTCGACGGGGCCACCGTTGAGGTCGAGGAGCCAGCATTGTCGTTCGACAATTATAAGGATGGCTCGTTCCAGAGGCAACTTGAGAGCTATGTGGCCACCCATTTCGGTTTTCACGAGCCAATAATCCGTTTCTACAACCAGTATCTGTTGCTGTTTCGGAAAACCTACGCGGCGGATGTGGCCATCGGAAAGGAGAAATGGCTTTATGGCAAGAACTCCGTCCTTGACCATTATGGGCAATTGAGCCGTTCATACGCCGACAACGATGCTGCCTTGGAGCAGAAATTCCAAAAAGACCTTCAACGGTTGAAAAAAGTGCAGGACCAGTTGGCCGCGCGAGGCACCCATCTGTTCGTGCTGATTTGTCCGTCCAAAGACGAGGTTTACCCTGAACATCTGCCAAGCCACGGGCAATACGTCAAGCGCGATGGATTGCGTGCCATCGACTATTACCCTCGCGCATTCGCCGAAAACGGTATTAACCACATCAATGTTTGCCAATGGTTCCGTCAAATCAAGGATACGGTGAGTTACCCGCTTTTCCCGAAACGAGGAATGCATTGGTCGAATCTGGCCTGCGCCCACGCCTCCGATTCCATCATCCGTTATATGGAGCATCTGACGGGCATCAACGCGCCAAACATCAAGATTGGCCCTGCGTATCCTGATGACATGCGCAATCCGGACGGCGATTTGGAGCAAAACCTGAACTTGGCTTGGGGAATGGTGCCCGCCGAGCAGAACTACTATGCCGACATAGAGGTTGTCCCCGACAGCACGGCCTCGAGGCTTCGCCTGATTACCATGGGCGACTCGTTCTTTTGGAACATGTGTTACACCTTGCCGATGGACGACATTTTCGAGACCTACTATTACTGGTATTATTTCAACACGATCTTTTACGACCCCAACCACAATAATGTCAGCCAAATCAATCTGATGGAAGAGCTTGACTGGGCTGATGTGGTGATGATTTCGCTTAGTGCCACACAGCTCTACGACATCAATCATGGACTGCTTTCGCAAGCATTGGCAAGGCTTTCGTCGACGAATCCCAGCCAGTTTGACGACATCCTCCTGTCCATCAAAAGGCAGATGGAGACCAACGAAGAATGGTACGAAAGCCTGAAACAAAAGGCCGCCCAAAAAGGCAAGACCTTGGAAGAGGTGATGGACGAGGACGCACGTTATGTGTATGGCCAAAATCCGGAGAAATACCTAATGGAAGCCGTTTTGGGACAAATCAAGCAGGCCATGCGCAACGATGCATCGTGGCTTCAGGCCCTCGGCGAAAAAGCGGCGCAACAAGGCAAGTCGCTGGAACAGGTGATGGACGAGGATGCGCTTTATGTATTCAACCAAGACCCAGAGAAATACTTGGAATAACTGTTTCTATTGGTTTTCATAGATCCATCTGATATCCCTGTTCATGGCCACCCTGAAAGGCAAGTCGTGTTCGAGGCGTTTTTTGTGGATGCTTTCCAACGACGGGGGATAACGTTTGATCTTGTTTTCGATAGTGTAGAATTCGAAAGCCTTGACGAGGGCGGCGGAATCAATGGAAACGGGCTTCTTTTCAAGGGTGTTGTAGCACCAAACGGCATCGTCGCGGAACATCTTGTCGATTGATACATGCCTCTCTTTTGCCTTGGCGCGAATCGACTGCAAGAGATTTTCGCTCTCAAGTCGGTTCACTATGGCATCCATCATCAAGGCCGCTCTCATCAGCGTGTCGTTGTCGAATTCATGATTGCACAAGCGTGTCTTCAGTTCCGCACATACGATGTCGACCAGCTCGTTCTCATTGGCGAACACCACGTTGTGCCGACACTTTTCGGCGGCGGCTTCTTCCACTATGAAGTCGAAGTAATCGGTCGAGGTGAAGAAGGCATGGTCGCGGAGCAAAGGTTTGTGGTGCAGCATGTTGTAAGTGTCTTTTTCAAAGAGTTTTTTGGCATCGGTTGAGTCGTTGCGAGCCTTGGCCCAAAGCAGAAAGCTCCAAGTGCGGTCCTCGTGAAGGGCTCTTTCGGCCAACACATCGTTGATTCTTGGGTTGCGGCATGAAGGCACGGCATCGCCTCGAAGCTCCTCGAAGAGTTCGGGGTTTTGTTGCAGTTTGACAAGGGCTTGCCAGCGGTACTTGATGCTGTCTTGGTGCGATTGGGCTCCCCATTCCCGAATCAGGCTGTCGGCGACCTCGTCGGTCTTCTCTTCAAGCCTTTCCTCGCTGATGCACAAACTGATGAGCGAATTGCCCGGAAACAGCACTCCTTTATGATACAATTGGGGGCCGTCCCTGAAAAAGACCACATAATCGTGTAGCAACAATTCGCGTAGGTGGTCGATGTCGCCCAAGGGAGAGGAAACCTTCTCCTTGTCAGAATAAAACAACACTTCATAAAAACTGAAGTCACGCGATTTGAACAAGGCTTCGAACGACACTCGACGTTTCATGTACCAATAGAACGAGGTGCCCACAAACCAAACCTTGGGGTAGAATGTGTTGTCATCGGTCACGATGTTGACCGGGTATTCGTAGATGGGTTCGTGCTTGAGGGGTCGCATCAAGTTGAGCAGGTTTTCCAAATCCTTGTCATCAGAAGGGATGACGGTGCTCGAATAAGGGGCACCGAATTGTAGTTTGGCCAAAGGCTTGCCGCCGATAAGCTCCATATACCTCAATATGGAGTCGACGGCGATAGATGCCCCTGCGGCCCAGTGGCTTCCTTTCGAATAGAAGAGGTCGAAGCCTGTGGTGTCTTGCATTTGCTTGAACCAAGGGGCCATGTTGATGTGAGGAACGTTTTTGGCTTCGAGTTCTTTCTGGAAAAAGGTGGCGGCATTGAAAGTGGTGTCGCCTGCTGGATGCCAGCTCAGGTGTTGGGGATAGACGAATGTTTTTGTGGGCAACGAAAAAGTGAGGAGGTGGACGCCATATTCTTTTAGTATGGCGTTGACCTTAGCCAAGGTTCGTGTACGGATGAGGAGCTCCTCTTTTACCTGTTGGTTGTTCAAGCCAAATAAAATTTCCATCGTGCCGAAATATTGTCCTATGCTTTCGGTATGGTAAAGCCAGCCGTCTTTTTCTATGGCAACGTCATTGTTGCTGGTGGTCCTAAACAAGTCGTAGGTGCATTGGTTGTACAGCCTGATGAGCGGTTCGCGGAAGCCGAAATAATCTTGAAGGTACTCTTCCATTTGCTTTTGGTAAGCCCCGCTTTGATACGATTCCGATGACAACAAAGGCTTTTCTGTCGGCTTTTCGTATCCCGTTAGTTGCTTGAAACTGAACAAATCCAGGTTTTGCTGAGCCATAGGGGCAAAAAGGATTAAAGCCGTAAATCCAAACAAAAGATACAAGATGATATGACGCTTTTTTTTCATAATCAGAACCTAAAGTAAATGAACGGACTAAAGCCGCTGGCATTCAATGCGCCGAGGCAGAAGACGAAAGCGCAGATGCTGACCACGAAGGCGATAATATGCTGCCGCTTGTTGTATTCCGTGAAATAGACCTTGTCCTGCACCTTGAGGCCGAATTTCGAGAGGGTGAAGAACGAGAAGAAGGCCGCCACAAGCATCGTGACATAGAGATGCGGATTGTCGCTGAAGTGGAACGGTGCAAACTCGAAGGCGAAGAGCCGCTTGATGAAGAGCCACGACAGGTCGATGCGCTCGATGCGGAAGAAGCAGCGCGTCAATACGATGATGAGGAAAGTGAAAAACACGCTCGGAATCCTGCCTAATCGCTCGTTGAATTTCTTCAAAAACAGCTTGTCAGCACAGATGAAGATACCTTGCAGCGCGCCGTAAACCACGAAGTTCCACGCCGCGCCGTGCCACAAACCGCTGATGAGGAAACAGAACCACAGGTTGAAGTATTTTCGGCCTTCGGTCTTCACGCGGCTACCGCCCAAGGGGAAATACAGATAGTTCTTGATGAACACGCTGAAGGTCTGGTGCCAACGACGCCAAAACTCAGAAATGGTGGTGGAAACGTATGGATTGTCGAAGTTTTCGGGGAACTTGAAGCCCATCATACGGCCCAAGCCGATGGCCATATCGCTGTAGCCTGCAAAGTCGAAATAGATTTGGAAGGTGAAGGCGAAGATGGCAATCCAGGCGGTGGTCGAGTCGATGGTGGCTATCTTGTTGGCAATGTCGGCGAGTTGAGCCGAAGTCAAAACATCATAGTTCGATGGCCCCAACACCTGATCGACTTGGAAACCAATCACGTCGGCAATCAAGACTTTCTTTGCCAAACCAATGACGAAGCGGTAGAAACCTTGAAGCCTGTCAGTATAAAGCGACTCGCGGTTGCGGATTTGGTCGGCAATGTCGCAATAGCGCACGATGGGGCCGGCGATGAGCTGCGGAAACATCACGATATAAAGCATATAGTCGCTCAGCCGTTTCATCGGTTCGTTCACTTTGCGATAAGTGTCGAGGGTGTAGGTGACGCTTTGGAACGAGAAGAAGGAAATACCTATTGGCAATAATATCTTGGTCCATTTGAGCGGTGCCGCACCCATCCAGCCCAATACGGCGTTGAGGTTGTTCATCGTGAAGTTGCCGTACTTGAAGTAGAACAGCAGCCCGATGCTGATGGCAATGCTGATGCCGCAGAGCAGTTTCTTCAGCCCGGGTTTTTCCGTCTTGTTCATCCATCTTACCAAGTAGAAGTTGGCGATGACCGAAACGATGAGGTGGATGATGAACTCGGGTGCGCCATAGGCGTAGAAGACCAACGAGGCCAACAGCAGGAAATAGTTGCGCGTTTTCCTCGGCAGGATGAAATACACGAGGAAGAAAACCGGCATAAAGTAGAGGAGGAATACGTTGCTGCTGAAGACCATATTTCAATTGTTTGAGGGTGCAAAATTAATAATTATTCCAATAAGAAGTCGGGAGGCAAAGGTATTTTGGCATCGGGGTCGTCGATGAGGCGGCACTGGTCGAGGCGGTATTTCTGTCGGATGAGCCAGATGGCGTCGTCCTCAAGGGCTTTATCAAGGGTCTTGCCGTATTTTTCGGCTTTTTCTTTCACCTTTTCCATTGTTTCAGGATTGCCCCTCATTCGTTCCATCAGGGCTTTCGTTTCCTGCTGGCAGCGGAGCGAGAATTGTATTTCGGCCTGTTGGTCGCGGTAGAACGACTTGCCGGCTCGCAGTCGGTCCACTTCGGCGTGGAGCATCGTTTTCATCGTTGCCGAGCGCAAAAAGGCTTGTGCTTCAAGGGCTTGCATCCAAAGGCTGTCTTTGCGGATGTCCTTGGTGTGGCGGGCGTATGGGATTTCATCGTTGCGCAAGGCGGGCAGGCTGTCGCCGCGCAATTCGGGGATGACTTCGGGGTGGTGTTTGATGTAGTTGGTGGCCATCCATAGTGCCGACTTCAGTGTGCCGTCAGGCAGGGTGTCGGGGCGAATCGTGTCGGCGATGGGACGGGCGTAGGCCATCATCAGGCTGTCGCCGATGGTGAGTGCGACCAAGGCGTTTTCGGCAAAACCCAAAGTGCCTTTATAGAGCTGTTTGCCTGTGGTGAACCAAACCACATAGTCGAAGTCGAGCAGCTTTTCCAGCAGATTGTATTTCAACACTTTTTCTGTCTTGCTCAGGCCTTCGCCAAAATAGGCTGTGGAATAGTAATACCAAAACTCGACGTCGCCGAAAACCTGTTCCAAGGGAATGTAATGCGCGATGCGCCAGAAAAACGAATTGCCGATGAAAAGCACCTTGGGCTTTGAGCACGAGGTGTCGCTTTTGATGCCGACCTCGGCCTCAGGAGTCATCGGTTGCCTAAGTCGAATGGGGCGGGCCAAGTTGAGGGTCTGCTCCAAGTCGGTTTCGGCTTCGTAGGCGTATTTGTCGCTCGTGTGCAGCTTCCCGATTTCGATTTGCGGCAACCGGATGCCTTTCAAGGTTTCCATATAACGGAACAGCGAATCAGCGGCATAAACCGAGGAGAAGTTCCAATGCCCGCCGGTCTGGGGTATCAAGAGATGGTTGGCCGTGTCTTTCATCTGTTGGAACCAGCGCGTCATCTCGATATGCGGGAAATCCATAGCGGTCAATTGCTCGTCGAAATATTCACGGGCGTTGAATATTGCCGTATCGTGTTGGCGTTCAGGAAGATATTCCGGATAAAGGAAGCCTTTTTCGGGCGCGATGAAAGCCATCAGTTCGATGCCGTTTTCCTTCAACAGTGTGCGCACCCAGTCCAGATACTTAGCTTCGTTTTGGAGAAATTGGCGTGCCTCGCTGGCCGAATGATGCCAATGGTACAGTTCGGTGCCATAATAATCCTCGACGCTTTGTGGGTAATAGAGCCAACCGTTTTTGCCTGCCACCACATCGTGAGCGTAGGTTTTCTTGTAGCAATCCCAAAGATATTGGTTATACAGCCTGACGACAGGCTCGCGGAAGCCGAAATGCTGGCTCAGGTAGGCCTCTTGTTGCTTGGCATAAGTCCCTGAACGATAGGATTCAAAATCAAACTTGGGCCGTTCCGTTTCGATGGCGACGCCATTCAAAGGCTTCAAGGGGATGTGCAAGAAATGGGCTTGCAGCATAGGCAGGAAGAGCAACGCCATCAAGATGGCGAACAGGATGATGTCGTATGTGTTTTTCCTCTTCATTCAACATTCCACGTTCATAATCAGAACCTAAAATAGATGAACGGACTGAAGCTGGTGGCGTTGAGCGCGGCCACACAAAAGACGAAGGCGATGATGGCCACAATCCACACCCAGATGTGCTGGCGGTCGCTGTAGTCGGTGTAATAAACCTTTTGCTCCAATTTCTTGCCCCAGCCGGTCAAAGTGAGGAACGAGAACACAGCGGCGATGACCATTATGGTATAGACTTGGGCATTGCCCGCGAAAGCGAAACCGCTGAAGTCGAAGGCGAACATTCGGGTGACCAAGGTCCAGGCCATACCAATGTTCTCGATGCGGAAAAAGACCCAAATGACATTGACCGTGATGAAGGTGAGCAGCACCGAAGGAACCGTCCCGATTTTCTTCATCAGCTTGCCTAGGAAGAGCTTGTCGGCGCAGATGAAAAAGCCGTGCAATGCACCCCAAACGACAAAGTTCCAGCTGGCGCCGTGCCACAGTCCCGAAAGGAGGAAACAAATCCAAAGGTTCAGATAAGTGCGTGCTTGGCCTTTGCGGTTGCCGCCGAGCGGGATGTAGAGGTAGTTCATAATGAACGTGCCCAAAGTCTTGTGCCAACGGCGCCAAAACTCGGTGATGGAGCGCGAGGTGTAGGGATTGTCGAAGTTTTCGGGAAACTTGAAGCCCATAATCCTGCCCAAGCCGATGGCCATATCGCTGTAGCCGGCAAAGTCGAAATAGATTTGGAAGGTGTAGGCCAAGGCGACGAGCCAAGCCGAGCCAGTGTCCATCACGCTGATTCGGGCCATAAAGTCGCCGACGCTTGAAGGGTCGAGAGCGGCGGCTCCCAACATTTGATCGACACGCGCTCCAAGCACATCGGCGATGAGGATTTTCTTGCTCAAACCGATGACGAAGCGGTAGAAGCCTTGCAGGCGGTCGGCCATCGTCGATTCGCGCTCACGGATTTGCTGGGTCACGTCGCAGTAGCGCACAATAGGTCCCGCGATGAGTTGCGGGAACATCGTGATATAGAGCATATAGTCGCTCAAACGCTTCAAGGGCTGGTTGATGCCCCGGTAGGTGTCCAAGGTGTAGGTGACGCTTTGGAACGAGAAGAACGAGATGCCGATAGGCAGTATGATACGTTTCCACGTCAAAGGCGCGTGTCCCGTGAGGCCGATTAGGGCGTTGAGGTTCTGCATCGTGAAGTTGCCGTATTTGTAGAAAAACAGCAGCCCCATACTGATGCAGATGGACAAGCCGCAAAGCCATTTCCGTGCGCTGGGTTTCTCGGTCTTGCACATCCATCTGACGATGAAGAAGTTGGCGATGAGCGAGGCGATGAGCTGCATGACAAACTCAGGGGCGCCCCAAGCGTAGAAAACCAACGAAGCCAGCAAAAGCACATAGTTCCTCGTTTTTTTCGGCATAAGGAAATAGACCAGGAAAAAGGCTGGCATGAAGTAGAGTAGGAATACGTTGCTGCTGAATACCATTTTTTGTCAGTTTATAGTTTTTAGTTTACAGTTGTCAGTTCTTGTTTTTGTTTCATCTCCCGCAACAATGCCTCGCTAAAGCCGTTGCTCATGTTGTAGAGGCTGACCGTAGAGTAGGAGAGCATGACGAAGTCGGCATCGATGACCTCTTGAAGCACGTCCAATTCGCTGGTATGATGAGTCACCATAAGGTCGTCGTCGTTGAAATAGGCGGTGCTGTAATAATACCAGTAAGGGACGCCCTTGAACACATCCCACACGGGAGTGAAGTTGAGGATGTTCCAATAGAACGAGTCGCCAATGGTGAGCAGTCGCGGCATGACGGCGGTTGTGTCGGGGATGCTGAAGGCCTTGGCCAACATGTTGGGTTTCTTACGGATGGGCCAAATCAGGTTCATCAGGCTTTCGAGGTCGTTGTCGGGCTTCAGGGTTCGTTGAAACGTGGAGCCCACCAACAGGTTGACCATGTTGGAGTCGCTCAGCCATTCCATATATCGGATGAGGGTGTCGGCGGCGTGAATGGCGGCCAAGTTGCTCCAATGCGTTCCCGTTTGGGGAAAGAGGGGGAAGTCGGCCGCGTCTTTCATCTGCATGAAGTATCGGGCCAAGTTGATGTTGTTGATGCCCAACTCGTCAAGCCGTTTCGAGTAGAAATCGTATGCCGTGGTTTTCTTTTCCTTGAAATATCGGGTGTTCTTGGGCAGGTGTTCGGCGCAGAGCTGTTCCTTGCCCGGAAGCAAAGCGACGAAAAGATGTGTGCCGTAGGGCTCTAACAGCTTTTGGATTTGCAGCAGCCTTTGAGCCTCGGCTTCAAAGTGTTCCAATAGATGGTCTGCGAAATATTCGCCATTGCAATAGGCGCGTCCCTCGTAGTATTCTTCCACGGTCCACGGCTCGAAAATCCAGTTGTCGTCGGTAATGACAATGCGTTGGTCTTCCACCACTTGGGCATAACGGAAAAAGGCCCATTGCGTTTGGTTGTAGAGGCGGGTCAAAGGCTCACGGAAGCCATAGTTTTGCTTGAGATAGGGCTCTATGGAGTCTTGGAAACTTCGGTGGCAGAAACTTTCCGCATTGAATGTGGGTCTTGGGGCGGTCTCAACTACGCCTTCCAACTTGTTGAAATGAAAGAGTCCCGTCGCTTGCTGTAGTGTGAAGGCAAAAAGCAAGACGGCGGTCAGGGCGAACAATATGGCTTGCGTGCGACTTTTCATTTCCGATGAAAATAACCTGCAAAATTAGAAAAATATTCTGCATCCTGCCGAAAAAGCGTACCTTTGCAAGATGAAAACGACAAAAATAGAACTGCTTTCCCCTGCCAAAGATTGCGAAGTGGGCATGGCCGCCGTCAATCACGGTGCCGATGCCGTTTATATCGGAGGCCCCGACTTCGGCGCCCGCGAAAAGGCTTGCAACTCGATTCAAGACATTGATAGGCTGTGCCGACACGCCGCCTTGTATGATGCCAAGGTGTACGTTACGTTGAATACCTTGCTGTATGACAGTGAGTTGGAACGTGCTCGAAAAATGGCCTACGACTGCTGGAATGCGGGTGTGGATGCCCTCATCGTGCAGGACACGAAACTGCTGCAACTCGACCTGCCCCCCATTCCTTTGCACGCCAGCACGCAATGCGACAACCTGACCGTAGAGAAAGTGCAATTGCTTGAAAGCCTTGGGTTTAGTCAAGTGGTTTTGGGCCGCGAACTCTCAATTAGCCAAATTCGCGAAATCCGTCGGCAGACCACCGTGCCGTTGGAGTTTTTCGTACACGGCTCGCTCTGCGTCAGCCATAGCGGACAGTGCTATTTGAGTCAATACATAGGCAACCGCAGCGCCAACCGGGGTGCTTGCGCCCAACCTTGCCGATTGCCTTGGGACTTGCTCGATGCCGACGGGAAGGTGCTGATGAAGAACCGTTACCTGCTTTGCCTCAAAGACCTCAACAACAGCGCGCATCTCGAAGAACTGATGGACGCGGGCATAACGAGTTTCAAGATCGAAGGCCGAATGAAAGAGGCTGATTATGTGAAGAATGTGACGGCCTACTATCGCCAAAAATTGGATGAAATATTATGCCGTCGGCCAGATTTGGAGCAGACCTCGATAGGCCATCCCCGTAGAGACGGTGCATGCACCGTCTCAGCGTTCGAAATCAATCCCGAAAAATCCTTCAACCGTGGTTTCACCGATTATTTCATCCACGGCAGGCAGAAGGGCATAGGATCGCCTTTCACCCCGAAATCGATGGGCGAGTACATTGGCGAGGTTGTTTGGTGCAACCCGCTCCGTATGGAAATCGAAACCGACAAGGTTTTGCACAACGGTGATGGCCTGTGTTTTTTGAATCAGGACAACGAATTGGTGGGTTTGCGAGCCGACCGCATTGTCGCCGACTGCGTCCCCGCAGTCGGGAAAAAAAGCCTTTCAAGCAGCAGCGTCCCCGCAGTCGGGAAACCCAAACGGACTGTCAACTGCGGGGACGCGGTTGTCGACAAACGCTTTTCTGGCAACTGCGGGGACGCAGTTGTCGACAAACGCCTTTCTGGCAACTGCGGAGACGCAGTTGTTGACAATGTAATTGTTTCCACAAACCGTCCTCATGAAGCCTTCCGTGGCGCAAGAATCTACCGAAACCTCGACATCGAATGGCAGAAACAGGTGGATGCCTCGAAGGGCAACCGCAAAATCGACATTGATCTGGTGTTGGCAGAAACCGAATCGGGTTATGATTTTTCCGCATTTATCTGTAGCGACACACGGCCGTGCGTCTTTACCAACATCCAATGCGACAAAATCACCGCCAACAACCCCGAAAAGGCCACCGAAAACATCCGAAAAAAGGCCTTGCAATGGGGCGACACGGTGTTCAATCCCGTCAATTTGGAATTGAAATTCAACGAACCGCGTCTCATCCCTGCCTCCGTCATCGGCGAGATGAAACGCGAATTGGTGGCGAAATTAACAGAGGAATTGATTGAAAATCATAAGAATAACCGTGAATGCCGTAGAGACGGTGTATGCACCGTCTCTACAATGGTCGCAAATCCCGACGAAATCCCCGCCGCATTAATGACCTGCCATCATTGCATCCGTTACGCCAACGGGATGTGCAGCAGAGAAACGGGGCAGAAGGCCACGCCGTTGTTCATCCGCAATGGCGCGAACACCTTCCGCCTCGAATTTGATTGCCGAAATTGCCTGATGCGTGTTTTGGCAGTCGCGGATTGAGTTCATTGTTCGCGGACGAACATCAGATTCGTTTCAGGCCCAAAAGTGACCTCGAACTGGAAATAGTCGCGCTCGTCCTTCTTGATGCTGACGGAGTAGGTTTGTCCCAACTTCAGGTTTTCGATGATGATGTCCAAATGGCGACCGCACAAGCAATCGGCCCACGAATCTTCGTAGAGCAGTTCGATGGAGATGTTTTGTTCCTGCGTTTGGATTTCAGGTCGGATGGTGTCAACGCCGCAACTGAATGGCGTGTTTGTAGTGCTGATTTTCAACTTCGTGTCGTCAACGGCAGTAACGTAAATCGTGTCATTCAGTTCATTGTCGCGATGGAGAACGATGTCGTTGCATCCCGAAACGAAGAAGCCGGAAACTTTGGGCTGCTTGGCCTCTTTCTTGTTGCATCCCTCCAAGGCGAGGAATCCGATGACGAAAAGCGCCGTCAGGGCGATGATGGTTTTGATTGATTTGTTCATAACGATTTGATTTTAATTGTTATATACTGTTTTTCAGTTTTTTACGATTTTCCGTATGAAACGCTCCTTGTTTTCCGTGATGATGGAAACGAAGTAAACGCCTTGCTTCAAGTTGCTGATGTTGATTTCTTGTGCCCTGCACGGTCTTCACCAATTGGCCAAGGACATCGTAAACCTTCACTTCTTTGGCTTCAACTCCCTCAATGTAAACCGTTTGCGAAGCAGGATTAGGCCATAGTGAAAAGTTTTTCCCTCCCGTATCTTCCACAGCTTCAATGCTAACGAAATGTGCTGTAATTTGTCCGCCCCTTGCAATCATGTGGGCATATTCGGCCTCGTTGGAAATGGTATCGCCATCTTGGTTAGTCCATCCAACAAATTGGTAGTTTTCATTGGCCGTGGCGGAAAGATTGGCAAACTCGCCAAAACGGTATGTACCCGAACCAATGGCCGTACCGCCATTTTCGGGACACGCCACAACATCGATTTCAAACTCATCATACACCGACTTGCGACTACGGTAGATTTGATTGTCGTATCGGCCAAAAGCATACAGATAACCATTATTGGAAAGGTGCAAACCATTTACCATCTTGTTTGGCATCCCCATATCCAGTGACTCCCAAGTCTCTCCATTGTCGGCAGAGCGATAAACGCCCCAAGGCATACCCCAACCGTCGCAATACAAATTGACATACACCACATCATTATTATCAACGTCTATCCCTTGAACGCATTGATTAAGCAAAAACTGCTGCCATGTCGCACCATAATCAGTTGACCTAAATAGTCCAGAAGTAAAATCAACATTGCAACCTGCATAAATAACATCTTGGGAATTTTTAGCCAAACAGAGTATTGCAGCATCTGTCAATCCAATGTTTTCCCATGTATCTCCATTATCTGTAGATTGAAGCAGACCTCCTAGACCCTCCCCGATATGATCGAAAACAGAAGCCAACATTGTACCGTTATTAAGTTTCAGAAGGGCTGTCACCGCACAAACCATGCTATGGTCCTCATAGACATTGGTCCAAGTCGAATCCCAGTCCGTTGATTTGTAGATGCCTTCCCAAGTGCCTAAAATCAAGGAGTTGTCGGGAGTAATTCCAATTGATACACCATTCATAATGGTAGGAACGGGCAGAGGCTGCCATTCCGTGCTACCAGCCGCTCTTTTGTACAAGGGATAGTATCCACCCGTGCCGGCCAACAAAGTCCCGTCTGTGTGCTCGTAAAGGCATTGCGCTCCTATGTCATCCAAGCCGATAAGGTTCCAAGTTGCTCCTCCGTCTGAAGAAATATACACGCCTCTTGCGCCTACAATGATGTTCCCTTCGGCATCCTCTATAAGTGAGTAAACACCTGTAGTCGGAGGGTTAATTCCCATCCAAAAGTCATCTTCAGTCTGCGCTTTCATTGTGCCTCCCGCCACCAACAGGAGAGCAAACAGCGCGTAAATTTTTGTTGTTTTCATTGTTCTATGGGTTTTATAGTCATCATAGTATCATTCTTGTTGTTGAGCCGCGTTATGGTAGTCCTCTTCGGTAAAAGTATATCGCAGGCAGCCGTCCCAACTGTTTTCGGCGGCAAGCACTTCGTAGTTTTCCATCAAGATGGGATTGAACCTGCTTCTGTCTCCTTTTGAAAACACAATTTGGACCGAATCGTTGAAAACAATCCTCATCGAATCGCATTGGTTGTCGTCAAAGTATTGGGGATAATTGATCTGATAACGATAATCCCAAACCACCGAAACCTCTCCTTGTGGCGGAATTGTAATCGTCTGCGATGGGTGATAGGATGAATCCTGTGTGGTCACAAAACAGCAATCCTTTGTCTTGATGGTCAGTTCCATTGGCAAGCTGTTTTTCATCACGACTTCCAAATGGCAAAGACGATCAACGGAGCACGACACCGAAATGAATGTCACCCCAACGAGCATTGCCGTCAAAACCACAAGCAGCCTTCTGAAATTGGTTTTTTTGTTGTTCATAATGCTTTAATTTTAGGTGTTAGTTTTTCGTCTTGAAATTCATGCCGCAAAAGTATAGAAAAATATCGCCATTTTTTCAAGTCCAACGGGCATTACAAACTTTTGAAAACCTACTTATTTGAGTATTAGCGTATTACTGTTTTATTTTACAACTTTTTCTTACTCTTTCATCATTCGTGCCACATGTCTTATCCCTTCAATATCAGTAATCCACAACAGGTACAAGCCTTCGGGCAAATCAGCCGCACTGATCTCGTTTGAGTATTGCAAGGTCTTCACCAACTGCCCAAGGGCGTTGTAGACCTGAACTTCGGCTGCTTCAACTCCCTCAATATGGACCACATCGGAAGTCGGATTTGGGTAAAGGGAAATCGGTGAAATGTCCATTTCTTCCACGGCATCAATCATGCAGGTGCCGTAATACTCGTTTTGCCAAAGCAACTCGCCGTTTTGGTGGAAACACAGGGCACGGTAGTAGCCTCCAGTGACATAATACCATCCGCTGAAGAGCAACCCCATGTCGCTGCCAATGCCTTCTGTCCAAGTCTCGATGGCAACAGGCTCTCCCGTAATGTCATATTCCAATCCGAACCAGAACTTCTTTCTGTCAACCCCTCCGATTTGTTCGATGCTGATGGAATCGACAATCCAATAGTCAAATTCTTGGAAATCGCCGAATCGCAAGGTGTCGCCGACTTGGGCGGTGAAATCGTAAATCAAAATGTCGGTCGCCGATTTTCTTTTCCATACTTTGCCGTTTTCTTCCCTCAACAGGGTGGCTAATCGCGGCGTGCCTTCACCATTTCTGGTCTCCAACACTTTTGTGTATCGAATGCCATCAACGAGCGTGTCGTCCGAAATCCAATGGATCAAAGTGCTGTAATGATGATTCGGCGGAAAGCCAGGGTTCACAATGACATCAAGGGTGTGCCATTCGTTGCCTTCCTGAATAATCGGTTCGTAGTCTTGCGCCTTCGCCGTGCCCGCCACTGCCAGCGACAGGAGGAGAAGGACTTTTGCCTTTGCGTTGGTTGATTTGTTCATTGTATTGTTGTTTTGGAATTGTCGACAGCAAAACTATAGAAAAAAATTCCATAAAAATCAACCTCCAAGCCCAACTACAGATTTTTATTGGCTTGAAAAATTGCAAAACATTGAAATGCAACAGACTATAAAAGAAAAACTACAGATTTTTGTTTAGCCCAACAGGTCGGAAACGGGGCTTTTCCCCACTTTTTTGATGAGGTCGGAGCGGTATTTCATCACCGTGTTTTGGCTTAGTTCCAAAATCTCGGCTTCTTCCTTGATGCGGAATTTGAGAAAGTTGAGCACAAGCAAATCGCGTTCTTGCTCGGTCAGGTCGGGATGGGTGGATTTCAGTTTTTCGTAAACGTCGGGGTATGTCTTGTTGAAGGCTTCCAAGATGCCCTCGCGCGGATGGCCGCCTTTGCCGTAAAGGGGCTTCACTTCCTTCAGCAAGTCCTCAAAAGTCTTTTCCTTCAAGGCAGTTTGTGCCTCGGTCAATTGTTGGCTGAAGGCTTCGCGCTGCTGGTCGAAAGTTTCGCGCTGTTGTTGGTGCTCTTCGCGGAGGTCGGCTTCGGCTTGCTTGTGCCGCTTGTGGATAAGCATGAGCAAAAGCCCAAGAGCCAAAACCGCCAATACGACCAATGCAACCACCAAAATGTTTTGTCGTTCCGATTGTTGCTTTTTCAGTTGGGCTTCGGCTTCTTGTTTTTTCAGCATATAGTTGTTGAACAATGCGGTAAGTTCTGATGTTACGGGTGCGAAAGCCTCTTTTGCGTGAGGATATTGCGCCAAAAGATGGGCACATTCGTTCATCTTCTCGGTCTCGCCCAAGGCTTCATAAACCTCATGCAAATACTCTGTCGTTTGTGATTTTGCTGTCGTGTTCAAAGGCTCCGATTGCTCAAATCCATCGAAAGCCCGATTCAGGTACACCAGCGCCGAATCAAATTGTTTCTCCTCTTTGTAAATCCAACCGATGGTCAATTCAACGTCGTGGTTGTCAGTTTCATCGCAATGCGGAAGCAGTGCTTTCAGGTCGCGGATGATGGGTTCTGCATCGTGATGAAGTTTGTAGTCGATGATACCTTTCCTTGAGACCGACATCCTGAAATTGAGTTCGGAAGAATCGTTGTCGAAGCATCTTATTGCGCTGTCGTAGTAATGGCAAGCACTGTCGAAACGATCGCAAATGTCGAATCCATAGGCAATCAAAAACAATGTGCCCCCAAATGATTTGCGCGAGTTGGAATATTTCTTGTTGATGGCCAAGGCTTGACGGTAGAAATAAGAGGTTGGTTCCGGCAACAAGGAAATCGAATATTGGGTCCCTTGGCCTTTATAAGTTCTCTGAAGGAGATTAATTATACTTCTATCTGGTTTTGTAAGCTGCTCTTTTTCAGGAAGATTGTCAACAGAAAAGCGTTCCTCCAAAAGTCCCAACACTTGGTAGAATTCTTTGCAACAAGCAACAGTGCTATCCATATCCCAATAATGCAGGGCATTTTGGTAGAGGGTATTGGCCATGTTATATAGGGAATCGGCACGAAGGCTGTCGGCGGTTGCATCCACTTGTGAAGGCTCTTCAACCCTTCGACCGGCCTCAGCGGTTGGCTCAGGTTTGCCGCAAGCAGCCAATAGTATGGCGCAAACGGATGTTGCTATGATATGATGGATTTTCATGGGGGCAAAAGTAGGGAATTTTTCCAAATCATCACCTCACAAGGTCGTTATACCCGAAAACCACCTCCAAGCCCTTCCCTTTGAAATATTCTCTCACCTGATTTTCGTCCCATCCCGTAGCAGCCAAAATAAAATCGCCACCCCAAGCCCCCAATGATTTCAAAACGCCCTCGAAGTCGGGGAAACGCTTTTGAACGGGTTCCTGCCCGATGCAACGGGCGATGATGCGCTCGTGGCATTGCAAGAGCATGGCGAACTCGTCCAAACTTTCGCATTTCGGCAAGGCACGGCAGATTTCCGAAACGGTTTTAATATCATTCTGTAAATCAGAGGGATTAGCCTTTGCCAAAAACGCCTTGATTTCCTTTGACGAACTTTGCTTTTGTCCTTGATAGACGAAAAACAGATGCTCAGCGAAAGTCGGGTTAAAATCGACGATTTCAACCATTGGTGTCGGCGTTTCGACAGACTCAACGGCCTTAATTTGTTGAGGTCCCTGAGCCTGTCGAAGGGCCGATTCTAAATTAACAAGTTGATAATAAATAGGTCCTTCCGCCGTGGCGCAAGCAATGTCGTAGCCCGAGCCGCCGAAGGTCAGTTTCAGCAATTCGTAAGGATTCACGTTGGCCCACCTTGCAAGGTTGGCAATCAATGTGGAACTGCTGCCAAAACCCCAGTTGGGGTCGAAATCGAGGCGGGTGGTAAACTTTATGTCATTTCCTTCAAACGCCTTGGGATTCAGCTGCTTGACGGATTTCAGGATTTGCGACAGTTTTTCGGCCTTGGGCTGGTCGTCGCAGTCGATGATTTCGAGGTTTTCCGGATTCAGGGAAACCGAAAACCAAGGGCCATCAGGCTTGTGGGCATTCCATTGTAGAGACGTTTCGGGAATCGTCTCTACTGTCAAGGTTTGTCCCAATTTCAATGGCAAGGCCAAGGCCAAGGCACCTTTCAAGACGAGGTATTCGCCTGTCAGGAGGAATTTTCCGTGGGAATGGTAATGTTTGTTCATATACGACATAATTGGATTGCAAAATTAGTTTTTTTGGCTGAAAAGATGGCGATTTGTGGAAATTGTGCTAATTTTGCAACCGAAAAACAAAACAAAATGAATGTTGCAATTCCAACATCGGCACAGTTTGACACGTTCACCTTGAGCATCCCCAAGGATGAGGTTTCATTCTTCAAGAAAATGGCAAAGAAAATGGGCTGGAGCATCGAAAAAAAGAAGAAAGAAAAACCGCTTATGTACGACCCTGAAACAGGAGAATACCTCAACGATGAGACGGTGAAAGTTATCGAGGATTCTATGAATGGGAAAGGCATTGTTTGGACTGGGACAGCCGAGGAGTTTAAGGAATGGGCCAAAGCACTTTGACAATGGCAAAGTTTCTCCTTTCCTCAACAGGCCGATTCAAGAAAGACTTGAAATTGGCTAAAAAAAGAGGTCTCTCGATAGACGACCTTACTTTCATCACAGACCTTTTGGAAGAAGATAAGCCACTTCCTGAAAGATGCAGAAACCATCAGATTCATGGACAATATGAGGGTTGTTGGGAATGTCATATCAACCCTGACTGGCTACTGATTTACATTAAAGACACCGAAATCCGAATCATTTCCCTCCAGCGGACGGGAACCCATTCGGATTTGTTCGGAAAAAACAGGAATTAAGCGTTATTATTTTCGTAGCCCTTCCAAAAACTGCTCCACCGCCGCATACGACACCGTCTTGTCCTTAAAGTATTCCCGTGCCTTTTTCTTGTCTTCTTCACTGGCGTTCAGTTGGTTGAGGATGTTGTTCAAGTGCATCTTCATGTGGCCGGCTTGGATGCCCTTGGTGGTCAGGGAGCGCACGGCGGAGAAATTGTTGGCCAAACCCATCGTGGCGGCAATCATCATCAGTTCCTTGGCGGTGGGATTGCCCAACAATTCAAGGGTTTTCTTGGCCAAGGGGTGCAAACTCGTCAGGCCTCCAATGGTGCCCAAAGCCATCGGCACCTCCAACTCGAAGTGGAAAATGCCGTTTTCAATCGTGACTGATGACAGGCTCTCATAATGCCCGTTGCGCGAGGCGAAAGTGTGTCCTGCGGCTTCCACGGCGCGGAAGTCGTTGCCTGTGGCAATGACCACCGCATCAATGCCGTTGTAAATGCCTTTGTTGTGTGTGGTGGCGCGGTCGGTGTCGATGTGGGCAATGTCAACGGCCTTCTTGAATTTCTTGGCGTATTCTTCGCCCGAAAGGTGTTCGTCGATGCCATCCAATTGGTTGACAGGACATTCCACCCAAACCTTCACGCGGCAGTCGGGCGTGTTGTTCGAGAGGATAGTCATAATGATTTCCACTTTGCGGAGGTCTTCGGGCAAGTCGTTTTGCTCGGCGAAGAAGTCTTGCAGGCTATGGCCAAACTGCTCCAAAACCGAATTGATGAAGTTGGCGCCCATCGCATCGCCCGTGCCAAACTCTACGCGAATTTGGTAATAGTCAGGGATTTGTGCGCTGTAGTCGATGAGGCGCATCCCAAGGATGCCGCCGCCGCGCTTGCGCATTTTCTCTGTCATACTGTCGGTGTCGGCCAACAGGCGTTTCTCGATTTCGGGGAACAAGGCAAAGAGTCTTTCCTTGTCGCCGCTCCAGCCGAAATGCACCTGCCCGACTTTGCGCACATCAATCACTTCGGCATGGAAACCGCCTCTTTCGCCCCAAAACTTGGCCGCAGCCGAGGCCGCAGCCACGACCGAACTTTCCTCGATGACCATCGGCACGATGTAGTCCTTACCATTGATGGTCACGTTGGGCGAAATGCCGTAAGGGATGAAGAAATTGGTGATGGTGTTCTCGCTAAACTCGTCAAAAAGTTGCTGCTGCTTCGAGTCGGAGTGCCAGTAGCTTTTCAGCAAATTGACGACCTCTCCGGGGTTCTCGAAGTAGTTGGCTATCAGTTTCAACTTCTCTTCCTTGAGAAGTTTCGAGAAGCCTTTTTTTATGCGTTCGCGAGTTGCCATTTCAGTTTACCATTCCTCTTCTTCAATGACTTTTTCGGGTTCAAGACTCTCCTCAAACTTTTGACCCCAATCTTCCGCAAAGGCGGCCATTTGCTCCAAATAATTGTCCCAAACGGGCTGATAATTCGGGTCTTCCTTGTTCATCCATTCCTCGCAAGGATGGTTGCTTTGGGTTTTCTGCATGAAGTCGGTGAGGGTGTAGCGCACGCGGCCTTCGCGCACTTCGATGATGAAACGGTAGGTGATCCACGGCCATTTCGACTTCACGGGGTCGCCGTTGTCCAATTGGAGTTGGTGTTTGCCCTTCATCGTGCGCCCGTCGTTTTGCTGGAGCAAGGTGGCGGGACTCTTGTAATACTTGTTCATAAACCCACTGAAAATGCGGTTATAAACCTCGTCTTCAGAGCCTTGTGTGGGGATGACCTTGCGGAAGCAGATTCTCTCCGTCTTAGGGTCGATCGGCAGGTTGGTTTGGGCAAAAGTGACGGTCGCGAACAAGACGGCGACGAATAACAATGCTACTTTTTTCATTGGCTTAAATTTTTGACAAAATTAGTAATAATTTGGTTTGATTTTGAAAATACTGCCCAATACCTGCAAATTTCAGGCCAAAAATCAGAATGGGATGAGTTGCGAGTCGTCGGAACACTCGACATCAATCTGCGGATGGCCCTTGTAATACAGGGTGGAACCCGATAAAAGGAAGCCGTTCATGGTTTCTGTGACATTCACGGTGGCCTCCGACGCACCATCCAAATAAACGCTCATGTCTTTAACTTCGGCCTGAACCATATTAATGGTGCTTGCCTCCTTGACCTCAATGGACGCCGAGGGTATCGAGCCGCCAAAAACGATAAGTTGCGAGGAAATACCCACACCTGTGGTGAAAGATTGCTCGACATTGAAATAGCCCTTGCAGGATGACCCTTTATGTGCATAGACGGTGCAATTTGCTCCGTTAAAGTTTACGCCATAAATGTGCGAACCGTAGGTTAAAGTGATGTCACACAATTGGGTAGTAATTGCAAAGCCGTTGCAAACCGAACCGTTGTGCAACTCAAGATTTATGCCCTCTTCCAGTTCGAAAAGCCCTTCCATAGTGATGACAGAGGCGTTATCGGACTTGATGTAAAGATGTTCTCTTTCTGAAGTATGCACTTTTGCCTTGAAAACCGACCCGGGCTGTTTGTAAACCGCCCCTTTGAACCCGATGTCCAGCCAACCGTTTGTATCCCAGACCGAAACGAGTTCTTCCAAATAGGCGGAATATTCCAGTTCCACGTATGATTTCAGGCTGTCATAGACGAAAGTGACGTCCCATGCGTCATCGATGTGAAACAGTGAGATGTCGGTGTTTTCATAGACGGTTTTCTGCACAAGGGTCATATCGACCTCCTTCTTGCAGGAAACGAAGCAACATATTGTTGCACAAATGATTAGAATGGTTTTTAATGCTTTCATGGTTTTCTTTTTTATGTAACAGCTCAAAATTACACTACATTTTTTAAACGGGACATATATTACTGAACATCTGAAGAAACGGAAGAACCGGAAAATGTGTTTCCGAGATTTCTGGTTTTTTCGATGTTGATATTATGTAAACTCAATTTGCTCATGTACTTATTGATGATGATAGGGTTCACCCTTCAGGATGGTGAAGGCGCGGTAAAGTTGCTCAACAAAGATGAGTCGCACCATCTGGTGGCTGAAGGTCATGGGCGAGAGCGACATTTTGGCGTTGGCACGGTCGTACACCTCTTGCGCGAAGCCGTAAGGCCCGCCGATGATAAAAACCAAGCGTTTCGCGCCCGAGGCCATTTGTTTTTCAAGGCTTTCGGCGAAGTTTACCGAGGTGAACTGCTTGCCGTTTTCGTCCAAAAGAATGACTTGGTCGGAAGGCTGCAACTGGCTCATGATCAGGAAACTTTCGGCGGTTTTCTGCTGCTCCTCGCTAAGAGCCTTGCGGTTGCGCGGGTCGGGGATTTCCTTCATCTCAAACGAGGCATAATGCCCAATCCGCCCGACATATTTCTTGATGCCGGTGATGAGGTAGTCTTCATCAGTTTTTCCTATGACGAGCAGTAGAATTTTCATTTTCTTTTGTCACAAAACCTACAAAACTTTCAAAACTCTGATTTTAGCTGTGGGAAGTATGCCAACCGGCGGCTTTTCGGCGGCAAGCGGTTGCGTGCCGCCAGCCTTACAAATGTGGTTTTGTGGGTTTTGCAAGTTCTGTGATAATTTATAAGTTAATGTTTTCCAATAGTTTATAAGCGTTATCTCGGTCTTGTTCAAGTTGGGCTTTCAGTTCCTCCAAGCTGTCAAATTTTTCCTCGTCGCGGATGCGGTCGATGAATCTGACGCGGATTCGCTTGCCGTAGAGGTCGTCGTCGAAGTCGAACAGGTTGACCTCGATGATGGGTTGGTCCTTGCTGCGGTCGCCGATGGTGGGCCGGTGCCCGATGTTGGCCATGGCTTTGTAGGTCTTGCCGTCGTAATCCACCGTGCAGACATACACGCCGCCGTTGAGGAGCATGTATTCGCGAGGCAGCTCCAAATTGGCCGTCGGGAAGCCCAACGTGCGACCTATTTTGTTGCCTGCCACCACTTCGGCGGCGACGCTGTAAGTGTAGCCTAACAAACGGTTGGCGCTTTTCACGTTGCCCACGGCTAAGGCGTTCCTAATCTTTGTGGAGCTGATGGCGATGTTCTCAACATCTTGTGCAGCAATGCGTTCCACTTGGAAATTGTATTTTTTCTTCAAGTCGCTGAGCAGCCCGAAATCGCCCATGCGGTTCTTGCCGAAATGATGGTCGTAGCCCACCACGATATAGGCAGGCTTGATGTGGTCGATGATGTAGTCCTTGATGAATACCTCGGAGGGCGTGCGCGAAAACTCCTTGGTGAAGTTGATGATCAGCACATTGTCGATGCCAAACGCTTCGAATTTAGCCAATTTCTCTTCGGGCGTGGTGAGGAAGCGCAGGTGAGAGCTGTCGATGTTGAGCACTTGACGCGGATGGGGCTCAAAGGTGACGACAACGGTTTGTCCTCCAATGTTTTTGGCTATGCTCTTCATCTTGTTGAAGATGGCTTGATGCCCAAGATGGACGCCATCGAAGGTGCCGATGGTGACCACGGCCTTCGGGATGTTGCGGGCTTCTATGATATTGCGAAAGACTTTCATGATTTTAAAACGGGGCCTTCGACTGGCTCAGGCACCCTTGACTTCTGAACAAACTATGGGCCCTGAGCCTGTCGAAGGGCCGAACTTTTGTGTGTTTATCAAGTATTGCGCAATCTGCACGGCATTCGTGGCGGCACCCTTGCGGATGTTGTCGCTGACAATCCAGAGGTTCAAGCCATTTTCCACGCTGAAATCACGGCGGATGCGTCCCACAAAGACCTCGTCCTTGTCGTAGGCGGTGAGGGCCATGGGATAAAGATTGTTGGCGGGGTCGTCTTGGACGATGATGCCTTGCGTGGCGGCAAGCATTTTTCGCACTTCTTCAAGGTCGAAGGGGCGCAGGGTCTCCACATTGACGGCCTCGCTATGTCCGCCCGTGACTGGCACGCGACACACCGTGGCGGTGATGGCAATGCTGTTGTCCCTCAATATTTTGCGGGTTTCGTTCACCAATTTTTCTTCTTCGGTGGTGTAGCCGTTGTCGCAAAAGTCGCCGCCGTGGGGGAGAACGTTGCGGTAGATTTGGTGGGGATAAGCGGGGGGTAGTTGAGAGTTGAGAGTTGAGAGTTGAGGGTTGAGAGTTGGGAGTTTAGAGTATTTTGTTTCCTCACAGTTCAATTGATTAATGCCTTTCAATCCGCTGCCGCTTACGCTTTGGTAGGTCGAAATCACCAAACGTTTGATGCCGAAGGCCTTATGGATGGGTGCCAAGGCCATCACCATCTGGATGGTGGAGCAGTTGGGGTTGGCGATGATTTTGGTGTCGTTGGTGATTGTGTCGGCGTTGATTTCGGGGACGACCAACGGCACATCCTTTTCCATGCGCCATGCCGAGCTGTTGTCGATGACGAAGGTGCCTTGTGCTGCAAACCTTGGCGCATATTGCTTCGAAGCCGCGCCGCCCGCCGAAAAAATGGCGATGTCGGGGCGTTGCTTGATGGCCTCGTCCACGCTGACCACTTTATGTGCCTTGCCTTTGAAAACGATTTCCTTGCCTACGGAACGTTCCGAGGCTGCCACAATCAGCTCGTCCATCTGAACTTGTTGTTCGTCAAGCACTTGAAGCATCTTCGAGCCGACCAGTCCGGTGGCTCCCACCACTGCGATTTTCATTGTTTTTGTTTTAATCTTCTTTAAACGATTAATATCACGTCGGTTTTGCCAAACAGCAATGATATTTATCGTTTCGCCTTCGATACAATAAATCAGTTGGTTCAATTTTGAGGGCAAAGTGCGGTATTCTATCTGGAGTTCTTCATCTTTTACGAAACTCTTGCCCAGCATTGGAAAGTTTTTCAGCAACTCAGCCGAACCACGAATTTCGTCAAACACTTCTTTTGCTTTCCTTTGGCCAAACGAATTTCCAACATACGACACTATTTCTCGTAAGTCATCACGGGACTGTTCGCTCCAATTAATCTGCATAGCTGGCTATCAATTGTTCAATCTCTTTCATTACATCGTCATGTGGGATTAGCTTGGCCCGTCCAGCCTTGATATCACGCCCTCGCTGTATGGTCATTGCTTTTGCCTCTTCGACTGAATATACATGCGGAAACTTCACGGTATCATCAACTTGCGTTTCTTTGCCAATCAATTTCAACGCTATTTGAGTCAAAATCCGCGTAAGTTCTGCTGGTTCGTATTTGCCATAATCAGGCAGATGAACTTGTAAACTAACTCCGTCCATATCTTTTTTGTTTTGCAACTGCAAAATTACAAAAATTCTCTGATTGCTTTTCTTACTTCTCGAAAAATCATCTATGCCTCAGTTGACCGCCATCAGCCACTGTGATGCTGACGCCTTCCAAGCTGACTTCATTGGCTATGGTGGTGTAGCCTGCGGGAACGACTGCATTGGCCATAATTAACACATCGCTTAATAATGCGTGTTTTCAGTATTTATGAGGGCAATAATTGGTAATAATCTCAAAAAAAACTTCCATTTTCCTTTGCAATTCACATTTTTTCTACTTTTGCCTTTCGTAAAAAGTTAATTCACCTGATTTAATAACAAAAACTTTTCAAAATGAAAAAGACTGTATTCATTATGGCCGCCCTCTTGTTGGGGTCGATGGCCTTCGCACAGACTGAAGACAAGGAAAAAGCTGTCGATCAGTATGGCAACACAGTGAACATCAAGTCGTTGGGCACTTCGAGCCGCGACGGTATCTTGGTGTTCGAGTCGAAAGACAAAGACTATAAATTCTGGTTCGATACCAGGGTTCAAGTCGATTTCGGGCATTACTTTGGTGCCCAGGAATGGGCCGACCCGATTGGCTCAGGCGCCAGCATCCGCCGGGCACGCTTCGCCGTCAAGGCGCAAATCACCAAGGACTGGTATGGTGAGGTCGATATGGAATTGGCCAACGGCTCCTTCGAGCTGAAAGACGCTCTCGTGCGCTACAACGGCCTGAAAAATTTCCAGTTCAGCGTGGGTAGCATGAAGCCCGACTTCTCCATCTCGCGCAACACCTCCTCTCGTTACACCGAGTTTATGGAACGCCCGATGGTGGTCAACGCATTTGCTCCCAGTCGTCATCTTGGCATCTTCGCCAAGTACACCAACAAGTATTTCTTCGGCAGTGCCAGTGTGCTGTTCCAAGAGATTGAAGGCCAAGAGACCCGCACTTTCGTGGAAGACAACAACAAGAGCTACGGCATGGACGAAGGCCTTTCCTACATCGGCAAAATCGTGGTACGTCCCGTCAACGAAGCCGACTATGGCCTTCACATCGGTGGTGCCGTGATGTACGACTCGCCCAAGACCTCCGACGAGATGGGCGTTTATGCCGGCACCCGTTTCAGCTGCCGCAACTCCACCAACATCAGCCGCAAGAAGTACATCGACACCGACGACATCAAAAACACGCATCACAACTTGATTGCCACGGCTGAACTTGCCGGTCATGTCCAAGGCCTTCGTCTTGAAGGCGCTTGGATGTCGGACTGGACTTATATGAAACCCGAAGTCGGCATCGACAAGCCTTATCATTTCCAAGGCTGGTATGTGGAAGGCGGCTGTCTCCTTCTCGGCGGCAAGCAAAGCTACGACTCCGACGGCGCCAAGTTCAACCGCGTGCGCGCTGGCCGCAGCTGGGGCGACATCGAACTCGTTGCCAAATATGAGTTCCTCGACATGAACGACTACGAAGGTCGTGCAGCCGAGCAAGCCATCTACGGCGGCTCTGCCGAGCTCTATGGCGCCGGCCTCAACTTCTACTTCGCGAAAAACGTGAAGATCGCCTTGAACTACCAGTATGTCAACAACGACCGCTACGCCAACGGCAAGGGCAAGCTCTATGTGGGCCTCGATGCCGACGGCAACCCGACCAAAGACTTCACCAAGGTTACGGCTGCCGATGGCAAGGCTGGCGTGAACTACCACATGCTGCTGGCCCGTTTCCAAATCGCTTTCTAAAGATATGGGCAAATTTAATGTACATTTTGGATGCGAGAATTTGTTGTTTGGCTATTGGCTATTGGCTATTGGCTTTCGGCAATCGGCTTTCAGCAATCAGCAATCAGCAATCGGCTTTCGGCTTTCAGCAGAGAAGCAAACGAGCTTATGGCTTATAGCCATCAACATCAAAAAGTCTTGTGTCTTATGTAGAGTTAAAGAGATGTAATAAAAACCTTAATTATAATTGTATAACCCTTTAAAATTGAGAATAATATGAAAAAGATAATGTTTGTGGCATTAGCCCTTTTGATGGGTCTTGCTTCTTGTGTCAAGGATAAGCAATATCCGGGCATCACCATCTCCAATGTCAAATATACTCCCACGGCTGTTCAGGCTGACGATGAGGTCACGGTGACGGCTACGATAACCAGTTTCCAAAAAATTCTTGAAGCAAAAGTGGTTTATTCCATCAACGGTGAAAGCTTGGCATTGGCGATGACTGAAGGCACCGATAACCTTTATAAAGCTGTTATCCCCGCCTTTGCCGACGGAACGAAGGTCAGTTTCTATATTGAAGCTGACAATAATGCAGTTACGGCCACTTCTCCTGCCATGGAATACACTGTCGGTGCCGTGGCCATCGACTATAGCGTGCTCCGCCTCAACGAACTTAACGGTAACGACAAGTTCATCGAAATCTACAACTCGGGTGCCGATGCCATCAACTTGAATGGCGTTTACATTGAGAAGGATGGTACGCAAAACTGGTTGGCCGACAACACGGTGAAAATCGAGGCCGGTGGTTATGTGCTGCTTTACAGCGAAGACGTCACGATAGATGGTGCCGCCCAAGCCGGCTATCCCGAGAGCCTCACTTTCCACAGCGGCCTCTCCGCCAAGAAGAACGTCCGCATCCAGCTCTTCACGCCCGCCGGCGAAAGCATCGACGACTTCAACTTGGTTGACATCGACCAAAACGACCCCGCCTACATTCCCGCCCCGGCTTCCTACAGCCTCAATGCCGATGGCAACTGGTATTATGCCGATGCCACTCCGGGTGCAGCCAATGCGGAAGGCACGGTGGCCGTCCTCGGTCTCGAAGGTGGTGTCACGCCTGAGCCTCCCACACCTGATGAGCCCGACTACAGCAACATCGTCCTCAACGAGCTGAATGGCGATACCAAGTTTATTGAGTTCTACAATAAAGGCAATCTTGACCTTTCTATGGAAGGTATGTACCTTACTAAGAACGGAGTGGAAGATAATCCAATTTGGACAGGTGACGCTACCATTGTAGTTCCTGCCCATGGTTATGTGATTTTGTACAGCAATAAGGTCTTAGCTGATCATCCAGAACTGGATCCTATCTATTTCTTTGATGGGGGACTTTCCGCAAAACAAACACTTCGTATCGCTCTCTATATGCCTGACGGCAACGAGAGAGATTTGTTTACTAGAGGTTCAACTGGCGAATGGGGTCAGACCATTTCTGACGTGGCTCCCCAATCCTATGCCCGCACTCCCGACGGCGGCGACTGGAAACTTGCCGAAGCCACTCCTGGTGCTGCCAACCCCGCCACTGGCGATGATATTCCGCAGGAATAATGGTGCTCGTCATTGCGAGGAGGAACGACGAAGCAATCCAGAGAAACAACTTAATCCCTGGATTGCTTCGCTTCGCTCGCAATGACGTTTACCCTTCAAAACAACAATTAAACATTTAAACAATCAACAATTCAACATCATAAACGATGGCAAAAGAAGAAATGAAAATCGGCGAAGTGTCGAAGCCGAGATTTGAGTTCCGCTCCTTCGGACAGTGCTTCTGCGAGGCCCACAAACGCATGGCCCGCCTGTCGATGCCCGTCCCCGAAAAGGTTTGGGAGCGCCTCAGCGACGAGATTTACATCATCTCCCGCAAAAACGACATCAACAACACCAAGATTCGCGACGGCAAGATGGACATCAAGACCTTTGTGCAGAGCGTCGACGGCCTCGAACAATGGAATCCCCTGATGAAAGGCGAATTCCCCATCAGCCGCGAGGTGCTCGAAAAGGAAGTGTTTCCCGCTTTCATGGTCGAAATGCCCAAGCTGACCAAAGACACCTACACCTACGATGAGTTCATCGCCATGGTGAAGGCCAACCCCGACTTGGCTGCCGTGCGCGTCCACAAGCGCCGCTTCGGCTATATGGTCAACGACACCATCTGCGAGTTTGGTGAGGTGCTTATCAACGGCGCCAAGGTGGTGACCATCAACTCGGAGTCGACCGAGATCGAGGACATCAAAAAGACCATCAAGGACTGCGGCCTCGAAGGTGTCGAAAACATCAACTATTTACAGGCTATCAAGCGTGTCATCGGTATGTCCGACAAGCCGCTTGCAAACGAATAAACGACTATGGCACAAGAGATTGAAAAAAAGTTTTTGGTAAAGGGTGACTTCAAGGCCGAGGCTTTCAAGGCCACGCGCATCACCCAAGGCTACCTCAGCAGCGTGCCCGAGCGCACCGTCCGCGTGCGAGTGAAGGGCGACAAGGGCTTCATCACCATCAAGGGCATCGGCAACGCCTCCGGCGCGGCCCGCTTCGAGTGGGAAAAGGAAATCCCTGTCGAGGAGGTGCAGCAACTCCTTGAAATCTGCGAACCCGGTGTCATCGACAAGACCCGCTATCTTGTGAAAAACACCGACGGCAAGCACACTTGGGAAGTGGATGAATTCTATGGCGACAACGACGGCCTCATCGTTGCCGAAGTGGAGCTGTCCGACGAGAACGAGCCCTTTGACAAGCCCGAATGGCTCGGCGAAGAGGTCACCGGCGACCCCAAGTATTTCAACTCCATGTTGATGAAGAACCCTTATAAGAACTGGAAATAACTGGCACGAGACTACGGGACACAGGACGGTGAGACCGAGCCTTGACCCGTCATTGCGGGCTTGACCCGCAATCTCCTGAGCAGAAGGGCTTCGTCTTCGCGTTCAGGAGATGGTGGATGCCCCTCCGCCATGACGGTAAAGGGCGTTAGAATGGTTCTTCCCAGTTCAGTGTCCCGCAGTCAAAAAACAAACCTATGAGCACATTCGACCCGCTTGACATGAACAACTACAGGATCGAGAAACTGCCCAAGATGCAGAAATCGTCCTTCGAGATTTGGATGGCACGCCTTGGCGGCCCTTTGGCCATCATCGCCTTCATCGTTATCTATTGGTGCTGCCATATCGGCTTCATCGACAACCTGAACACCGAAACGCTGACCGCCAAAGCCCTGAAACGCTGCAGCGAAATCGGCTTCGATGAGTTCCTGCGCACCAACTACGCCATGCTTGCCATCTTCGTCGCGGGTCTCATCCTCTGGATGACCGAAGCCATCCCCAACTACCTCACTTCGCTGCTCATCATCCTCGGCATTGTGCTCTGCAACGTCACCACGCAAAAGGATGCCTTGGCCCAACTCGGTCACCCCGTGATGTGGCTCAACATCCTTTCCTTCGTCTTGGCCAGTATGTTGGTCAAGACGCAATTCGCCAAACGTTTGGCCTTGGCTTTCGTCATCAAGTTCGGCAAGAGCGCCAAAGGTGTGCTTTGGAGTTTCTTGATTATCAACTTGGTGCTGTCGGCTTTCATTTCGGCCACCACGGTGAAGGCCACCATCATGCTGCCCATCTTTATGACGGTTTGCGCCATCTATGGAGCCTCCAACGGCAACCGCAACAACTTTGGCCGTAACCTCGTCATTCAGAATCTTTTCCAAGTGAATATCGGCGCCAATGCCTTCTATACGGGCAGCGGTGCCCACTTGCTTGCCATTTCGCTCATCGCCGGCTTCGTCGGCAGCTGCGACTTCGGCTATGCCGACTGGCTCATCTCTTGCGGCCCGATGAGTGTGCTTATCCTCGTCATCGGCCTACTGCTCGGCATTCACGTTTTCTTCCCGATGAAAAAGGAGGAGCAAAAGCCCCAAATCGAAGGCGGCTTGGAGCGACTGAAAGAGGAACTGCAAGCCATGGGCAAGATGAAGGCCGAAGAATACAAAGCCGTGGGCATCTTCGTGTTGGTGCTTTTCCTGTGGGTCACCAAAGGCACTTTCCACAACATTGACGAGACCATCGTCGCTTTGTTGGGTGCCGTCCTTGCATTGTTGCCGGGCATCGGCGTGGTGAAATGGAACGATGTCGACATTCCGTGGCACCTGATGCTGTTCTCGGCGGGTGCTTATACCCTTGGTTCGGGCCTCAATGCCACCGACCTGCCCAACACTATGGTCAATGCCGCCTTCGACAGCCTTGGCATCACGGCCAACACGCCTTTCTGGGTGTTGTATGTCATTCTCACCTTCTTGATGATGTATTCGGGTTTGGTTTTCCAAAGCAAAACCATCCGCACTATGGTTTTCGTGCCCATCGCATTGGGCGTGGAGGCGCGTTTCGGCTTTCCCGTGATGAGCCTCAGCCTGCCCGTGGCCATGCTCATCGAGCACTGCTATGTGTTGCCCTTCAACAGCAAACCCGCCGCCTTGCTTTACAACACCAACCAATACAGCCAGACTGATGCTTTCAAGTTCGGCATCACCATGATGACCATTTCGTGGGTGCTCATCCTCGTTTGGGGCGAGACGGTTTTGCGCTGGTTGGACATCACGCCGGGGTTGTTTTTTGTGAAGTAGGAAGCTGATTTCTGGCCGATTTGGCCCGACTTTGCCAGTTAAATGATTTCGTCATTCCATAACGCCTTGAAGAAATCCGTAACGTAATACAAATCGACATCTCCGCTGCGGCGGCTGATTCTGTCGCGCGACACAAGGATTTGCTTCACATTCGGATGTTCCTTGGCAAATGCTGCAAGACCTTTTTTATGGTTGGCTTGGATTGTGTCGGCCGATTTGATTTCGATGGCCACACGCGCATCTCCAATAACGGCATCCACCTCGATGTCATCGTAGGTGTGCCAATAAGTCAACTTTTCTTCGCTGTCTTTGTAGCCAAGATAAGCCACAATCTCCTGCATCACGAGATGCTCGAAAGCGTGTCCGTATTCAGGGGTCTTGGGCGCAAGATGATGACGACCGGTCAAATAATTGGCAATGCCCACGTCAAAGAAGTAGAATCGGGAGGCTTTGACAAGTTTTCGCTTGATGACTTTCCTGTAGGCAGGCACTTCAAACCCCAACAGCGTATCACAAAGTATCTTATAATATGCCTTGACTGTGTTGGCCGAAACGCCGCAATCGGTGGCCACATTCTCATAATTGAGCATTTCGCCGTCTGAGATGGCAGCCACTTCCAAAAAACGGACAAAGTCGTCCGCTTTTTGCACGGCAGCTTCCTCTACGATTTCTTCCTTCAGATAGAGTTCGATATAGGATTTGATTCGGTTGCGGGCGTTGGCCACCATATAATGCCTCGGAATCATGCCGTTCTGTATGGCGTGGTCAAGATCAAAGTCTGGGATTTCTGCACTGACCAAAGGGAACAGTGTCTCTGGGATGGCACGACCTCCGAGATTGTTGGCTTCCCGTTTCTTCAACTTGCGCGCACTGGAGCCGCTGAGGATGAAGAACAGGCTTTTGTTCACCATCAGCCAGTGGACTTCGTCCAAAAGGTCGGGCACTTTCTGGATTTCGTCCACAATGACCAGCGTCTCCGAAGGATAGCGCAGCAAACTCTCCCGAAACTCCTCGGGATGCTGTTGGAAACGATTCCGCAGTTCGGAATTTAAAAGGTCGATGTAAACGGCATCGGGGAAACGTTCTTTCAACAGGGTCGATTTGCCCACCTGACGACCGCCAAACAAGAGCATTGCTTCATCTAATCTGTTCTCAATGTCAAATATTCTATGGTACATAACAAACTTTTATTTCCTTAAAATGACTGCGGAAATCTTTGAAAAATCCGCAACGTGATTGCGGATATTCTTGGAAAATCCGCAACGTGATTGCGGATATTCTTGGAAAATCCGCAACGTGATTGCGGAAATTCACGAAAAATCCGCAACGATGCTGCAAAAATAACAAGGTTTATTCGAATAGCAACCATTTTGTTTCAAGTTTTTTTGCCAAAAGCCGCAAAAATCCCTATTTTTGTCCTCTCCAAAATTGCTAATGCCATGAAAAAGACCCTATTAATATTGTTCTTGCTCCCTTTTTCGCTTTTCGCGCAAGTCGCTGACGACTTCTCTGACGGCGACATCACCCAAAATCCCGCTTGGACGGGAACGGTTGGCAAATATCTTGTGAACAGCAACTTGCAACTGCAACTCAACGCGGAAGGCGAAGGAACGGCTTATCTTTCCCTGCCTTTTACGGAGTTTGAGACGATGGAATGGCAGTTTTGGATTCGGGAGGCTTTTGCGCCTTCGGGCAACAACTACACGGATGTTTGGCTCAGTGCCGACAACGCCGATTTGTCGCAAACCGCGCAAGGCTATTTCCTCCGTTTCGGCGAAGGCGGCAGCAACGATGCCATCGAACTTTTCCGCAAGGATGCCGACGGACAGCAGAGCATTTGCCGGGGCAACGAAGGCAACATTGCGGCCTCGTTTGCGGTTTCAGTCAAGGTGGTTTGCGACCGCGAGGGGAATTGGATGATTCAGACCTGTTACGACAATTCATGGATTTATCTCACTGAAGCACAAGGCGTTGATGATACCTACGGGCGTGGCGGCTTCTTCGGCTTTTGGTCGAAGTTCACTTCGAGCAACGCCACGAAAGTGTATTTCGACAACATCTATGTGGGCCCGCGCATCCTTGACCACGAGCCGCCCGTCCTGTTGAATTGCGGAGTCCTCGACTTGACACATCTTCAACTTGCTTTCGATGAGGCTCTCGATGAGGCAACGACACTCCATCCGGCTAATTATTCGATAGATAATGGTCTCGGTCATCCCGTTTCGGTCGGCTTTGGCGAAAATCTCGCTTCGGTCGTGCTCGAACTGGAGCGCGAAATCGGCAATGGCGTGAATTACACACTGACAATCAGTGGAATAAAGGATTTGTGGAACAATGTGATGGAACCGACTTCAACGGTTTTTTCGATTTATGAAGCCTCGGAATACGACATCGTGATTAATGAAATCATGGCCGACCCCAATCCCGTGGTGGGGCTGCCCGAATGGGAGTATGTGGAACTCTACAACACCACTGGCTTTGGCATCGACCTGAAAGACTGGCAGATACAAATTGGCGCCAACGACTTGACTTTGGGGAGTTTCGTCCTCGCGCCTTACGATTATGTGATTCTTTGCCACAATGATGCCGTGCCCGAATTGCGGCAATACGCAGACTGCATCGGCTTTGGCAGTTTCTCGGTGGGCAACAGCGCTTCGGCGATGTATCTTTACAGCAAGTCGGGTCTATTGGTTTCGCATGTCGATTTCAGCAGCACTTGGTACCACGACCCCGACAAGGACGACGGCGGCTGGTCGGTGGAGCAAATCGACCCGCTGAACCCTTGCGCGGGTGCCTCCAACTGGACGGCCTCGATGGACGCTTCGGGCGGCACGCCGGGCCGACTCAATTCGGTGAACGGCGAAAACAACGCACTGCCCAAAGTGGAGCGCGTGGGCTTGTTCGGCAATTATATCGTCCAGATTTGGTTTGACCAGCAAATGGACGCGGCAAGCCTGTTGCAAACGCAAAACTACCTTGTGGATGAGTTGGGCGAACATCCCGACCAAGTGGAAATCAATCCGATAGACCCCAATTACGTTGGCCTCATCTTCGACCACGGCTTCGAAACGGGCGTGGTTTACACTTTGTGGATTAATGACGTGACCAACTGCGTGGGCAAGCCCGTGGAGGCCGACACCCGCGTGAAGTTTGGCATCCCCAACGAGATTGCCGAGGGCGAAATCCTGATTAATGAGATACTTTTCGACCCCATCGCGCCGGGCGTGGACTATGTGGAGCTCTACAACAACACCGACAAGACCTTCGACCTCAGCGCGTTGATGCTCGGCGTCATTCGGGAGAGCTTCCCCAACCCTGCCGACACCACCTTGAAGGAAATCGCCGCCGACAACCGGCTGTTTTTGCCCCAAACTTACGTCTTGCTTTCCACCAACAGCGAAATCGTTGGCCGGCAATACGGCTGCCCGACCGACAACTTTGTGCAGATGGCTTCCTTCCCAAGCTATGCCAACGCGGGCGGCACGGCCATCCTGATAGGCAAGAACGGCGTCACCATCGACCAAATGTATTTCTCGGAAAAGATGCACCATCCGTTGCTCAAGCTGACCAAGGGCGTGGCGTTGGAGCGTGTCAGTTTCGGCCAACCCTCGATGGCTGCCGACAATTGGCATTCAGCCGCCGAAAGGGTGCATTTTGGCACACCCGGCCAGCCCAATTCCATGATGCAAGCGGCTGAGCCTTCGCAAGATGAAATCTCCATCAGCCCCGACGTCTTCTCGCCCGACGGCGACGGCTTCGACGATGCCTGCTTCGTGAACTACCGCTTCGACGAGGCCGGCTACACGATGAACGTCTACATCTTCAATGCGGCGGGACAATTGATGCGCCATTTGGCCAAAGGCGAGTTGGTGGGGCAGGAGGGAAGCGTGCTTTGGAACGGCCTCGACGGCAACGGCAACCGCGTCCCCGTGGGCGTGTATGTCGTAGTGACCGAGGTCTTCAACTTCGGCGGCAAGGTGAAGCAGTTCAAGAACGCCGTAATAGTGGCCACGCGATGAAAAATGACAAACACGAATTGCCATTGAATTAATCGTGTAGAAGGAAAAACACGAATTGCCATTGAATTGAATCACGAAATCGCAGATTCAACGGAGTTAATTTTCCATTAATTCAAATTCTTGATAATTTGTGATATATTCTTGGAAATTCGTGTAAAAGAGAAACACGAATTATCATTGAATCAAGCCACGAATTTTCCATAAATTGAAATTCTTGATAATTGACTTCGTCGAATCTTCGATTTCGTGTCCAATTGATGGTAATTCGTGTAAAAGAAAAAAGGAAAAACACGAATTATCATTGAATTAAGCCACGAATTGGTTCATAAATTTTTATTTTTGATAATTCGTGATATATTCTTGGAAATTCGTGTGAAAGAAAAAAGGAAAACACGAATTGCCATTGAATTAATCCGCGAATTGTTCCATAAATTCTTGTTTTTGTAATTCAAGAACAGCATCGACGCCTCGGCTCGGAGCTGGAACTTCGAGAAGATTGCTCGGACAATTGGTGATGAAAAGGTTTGAGAACCGACAGTTCAATTCTTTCCCATCGCATACAGCGGCACAATGCGCACCTGGCTTTTTTTTCCTGATTTTCAAAAAAACCTATTTTTGTAGGTCGTTTCGGAGAAACCGGATCGGACAGAGAAAGCACATTCAAAAAAGAGTTTGTGAGGCTCCGCTCTGTGGGTTATTACAGTGTCGTCCATTGAGCCCAGACGACGAAAAGAAAAAACAGTTCTATTATTAAAATGAAGCTTAAATTAAAAAAGAAAGCCTTTGTGCTTACGCTTGGGTTGTCAGCGTTGGTGCTCCCACTTGATGCCCAAGTTATCAATCACGGGCAGCAGCACCTTGATCGGGAGAAAATTAGCGCTGAAGGATTGTTTAATCGCAGCTCGCAAGGCGGAGGTGGCTACTTCATCCACCCCCAGCAGTTTTTTGACGGCGAAAATTATGGCTACAACCTCTACAACGGAACCTTTGAGGATGTCACGCCTGAGGCGCCCTTAGGCAGCGGGCTCTTCATCATGGCTGCGGCTGGCGTGGGCTATGCACTCAAGAAAAGAAAAAACAACAAAAAACATTGAAAAGAAACCATCAAAACAAAAGACATCCATCATGAAGAAAATTGGCACATTTATCATGGCATTGGCATTGGTGCTCGGACTGAGCCAGTGCAAGAAACAGGAAACGCCCGCCACGCCCGATGCCGAGGACGACATGGTTTACATCTCCGTGAAGGCTAACGACGGCGACCGTGACGCCTTCTATCCCAATACGGGAGCGTTGGTGTATGGCAATGGCGACAAAATCTATGTTGGTGACGGCTCGAAGTGTCTCGGCTTTTTGACATACAATACAGGCGCGTTCGCTGGCGGTATCACAAGGCCCGCAACAGGTCAATTTCTTTACTTCTATTTCATTGGCGGCGAATATGAAATTCCGTGGCAACAAGCACCAGGACTAACATCTTGGGACTTTAACCTTTCCGGCCAGCTTTATAGTCTTCCCGTTGTGTCGTTTGGCAAATCGACCACACCCTATTCCGGACCCAACGTCACCTATTCCTGCACTTTGAGGAACCAGTGCGCTTTGGTGCATTTCGACTACACAGGAACACGCCCGGTAATTGCTTTGGGCAACGTCCCTACCGTGGTCACCTTCGATTTCACCGACACGGAAAATGGCATCAAGCCTAAGGAAGGGAGCGATAATGGCAGCATCACCCTCTATCGAGAGAACATTGCCTCGAGGTGGGCCATCATGCTCCCTGGAACCAACCTTGGCGAAGCCGTTGTTGAGAATGGTGAAATCCGTTGTTATTACGAAGACGGACTGCCTACATTAGGCGCAAATGAATTATATAAGACCGGCATTACGATAAACGACGACACGAGTGGTAAGTAAGAAGACGCAGAAGTAACTAAAAACAAAAGACATCAATCATGAAGAAAATTAGCACATTTATAATGGCATTGGCATTGGTGCTCGGACTGAGCCAGTGCAAGAAACAGGAAACTCCCGCCACGCCCGATGCCGAGGGCAACAAGGTTTACATCTCCGTGAAGGCTAACGGCAGCAACGGCGGCAACCGTTACGAAGTCTATGGCGAAACGGGAGGCAGGGTGTATGAAGATTACGACAAAATCTATGTCGGCAACGGCTCCCAGTATCTCGGCACTTTGACATACTATGAAGGCATGTTCGGCGGCGAAATCACCGAACCCGAACAAGGTGAATTTCTTTACTTCTATTTCATTGGCGGCGGCCATGAACTTTCGATCCAACCAGGACAAACATCTTATGACGTTGACATTTCCGACCAGCGTAGTGACGACAGGGGGTCTATGAATCTTCCCGTTTTGGCGTTTGGCCAATCGACCACAACCTATTCCGGACCCAACTCCACCTATGAATGCACTATGTTGAACAAGTGCGCTTTGGTGTGTTTCCACTACACAGGAGAAATAGAAGAACGCGAGAACGGCCTTGCTGTGGGCAACATCCCTTACATGGCCACCATCGATTTCAGTGACCCGACCAATGGCATCAAGCCGAAGAATACCATCGGCAGCATCACCCTCTATGAAGAGAACTATAACACTTTTTGGGCCATCATGCTCCCTGGAACCAACCTTGCAACAGCCACTGTTGATTTTGGCGAAATCGAGTTTGATATGGAACCACCTACGTCGTTACTCGCAAATACCTTTATTAGGCAGAGCATTACGATAAACGACGTCACCTTTGAAAGGGCGTGGGAAGAAGGCGCTTATGTGACTATTTACTTTAATCACCAGTATGGAGCGAACCAAAGTTGCACTTTCTATAACACGGGAGACTACGGAGAAGACATGTTTGTGTGGGAGAGTGGTGAAGGGTATATTGGCTCAGACGGCAACATAGGCAGGTCGTTGATGATAGATGAAGACGACGAAAACTTGTTGGTCTTCAAGCAGAACTGGGGAGAGGGATACGTGGACATTGATGACAATTGGGATGAAAATGGTTTCCAAGTCACCTTTAACAAGGAAACCAAAGAATGTACCCAGTGGTATGGCCCAGGGGTGGCACAGATATTTCAAGACCACTGGTATGATCCTTATGGCCCTCCTGCTTTCACCCGTCTCGTAATAAACGGCGTTGATTTTACCGACCAACTGATCATACTACCAGTAGACGAGTGATCATACAACAATAATCACCGTTTTTGGCCTTGTCAAAGGTCAAGCGACAGTTTATGCAGAAGGCGGCCTTCGTTTTGAGGGTCGCCTTCTGCATATCATCGAGGTTTACTATGAGGTCAATTGAGGCAAATACTGGCACAGACGAAGACATGGCGTAGGGCTGTCGCATTGCGGCAGCCGCGTAGGGAGTCCGTATGCCTGTCGGGGTGCTGCCGCAGACGAGGCCGTCTGCTAACCCGTTGGTGTTGCCCCCATCATTTCGCAAAAGCGGAATCCACGCGCCCATCATTGCGGGCTTGACCCTGTGCCTCCTCATTGCGGGCTTGACCCGCAATCCCTACGCCTATGTACATTCCCACCCTCCAAGACATCGACTATGCATTTGCGGGGACGCAAATGACGACAATGCCAGTCAGGGTGCTGCCGCAGACGAGGCCGTCTGCTAACCCGTTGGGGGTAAAATGACGACAATGAAAAATTCGTTTAATTCGCATAATTCGCCGTTGTTTATCCTTCGCCGCAGGGTTGCATTGCATTCCATCTGGCAGGGGTTTCATTGCATTCCACCCCTGCCTAATATCCTACGTCACTCCGTGACTTCATTTCAACTTCTCGTTATTCCGATGCCGCTCCCCATCCCGTTGCGTCTTTTTCTCCATGTTTTTGGCGAAGGCATCGGTGAGGTCGACGCCGGTTTGGTTGGCCAAGCAGAGCAGCACCCATAGGATGTCGGCCATTTCGTCGCCGAGGTCGCGGTTCTTGTCCGATTCCTTGAAGGATTGCTCGCCGTATGTGCGGGCGATGATGCGGGCCAATTCGCCGACTTCCTCGGTCAGCAAGGCCATGTTGGTCAGTTCGTTGAAATAACGCACGCCGTAGGTCTTGATCCATTCGTCGACGGCGGCTTGGGCTTCTTTTATCGTCATAATGATAGTTCCTTTTTTGTCACAAAACAAGCGAAACCCTCAAAACCTTTTGTCGGGTAAGGGAAACAAGCCAACCGGCTGCTTCCCAGCGGCGTCAAGGTTGTGGAGCCGCCCGCGTTTTCATTATGGTTTTGCATGTTTTGTAGGTTTTGTGATGCGATTTCGTTGCGTCAAAATTAGATGTTTTTTCGTTTCCTTCGCCCAATTCGGACAATAATCGTAATTTTGCGGCATTAATTGAAGTGATGAAAGCCAAGTTGTTGCTCATAGCGTCGTTTTTCCTCCTGTTGTCGCAAATCGTTGTGGCTCAGGAGCAAGACAGCGTGCAGCGCAAGAAAACCCGCATCCATGTCGAACATTACGATGTGGCCACTTTCTCCAAAAGCAAGGGCGACATGCAGCGGCTGATCGGCAACGTCAGGATGCGCCACGACTCGGCCTATTTCTTCTGCGACTCGGCCTATTTCTTCGAGAAGACCAACAGCTTCAACGCTTTCCAGAATGTGCATATCATCGTCAACGACAGCGTTGAAATCTTCAGCGATCTGCTTGACTATGATGGCAATACGCGCTTTGCCGAGTTTTTCGACCATGTGAAACTGATGGACGACTCCACGACCTTGCTCACCGAATACCTCACCTATGACCGCAACCTGCATTTGGCCTGCTACCCCGACAGCGCTACCACCTATCGCGGCGACAAGACCCTCATCAGTTGCATCGGCTACTACCGCGATGACCTCAAGGAGTTCTCGTTTTTCGAAAACGTGGAGGTCACCAGCCCGAAATACCAAATGTTCACCGACACCTTATATTATAATACCAGCATTGAGAAAATGTGGTTTGAAGGGCCGACAATCATTATCAACGAGGAGAACACCTTGAACGGCGAGCATGGCTATTACCTTGTGGATGAGGATATAGCATTCTTGGACAAAAGGCCGGTGATGCGCAACGAAACCCAGCGGATGACGTCGGACTCGATGTATTACAACCGCAATCTGGGCTTGGCCAAGGCCTACGAACATGTCGATATGGTTGACACCTCCTACAAGGTAGTCATGCGTGGCAACTATATGGAAATGTGGGAGAACCGAGGCCTCAGCTTCGCCACCGATAGCGCATACGCCATCAGCTACGACACCGACAACAGCGACTCGCTTTTCATCCACGGCGACACGCTGTTCATGCACTTCAACAAGCAAAAGGAAGAGGTCGAGAAACTCATTGCGAGGCGCAATGTGCGTTTTTTCAAGAGCGATATGCAAGGCAAATGCGACACCTTGACCTATTTGATGACCGACTCCATCATCAGGATGCGCGTCAATCCCATACTTTGGGCCGAGGACAGCCAAATGAGCGGCACCGACATCGACATCAAGCTCAAGGACCAAAGCATAAATTGGGTGCTGCAAAAGGGCAACGCCTTCATCATCTCTGAGGACTCGATTGAAGGATACAACCAAATAAAAGGCACTGACATCACTTCGCGGTTCAAGAACGGCAGCATCCACCGCGTCAACGTTGACGGCACCAAGGCCGAGACCATCTATTGGATTCGCGACGACGACGGCTCGCTCATCGGCATCGATGTGTCGAACTCCGAGACGATGGTCATCGAAATGGAGAACCAAAGCATCTCAATCATCAAAGGGTTCAAGGCAATCAATGAAACGATGTATCCGGAGGATGACCTGAAGGAGTCGTCGCGCTATCTGCAAGGCTTCAAGTGGCACGACGAGGCCCGTCCCCGCGACAAAGACGACATTTTCCGCCGCATTGAGGCCGAAATGCCCAAGGCTGCACCTGTTGAAACGCCTCGGAAGGAGGAAGTTGAAAATGAGGCCAATGCAGAAGAAAAGGTGGAGGAACCGAAAGAGGAAACCCAGCTGAAACGGCATCGGGAGAGAAAGAATCCGGAATAACGCCCCGAATCCAAAAAAGTTTGTAATTTTGCGGAAATTTACGAGTTATGGCAACTACCCAAACAAAGAAAATCAACTGGCTTTTCCCCGACCCTGACGTGGAAGTGACACTGGAGGACTATCGAAACAAAATTCGTGAAGACGAGAAATCGGGCGACATGAGCATCAATGAGTTTTTGCGCAAATTAGATTTATGGCTGGCGGAAAATATATGATGTCGGGCCAACAAAAACCTAAACTGGTTGTTACACAAAACTTTCTGAAAGAGTTGGAAACCGTAATCATATACGGTCAAACGGTTTTTGGTGATAAAGTTTGTGAGAAATTCCGAAAAGGAGTTATTGCAAGAATCCTTGCGCTGCCCTCGATGCCTCATGCCAATCCAATAAACCGATTCGTTGAAAGCACAGAAAGAAAAGTTTATAGAACCATCATCTATGAAAAATACTATGTGATTTATTCCGTCACAAAAACCAAAATCCGGGTGATTTCTATTGTTCATCAAGCCACAAGCCCCAAGAAACTAAGCAAAATCAAATAATAGAAAAAATGAAAAAACTGATTTTAATCCGTCACGGTGAAAGTGAATGGAACAAATTGAACCTCTTTACGGGGTGGACCAATGTCGACCTCTCGGAAAAAGGAGTACAAGAAGCCATCGAAGCAGGCAAAACGCTGAAAGAAAACGGCTACAAGCCTGAAATCTGCTTCACCTCTTACCTCAAACGCGCCATCAAGACCTTGAACTTGGCCCTCGAAGCCATGGACATGGACTGGCTGCCCGTCTACAAGTCGTGGCGGCTCAACGAGAAGTCGTATGGCCAGCTGCAAGGCTTGGACAAGAAGATGACCGCCGAGAAATACGGCGACGAGCAAGTGCGCCTGTGGCGTCGCGCCTTCGACGTGCGCCCGCCCGCGCTCGACATGAACGACCCCAAAAGTCCGCGCATGGACCCGCGCTATGCCGAGCTCACCGATGACCAAATCCCGCTCACCGAAGCCCTTTGCGACACCATCGATCGTGTGATGCCTTACTATGAGAACAACATCATGAAGGCCTTCGAGACCCACGACCAAGTGTTGGTGGTGGCCCATGGCAACAGCCTTCGTGGCGTGGTCAAGGTGCTGAAGGGAATGAGCAACGACGAAATCATCGCCTTCAACATCCCGACGGGAATCCCATACGTCTTCGAGTTCGACGACCAGATGAAGTTGCAGAAAGACTTCTTCCTCGGCGACCCCGAAAAGGTGGCCGCATTGATGGCCGCCGTCGCCAACCAAGGCAAGGCGAAATAATTGGTATTTGCTACGCAAAGAAATCTGTCAAAAATCATATAAATAGATTTTGAATGATTTTATAAAAGATTTTTGACAGATTTCTTGCCCGTTAGGGCAGTCCCATTAGAAAATGTAATTGAATCCGACAAACGTCTTCAGTTTCTCGCCGTCGCGGTTGTCCAAAGCACGTCCTAAGTCGACGGAAACGACGAGGTTGCGGTTCATGATAAGCTTGAGGCCGCAGCCTGCGCTCATGTGGACACTTTCTTTGTCGCCGCTATAATACATCGATTCGTTTCCTGGCAAAGGGTCAAGAACTGCTTCGGCATCCATCATTTCCTTTTCGCGGAATTTTTGTGTCACCATACCTGCATCGAAGAAGGGATTCAAAGCCACTATCCAGTTCTGGTTAATGAACTGGAAACCTACGATGCGCCAACGCATTTCCAAATTGGCGAAAGCGAAGCCTTCGCCGAGCACGCCGTTACGATTCACGCCGCGCATGGTCACGCTGCCGCCCAAGCCCTCGGTGTACATCTTTTGGAAGAACATGGTGTTCAGGTTGTTGATCATATACCAAGGCGTTTTGCCCGCGATGCGGTTTTGGGCACCCAAGCGATAGGCGAAGGTCAGCTTGTCTTTATAGACTGGGATGTAATGTCTCCAAAGGAAGGTGAACGACAGGTTGCTGTAATCCTTGCGGTCGATGAAGTCGGGAGCGCCCACTAATGTGGCTTCAGCATAAATGCCTTTGGTCGGGTCGCTATTGTGGTCGCGGCTGTCGTACAACATGCCGAGACGGATTTGGGTGGTGTTGCCGCCATGGGCCTCATCTTTCTTGATGACATTGGCATCTTTATAATATTCATACAGCGTTACTTGATTTTCATAGCCTTCCAAGTTGATGCGGTCGACTTTGGTGTTATAGTATGCCAAGCCTGCCGTCCAATAGAGGTTAGGCACGCCAAAGAAAGGCCTCTGCATACTACCCACAAAACGGAATTGGTTGCGGTTGATGAAGTGATAGCCGCTCTTGACTCCTTCAATGCCTGCGTATGGGTCGAAGGTGCTGGCCTCGAAGCCGTTGAAGCCAAAGAACTCGTATTTCTTGGCGTAGAAATAAGTCACGTCGAAGAAGAGTTTGGTGTTTTTCACGACGTAAGGTATGTCGCTGTAGAAGCGGAACACGCCTGAGCCTTTGGTGTAGCGCGAGGCTTCCACATTGAACTTGTAGTTGTAGCGAGGATAGCGTGAGCCGTCGCCGAAGTTGAAGATGTCGCAAGTCACGCCGTACTGGAAGCCCAAGTCGGCATCATAGCCCACCACGGGCAACGGACCGAAGTTCCAGCCTTTCTTGATGATTTCGCCTTTTTCGTTGTAGGTCTTTTCTTTCTTGGCTTTCTTTTCTTGAGCTATGCCGCCTACAGCCAACAGCAGGGCGAGCATTAATAAAATCGACTTTTTCATATTGGTTATTTTTATTGTCGGTTTGCGTGGCTGTCGTACCACGGCAGCCTTTATTGGTCGTTTTATTGCGGCTGTCACCATGTGACAGCCCTACAAAACGCAAAAATAGCATTTTTATCAATTCGGTGGAAAAATGTGTTATTTTTGTCGCTCAAAATAATCGCCATGACCTTCCTCGAGCTTTTGTTCATTGCCATTGCCCTTTCGATGGACGCCTTTTCGGTTTCGGTATGCAAGGGATTGACTACCAAGAAGTTCTCTTGGCGTATGGCTTTGACTTGTGCCCTTTGGTTCGGTGGTTTCCAGGCCTTGATGCCCGTCGTCGGGTATTTTTTGGGTGCTCAATTTGAGGGCTTTATCGATGCTTATGCACATTGGATTGCCTTCGGTTTGCTCTTTTTGATAGGGGTCAATATGATTCGCGAGGCGGTTTCCGACAAGGAAAGTGATAGGCAGACGAGTTCCCTCGACTTTCATACGATGTTTCTTTTGGCCGTGGCCACCAGCATCGATGCCTTGGCCGTGGGCGTTTCGTTTGCTTGTGTGCAGGTGGAGTTGTGGTCGTCGGTGGCGCTCATCGGGGTGGTTACCTTCGTTTTCTCCGTTTTGGGCGTGAGAATCGGAAATGCCTTTGGCTCGAAATTCAAGAAAAATGCAGAGGTTTTTGGAGGTATCATATTGATTATCATTGGGCTGAAAATTATGTTGGAACATATAGGCTCGTTTTCGGTTTGATGAAAATGAAAAAACTGACAAACAATTTGCACATCATATTGAAAAAATGTGTAATTTTGCAGCGCAAAACGGTTCGGGATGTAGCGCAGCCCGGTAGCGCGCTTCGTTCGGGACGAAGAGGCCGCAAGTTCGAATCTTGTCCTTGGTTTTGCAGGTCTTTGTGCCCGTCGAAAGGCCGACTTAAAGAGTAGAAGATGAAACAAAACATCGAGATAATGGCTCCAGTAGGCTCATACGAAGCCCTCGCAGCCGCCATACAAGCTGGTGCAGGAAGCGTTTATTTCGGCATCGGCAAACTCAACATGCGCTCGCGCTCGGCGAAAAACTTCACCCTCGATGACCTGCGCCAATTGGCCGAAACCTGCAACGAAAACGGCGTAAAGAGTTATGTCACAGTGAATACCGTGATTTACGACGAGGAAATGGAGGAAATGCACCAATTGCTCGACGCGATTAAGGCCAACGGCATTTCGGCCATCATCGCCTCCGACCAAAGCGTCATCCAATATGCCCGGCAAATCGGCGTTGAGGTACACATGTCCACGCAATGCAACATCACCAACCTTGAGGCCGTGCGTTATTATTCGCAGTTCGCCGACGTGATGGTGACTGCCCGTGAGTTGAACATCGACCAAGTTCGTTATATCACGGAACAGATTGAAAAACAGCAGATTCGCGGCCCAAAGGGAGAATTGGTGCGCATCGAGGTGTTTTGCCACGGGGCTTTGTGTATGGCCATTTCGGGCAAGTGCAACCTCAGCCAAGACCTGTTCAATTCTTCTTCCAACCGTGGCGCTTGTTTGCAACTATGCAGGCGTGGCTACGATGTGCGCGAGCGCGAGGAAGGCTACGAGTTGACCCTTGACAATGAATACATTATGTCGCCGAAAGACCTTTGCACCTTGCCGTTCTTGGACCGGGTTTTGGATGCAGGCGTAGAAGTGTTGAAAATCGAAGGCCGTGGCCGCTCGGCTGAATACACCAAAATGACGGTTTCGGTCTACAGCGAGGCGGTGAAGGCCATCCGCGAAGGCGCATTCACGCAAGAGAAAATCGACGCTTGGATGGAACGGCTGAAAAGCGTTTATAACCGTGGCTTCTGGGACGGCTATTATTTGGGCCGGCGCACCTTCGAGTGGTCGAAGCAATACGGTTCGCAAGCCACCCAAACCAAGGAATATATCGGCTTGATTACCAACTATTACAGCAAGTTGGGCGTGGCCGAAATCCGAATGGACAGCCACGACCTCAAACTTGGCGAACAAATCATGATTATCGGGCCGACCACCGGCGTTTATGAGGACACTTTGAGCGAAATCCGCGTGGATTTAGGCTCGGTTGAGCAAACCGTCAAAGGCGATTTTTGCTCCATTCCCGTGAAGTCGTTGGTGAGGCGAGGGGATAAGGTTTATAAAGTGGTAAAAGTTGAAATGATGTAAATTTTGTGGCATTGTTGTGACCACAATTGAAAAATTGTGTTCTTGTTTCTTCAAAAACCAGATGAAATGTATATTTTTGCAGCATAAAATGTTTGAGAGATGGAAGATGTCTTGACAAAAAAAAGAAAAAGCCAATTGCATTTGAAATCCGAAGAGTTTGAACTTACTCCTCCTGAGAGGCTTCATACTGTTCAAGAATTTATGACCAAATTGGAACAGGCAGTTCTTGAAAGATTATGAAGGAATATAAAGTCAAGATTCACGATACTGCGTTTGCCGACATAGATGATATTGCGGATTTCATCGTTAAAGTCAGCACCCCAGAACACACTCTTGAATTTACAAAACGTTTGGGTGCAGAGATAATGTCATTAAGTTACCTCGCTGATGTAATCCCGGAAAGTCATTGGTTGTCGGTGCGGAGATACCATCCACACGCCAAACAAATGAGGACGCACAACAAAAAATTAACCATTATCTTTCATATTGAGAATGATACGGTAATTGTTGATAGAATTGTCGCTTCGTCAACAATTGGGTCATAACCATTCAATTTTTGATATGCAAAACTTCAATCTACATACCCATAGCATTTATTCCGACGGCAAATCGCAGCCTCGCGAAATCGTGGAAGAGGCTGTCCGTCAGGGCTTGACGACATTGGGCTTTTCCGAGCATAGCCCTTTGCCTTTCGACAACAATTTCTCAGTAAAGGAGGCCGATATGCCCAAATATGTAGCCGAAATTGCCCAACTGAAAGCGGAATTCAAAGGCAAAATCAACATTTATTGCGGTTTGGAGGCCGATTACCTCACGGGCGTTTCCGAGCCTTTCGCCGTGACCAAAGAAAAGTATCACCTTGATTATCTGATTGGTGGCGTGCATTTGGTCGGCCAGTCGGCCAATCCAGACGAAATCTGGTTCATCGACGGACCGAAATGGGAAGTTTACGACGAAGGCCTGCAAAAGTTCTTCGATGGCGACATCCGTCGCGCCGTGCGCCGATTTTTCGAGCAGTCGAATGAAATGATTGAAAACGAGCCGTTTGACATCATCGCCCACTTCGACAAAATCAAGATGCACAACCGTGACCGCTATTTCCACGAGGACGAGCCTTGGTATCGCAAGTTAGCTTTAGAAACCCTCGACCTCATTCGCGAGAAAGGCTTGATAATGGAAATCAACACGCGCGGCATCTACAAGAAACGCTATAACGGCTTCTATCCTTCGCCTTGGCTGATGGAGGAGGCCTGCAAGATGGGCGTCCCCGCCATCATCTCCGCCGACGCGCACCATTTCAGCGAAATCACCCTCGAATTTTCCGCCGCCGAGGAAGCCTTGAAGAAAGCGGGGTATCGCAGTGTGGTGAATTTCAAGGATGGACGATGGGTTGAGGTGGCGATTTCGTGAAATATTGCTGTGAAGACGATTGGTTTTCGGGATTTTTGCTATTTTTGCGGATGGAAATAACGAAGCAAAGTTATGAATAGGACATACAAAATCAACTTAAGGAAAGAGGAGGAAGGAGGATATACGGTGTTTGTGCCTTCGTTGCCGGGTTGCATCACATACGGGGAAACCGTCGATGAAGCCATAGATATGGCCAAGGAAGCCATTGAACTTTATATAGAGGAATTGCAAGATAGGGGTGAATACGTTCTTGAAACAGGCTGGAATTGAATAACACCTTTTGTTTAGACCATAATATTTGAATTCAATAAGTGGAAATCATAATATACAAAACAAACAGCACATATATCAAAGAACAACTAAAACAGACACATAATCATTTAGAATAGCATTTCAAAAACGAATTCTTAGCCCTAAATTTCCACATAGTCTCGTTAGAGACGGCTCAACAAGAAAACGTTATGAAACGCCATTATTTGGCGTGGAATAACTTGAAGTTGAGCGGGCGTGGAAACCCTAGGGCTGACAAGTTGATCAAATTCCACGCTTTTTTATGCACATCGGGCAACATATCAAAGAGGTCATGCGACAGCAAGGTGTTACGGCCACAAAGTTGGCTGAGGACATTTGTTGTGCTCGCCCGCATATCCATAGGATTTTCCGTAAGGAGAATATGGATATTGCCCTGCTTGAGCGTATTTCCAAGGCATTGAATTATGACTTCTTCCGCGACCTTTCCGAAGAGTTTCAAGGGAAAGTGTAACCAATGAGGTTACTGTAACTGAATTGGTTACTTGGAAAAATGCTTTGAAACAAATGGAGATAGTATTTTTGCTTTCAATTATAAACAAAGAAAAAATGAAGAAAACAGTAAAAATCTTTGCCTTAGTGCTATTGGTAGTAACAACAATGGTATCTTGCACTAAAAACAATGGAAATAAAAATGCTAACTTGATTGTTGGCAAATGGAAATGTGTGAGTTATAATGTGAATTATACCGATTATTTTGATTCCGATTATTTTAAATGGACAAAAGTTGGTGATTTTTGGAACTTTTCAAAAGATGGAACACTGAATTTTGTGGCGTATGGAGCTCCAAAACATATTGAAGGACAACATATGCCAATTGTTGAGATACCCGTTTCGACAAATTACAATATTTCTGAAAAATGGCTCACTTTTTCTTGTGTTTATTGCGGCAATTATTTGGGGGGGGATTCTTTTCCATTTGAAATTATGGAGATTTCAAAAGACAAACTAATTATAGAGTTGGATAGAATGTGTCATTTCCATATTGAATTTGAGAAAGAAGACTAAAGTATCATCTTATGACAACAAAAACACTCTCGTCTAACCATTGGCGAGAGTGTTTTTTTGTCCTTTTGTGAAAAATATGCATCTTTACCCTAAAAAAGTGCCGAAAAATATGCATTATTTTTGCATATTTTTCACAACTTCAAGTAATACACTATATTAAAAGTGCTGTGAATTTCAAGAACGGGCAATGTGTTGAGGTGGCGATTTGATGAAAAATTCAATGATAATTCCTTTTTTTGAAGTTTTTTGCTATTTTTGCCACGGAATTAGTGTCTTATGTCAAAACGAACATTGGATATTATCGAGTACACGATTGCTTTGGTGAACGAGTTTGCCAAGCGTTTCGGCCTTTCCGAGGCAGATTCTTTCAGGTATATTGACCGCTACGATGGAATGAAACTTATAGAGCAATGCTATGGAGTTATGCACACGCTTTCGTTTGCCGACAGTGTTGATGGTATGGCCTCATATTGCAGAAGACACGGAGGGTCGCTATAATGCTTCTTCATCACGGCTCAAATATAATGATTGAGGAGATTGACCTTGCCAAATCCCGTCCAAATAAGGATTTTGGGAAGGCTTTCTATCTTTCGGCGGACGAAGAACAAGCCCGAGAAATGGCCAAGTTCAAAGTGCTGACAGGTGGAGGAGATGTTTGTGTCTCCGTTTTCGAGTTTGACGAGCAAGATTTGGATATGTTGAAAATCAAACGCTTCGAGAACTATACCGAAGAATGGGCAGAATTTGTTTACAATAATCGCGACGAGAAGCAGGATTTCCAGCACGATTTTGATTTGGTCTATGGACCGATTGCCAATGATACAGTTGGTGTTCAGATTCGTGACTTGAGGGAAAGGAAGATTTCTTTTGATGCGTTCCTCAAAAACCTTGAATATTATAAAGGTATCACTTTCCAATATGCTTTTTGCACACCTTTGGCCATCTCAAAACTGAAGAAAGTATGAATGTAACGCCAGCCGAATTCCGATATTTGAAAGAAACCCTATCGAAAGATTTAATAGCGATGCTGATGGAGCGCAAGGGTATGAGTATGGACGAAGCCTTCAGATGCTACTATGAATCAACGACTTTCCAAAAGATAGCCAATCCAGAAACGGGATTGTTCTTCCAAAGTCCTGGTTATGTGTATTCGTATTTGGAAGAAGAGTTTAAACTAAATAAAAAATCATAAATGAAACCATCAATCATCAAATCAACAATCGTTTTGGCGATGGCGTTGCTGCCTTTGTTTTCTTTGGGGCAAGAACGAATCAACAAGACCGAAAACGAGACTTTCGTGGAAAACGAATTCATCATTTGGTTGGAGCAAGGCGTGGATGCCGCTACTTTTTCCGCCAACTCAAATGTGGGGATTTTGCCCAAAAGAATGTTGTCCAAAAGGCTGAATATCTGGCTTTTCGAAATCACTGACAAGGCTGAATCACGAGAAGTGAAGATGGAGCGGCTTTGGAAAGATCCCAATGTCCGTGTCATCCAAAACAACCATACGAACATCACGCTACGCGAGGCGATTCCCGACGACCCCTATTTCGGCCAACAATGGGCACCGGCCATTATGAGCCTGCCGCAGGCTTGGGAAGAGTTCACCACGGGCGGTGTCACGGCGACAGGCGACACCATCGTGGTGGCCGTCATCGACGGCGGTGCCGATTGGGGCCACGAAGACCTGAATTGCTGGATAAACACCCGCGAAATCCCCAACAACGGCATCGATGACGACGGCAACGGTTATGTGGATGACTATCGTGGCTGGAATGCCTACAACCACAATGGAAATGTCGGCGCCAACCATCACGGCACCCATGTTTCAGGCATCATCGGAGCGGTTGGCGACAATGGAAAGGGCGTTTGTGGCGTGAACTGGAACGTGAAGGTCCTGTCCATTTGCGGGAGTTCGAGCAACGAATCCATCGTGGTGGAGGCCTATTCCTACGCTTTGGAAATGCGTGCCCGCTACAATGAAACCAACGGCGAGGAAGGCGCTTTCATCGTGGCCACCAATTCATCCTTTGGCGTCGATTACGGCAATCCCGATGATTATCCCATCTGGTGCTCGATGTACGACGAAATGGGCAATGTCGGCATTTTGAGTTGCGGTGCCGGCCCCAACTTGAACGTGAATGTCGATGTGGTCGGCGATGTGCCATCTGCCTGCCCAGGCAACTATCTGATAGGCATCACCAATACCACTTCGCAAGATGTGAAATATGGTAGCGCAGGTTATGGCATCGAAAACATCGACCTTGGCGCACCTGGCACAAGCATCTATTCCACAACGCCTAACAGCAACTATGGCAACTCCACAGGAACCTCGATGGCCACTCCGCAAGTCTCCGGAACCATTGCGCTGTTGTATGCCGCCCTGCCCGAGGAAATGATGCAGGCCTGCAAAAACGACCCCGCAAGTTTCTGTCTTTCAGTGAGACAATCCCTTTTCGACGGTGCCGACCATCTGCCTTCTCTCGACGGTTTGGTAGCAGAGGGAAGAAGACTAAACGCATACGGAGCGATAGAGAACTTATTAAACGACGTGACCACGCCAACTTTGAATGGTGAGGTCAAGATTGACGGCGAACCTGTTTTTGGACAAACCTTGACTGCCGTAACGGTTTTAGGTTCAATCCCATCCATCCCCGATTTGGGCGAATTGGCTTACCAATGGAAACGCGACACAACAGTCATTGAAGGCGCTGTTTTCCAGACTTATACTTTGACCGAGGACGACATTGACGAGAACATTTGTGTGCAAGTCACTGCCGAGAATTGTGTGGGAACCGTGATTTCACCTCTTGTCGGCCCGGTCCGAAAGGCAGAACAGGCAATGCCCGAAGCCCCGCTGATGGAGAGCAACACCGAAACAAGCATCACTCTTGTCATTGAAGAAGGTTGCGAATACAATATCAACGGCGGCGAATGGCAAGATTCTACTCTGTTTGAAGGCCTTACGCCGAACACATCTTACACCTTCACGCAACGCAAAAAAGAGACAAGGTCGTATTATGCCTCTCCCACAAGTCCCGAAGCGGTGTTTTGCACAAGGCCATACGACCAACTTTGCGAAAACCATAGGAGCCTCTTCAAGATCTATCCCAACCCGGCCAAAGGATATGTAATCATCGAAGGCACAGGCACTATGACCGTTACCAACGCCCTCGGCCAAACCATTATGATCAAGGCAATCAAAGGCAAGGAAAAGCTGGAACTGCCGCAAGGGTTGTATTTTGTGACATTGGGCGGTGAAACGCGGAAAATTGTGGTGGAATAACCGCATTAGTTTGTAGGGCTGTCATACCAATGCAGCCCTACAATGAATTTTCGTGAAAAATATGCATCTTCACCTCAAAAAAGTGCCGAAAAATATGCACTTATTTTGCATATTTTTCTAATTTTGCAGTCTCTCAATACTTTAAGAAGATGCTTAAAAGAAAGATGACAGACCGCCTTTTGGAGTGGAAAAATACAAAGGACAAGGAATGTTTGCTCGTCAAAGGGGCGAGGCAAATCGGGAAAACCTTTATCATTGAGGACTTTGCGCGAAAGCATTACAAGCATTTCGTGGAAATCAATTTCGAGCAACACCCCGAAATGAAGGCCATTTTCGACGGCAGTCTCTCCGTCCCCGAACTGATTCAAAGAATCACGTTGTACCTGCCTGATGCAGAGTTTGTACCGCAAGAAACGCTGCTCTTTTTGGACGAGATCCAATCTTGCCCACAGGCACGCACTTCGCTGAAATTCTGGGCGATAGACAACCAGTATGATGTGATTGCAACGGGTTCGCTGTTGGGCATTAATTATAAAGAGGTGTCGTCTTATCCTGTTGGTTATGAGCGTCGAATGGATATGTATGCGATTGATTTTGAGGAGTTTTTATGGGCTTTGGGTGTCAAGGAGAGTCTAATAGATGGTTTGCGCGGGCATTTCACTTTGGGTGAAGCCATTGATTCGTTGATTAATGACAAAATGATGTCGTATCTGCGTGAGTATATGGTAGTTGGCGGTATGCCAGCGGTGGTCAACAAGTTCGTTGAGACGCACAATTTCAACCTCGTCCATTCGGAACAGAGCAAGATTTTGGCGGACTATTTGAACGACATTGCCAAGTATGCCCCGACCGCCGACAAGCCCAAAGCGCGGAGTTGCTACCTTTCCATCCCTTCGCAATTGGCCAAGGAAAACACGAAATTCCAGTATTCGGTGGTGGAGAAAAAGGGCACGGCGCGGAAGTTCGCCAACAGCCTCGACTGGCTGCGCGATGCCAACCTGATTGCCTTTTGCCACAATGTTTCCACTATCGAGTTCCCGCTGGCCGCCTACGCCAAGCAAGACCAATTCAGGATTTATGTCACTGACATTGGGCTGCTTATCGCGATGTACGGCTTTGAGATGAAACGGGCTATTATTGATGATACGCTTGCGAGCTATGCCAAAGGCGGCATTTATGAGAACCTTATGGCCGATTTTCTGCTGAAAAAAGGGCTGCCGCTGTATTATTACTGCAAGGAAAACAACTCGGTAGAGGTTGAGTTTCTCATCGAGCGCAATGCGAAACCAGTGCCCATCGAAGTGAAAGCCAAACGCGGAACTACCACTTCGTTGAACACCGTTTTGGACAAGCCCAATATCGAAAAGGGCTATAAATTCGGCTCGGGCAACGTAGGCATTGAAGGCAAAAAAACAACATTGCCACTGTTTATGGCAATGTTTGTTTCGTGAAAAATATGCATCTTTACCCTAAAAAAGTACCGAAAAATATGCATTATTTTTGCATATTTTTCATAACTTCAAGTAATTCAGCACATTGTTTTCAATGCGTTTCAGCAGGTCTTCCGAATCGGGAGCCTTCTCGAATTTGTGTCCCGTGACCTTCTCGTAAAGTTCGATGTAACGTTCTGAAACGCTGTTGACGTATTCGGGTGTCATTTCGGGCACTTGTTGGCCTTCCTTGCCTTGGAAACCGTTGGCCATCAGCCACTCACGCACAAATTCCTTTGAGAGTTGCACCTGCGGTTCGCCCTTGGCGAAGCGTTCCTCGTACTGGTCGGCGATGAAGTAGCGTGACGAGTCGGGGGTGTGGATTTCGTCCATCAGCACGATTTGGTCGCCAATCTTGCCGAATTCGTATTTCGTATCGACGAGAATCAAGCCTTGTTTGGCCGCGATTTCGGTGCCGCGCTGGAAGAGTTTCCGCGTAATGTCCTCAATTTGAGTGTAGTCCTTCTCGCTAATAAGGCCTTTCGAGATGATTTCCTCGCGGGAGATGTCTTCATCGTGGCCTTCATCGGCCTTGGTTGTCGGGGTGATGATAGGCTCGGTGAAACGTTGGTGCTCTTTCATCCCGTCAGGAATCTGCACGCCACAAATGGTGTGTTGACCGCTCTTGTAGGTGCGCCACGAACTGCCCGTGAGGTAGCCACGGATAATCATCTCAATCGGGAAAGGTTTGCAAAGGCGGCCCACAGTGACCATTGGGTCAGGGGTGGCAAGTTTCCAGTTGGGGACGATGTCGGCGGTGGCATCTAAGAACATTGCGGCTATCTGGTTGAGTACCTGTCCCTTATAGGGAATACCCTTGGGCAGGATGACGTCGAAAGCCGAGATGCGGTCGGTGGCGACCATCACCATATATTCGTCGTTGATGAAATAACAATCGCGGACCTTGCCGTGATAGACCTTGGTTTGGCCAGGGAAATGGTAATCTGTTTTTGTTAAAGCGTTCATTTTATGTTGAATTGTTGATTGTTTAATTGTTGTTGTCGTTCTTGTTGGCGCATCCCTACGGGATGCTGGTGGATTGTTTAGATGTTTTTACCGAACGTTGCATCCCTATGGGATGCTGGCAATTTCTGTTTGAAACCGATACGGTATAATAAAGATGAATCTTGTCGTAACATCGGCTTTACCCGTAGGGAAAACGCTCGGTGGATAAAATGTATCGCGTTGCAACATAGGCTTTTCTTGATGGGTAAACCGCTCGGAAAAAAATTGAATCCTGTGGCGACGTTGGCTTTTCCCGTAGGGAAAACCGTTCGGTGGATAAAATGTATCGCGTTGCAACATAGGCTTTTCTTGATGGGTAAACCGCTCGGAAGAAAAATTGAATCCTGTGGCGACGTTGGCTTTTCCCGTAGGGAAAACCGTTCGGTAGAAAAATTGAATCCTGTGGCGACGTTGGCTTTTCCCGTAGGGAAAACCGTTCGGTAGAAACCATGCAGAGATTGGTCGCATCCCATAGGGATGTGCCATCAAATCATTCGACGGGTTCAAAAATGTATCTTTTATCATATTCAATCCCAAATTTTTCCAAAAAATCAATGTATTCTTCTGTAAATGTTCTTTTTCTATGATGTTCTTCTTGTGTTTCAATATAATTACACACACGAGGAATCTGGCTTTTGCTATATGAGAAGGCACCATATCCTTCTTGCCACGAGAATTTACCTCGAACCAAATGGTTGGTGTTTATCCAGGCCGATGAATCTCGTTTCACTTCTTGCATAAGATGTGATAACGATTCTGTGGGGCGAAAACCAAACAAGATATGAATATGGTCGCTAACACCACCTATGGCAAGCACTTTATGACCATTGTTCTGTATGATAGAAATGATGTACTGGTAAAGCCTATCTCTCCAACCGTTATCAATCAGGCAGAGCCTGTTCTGAACCGCAAAAACGGTCTGTATGTGTATCTGTGTGTATGTGTTTGGCATCTTCTCTTATTATGGCGCATCCCTACGGGATGCAGGTGGACGTTATGTTGTTTTTTACCGAACGAACATCCCTACGGGATGCCTTTCGGATTCTCTATATTGTCTTCTTTTTCATCCTCGTGATGTTTCTTATAAGCATTAATAATGTCCGTCACCAACTTGTGCCGCACCACATCCTTGTCGTCCAAATAGATGAACTCGATGCCGCGCACGTCTTTCAAAACCTCCATCGCTTGCGGCAATCCCGAAGGCGTTTTGGGCGGCAGGTCGATTTGGGTGATGTCGCCGGTGACGATGAACTTGGCCGAGCGCCCCATGCGGGTGAGGAACATTTTCAGTTGGCTGCGCGTGGCGTTTTGCGCTTCATCCAAAATGACAAAAGCGTGGTCCAAGGTGCGCCCGCGCATAAAGGCCAAAGGCGCGATTTCAATCGTATGGTCTTCGAGATAACCCTCTAATTTTGTGGAAGGTATCATATCGCGCAAGGCATCATAAAGCGGTTGCAGATACGGGTCGAGCTTGTCTTTCAGGTCGCCGGGGAGGAAACCGAGATGCTCGTCGGCTTCGACGGCGGGACGGGTCAAGATGATTCTCCTTACTTGCTTGGCTTTCAATGCCCTGACGGCCAAAGCCACGGCGGTGTAGGTCTTTCCCGTTCCGGCAGGGCCGATGGCGAAGACCAAGTCCTTCTGTTCTGACGCCGTCACCATCCTTTTTTGGTTGGCGGTGATGGCCTTGATGGGAACGCCGCTGCGTCCAAAGACCAAAACATCACTTTCCGACATCTTCTGTTGCAATTCGGTGTCGGTGCTGGCCATCATCACGTCCTCAACGGTTTGGGCGGTCAGTTTCCCGAAACGTTCCAACTGCATCATCAGGGTCTCGTAACGGCTGACGAAATACTCTATCTCCTCATCGTCGCCAATCACCTTCATGAAATCGCCGCGTGCGATGAGCTTCAGCTTGGGGAACATACTTTTCACGAGCTCCAAATACTTGTCGTTGGGGCCGTGAAGCTCCTTGGGGTCAACATTTTCTATTTGTAGAATCTGCTCTGCCATATTCTATTCTATTGACGCGGGACCAAGGTTTCGATCCGGTCTCTCGGTCTCGCGTCCTATTATGGCCGCAAAAATAGTCTATTTTTCAGAAAGAAAAAAACGAATATTTTTTTCAAAATCCCGTCTTGGATTTGGCATAAATGCTATACCTTTGCACAATCACAAACCGAGTATCAACGAGCGATGGCAATTATCACATTAACAAGCGATTGGGGCAATAAGGACTATTATGCTGCCGCAGTGAAAGGCACCATTCTGTCGAAGTTGCCCGATGCCACCATCGTCGATGTCACCCACGAGATCGAGCCTTTCAATGTCTCGCAGGCGGGTTTCACGCTCAAAAACTGCTATCGTTGCTTCCCTCCCGGAACAATCCATATCATCGCCGTCGACACGATTGAGTCGATAGACTGCCCGCATGTGGTGGTGAAAGCCGAGGGGCAGTATTTCATCTCCACCGACAACGGCATTTTCAGCCATATCCTCGACGGGAAATACGACGAAGCCGTGTGCATCGACGTGATGCAAGACTCCGATTTCTTCACTTTCGCCACCCGCGACCGTTTTGCCAAGGTGGCCGTGATGATTGCCAACGGTGAGCCGCTCCCCAACATCGGTGAGCCCCGACCGAAACTCAATCCGGGCGGCTCGTTCTGCGCCGTGGCTTTCGACAACACCATCGAAGGCGTGGTGATGCACATCGACTCCTACGACAACCTGATTACCAACATCTCCAAGGAACTCTTCGAGCAAGAACGCCGTGGCCGCGACTTCACCATTATGGTGAAAGGCGACCTTTACACCGTCGACGAGATTTCCGACAGCTATCTCGATGTCGATGTCGTTGATTTGGTGGCCATTTTCGGGACGCATGGCTATCTTGAACTTGCCTTGAACAAGGCCAAATTGGCCTCGCTTTGCGGCATCGAGCTTCAGTCGACCATCAAGGTGGTGTTTCACGACGGCGGCACTATGCAGAAATCTGGCTCATTGTTCTGATTTCCAAAATTTTCCTATTAAAAAAAACTGAAACAGTCTCCAAATGACTAATCCTATCAGCAGCCCCATCAAGGCTCCGCAGACAATGTCGCCCGGGTAGTGGAATCCCAAATAGATACGGCTGTAGCTCGATACGAAAGCCCAAGAATACATCAAAATCCCAACCCAAGGGCGATAGTTGCGCAAGGTGGGCGCAAGAAATGCTGCAATCGCGAAAGTGTTGGCGGCATGCGACGAAGTGAAGCTGTATCGTCCGCCCGCCAAACCTTTTGGGAGATGGATCAAGTCTTTCAAATCAGGATTAAAGCACGGCCTTAGACGCTGAAACGCAGGTTTGAAGACATGGGAGGAAAGTTGGTCGGAGCAAAGCACCACCACACCCACGGCCAAAAAGACCCACCAGCAACGTTTGCCGAACTGCTTCGCCGTCCAATATATTAATAATAGATATAATGGCATCCACACCCACATATCGGTGATGTGGATCATCACTTTGTCCATCCACTTGGTGTGCAAGCCGTTGAGGAAAAGGAACAATTCGGAATCGATGGAGGAGAGGGTGGACATAATGACGAAATTTGGCGCAAAAATAGTTATTTTGTTGTAATTCGGTTAGGTGTCCAAAAAATTCCTACTTTTGCACACCAATTGGATTAAGGGTGTTCATGGAAAAGAATACAGGCGTAAATGATAGAATCAAGCAACTTTTGTCCTCCAAGTTGACAGGAGAATTTGTGCGTTTTGCCATTGTGGGGGTGGTTGCTACAGGCATCCATTACGGGATTTATTGGTTGTTGATGAAGGTGATGAATGTCAATATTGCATATACGATTGGTTATGTCGTGTCGTGGTTCTGCAATCTATTTCTTTCGGCACGGTTTACATTCAAGGAAAGTGTATCTGTCAAGCGAGGTGTTGGCTTCGCGCTATCCCATTTTGTCAACTACTTGCTGCATATGCTTTTTCTCAACGTTTTCCTTGCTATTGGATTTTCGGCGGAAATTGCTCCAATATTTGTCTTTGTCATCGTCGTGCCAATCAATTTCTTGTTGGTAAGGTTTGTGTTTAAGTCCAGGCAATTTAGTAACTGAAAAACATATTGTTATGAAACTCATTATAGTTGTGCCTTGTTATAATGAAGAAGAAGTTCTGAGAGAGACGACCAAGCAATTGACCTCTTTGGTTGACTCTATGATTAACGAAGGATTGTTATCGGAATGTGACATTCTTTATGTTGATGATGGAAGTAAGGATAACACATGGCAGATTATAGAGGAACTGCAAACTGGAAACCAGTACGTTCACGGTCTGAAACTCGCGCACAATGTCGGTCATCAAAACGCTTTATGGGCAGGACTTGAGTTTACTGTTGATAAGTGTGATGCCGCTGTCTCTATAGATGCAGATCTACAACACGACATCCACAAGATAAAGGAGATGGTGAAAGCTAACCAGGAGGGCTTTGAAATCGTTTATGGCATCCGCAATGACCGTGCCACCGATTCGGCCTTCAAGAAACGTACGGCTTTGTCATTTTATAGGCTTATGCAGAAGATGGGCGTGGACTTGATACCCAACCATGCTGATTTCAGGCTTTTGGGCAAGAACGCTTTGCAAGCCTTGACGGAGTTCCCTGAACGCAACTTGTTTCTTCGCGGTATGGTTCGATTATTGGGTTTCAGGGAAACGAAAGTCTATTTCGAATGCAACGATAGGTTTGCAGGAAAATCGAAATACACATTTCGCAAAATGTTCAATTTCGCCATCGACGGCATCACATCGTTTTCTGTTCAGCCGCTGAGGATTATTACTTTGATTGGCCTTTTATGCGTGGGTATTTCTATCGTTGAGATGATGTATATATTGGTGGCCTATTTCCAAGGAAATGTTATTCGAGGTTGGGCCTCCTTGTTGTTTTCGGTTTGGTTTTTGGGAGGTTTGCTGTTGTTCTCGGTTGGAGTTGTTGGCGAGTATATTGGGAAAATCTACAAAGAAGTTAAGAGACGGCCTCGCTATATTATTGAGAAACGGATATAAACAGATATGAATATGAAGAAGATAAATATTTTAATTTGGCTTGACTATGTCGCCGTTGCAATTATCGTAATTGCTTTTTTTGTCATAAGTTATTGTGGGTTCTTTTTTTCCGACGACTTATCAATGGCTTATGGAGGGGTGCCAGTTGGATATGGTGAGAGAGTAATGGAGATTTCTTCAATTTGGGATGTTTTTAGACTTACTTGGTGGTGGTATTTTCATTTGGGAGGTCGTCTTTTTTCTGTAGCCGCTCAGTATTTTATTTGTGGGCTTTTAGGTAATAAAGTTTGGTTTGATATTGTGAATACTATGTTTTTTGTGCTGTTGATAGCGGTTTGTGGAAGTTTGGTCAGGAATGATAAAAAAGGGCATATTTGCTATGTGTTATTGTTCGCTTTGTCGTTTTGGTTCCTTTGCCCGAAACCAGATGAAACCTTGTTTTGGTTGGCTGGGTCAACAACACATCTGTGGGGAAACACTTTGGCTTTTGTGTTATTATGGCTTTTTTTGAAGTATAAAGATGCCAATTTTAGTGTTGTTGGAAAATTTGGATTGTTTTTTTTGTCCATTTTTACAGCTGCCGAGTTTATTCCGTGTGTTTCAATTTGTGGCGCATTTGTGGTTTATTATGTTTTCCATATCAAAAGTTTAAAAGAGAATGCTATCCCAATTGTTGTTGGATTTGCCATCGGATCGATATTTTTGTTGTTTGCTCCAGGTAATTTCATAAGAGCTTCTATTGGTGAGGGGGATATCACTGTCTTTAATAGTATAAGGGGATTGATGAATCATCCTATTTGGGAGATAAAAAAATATAAAACACTATGGATTTTTCTGATAGTTTTGGTTTTTGGATGGATAAAGAACAAAGTGGTTGTAAAAACTTGGATGAAAAAAAATGCGATATTATTGTTGTCTTTGGGATGGAGTGTAATTGCTTTTAGTGTTGTTTTTAGGCCTAATAATCGTGCTTTGTTTTTCCCAGAAACATTATCTTTAGTTTTGTTTTTGAAGTTTTTCTATGATAATTATCAGATTTTTGTGATACAGAATTTTAAAAATATGAGAGATGCTGTGTCTGTTATTAAAAGGGCTATACTGATGTTATTGTTTGTCGTGTTTATAGTTGATTCGGTGTTTGCTGTTATTGAGACTAAAAATCAAAGCAGAAACAATGATATATTAATGGAAGATTTAGCGAATTCGGGAGGGATAGTTGCTTTGGATCGAATGATTTCTTCACATCGTATGGCGTATGCTGCAGGTATTTATCCATATACATGGGAACCATTAGCCGATAGATTTGGATTTGATTCCGTTTGTGTGTATCCTTTTTATTGCCAAGATAAGTTGTATTCACAAGGTGTTCCATTTGAGAATATATATGTTGATGAAGTTGGAGCTTATGAATCTAAATATGCACAAGTGATTGTTAGGATTGAAAATGAAGAATTGCAAGAGCCTAAGAATCATATTATATTTACCATTGACTATGTAAGACCTCAAAAATGGTACAAAAGATGGTTGGATAAATGGCGTAATTATCAGTATGATCGAACTGTATATGTTGAGCGTGAAAAACCGGATGTTTGGTACGGTTATGATTATGATGTTTGTTTCGAAGACTATTGTTATTTTGTCATTTTTCTTAGTCGTGAAAATGCCAAACACTTGAAGAGCATAAAATACGAGATTGAATAATACAGAAAGAATACGGTGGTAAATTTTCAAAAAGTGGTAGATTTTACCAATCTTCTTCTTCATCCCCTTTGTTCAGCGTCAGCCAAATCAGGTCTTTCAGCTCGTCGATGCCTTGCTGGGCCACGGAGCTGATGAATACATGCGGCACCTTCTTGGGCAAGTGTTTCTTGATTTCCTTGATGGTGTCGTCATCAACCAAATCGCACTTCGTGATGGCCAGGATGCGGTCCTTGTCCATCAGTTCGGGGTTGTATTTCTTCAGTTCGTTGAGGAGGATGTCGTACTCCTTTTTCACGTCATCGGTGTTGGCGGGCACCATAAAGAGCAAGGTGGAGTTGCGTTCTATGTGTTTCAGGAACCTGATCCCCAGTCCTTTGCCTTCTGCCGCGCCTTCGATGATGCCAGGAATGTCGGCCATGACGAAGCTGCGATGGCCGCGATAGCTGACGATGCCGAGGTTGGGCACCAAAGTGGTGAAAGGATAGTCGGCGATTTCGGGCTTGGCAGCCGAGACCACCGATAGCAATGTCGACTTGCCCGCATTGGGGAAACCGACCAGACCTACATCGGCCAACAGCTTCAGTTCCAAGGTTATCCAGTCCTCTTGGCTGGGTTCGCCAGGTTGCGCGAATTTAGGCGCTTGCAAGGTGGCCGTCTTGAAAAAAGTGTTGCCTTTGCCGCCGCGTCCGCCTTTGAGAAGCACGACCTGTTGCCCGTCTTCTGTGATTTCTCCAAGCATCGTGTGGTCTTCGGCGCGATAGGCCACCGTGCCCAACGGCACATCAATATAGGCATCATCGCCAGCCGCGCCCGTAAGTTGGTTTCGGCCTCCGGGCACACCGTCATTGGCGAACACATGCTTGGTGTAGCGTAGGTGGAGCAGGGTCCAGAGTTGGGCGTTGCCGCGCAAAATCACATTGCCGCCGCGCCCGCCGTCGCCGCCATCGGGGCCGCCTTTGGGGATGTATTTCTCCCTGCGGAAATGCATTGAGCCAGCGCCGCCCTTGCCCGAGCGACAGAAAATCTTCACATAGTCAACAAAGTTTGAGGTCATAACTATTATCTTTTGGACTTCGAGAGGATGAAACTTCGAGACTTGGGTGATTGTCCTATTGTCTCGTGTATTCAGTCCTCGTGTCTTAATTAAAACTCATCAATATATTCGGTGCCTTCAACATCGTCGATTCGGTCGCAGTCAAAATTCAAGTCAATACCGGGAGCGTAAGGCTTCTGGAAATCGCCCTTGCTGATATTCAGGCTCTTGTCGGCATAAACTTTCTTCATATACAAAGCCCAGATAGGCAAAGCTGTGTGTGAGCCTTGTCCGAGCTTGGTCGAGCGGAAGTGGACGCTACGGTCTTCGGCACCTACCCAAACGCCAGTGGTCAGGTCGGGGGTGATACCCATGAAATAGCCGTCGCTGTTATTCTGCGTGGTTCCTGTCTTGCCTGCAATAGGGTTGGTGAACCCATAGAGCGAACTCAGTCGTATGCCTGTGCCGCTTTGCACCACGCCTTTCATTAATTCAAGCATTTTGTAAGCGGTCAACTCGCTCATGGCCTCCGATTCCTCAGCGCTGAAACGCTCGATGACGTTGCCGTTTTTGTCCTCGATGCGGGTGATGAACATGGGCTTGATGTAGACGCCTTGGTTGGCGAAAGTGCTCATCGCGCCGACCATCTCTATCAATTTCAGGTCGCAAACACCGAGACAGATGGCGGGCACGGCCTCAATCGGCGACTCCACACCCATCCGGCGTGCCATGCTGATGACAGCGTTGGGCCCGAAGCGTTTCATCAAATAAGCCGAAATCCAGTTGTTGGACTGTGCCAAGGCATATTTCAAGGTGATTTCTTCGCCTTCGCCGCTGCCCGAATTGCCTGGCGACCAAAACTGCCCGTCTTCCAATTGGATGTTATATTGGATGTTGGGAATCTTGGTGCAGGGCGTAAACTCGCCTTCCTGCATCGCCAAGGTGTAAAGGAACGGCTTGAAGGTGGAGCCTACCTGCCGGCGTGCCTTGGTAACGTGGTCGTACTTGAAGAAACGGTAGTCCAAGCCGCCAACGTAGGCCTTCACATGGCCGGTGTGCGACTCGATGGAAACCAGACTGGCTTGCAGGAACCATTTGTAATAGCGGATGGAGTCCATCGGGGTCATCACCGTGTCGATGGGGCCTTTCCACGAGAAGATTCTCATTGGCACGGGGCGGTTGAATGCGGCTTTGATGGAATCCCAAGCCATTCCCTCGTTTTTCAGCACGCGGTAGCGGTCGGTGCGTTTCATCGAGGTTTCAAGGATATGGTCGATTTCGTCGGCGGTGAGGTTGGAGAAAGGCGCGTTTTTCTGGCCTTTCCAATGGTTGTAGAACATGGGCTGAAGCTCTTTGCCCATGAATTCTTTCACCGCTTCCTCGGCGTAGCGTTGCATGCGCGAGTCGATGGTGGTGTAGATGCGCAAGCCGTCGCGATAGATGTTGTAGGGTGTGCCGTCGGCGCGGAATGTGGTGTCGGCCCAAGCGGTAAGGTAACCGCGCAAAAACTCACGGAAATAGGTGGCTTGGCCGCTGTTGTGGTCCTTCACGCTGAAATGCGACATGTCTAACGGAATCTGCGAGATGGAGTCGTATTCCGCAAGGGTGATGAACCCGTTTTCGGCCATTTTCTTGAGCACGAGGTTGCGTCGGCCCAACGAGAGTTCGGGGTTGCGCACGGGGCTGAAACGTGTTGGGGCATTCACCACACCGGCCATCAGGGCGCATTCCTCGATGTTGAGGTCTTTGGGGCTCTTGTCGAAGAAGGTGCTGGCCGCCGAGCGGATGCCGTATGCATTGTGGCCGAAGGCCACGGTGTTGAGGTACATTGCTATGATTTCTTCCTTCGAATAGTTGTGTTCGAGCTTGGTGGCCGTAATCCATTCCTGGAACTTGCGCAGCACGAGCTTGGGAGTGCTGAGGTTTTCGCCACGCGGGAAGAGGTTTTTGGCTAACTGTTGCGTGATGGTGGAACCGCCGCCTTTCTTGCGGCCCGTCAACACGCCGAAGGCCACGCGGAACAGGGCTTTCTCGTCGATGCCCGAATGCTCGGTGAAGCGCTCGTCCTCGATGCTGATGAGGGCTTCGGGCATATAGTGCGACAGCTCGGAGTAATGCACATTCGAGCGGTTTTCGATGTAATAAGTGCCCAAAACCTTGCCGTCAGCCGAGATGATTTCGGTTGCCAAGTTGGTGCGCGGGTTTTCCAGCTCCTCGAATGTGGGCATGGTGCCGAAAACGCCTGTTGCTACGAGGGTGAAAAACAGGACGACGAGCAGCAGCACCGACCCAAAAAGGATCCACAGGTTGCGGATGGCCTTCGAGCCGTTATGCTTTTGCTTCGTTTTTTTCTTTTTATTGCTCATGGTTCATTGTTTTTCAATGTAAAGTCCGATGTCGGAGATGCCTTTCAGCACGGGCTCGCGCATGGCTTGCTCGATTTCGAAGTGATAGGTGCCCGACAAGGGGAAACGGAGGCTTTCGTTCAGCGGCACGAGCAAATCCCTCATGCTGCCGCTGCTTTTGCCTATCCAGCGGCCATCGTGGGTGGCAAGGGTGCATTCTATCGTGTCGTGGGTGATGTTGCCGTTGGGCATCCGGGTGTGGAGAAACACGAAGAGGTTGCTGTAGCGGTAGTTCTCCAAATGGCGTAGCCCGATGCCGAAAATGTAGCCGCTTATGGTGTCGTCAACCTGCACGTCGAAGGCGATGCGGTCTTCCTGTTTCCACTCGGCCTCCGGAATCACCGTCCGCTGGTTGAACGAGTTGCTGGTGCATGACGAAAGGAGCAGCACGATGTACAGAAAGGCTGTCATTGTGGGCTTCATCCGCAATCTCCTGAGCAAAAGGGATTTGCCTTCGCGTCGGGAAATGGCGGATGCTTCTCCGCCACGATGCCTTCTTGTATTGATGATGACGTTCTTCATATTGGGTTCCTTTAGTCGCTCATCTTTTTGAGGTCGGCCTCGCCATAGCCCTCGTTGGTGTTGGTGTGGGCTTCCCTGATTAGGGCAAAGTCTTCCAGATTCTTGGGCTTTTGGCCTTTTTTGTTCATTGCGATAATCTCTTTCACCTTGTCGACGGGAATGGCCATGATGTTGCCCTTGTCGTTGGTGTAGGAATACCACATGATGCCTTTGAAGACGTCGTTTTTCTGGTGTACGGCATCACCGCTTTCAAAATGCAGCACGATGTTGGGGTCCGAGAAGTCCTTCAAGGCGTCAACGTAGGCTTCGTATTCAAAGTTGAGGCAGCATTTCAGCTTGCCGCACTGTCCGGCGAGTTTCTGGGGGTTGGGCGAGAGCTGCTGCACACGGGCCACGTTGGTGGTCACGGATTGGAAGTCGCAAATCCACGAGGCGCAGCACAGCTCGCGGCCGCACGAGCCCAATCCGCCTAATTTGGCCGCCTCCTGCCGCACCCCGATTTGGCGCATCTCGATGCGGATGTGGAACTCCTCGGCCAACTTCTTGATGAGCTCGCGGAAGTCGACACGGCCCTCGGCGGTGTAGTAGAAGATGGCTTTCGTCTTGTCGCCTTGATATTCCACGTCGTTGAGCTTCATCTCCAACCCGAAATGGTCAATGATGGTTCGGGTGCGGGCCAAGGTGCTGTCTTCCAATTTGATGGCCGAGAGCCACTTCTCCACGTCGTTGACGCGGGCGCGACGGTAGATTTTCTTCATCTCGCTGAACGGGATGCGTGATTTCTTACGTTTCAGCTGGCGCTTCACAATCTCGCCCAACAGGGTGACGATGCCGATGTCGTGGCCGATGGCGGTCTCGACGGCGACAAACTCGCCCACTTCGAGGTCGAGGTCTTCAGGATAGGTGAAATAGTCCTTGCGGTCGTTCTTGAAACGCACCTCGGCGAGGCACAATGGGCTTTTCACCTCTTGGTTTTCGTAGTCTTTCAGCCAGTCGAACTGGCTCAGTTTGCAGCGACCGCAACACAGTACTTTGTCGCCCGAATTGTAGCTCGAATCCAATCGGCAGCCTCGGTTGACCAACTGCGGCTCAAGGTCTGAAATATTGTTTGTGCTTTGATTTTCAATCATTTGTCAAAAAGGAATTAATCGTATGTATAAACCGCAAAAATACAAAAAAATTACATATCTTTGCGGCCTAAAGTTCAAATAGAAATCTAATCATTAAAAATCAAGTCATTATGAAAAAAGGTGTTATCATCATTTTGGTCGTTTTGGCCGTCCTCGTGTTCTGGGGTGTTGGCCAGTATAACGGACTGGTTACCAAACAAGAAACCGTTGAAAAAGCTGTCGGTAACGTGCAAACGGCTTACCAGCAGCGTGCCGACCTGATTCCTAATCTCGTCGCCACGGTGAAAAACTATGCCGAGTATGAGGCTGGCACTTTGACGGCTGTCGTTGAGGCTCGCGCCAAGGCCACTTCGGTCACCTTGGATGCCAGCAACCTCACCGAAGAGAACCTGAAAGCCTTCCAAGCCGCCCAAGACGAGGTTTCGAGTGCCTTGTCGCGCCTGCTGGTCACGGTGGAGAAATATCCCGACCTGAAGGCCAACCAGAACTACCTCGACCTCCAGTCGAAACTCGAAAGCTGCGAGAACACCATCGCCAACGCACGCAGGCAGTTCAACGAAACGGCCCGCCAATACAACACCGCTGTGCGTCGCTTCCCCGGCAACATCATCGCCGGAATGTTCGGCTTTGACAAGAAACCTTACTTCGAGGCTTCGGAAGCGGCTCAACAGGCTCCCGATGTGAAGGGCTTGTTTGAATGATTACGTCCCTTCGGCCCCTGAGCCTGTCGAAGGGGCCGAAGGCATTAATCCCGGTCGTTGAGCTCGTATTATTTGTGGTCGTTGAGCTTGTCGAAACGCCTTGTATTAATAGCGCTCGTTGAGTTTGTCGAAACGCCGATGTAAAAAAACTAAAAAATTCTTGCTTCGTTTTTTCCAAACCACTATTTTTGCGCCTTTTAAACAAGGACAAATATGTGTGGAATAGTAGCTTATGTAGGCTCTCAAGATGCCTACCCGATTCTCATTGAAGGCCTGAAACGCCTCGAATATCGTGGCTACGACAGCGCCGGAGTGGCTCTGCTCAACGAGGCCAACGAACTGAATGTATACAAAGCCAAAGGCAAGGTTTCCGACTTGGAGGCCTTTGCTGCTTCGAAAGACGTGAGCGGACACATCGGCATCGCCCACACCCGCTGGGCCACCCACGGCGAGCCCAACCAAGTGAACGCCCATCCGCATCGCTCGCAGTCAGGCAACATCGCCCTGATCCACAACGGTATCATCGAGAACTACCTCAGCCTCCGCAAGGAGTTGGAAAAACGTGGCTTCACCTTCCATTCCTCGACCGACACCGAAGTCTTGACCAACCTCATCGAGGATGTGCAACTCAGCGAGCACGTCGACCTGTATGAGGCCGTGCGCATCGCCTTGAACCATGTGGTGGGCGCATACGCCATCGTGATTGTAGAGAAAGACCATCCCGACCAGCTGATTGCAGCCCGCAAGGGTAGCCCGATGGTGATTGGCATCGGCGAGGGCGAATATTACATCGCTTCCGACGCCACACCCATCGTGGGCCGCACCCAGAAAGTGGTCTACCTTGAGGATGAGCAGGTGGTGCGCGTCAAGTTGGGCGAGGAGCTGCACATCAAGACCATCCACGACGTGGAAGCCATTCCTTACGTCCAGGAGCTGAAGATGAACCTCGACTCAATCGAGAAGGCCGGCTTCGACCATTTCATGATGAAGGAAATCTACGAGCAGCCCACCATCGTGCGCGACACGATGCGTGGCCGACTTCATCCCGAGGCCAACACCGTACGCTTGGGCGGCATCACACAGTATGAGAAGCATTTGCTCTATGCCGACAACATCGTTTTCGTGGCTTGCGGCACATCGTGGCACGCCAGCCTCGTAGGCAGCTATCTCATCGAGAAATTGGCCAAGATTCGCGTCAAGGTGGAGTATGCTTCCGAGTTCCGCTACCGCGACCCCGTCATCACGCCGCATGACGTGGTGATTGCCGTTTCGCAGTCGGGCGAGACCGCCGACACCTTGGCTGCCATACAGCTGGCCAAAGAGAAAGGCGCCGTGGTGCTGGGCATCTGCAACGTCATCGGCTCCTCGATTTCGCGGGTCACCGATGCGGGCATCTACACACACGCTGGCCCCGAAATCGGCGTGGCTTCCACCAAAGCCTTCACCTCACAGGTGACGGTGATGGTCATGCTGGCCTTGCGCTTGGCCGAGCTGAAAGGCTCGATGAAAGACGAGGAACGACAGCAGTTCATCGACGAGCTCGACAGCATCCCCGACAAAATACAGTGGACACTCGACCACAGCGACCATGTGAAAGACATCGCGGCAAAATACAAGGATGTGCGCAACATGCTCTACCTCGGGCGTTTGCAGAACTACCCCGTGGCCTTGGAGGGTGCCTTGAAACTCAAGGAGATTTCCTACATCCACGCCGAAGGCTATCCCGCCGCAGAGATGAAGCACGGCCCCATAGCATTAATCGACAAGGATATGCCCGTGGTGTTCATCGCCACCAACCACAGCACCTACGAGAAAGTGCTCAGCAACATACAGGAGGTGAAGGCACGCAACGGCAAAATCATCGCCATCATCAGCGAAAAGGACGTTTTGGCCCGCAAGATGGCCGATTATGTCATCGAGATTCCCGAAACCGAGTGTCTCTATTCGCCTCTGCTGGCTACCGTGCCTTTGCAGATTTTGGCCTATCACATCGCCGTGATGCGAGGCTGCAACGTGGACCAACCGCGCAACTTGGCCAAGTCGGTGACGGTGGAGTGATTAATGATTAGGAGGAGTGATTAATGATTAATTAATCCAAGTCTCGCAAGTTGCAGTGCATCCCTTTGGGATGCGGTTGTCCTGTGGTTCCGTTTTATAGATTGCGCATCCCATGGGAAGCCATTCCGTTGCGTCTGGCTAATCCCATAGGGATTTGCTATTGGTAAGACAAATGACATCAACATTTTGCATCCAGCAGGGATGTGCGAAACTTGGATTAATTAATAGGTATCATAATTGCCACGGGGGTGTTTGGAAAAATTTTCCAAATTAATAATCATTGTTTCGAATTAATTCCGTAATTTTGCAGCGTTGTTTTGGGGTAAATCATCCGAAAAATGATGCCTACAAGACGATAACATGATGGGAAGGCGTTGTACAACACTTCTTTATGAAGCCTCTGAACAGATTCCTACGTTTTTCCACCGTGTTCGTTTGGTACAAACGTTATACTTCAGCCGATGTTGGGAGTCCGTTGGCTAACAATTGCATAAGAGAAAGCATCAATGGAAAAGAAAGTCAAAGTCATAGAAACGAGACGCGCCTACGAAGCCCCTAAGACGGATTTCGTAGTAATAGAAAACCTTGGAGTGCTTTGCAGTTCCGAAGGGGAAAGGGGTATGGTCAACAACCCCAATGGTCCTGTCGACCTCTTTATTTTGTAATTAATCAATTATGTACCAATGGCAACTTAACCGTAGAAAACGGAGAATCTTTGTCACTTTAGGGGTGATTTGGTTTTTCATAACGGGTGCTACCATTACTTTGAGCATCCTCAACGGTGAAGACTTGCGGTCTGTTTTTATTGTTGGTGGAGCCGACGACATCAAATTGGAACCGGCCGATATGCCCCTCCGAGAACCGACAGAAAAAGAACTCCTTCTCAAAAGTGAAAGCGAAAGATTAGCACGTCAGCTCGACCTGGAACCTTTCCCTGAGGAAGAAGTGGAACTCGGATATGAAGACGAAGTAGAGTTGTCAGAGGATTTGTTTGATGACGAAATCATCCCTTGAACCGACAAAGGAAGGATAAAAGACAAAAGCATCCAAGATATGTATGATAGTAGGCTTTGCGATCGCAAAGCCTACTATTTTTGTTTTTCAAGGACCGTCCCGTTTTGGTGTTTTTCGACTTGCATCATCACCCATCTTTTTCGACATTGCCACAAAGACAACCCGAAATTGAAGCAGAAGAAACTGCCTGACGGCAACATCTCCCTTTATCTTGAATATTATCTCGGCTACAACGGCGAGGTGGACGAGGCAAACGGAAAGACCAAAGTCAAGGCCATTAGGAAGAAGGAGTTTCTCGGGCTGACCATCTATGGCAAGCCGAGAACGCCCATCGAGAGGGAGAGCAACAGCAAGAACATTCAACTGGCTCAAGAAATCAGGAAGGAAAAAGAACAAGAGTTCCTCAAGGACACAAGAGGCTACCGCTTGGAGAAAAGCAAGAACACGGATTTCGTTTCGCTCTACCAGTCCTATATCGACCACTACACGAAATGCGATGTCCGTATGCTGAAGATGTCTCAGCGGTGGTTCAAAGAGTTCATTGAAACCACACCCGAATACGAGAAGTTCAAGGTCGGAATCAAGCCGAGCCAAATCACCAAGGACATGATGGCTGACTTTGCGGAGTTCCTCAAGTCGAGAGGGAACGGGGAAACACCCAAGAGCGTGCTGCAACGCTTCAAGAAGGTGGTCAAGTGGGCCATTGAACATGACTACATGGCCACCGACCCCACGGCAGGCATTAGGATTGTGTCGGACGAACAGATATTGCGTAAAGATGTGCTGTCGACGGAGGAGGTTGTGAAGCTCATCAACACCCACTATCAAGGCGAGAATCCCGAAATCCGCAGGGCGTTCATCTTCTGTTGCTATTGCGGCCTCCGTTTCTGCGATGTCAAGGATTTGACCTTTCGGAACATTGACTACTCCAACCGGCTCTTGAAGTTCGAGCAGAACAAGACCAAGGGACACTCATCGAACAGCGGTGTGACCATTCCCCTCAATGATGGCATCCTCTCTTTGGTCGGTGTGCCAGAGACCGGCAAGGAGGACGATCTGGTGTTTCACCTGCCATCACATACCATGTGTTTGAAGGCATTGCGTCATTGGACGGCAAGGGCTGGCATCACAAAGCACATCACTTGGCATTGTGGGCGACACTCTTTTGCCGTGAACATCCTGAACAACGGAGCCAACATCAAGACCGTGGCCAGCCTCTTGGGACATTCGGGACTGAAGCAAACGGAGAAGTACACCCGCGCCGTGGACGAGTTGAAGCAGAAGGCGATAGATAGCCTACCGACATTTGATATGACGAACATTTGAGCGAAGAATAAAAACGAATAAAGATGGATAAAACGCAAAATAAAACCTTATTGGATGTGGTAAGTGAGTTGCCGCTATGTGATAGGCAAAACGATTTTGGCAAACAATTCTTTTTGGCTGCAAGTTCAATTCAAGAATGGATTGATAAAGAACGTGACAATTGGGAACAAGACTTGCTAACTACAATACCAAGAGAAAAGATTGGACTTTACTTTTTGGGTAAGACAAAAGACCTTTTGGATGAGTTTCACGATTATGTACCATATACTATTGAGGATTGGAAACAAATGGAGCAGGGCGAAGATCTCTACTATTGCATAGCAATGGAGTGGTATATGCAAGCAATTCTCATGTTGTTGAATCATTATGACATAGAAGAAGATGAGAACCAGAAAAAAATGTTTGAGTATTGTTGGTTTATTTTTGACGACTTGTTAGACGATGAGCCACAAACACCTCCGGCAGAAGAACAGCAAACCCCTCAAATTGAGGAGATGCCAAAACCAACCAAGGGCAGGGGAAGGCCGGTACTACCATTGAAAAGCAAAATGCTCAATGATTCGGACGGAAAGAATTGGCAGAAGTTGCACGAATTGATGGATGGAAAGAAAAGAAAGGATGCCGTACTGATTATTTTTGCCTTTTGTAAAAAAGGATGGATGATAAGACCGTCTTACAAACAGGTAATAAACGAGTTTGGGAATATAGTTTGCAAGAGTATGTATGATGAATATACGAAGGTAGACATACAAACAACTGATGGTAAAACCGTGGAGATTTCCAAATTTTCAGATGAAGAAATCGCAAGTGTAATGAATGCTTTGCAATAATACTTCAACTCTCCATTTGTCGGTCTTTATCGGTCATTTATATTTAGACCGATAAAGACCTATTTTCTTGGTCATATTATCCCGATTTTTCTATATTTCTTTGCACATTCTTTCAGAGGACGGGAGGAAAGCAAGCCTCGTCCAAGCGAGGATGCGGCACGGAAACGGGAGGACTTGCTTACTCCCGTGGCAGCCATAACCAAATAATAATCAAAGTTATGAGCGAAGAAATCAAACAAATCGCGGAAGAAATCACAAGAAAATCGGTGCTGTGCGCAAAGGAAGTTCTGACCTGTTCAGAGGCGGCAGAGTATATGGGAGTCAGTATGTCCTACATTTACAAACTAACGATGCTGCGAAAAATACCGCATTTCAAACCAATGGGCAAAATGTGCTATTTCAACCGCCAAGAACTGGAGCAATGGCTACAGACCAACCGTGTGGCGACCACGGATGACATAGAACAGCAAGCGCAGGACTACTGCCTCAAGAAAGGAGGTGAGAAATGAAAAAAGCGACCACTTCAAAAGCAGCCGCAAAGACGTTGATGAACGGCGCAAAAATAGCGAAAATTGGTGAGATAGAAACTATTCCCACCAAAAAAAGTGGCGGAATCTTTCTCGTATTCACAGTGGGTAGTATTAAGCATCGCAAGCCTTCATACAAGAAGCCGCAAGCAGTCCGAGAACTTGAGGAGTTGGCCGACATCGCCAATGCAAAGGCTCATCCACAGTTCGCCAAGTATGCGCCCAAGGCAAAGTATAGGGACGACTCCGCCAACGGCCTTACACGTTGCATCATCGACTACATTCGGTTGCATGGAGGCCAAGCGGAGCGTATCAACACAACAGGTGTGCTTATAGACCGACGGCGAACCGTAACAGATGTACTCGGCCACTCCCGCACCATTGGCAGCATTGAATGGCGCACAGGTGGCGGGACCATTGGAAGTGCCGACATCTCTGCCACCATCAATGGGGGCAGCGTGAAAATAGAGGTCAAGATAGGGCGAGATAGACAAAGCGAGGCACAGAAAGCCTATCAGAAGCAAGTGGAGGCCGCTGGTGGATTGTATTTTATCGCCAAGGACTTCAACTCTTTTGTCCGATGGTATCGTGCCACATTCTGAGAAAGGAGGTGAGCGATGAAACGCAAAGACATTCTACAGATGATTGATGCCGTTGAGGAAGAACAGAAGCGAGATGAATGCACATTCTATAGGAATGCTGTTGAGTGGATATTCACACTCAAAGACAATGAACAATTGAGCGTTTTTCGAGCAGTTTTTCTCTATTCTTTGTACGGAATTGAGCCAAATTTTGACGAAATGAAGCCAAAAAAACAACAAAATTTAATGAAAAATCGTCAAATTGCATCGTCTTTTAATATGTTTTTTTCGTTGCTAAAAAAACAACGAATCGGCTGGGAAAGTGCAACAAAATCAGAGAATAACAACCAAACACCCCAAGGGGGTAGCCCCCAAGGCACCCTCCACGGGGTGCCACCCTAGGGCTTCTTATATAAGGATAAAGATATAAAGGATAAAGATATAAAAGATAATGGTGGTTATGAGACAAAAGAAGAGGAAACGGCAAGACTATTGGATGTGTTAGCAGAAAGGAGGAAAAATGGACAATAACAGACAGTTTCTCTCACTCACTGATGCAGAGCAGGACCAAACCTTGACCGAAGCACTTGTGCAAGCGCATCGTAACGCTGGCAAGTCAGTTGATGGAAGAAACTTCCCCGAAACCATCACAACACTCAAAGCCATTATCCGCAAGTACTATCCGAAAATCAAATATGCCAAAGTCTTGTCTGTGTTCGAGCGTGGCAGTCTTGGAATGTTGGGAGATTATTATGGCCTACACCAAAGAACATTCAACACATGGCTCAATGCTGGTTACCGTGAGGAGCATCATGTGCGTGATTCAGACATCGAAGAACCGACCCGTCCGAGTACCAAGGGGGACACCTTAGACCTCCTCGATTTCTTGTCGGAATATATCGCCATCAATCCAGATGCGGCATACGACGGCGAGAAAGAATACAATTACCTCCGCTGTAAAGATGTCATTCCTTTGGGCAGTGATGAAGGTTTTTTAGAGAAAGCGGAGCGAAAACTTTACAACAACGCATACAAGGAAAGACGAGGAGAGAGGGTTCGTGTCGTGGGTGAGGCCATGCGCCTCAACAAGACGAACAATGAGGTTTATGCACTCGCCAAAAGGATGGCGGTTGACGACTGGCTCCTTTCCCTCCGTCAACAAGGCAAGAAACCAAGCAATGTAATCACGTCACGGATGAGCCTGACGGCGTGGAATGACAACGGCTTTCAATTGCCATCGGTGAAATACCGCGATTTTCTCCGAGAGGCGGGCTATCGTTGAGAACAGGGCGGAGCAATCCGCCTTTTCTTTTTTCGTGGAGTTCACTCGGCTGTGGTGAAAAAATATACTTTTTATGCTATATTTCCAAAATAAGTGTTATTTTTGCATCGTGATTACTGATTAAAAAACACGAGATATGGCAAATGCAATCATCGAAGAAGTGAAGCAGACCGAGAACGCGGGACTGTTCACAATACGTTTTGAGGGACAGACGGAAACGGAGTTCGAGAAATTCATGCAGCGTTTCAAGGACGATGCAGAACGGCAAGAGGACTTGTCAGTCATTCTCAACCTCATAAACAAGATGCTCACGATGAGTGGCTTCCTCGAAAGGCTCTTCCGCTACGTGGGCAAGATGAGTGACAGGGTGGCGGCAATGCCCCAACCGACAGACCACACGGAACTGCGGCTCTACTGCTTGCGGCTTTCTGACAGCGTCCTGATTGTGGGCAACGGCGGCGTGAAGAACACGCGCACCTACGAGGAAAGCGAGGAACTGAACGGTTATGTCATCACCTTGCAGAAGCTCGATAAGCTGCTAAAACAAGCCGAGAGGAGCGGCAAGGTGACCATTGAGGAAACTAAGATAACGGGTATAGACAAACAAACATTCAACCTATGAACAGCACAGCCAAATTGTTTGACGAACTTGTTGCCGCCACACCTCCCGATGTGAAGCAGCGCGTGGACTGGTCGTTTTCCATAGCTGACAAGATTTCCGGCATACTCAAGCGGCGCGGGTTGACCCAGCAGGAGTTTGCCGATATGATGGGATGCTCGCAGGCGGAGGTGAGCCGCTGGTGCGGTGGTGTCCACAACTTCACACTCTCCACCCTCGCCAAAATATCGACGACGCTCGGTGAGCCGATGATTATGGTTGCTTAACATAGAATAACTGGAGGGATTTTCGTATCTTTATAACTGGTTTCCAACAGGTTACGCTGATGAAGAAAAAACCTCCAGTAGAGATTGGCCAAGCGGAAAAGGAGTACCTTGGCACACTTAACGAACGCGAAAGAAGGCTTTTTATTGCATGCAAGGCGGCAGGCCCCGGCGGCGGCTCGATAAGGGCCGTGTGCAAGGCCTTCGGATGCTCCCCGAACACCGTGTGCAAGGGGATCCGCGAACTCTTCGGCCACGTCGCGCCTCCCGCCGGCAAGCAGCGCATGCCCGGCGGTGGGGCGAAGAAGAAGACCGACAAGCATCCCGAATGGGTGGCGGCCTTCGACGACATCGTCTCCGGCCGCATGGCGGGGCTCCCGCAGAACGAGGGCGTCGTCTGGATAGACATCGGTGTGCCGCAGATACGCCGCGAGATGCTCGGGCGGGGCCACGACGTGTCCGACCACATCGTCAGGCAGATGCTCAAGACGGCGGGGCTCAGGCGGAGGTCTTTCTCCAAGAGCCTGCCGCTGCGCGAGGCGGAGGACAGGGACGCCCAGTTCGTGAAGATAGGCTCGGCGAAGGAGGCCTGCATCGGGGCCGGGATACCCATCATCAGCGTGGACACCAAGAAGAAGGAGACGACGGGCAACTTCAAGCGTGGCGGGCAGGTGTACTGCACGTCCGCCCCCAAGGCCTACGACCACGACTTCGCGACTTTCTCCCAAGGCGTGATCGTGCCGCACGGCATCTACGACCTGGCGCGCAACACGGGCTACCTCTCGATAGGCACCAGCCACGACACCTCCGAGTTCGTGTGCGGGAACATCGGGCGCGTCTGGGACGGCCACCTGAGACAGCTCTACCCGCACGCGAGGATGCTCGTCATCCTCTGCGACGGGGGCGGCTCCAACTCCAGCAGGCACCGCATCTTCAAGCAGGACCTCATGGACCTCGCCGACCGCACCGGCCTGAAGTTACTCGTCATGCACTACCCGCCCTACTGCTCCAAGTCCAACCCCATCGAGCACCGACTCTTCTCGCAGATAACCCGCTCCTGGAGCGGAACACCGCTCTACTCCCGCGCCGACGCCTGCCGCAGGGCAGCAAACACCGTGACCAAAAAGGGGCTGAAAGTGTTCGCGGAAATCGTCGACAAGGTGTACGAGACCAAAAGGAAGGTGAATGGCTCTTTCCAAAAACGGCTCGCCACACAGGTCGTCTTCGACAAGGCCCTACACAACTGGAACTATGTCGTATCCCCCTCTGTATCGTCTCAGGTTTTTTTTTAAGCGTTACCTAACGAATGTGTTTTGTTTTTCGTTGGAATCTACCGAAAACGATTTGGATTTCGCTTGAAACAAACAAATCATTGGTACATTACCGTAGGGAACAGTCCTACCTTCGTGCCGTCGGGGAGGCTGAAGGTGAATGCTGGCTCACGGTGCCGCTCGTCTTGCATGAACTCCGATAGGGTCATGCCGAAAAAGTCCGCAATATCGACCACCACGGAGATTTTCGGGTCGCCTCTCTTGAGCGTATCACACAGAGTGGTTTGTGACCTTCCAATCCGTTTCGCAAGCTCGTTCTCCGAGATACCCTGCCGCTTGCAAAGGTCTTTCACTCTCTTTCTGATGTCAATCATGGGGCTTACTGGTTTAATGGTGCGCTCAATGTCAATGCTACCTCCTTCCCGCAATGGGGACAGTGAAATGTTGGCTTTTCGATGATGGTTTTCTCCTCGGTGTTCCGTTCAGAGAGCAAGTCCACAATCTCAACTCCAAGTGCATCCGCTATCCTCTGCAATGTAACAAGACGGAGGTTGCCTTTTTTGATTGTGGTGTATAGCGCAATGTCACTTCCTAACCCCATAAGGTCAGCCAATTTCTTGATGGACAAACCTTTCTCCTCGCATATCGTGTCAATGCGTCCTTTCAGATTCTTCGAGAATTGCTCTTTTAGAGCCTGTTCTTCATCTTTTTGTTTTTGTGTTTTAACCATAATATATTATGCTTATATAATGAATAAATCGGCTGCAAAGATAAATAAAAATCTTAATACGGCATAAAAACTAAAACAAAAAGCAAAAAAGTATGATTTTTTTCTTGCTAAAAATCAACAATTTATCATGTTTCTAATAAAATAATATGAAAATATTTGAAAATAATGATTGTGTATTAAAATAAAAGTATTAGTTTTGCAGTGTGAAAACACAAAGAATAAGCATAGATACTAATAAATAAGGTATAAACCAAAGAAAGGGCAAAGCAATGAAAATCTACAAAGTGAAATTCTCAGACGCCTACACGAAGAAGACTTTTATCATAGCGGCAACCAACTGTGGCGAGGCATTAGCCATGTCCAAGAAGGCCGAGACTGGCGTCTTGTTAGACGGGACAGTAGTAGCACCGACCATTGACTGCTTCGACTGTGAAATTATCGATGGTGTGACCGCAAGGACTTCAGGTATTAAATCTATTATCTACTAAACATAAAGAAAGGGCAACACCATGAACACGAGACAGACATTAAGCGAGATTATGACGATGGCCTGGCAATTCGTCAAGCGTAACGGTTTCACGATGAGCGAGGCACTGAAAGCCGCGTGGCGCAACGTGAAACTTCACCTTGCTATGGCAAAGCGCATCTGCAAGTTCTACTTTCAGAAGGTGGACGGCACTTTGAGAGAGGCATACGGCACACTGAAATCTGACCTGCTGCCTGCTACCGCTGGCAAGGACAACCGCAAGCGCAATGACACGGTGCAAACCTACTTCGACACCGAGAAGCAAGAATGGCGTTGCTATAAGAAAGCCAACCTTATGAGAATCGAATTGTAAACCTTTAATGAACGCTGCCATGAAATCATTGAACGAACAGATTGAAGAGGTGATGTCCTCCGCAAAGTCACAGAGAGCAAAGCGTGACGAACTTGTGAAAATCGGCCTTTGCCAACGTGACATTGATATGCTTTTCTTTGCTGATAGGATTGCAAAGAAGCACGGCAAGAAGCTTTCCCAACTGATGACGGGCTACACCTTTGGCGTTGAGATTGAGTGCTACAACGCGCCGCGTCAAACGCTGCTTGCTGCCGCTAACCGTCAAGGGCTGGCAATGAGAAGCGAGAGCTACAACCACGATGACAACCGCCACTATTACAAGCTGGTGCAAGATAGCTCCATCCGTGGCATTGACCCTGTAGAGTGTGTGTCACCCATTCTGCAAGGTGACAACAGCGGTTTCGATAGTCTGAAAGCCTGCTGCGATGCGCTCAACGAGATTGGTGCGATGGTCAACAAGTCAACCGGCCTCCATATCCACGTGGGTGGCAACATCACCGAACAGCAATATTGCAACACCTTCGTCAATTACTACTACCTTGAAAGACTGGTTGACACTTTCATGGCACCGAGCCGCAAGGATGCCTACTACGCCTCCTCCATGCACGGCAATGCCCACGGTCGCCGCTTTGAGCCTTGGATGCTGCTTTCGGCAAACACCTTTGAACAAGTGGCAAACGCTTTCAACAATGACAGATATTTCAAAATCAACTGCCAATCGTGGCTGCGCCATCATACGATAGAGTTCAGACAGCATGGCGGCACTACCAACTATGACAAAATCAAAATGTGGGCTTCGTTCTGCCTTAAACTGGTGGCATGGTCAGCAGACAACAGACTTTCAAACGATGTTACCACAATAGACGATATACCGTTTCTTGACGAAACCGAAAAGACCTATTTCAAGCAGCGTTCAAGCGATTTGCAGAGGGTGGCGGCATAAGTCACCCTTTGCAACCGCAAAGAGCCTGAAATTATTGAATAAAAACAACTTCAAAATCAAAATACGATGTGTGTAATCATATACAAACCCGAAAATCAGCCCTTGCCTGATATTGAGACGCTGGCGGCTTGTTACCACCGCAACAGGCACGGCATGGGCTTCTGTACCTCAAATGGCACAATCCGCCACACTATGAGCTTCAGCCGGTTTTGCTCCGAACTGGGCAAGGTGGATGAGAGCGAGGCGGTCATCATTCACTTCCGCTGGGCCACTCACGGCTCAATCGGACTGAAGAACTGCCATCCCTTCCATGACAAGCGGCATGGCGTTTTCTTTGCCCACAACGGCATACTTGATATTGAGGCAACGAAAGACCGCACCGACAGCGAGACATGGTTTAGAGATCGTTTCCTCCCCATGCTTGACCGCTATGGCTGGAACAGCAAGACCCTTGCGGACTGGGTGGATGATGAGCGTGGTGCAAGCCAGTTCATCTTCATGCGAGGCAAAGAGGTAACAATGCTTGGCGGCTGGTTCATATTGGACGGCTGCTATTACTCAAACTTGAATTGGAAAATCAATTATTAACACTATCAATGAGACCGAAACATATTTCATTCAGCGGTCACACGGTCGCAAAGGGCGGCTGCAAAAGTCGCCTCTTTGCCACCGCAAAACAGAGAATTTACTAACCACTTAAAAACATACTGAAAATGAACGAAGAAAGAATTTGCTATAACTGCCAACATTGCATTGAAAACCCAATAGGCGAATACTATTGCGAGATGTGGCTGAAATTCACGAGTGGACGCAAAACGTGCAAACGTTTTTTTCCCTACCCTGCCGTTCAACTGCGCAAAACATTGGTAAAGAATTACTAACCACTTAAAACATAACAGACTATGAGCAAACAAATTGACCTGCGGGATTGTCCAATGACCCGCGATTACCTTGACGTGAACAACGAGTATTGCCAGCTACTTTGCGACATTCGCTCCCTTACCGAAATACTTCCAGAGGTGATAATGGCCTCCGATGGCAGCACATTCGACCTTGCAAGGGTGGGCATTGAGATAAGTTACGTTATCGAACACCTCAAAGAGGTGAGGGACGAGTTGAAGAAAGGGGGTGCAGCATGACAGCGTTAGAGGCAATCAAACACGCCCAAGAGACAGGGCAAATTGCAATCACCAAGCAGACGGCGAACCTCATCGAAGCAGCCGTGAACTTCCTTGATGCAGCCGAAGCAGTGGCCACGGCAGTGAGCGAAAACATCCCAGACGGCATGGATGACAACGAAACGATAGACCAAATCAACACCAAGTTCTTTGCCTTGCTTGACCCCGTTCAAGAGTATGTGTTAGAGACCGTCGGCAAGATTAACCTCAAAAGGGCTTTGTTGTACGGACTAACAGACAAGTTTGAAGGTCTATAACCCCGATTTCAAAAGTAGTAAATGGATTGGTTGTAGGTTGTACACGAAAAAACAGCCTACAACCTTTTGCGTTTCAAGAATTATCTGTACTTTTGCGACATGAAACCCCAAAAACCATGAAAATCAACGTAAACGGAAACGAGGTAGAGGCATACGCCCTCATTATGAAGAAAGAGAACGCGCTGGAAATCCTCCGTGGCGAAAAGACCCTTGAAATCAGGGTCGACAGCCCAAAGTATGTGAAAATGTTTACAGACCAAGAACAGGTCGAGAGAAACCGCAAGGCAGAGGCTGAAGGGCGCGACGATTGGGAATCCCCGCTGCGCAAGGACATCGGCTTCGTCCACTTCTACAACTATGCCAACACATGGTCGCTGGACTGCGAGATTGACGAGATTGGCACCGCCTCCCTCATCAAGGACGACATCGACTTCCTGAACGAGGAGTACGGCTTTCACGACTTCGACGACCAATGGCAAGAGTTTGAAGGCAAGCCAGAGGAAGAGATTCCGTTCTTTTTCTACCTCCACATCGCCGCAATCGTTGGCCATCGCGGGCTTGAACATCGCGGGCTTGAATGAATGAAAGGAGCAAGACCATGAGCAAGGAACCATTAAGCAAAGAGTTTAAGGCAAGGTTGGCAACCATCATCAAATTGAACTACTTGACCGAGACAGACCGCAAGACAATTGAGACCTATTTCAAGGTTTATTTCGATGGCTACAAGCCACCGCAATGGCACTTGTTGGAAGCGGACGAAATGGAGGCTTTGGAGCAATACCGCCAGAGCCGGACTACCAAATAGAACCAAAAACCAAAATTTTTTCTAACCAACAAAACCAAAACATTATGGAAGGAGCCTATGCAAGAAGAATCGGCGAGGGCGGCAGAACCACGGAATACTACCGCACCCGCGCCGACTATGTGAATGGCAGAGTGACCGCCAGCCGCTCACGCGCCCGTCAACGCCAAAGAATCAACCGCAGCGTCCGTGGCAGGGTAGCCTAACACATGGAGAGAGCGATAGAGGTCATTGACGGCATCGCTCGGAGGACGGACATGGCCTTGCTGTTCCACTCGGCATCGGGAAAGGACAGCATCGCCATGCTCGACCTCATTGCGCCCCGCTTCCATCGTGTGGTGTGCGTCTATATGTACATCACCAAGGGGCTGGAGCATATCAACCGCTACATCAACTGGGCGCAATCGAGGTACGCCAACGCCACCTTCGTACAAGTGCCGCACTACGCCGTTTCCTCCTACATCAAGTATGGTTTCATGGGCTGCAAGCAGAACCCGAAGCAAAGGATTGTCACCCTTGCGGAGATAACGGACTTGGCGAGGCAGCAGACGGGCATCGAATGGGCTTTTTTCGGCTTCAAGCAGTCGGACAGCCTCAACCGCCGCGTCATGTTGCGCACCTACGACATGGAGGCCGTTTGCGAGAAAACGAAGAAATGCTATCCGCTTTCGACCTACAAGAACTCCGATGTGCTGGATTACATCGAGCGTAAAGGCCTCATCAAGCCGGAACGATACGGAGCGCACCAGTCGGCAGGCACGGCAGTAAACGACATCGGCTATTTGCTGTGGCTCCGCGACAACTTTCCCAACGACCTCAAGAAGGTTTTCAAGACCTACCCATTGACAGAGAGAATACTATTCGAGCATGACTACAAGACTGAAACAGAGCGAGACGCGCAACATCAAGAGGAGTGAAATCAACCTCAACCCCGTCAATCCCAAGCGGCACACTGAAGATGCCGTGAAGTTGCAGAAGAAGAACCTCCAAAAGGTGGGTTTTCTCGGCGGCATTGTATGGAACGAGCGCACGGGAAACCTCATCGATGGACACCGCCGTGTGAAGGCAATGGATTTGTACTACAAGTACGATGGCACACCTGAAACCGATTACACATTGAAAGTCGAAGCGGTCAACCTCGACGAGAAACAGGAGAAGGAACAACTCACCTACATGGCCGTGGGCAACACCAAAGCCGACATTGACCTGATAGCCCGCTATGCACCAGACATCGACCTTTCGGACGTGGGATTGGGTGCTGACGACCTCGCGGCAATCGGTTCACTCGTCGGAACGGCTGACCTCGACATTCCCGACATCGGCACGGAACTGTTCGGCATGGGCGGCGAAGACACGGAGGCGGAAACAGAACCAAAGCCAAAGCACGAAGAAAAGACCGAGGCAGAGAAAATCCAGCATGTCAAGGACATGAAGCGGCAGACCGAGGAGAAAGCCGAACAACAGGCAATGGACGAGGCCGCATATTGCACCCTCTCATTCTCCAACTACGACAATTATCTGGACTTCATCGAACTTGTCGGGGCGACGGAAGGCGACCGCTACATCAAGGGTGAGCGGGTGCTTGAGATGATAGAATGAAATTCAACAAATTGAACACTTACACGCGCATGAAGAGACCAACGATAAAGAGTTTCCGAGAGGTGCTGCGCAAGACTGGCGGCAACATCACAAAGGCTGCGGCTGCTTTCGGTGTCAACCGTGGCACACTCTACAATTGGATGAAGGAGAACGAGGCATTTATGCAAGCACTCAAAGATGAGCGTGGCGCGTTGGTTGATGAGTGTCTTGTATCGGCAAGGATTTTGGCTCTTGGCATCCCAGACAGGGACGACAAAGGCAACTTCACTGGCTGGCTTGAGCGTCCCGATGGAAACATGCTCCGCTACCTGCTTTCAACACTTGGCAAGGAAGAAGGCTTTGTCGAGAGCATGGACATCACCACAAATGGAAAAGAAATCACGCTTCCCCGACTGTCCGAAACTGACATCGAAGAACTGAAAAAGATAAACGGCATTGGCAACCAAGAGTGAAATATTGGCGCATCGTCAACTCCTGTCGGGGTCGTTTATGCAATTCGTGACGAAGATGTTCCAGTTCACGCAAGGGACACCGTACATCGTGGGTGAGCATCACCGGCTCATTGCCTCCGCACTTGATGAAGTCGTCAAAGGACGATGCACGAAGCTCATCATCAATTTGGCTCCGAGGTGCGGCAAAACCTGCCTCGTTTCTCAGATGTTTCCCGCCTACGGCTTTGCCCTCAATCCGCAATGCAAATTCATACACTTGTCGTATTCGGGTGGCTTGGTGACGGACAACTCCGTTGCCGTGAAGGACATAATGAACAGCGAATACTATCGCCTGCTCTTTGACGCGAGGATAAGGCGAGGCAGCGACCAAAAGGCCAAGTGGGAAACGGAGCAGGGAGGAGGCTTGTACGCCACCACAACCCTTGGACAGATAACGGGCTTTGGTGCTGGTGCGACCGACACGGAGGATGACACGGCATTGGATGAGTTCGCTGCCGATGGTGGTGGGCTTTTCAGTGGTGCTGTGTTGATTGACGACCCAATCAAGCCAGAGGACGCACTTTCCGATATGGTCCGTGAGCGGGTGAACCGCCGTTTTGAAACCACGATAAGAAACCGTGTGAACAGTCGCCGCACTCCGATTATAGTCATTATGCAGCGGCTTCATGCCCATAACCTATGTGGCTACCTTCAGAAGATTGAGCCTGACGAGTGGAAAGTTGTGTCAATTCCTTGCCTCACCATCGACGAGCAAGGCAATGAACACGCCTTGTGGGAACACAAGCACACCGTGGAGGAGTTGCACAAGATTGAACTGGCTAACTCGTTTGTCTTCGAGACCCAATATCAGCAGAATCCCACTCCTTTGGAAGGTTTGATGTATCACGAGTTCAACACTTACACCGACCTTCCCGATGGAGGTGAGGATAAATGCTGCTGCGACCCTGCCGACACCGGCAAGGACTTTCTTTGTTCGATTTTCTACCGAGAACACAAGGGCTATTGCTATGTGACCGATGTGATGTACACGCAAGACGATATGGACGAAACCGAGCCTGAAATGGCGAGGAAGCTGTACACGAACCACACAACGGAGTGTGCTATCGAAGCCAACGGAGCGGGTCGTCTCTATGCAAAGAACATCGAGAGGCGATGCCGCGAGCAGGGCAACACCTTCACGCGGATTGTCACCTTCACACAGACACAAAACAAGCAGGTGCGCATCTACTCCAATGCCAACGCCGTGAATAATGTGGTGCTGATGCCTGTTGGATGGCAGAGGAAGTGGCCAGCATACAGCCACACCATGACCTCGTTCCTCAAAGAGGGACGCAATGCTCACGACGATGCACAAGATTGCACTACAACAGTTGCGGAGCGAATGGGTAAATCCAATACCAAAGATTTGACGGGCTTTTTCTTTTGAGGCAGGTAATAGGGTGTTTTTTCGGAAACGCTTGAATTTATTGGTGTTTTCGAGGGTATTACCTTATTACCTATTACCAAATCAAAATACAACGGCAGCACTCGGTTTTCATGGTCGGTTGAAATTTGCGCCCTATTTGCGCCCCAGCAAAACAAAAACCCCTCAAAATCAATCGATTAAGAGGGGTTTGGAGTACCGAAGGCCGGGATCGAACCGGCACGAGTGTTACCTCATCGGTTTTTGAGACCGACGCGTCTACCGATTCCGCCACTTCGGCTTGGTAGCTTGACTCTGTCGAATCCGCAAATTCCATCTCTAGATTGCGGCTGCAAAAATACAGCTTTTTTTGTTTCCGCAAGCAATTTTTCAAAAAAATCTGTTTTTTGGTTGGTCAGCGTCGGGAAAATCCCTACTTTTGCAGCCCGAAAGCAACAAAAGCCTATATCATGTCAGGAAAATATGTTTCCATTTTCGCTGGTAGAGCCACTGCCGAACTCGGCAAGAAAATCGCTGAAGCCTACGGCACACAACTCGGCAAGTCATCGGTGGTCGTGTTCTCCGATGGCGAATTCCAACCCTCTTACGACGAGAGCATCCGTGGCCATCATGTGTTCATCGTGCAGTCGACGATGTCTTCCACCGACAACCTTATGGAGCTGCTGCTGATGATTGACGCTGCCAAACGTGCTTCGGCGCACAAGATCATCGCAGTGATGCCTTATTTCGGATGGGCGCGTCAGGACCGCAAGGACCAGCCGCGCGTGAGCATCGGATCGAAATTGGTGGCCAACCTGCTGACCGCCGCCGGTGTCAACCGTATCATCACCTTGGACCTCCACGCCGACCAAATCCAAGGCTTCTTCGACATCCCCGTGGATGCCCTTTATGCTTCGAGCCTTTTCATCGATTACATCCAGATGATGCAAATCGACAACCTGATCATCGCCTCGCCTGATGTGGGCGGCTCGAAACGTGCTTCGGCCTACGCCAAACGCCTTGGCTGCGACCTCGCCATCTGCCACAAGCATCGTCCACGCGCCAATGTGGTCGACAGCATGACCCTCATCGGCGACGTGACCGACAAGAACGTCATCCTCATCGACGACATCATCGACACGGCAGGTACCATTGTCAAGGCAGGTCAAGTGCTGATGGACAACGGTGCCAAGAGCGTGCGTGCTTTCGCCACCCACGCCATTTGCAGCGGCCCTGCCATGGAGCGTCTCGACAACTCGGTGTTCGAAGAAGTGGTGGTGACCGATTCCATCCCGTTGCCGGCCAATGCTTCGAAGAAAATCCATGTGGTCAGCACTGCGCCGTTGTTTGCCGACGTCATCCGCCGCGTGGAATCATACGAATCCATCAGCTCGCTGTTCAAATAATCGATAAACCGGTGGAGGCGTGCCATGGCGCGTCTCTGCAAGCAACAATAAACAATTCAACAACCAACAATTAATCAATTCAACACAATGAAAACTGTATCATTGAGCGGTTCTCTTCGCGAGAACGTAGGGAAAAAGGATACTAAGGCCCTTCGCAAGGCCGAAATGGTTCCATGTGTCATGTATGGCTCTGGTGAGCAACAAATCCACTTCGCCACCGAAGCGAAGAACTTCACCAAAATCCTCTTCACCCCTGAGACTTACATCATCGAATTCAATGTCAACGGCAAGGTTTACAAGACCATCCTGCAAGACATCCAGTATCACCCTGTGACAGACAAGGTGTTGCACGCTGACTTCCTCATCGTGAAGGAAGACAAGCCTATCACCGTTGTGCTGCCCATCGCCTTGGAAGGCTCGGCAGCCGGTGTCATGCGTGGTGGCAAGCCCAAGATGGGTATCAAGAAGGTGAAGGTCTGTGGTTTGATCAAGGACCTGCCGGACTACGTCAAAGTCAACATCAGTGGCGTGAACATCAACGAAGCCATCAAGGTGAAAGACCTGAACATGGAGAATGTGACTCCCATCACTCCCGGCTACACCGTCATCTATGCCGTCAATGCGGCTCGTGGCGCTGTGGTGTCGGCAGAAGGCGAAGAGTAATCTCGAATCCAATAGCAAAGGGAAGGCCGTCTTCGGGCGGCCTTCTTTGGTTTGGAGGTGATGGATTTCAGCTATGTCATTAATAAGTCGTATTTTTGCACGGTTTTCCCGCAAGGGAAGCCCAAACGAACCTAACTCGATAACGGAAATGAAATACTTGATTGCCTGTTTGGGAAACATAGGGGCCGAGTATGACGGCACGCGCCACAACATCGGCTTCAAAATTGCCGACCGTTTGGCGAAAGACCTTGAAGGCTCGTTCACCACAAGCCGTTTGGCTCAGGTGGCCGAATTGCGCTACAAAGGCAAGACCTTGGTGGTCATCAAGCCCACGACTTATATGAACCTGAGCGGTAAGGCCGTGAAATACTGGCTGCAAGAGGAGAAGATTCCGTTGGAGAATCTGTTGGTCGTGAACGACGACATTGCGCTGCCTTTCGGGACTTTGCGTCTCCGCAAACAAGGTGCCGACGGTGGCCATAACGGCCTGACAGACATCATCGAAAAGTTGGGTACCAACGTGTTCTGCCGTCTGCGTTTCGGCTTGGGCGACGATTTCCCGCGAGGCCGTCAGATTGATTTCGTGCTGGGTCAGTGGAAAGCCTCGGAAGAGCCCATCGTCGACCAAAAAGCCGACGAAGCCGTCGAAATCATCAAGAGTTTCGTCACACAGGGTCCCGATAGGACGATGAACCAATTCAACAAAAAATAGTCTTGGCCCAAGTGAACCAAGACTATTTTTTCCGGGTTTTTGCCTTTGGATTTACAGATTATCCTTGAAGTATTGCATAATCTTGGTAATCAAGTGGGCGCGGTCCATACCGTAGACGTTGTGGTCGTGGCCGGGATAGACGAAATAATCGAGTTGTTTGCCGTTGTGGATGCAGTTCTCGACGAAAACGAGGCTGTGTTGCCACACCACGACGGGGTCGGTGGTGCAGTGGATCATCAGGAGTTTGCCTTCCAACTTGTCGGTCTTGTTTTCGAGGCTTGTCAGCTCGTAGCCTTCGGGATTTTCTTCGGGCGTGTCCATATAGCGCTCGCCGTACATGATTTCGTAATATTTCCAATCCAGCACGGGGCCGCCCGCCACACTCACCTTGAACGTTTTGGGATGGTTGATTTTCAGCGAAGTTGACATGAAGCCGCCATAGCTCCAGCCATCGCTGCCGATGCGATTGGCGTCGACGTATGGCAAGGTTTTCAGCCATTCGATGCCTTTCATCTGGTCGCGCATTTCGAGTTGTCCGCATTGGCGGTGGATGCACTGCTCAAAGGCCTCGCCACGGTCGGCGGAGCCACGGTTGTCGATGGTGAATACGAGGAAGCCTTCTTGGGCCAAGTAATTAAGGTAAATGCCTGCGCCGGCCAGCCATGTGTCGGTAATCAGTTGGGCGTGAGGGCCGCCGTACACATAGACGATGACGGGATATTTCCTCCACGAGTCGAAGTTGTAAGGCTTGATGAGGCGGGTGTAGAGCGTCTGTCCGTCGTCGGCTTTCAGCGTCCCGATTTCAGTCTTGCCAATGCGATAGTCCTTCAGTGGGTTTTCGGCCTCGTGCAAACGTCTGACAAACTTGCCGTTTCTGTCTTGAATATCAACATTGTAAGGCACATCGGTGCTGTTGTATAAGTCCAAGAAGTACCTGCCGCTGCCCGAAGGCACGATGTCGTGAGTGCCGTGTTCCTTGGTGATTTGGGTCACCTTGCCGCTCTTGAGTTCCATCTGGTAGCAGTGGCGTTCCAACGGACTGACTTCGGTGCTGCGGTAGTAGATGTATTTGCCGTTGGGCGAGAAGCCGTTGAAGTCGGTGATGACGAACTCGCCGCGCGTGAGTTGTTGTACCAAACCTTTGCTGATGGTATATAAATAAAGGTGATAGTAGCCGTCGCGCTGAGCTTTCCAGATGAACTGGTCGGGGTTGTTGGGCAGGAAGTAGGCGGGACCTTGCGGCTCCACATATTGCTCGTCGCGGTCTTCGAAGATGGTTTGGATGAAATCGCCCGTTGTGGCATCGTATTCGTTGAATTTCAGGTGGCTCTGCCCACGGTTCAACACGCCGATATAGATGCGCTTGTTGTCGGGGTTCCAAGTGATGGCGGTGAGGTATTGGTCAACGGGTTCGCCTGTCTCGACCACGATTTCCTTGTCCGCATCGATGTCATAGACGTGCAGCGTCACTTGGTGGCTGGCCATTCCGGCCATAGGATATTTGATGGGCTTGGCCGTGGCGATGCGCTCTTTGATGTCGACCAAAGGATAGTCGGTCACCATGCGCTCGTCCATGCTGTAGTAGGCGAGGAGCTTGCCGTCGGGCGACCAGAAGATGCCGCCGTCGATGGCGAACTCGTTGCGGTGGACGCTCTGACCGGCAACCACGCCTTCAGGATTGTTGGTGATTTGTACTTGCTTGTCGCCTTTGGCCACATAAAGGTTGTTGCCGATGGTGTAGGCCACATTCAAAGTGGGTTTGCAAACGGTTTGGTTTTCGGCATCTTGCGGTATTGAAGCCATCTGGTTGATGGTCTTTTTCTTGAGGTTGAGCTTGTTGAGTGTCATGCCGTTTTCGCCCAAGGCATAGAAATAGGCCTCGAAATCATTGATCCAGGTCAATTGTGGGATGCGTGTCAGGTCGATGACGCCTTCGTCTTTGGTGTAGCCATTCAGGTCGTCGAGGGTGAGGAAGGTCGTCTCTTTCTTCGAACCGGGGTTCATCGTGACGATTTCTTTGCCGTTCACCTTCATCAGGATGTCGGTGTTGCCGATCCATTTCAGTTGGTTGGGGCGTTGGGCATAGAGGCTGCGGTTGTTGTAGGAAGCGTCCTCGGGGGTGAACAACTTCTTTTCTTGCGCCAAGGCTGGCAAAGCGAAAACCATGACGAGAGCCAGCGATAAAAAGGTCAGAATTTTTTTCATTTTCGTTCAAATTGATGTTGTACTTCGTTGATTTTTCGATTTGGCGACAAAAATAGGGATAATTTCAATACCTTTGCCCAAAATTTGACGTCCTATGAAAAAGCGCAAAGTCCCGCATACTTTCGTTATCGTTTTCTTTATCATTGTCGTCGCGGCGGTGCTCACTTGGATTATCCCGCCGGGGAAATATGTGCAGGAACAAGTCGGCGGCGAAACGGTGATGAAATTCTATTACGCGAATCAACTGCCAGAGGCAGTTGGCGACAATGGGTTTCACCCCGAGCCGCAAACGTGGCAGGTGTTTTCGGCGTTCTACAAGGGCTTTGTCAAGCAGGCCAACATCATCGTGTTCATATTAATCATAGGCGGTGCCTTTTGGATTATGAACAAGAGCCGCGCCATCGATATGGGTATTCTCTCCTTCCTGAGATTTACCAAGCGCCTCGAACGCAGCGCATTAATGCGGAAAATCGGGGTGAACAACATCGTCATCATTTTGGTGATGCTGCTGTTCAGTCTTTTCGGAAGCGTGTTCGGAATGAGCGAGGAAACCATTGCCTTCACGCTGATAATCATCCCGTTGGCCGTTTCGATGGGCTACGACAGCATTGTTGGCCTTTGCATGGTGTATGTGGCGGCGCACATCGGTTTTTCGGGTGCCATGCTCAACCCATTCACCATCGGCATCGCGCAGGGCATTGCCGACATTCCGCTGTTTACGGGCATTGGCTACCGTGCCGTATGTTGGGCCATTTTGACCGTGGTGGGCATTGTGTTTGTGTTGCTCTATGCCCGAAAAGTGAAGAAAAACCCGCAGTCGTCCATTATGTACGAAGACGATGCCTATTGGCGCAAGATGGCCGAGGTGCCCGAAGAGGAAATGGAACGGCACACGCCGCGCAAGGCTTGGTTCGTGTTCGCTTTCCTGACGGCGGTATTAATGACATTCTCAATTCTTTACCCGCAAACCACCCTCAAAATCGGCAACAGCGAAACCACTTTGCCTTTGCTGCCTATCGGGACGGCGGTGTTCGTGCTTTTGAGTCTCTTCACCTTGCGCAAAACGGTTCATTATTTCGTTCTCACGTTGCTTTTCGCCACGGTTTATTTCTTGGTGATTGGCGTGTTGGGCTACGAGTGGTACATCATGGAAATCGCCTCGCTGTTTTTGGTTTTGGGCATTGCCAGCGGTTTGGCCGTCGATAAAACCGCCAGCGACATTGCGAAACTGTTCCTCGAAGGCATGGGCGACATCCTTTCGGCGGCGGTCATCGTGGGTTTGGCAGGCGGCATCGTCATCATTTTGCAGGACGGTGGCATCATCGACACGATTCTTTACGGCCTTTCCCGCTCGATGAGCGACATGGGCAAAATCGCCTCGGCTGAAATCATGTATGGCATCCAAACCTTGATTAACATCGTGATTCCCAGCGGTTCGGCCAAAGCCGCCATCACCATGCCCATCATGGCGCCCTTCAGCGACTTGATTGGCATTTCGCGCCAAGCCACAGTGGTGGCCTTCCAGTTCGGCGACGGCTTCACCAACATGATTACACCCACCAGCGGCGTTTTGATGGCCGCCCTCGGCGTAGCCCGCATTCCTTGGGACAAATGGGTGCGTTTCATCTGGAAATTCATCCTCGTTTTGGTCATCCTCGGCGGCATTTTGCTGATTCCCACGGTGACGATGGAATTGGCGGGGTTTTGAAAGTATGGAGTGGTAGATTAATCGGTTAATCTGTTCAAAAACTCGGCGGCGGTCATAAAGGGCAAGTCGCAGAATTCGGCATAATCTTTCCCGTTGTTTGTAATAATGACATCGCAGCCGTTGGCTTTGGCGCATTGGTATTGCAACATATCCTCGAAATCGTTTATAGGATTGGCAATGGCAATGTTGACATCGTCGGGCATCAGCGGCAACATAGGTACTGTTTCTGCCAACAGTGACAGTAATTGATAGTGCCGCTCTTTGGACTCTTTACGCAAAACATAAGCAATGTTGGCATAAGACAATGTGCAGGCAAAAATTGAGTATTGGCCTTTGAATGCACCTTCCAAAATGTTTGCGGCATTGCCGAAACCTTCACGATTTTGAACGAGGTCGAGCAGAATGTTTGTGTCAAGAAATACGTGCTTCATCTCAGGTGCTTTTCTATAATGTAAAATGTCCGTTCGTCCATGTCTTCTGCTGACAAATGCAGTTTTGTAGCTTCTTCGCGCTGTTTGTCGGTCAGGCGATTCCACGCTTCTTGACGGTTCCATTGAGGAGCTGCTGCAATGTGTATGCGCAACCATTTTAGTTTTGGCGATATGGGAATCGCTTTGTATGTTTTTTTCGCAGTGTCTTCCTTTGCCATGTCGGAAACCTTCTCCACCGGTTCGGAGAGTTTCCTCACCAACCATTCGCGCTCGCTTTGCGAGAGCATCAGCCCTTGCAGGTAGTTCCAAAGATTGTTCAGTGCAAATGTCGTCATAATCCAGCATTTTTTTTGTTTCCGACCGCAAAAGTAACAATATTCTCCCGACGGCAACGGTTTTCCGGCAGATTTTTGGAAGATTTGTTTCCAGTTCGTGCCAAGCAAACGAATTTCTTCCTACTTTTGCCTTCACAAACGAAAGTCTAACCAAACAATAAACGAATGATCACAGCGCATTGGGCGCATCCGACGGAAATAGAAATATTAAAAAAATAGCAATTGTGCTGTTCTTTGAACCTCAATTTACCACCCAGTCCCTTCGGGGACACCTCAAAGACAAGTTACAAATGCCGTAGTTGCTACGGCGTGGAAAACTTGTTTGAGGTGTGGGCGTGGTAACCCGAGGTTCAGGCAAGGGATTGATTCCACGCTGTTTTTTATGTCGAATTGAGAAAGAGAATATGAACAATTAAACACTAATAAAATGAAAAAGAGATTTTTACAATTTGGAATGACGGCTAAAGCCGTGATGATTGCGCTGCTTTTAGGAGTGGCTGGTAATATGTATGCTTATGATTTTTCATATGTTTGTGGAACTGGGCAAACACTGTATTATAACATAATCAATACAACGAACCATTATGTTGAATTAACTTATCCAGGGAGTTCAATGTGGAATCCTTGGAATGAGTATATTCAACCCGAAGGAGTAATCGAATTACCAGAGCATGTTAATTATGAAGGAATAGAATATACTATTACTAAAATTGGTAGTTGTGCATTCTCTAATTGTACTGGATTGTCTGGAGACCTTGTTATTCCCAACTCTGTAAAAACCATTGATTATAGATCTTTTTATAATTGTGTTGGTTTTCATGGTAGTCTCACATTCGGGAACTCTTTGACGTATATTGGACAAGAAGCATTTCAAAATTGTTCCAATCTATCAGGAAACTTGGTGATTCCAAACACTGTTAAGACCATTTCTGGAGGAGCTTTTAAGGAGTGTAGTGGTTTTTCGGGCACACTCACTCTTGGTAATTCATTAGAATACATCGTATTAGAAGCGTTTTATAATTGCATTGGCATATCCTCGTTTTCAATTCCAGCATCCGTAATAGTAATAGGAGAGAATGCTTTTTATGGGACAGGTTGGTATAACAACCATTCTAATGGTGTATTGTACCAAAGTAATTGGTGTTTAGGATATAAAGGGACTGCAAGTGGAACTTTGACTATTAATATAAATACTAGAGGCATCGCAAGTCATGCTTTTTATGGAAAGACATTCAGCAAAATATACTATAATGCTATAAATTGTATGGATGTATATGAAGATAATGTTCCTCCTTTCAAAAATTGTTCAGGTTCACTTGTTATTGGAAACAATGTAGAAAGGATACCTTCTTTTATGTTTCAATGGGCCAATATCTCTGGTAGTATTCTTATCCCGAATTCTGTAACGACAATTGGAAACTGTGCGTTTAACGAATGTAATAGCATTCATTCTATTTCGCTTCCAGAATCTATTGTTTCAATTGGTCAGCAGGCTTTCAATAATACAGGATGGTACAATAGCCAGAGTGGTCTATTGTATTTAAATGATTGGTGCCTTGGTTACAAAGGAACACCAACGGGTTCACTATTAATTCAAGATGGAATAAAAGGAATTGCAGACTATGCTTTCCATAATTGTTCAGGTTATAATGGAAATCTTACTTTGCCCACATCTTTAGTTTATATTGGAAACAATGCGTTTTATGGATGCAGTTTTATCGGTTCTTTGGAAATACCTAATTCAGTAGTTTCGATAGGGTATTCTGCTTTCATGTTTTGTTCTCACTTTAACGGAAGTTTATTCATTCCTCAATCTATTATTGCAATAGGTAATGGTGCATTCTATTATTGTCCGGGGTTTACTTCCATGACCGTTTTTGCAGATAATCCTCCGATTCTTGGAGACTTCGTTTTTGAGTATGTAAATAAATCCATTTTCGTTTATGTCCCATACGGCACGATGGCTGCTTACCAAGCTGCTCCGGGTTGGAGTGATTTCACAAACTATCAAGAAATCGCCTATAAATCCATCCCAGGCTACGGTCAAGGCAACGGCAATTGGCAATTCATCGCCTCACCACTTGCAGAAAACACCGCTCCAACTGAAATCGACGATATGCTTCCCACTACTGGCACATACGACCTCTACCGTTTCGACCAAACCGAAAACGCCGAATGGAGAAACTATAAGGCTAACAATTTCAACCTCGTGAATGGCCAAGGCTACCTCTACGCCAATGCCGAGGATGTAAACCTCATTTTCAAAGGCACGTTCAATGAAGACGAAACGAAAAATGTGGAACTTGTTTATGATGCCAATGCCTATTTTGCTGGGTGGAACTTGGTGGGCAATCCGTTCCCCGTCAGTGCCTACGCCAACAAGAGTTACTACACGATGAACGAAGACGGCTCGGCCATCGAACCGGTTGCGGTTTCAATGGAAACGGCCATTCCCGCTTGCACGGGCGTAATGGTGAAAGCGGAAAACACGGGCGAGTCTGTTACTTTCAGCAAGACCGCACCCGAAACGGCTGTCAACCAAGGTGTTTTGCAAATTGTGTTAAGTCAATTGGACCCTGAGCCTGTCGAAGGGTCGAAGGGCGGCGTTTCGACAAGCTCAACGACCGCTTTAGACAAGGCCATCGTGAGTTTCAACGAAGGTGACGAATTAGGCAAGTTTGTTTTCAACAAGGACAACGCGAAACTCTACATTCCGCAAGGCAAAGAAGAGTATGCCATTGCCTGCGCCGAGAAGCTGGGCGAAATGCCGCTGAACTTTGAGGCTACGGAGAATGGGGAATACACAATCAGCATCAAAGCCGAGAACACGGAGTTTGACTATCTGCACCTTATTGACAACCTAACCAGCGCCGACATCGACCTGCTCCCCCTCTGCAAAGGGGGCAAGGGGGATTCCCAACCCGCCACCTACACCTTCACTGCCAAAACGACTGACTATGCCTCCCGTTTCCGCCTCTTGTTTTCCGTCAGCGGGGACGCTGACGACGACAATGACACGCCTTTTGCCTTCATCAGCAATGGTAGCATCATCGTTTCGGATGCCAATGCCGATGCCACACTGCAAATCGTGGATATGACGGGGCATATCATTGTTAGTGCGGATGTCGCACGCAATATTTCCACCAATGGGATGGCTCCAGGCGTGTACTTTTTGCGGCTCATCAAAGGCGATGAAGTGAAGACGCAGCGGATTGTCGTCGAATAATCCATCTTGAACTTGCAATTGAAAGACGGCGCCGGAAGATTTCGGTGCCGTTTTTTGATGGTCGGGGTGACGATGGTAATGCTGAATCTTAAATTTCCTCCATTGGAAAAATAAGCGGATAAAAACAGCTTATTTGGAAAAGTAGTTTTAAATATTTGTATATCAAATAAATATAATGGAAAAATAAAAATAGAATTGGGTTTTTATTCATCTATTTTTATTAAATTTACTGAATTTGGAAAAATAAGTGAAATAATTAGTCTTATTTTTCCAAAAAGATGTATCTTTGCGGCGTAAAACAAAAATGAAAAGCGATGGTAATAGATGAACTTGTTGAAAAACAGATGATTTCCCGAATGAGGCTTGACAACCCTTGGTGGTCGAGTGGGGTTATTCGCGAAGATTTCAAGGCATTGATGCCGAGGGCTTATCTTGACAGTTTCCATTCGATGGTGAGCAATATGAGTGTCAAAAGGGCTTTTATCCTGATGGGACCGCGCCGTGTCGGGAAGACGGTGATGATTTATCATTCCATACAACGCTTTATTAATGAGGGTGTTTCGCCACAAAATCTCGTTTATCTTTCTGTGGAAACGCCTATTTACAATGGAATTTCCCTCGAACAACTGATGAACATTGCGCTCAAGGCCGTTGGGAAGGCGTTTTCGTCCGAAGAGCGGTATTATGTCTTTTTCGACGAGGTGCAATACCTGAAAGATTGGGAAATTCACCTCAAATCGTTGGTCGATGCGTTTCCCAACGTGCGTTTTGTGGCCTCGGGTAGTGCGGCGGCGGCATTGAAGAAAAAGAGCATAGAGAGCGGTGCCGGACGCTTCACCGATTTCCATCTGCCTCCGCTGTTGTTCTACGAATACCTTCAACTGCACCATCAGGAGCATCTGATTAAGGAAAGCGAAGTCAATTGGAACGGGCAGCCTACTCCTGTCCTTGAATCGACTGACATTCAGCGACTCAACGAATTGTTTGTCGACTACATCAACTACGGAGGCTATCCCGAAGTGGCCTTCAACACGGAAATTCAAGCCGACCCTGGGCAATACATCCGTCACGACATCATTGACAAGGTGCTGATGCGCGACTTGCCCATTCTGTATGGCATTACCGACGTGCAGGAACTGAATTCCATGTTCACGATGATTGCCTATCTGTCGGGCAACCAGTTCTCGTTTGAGAGCCTCGCGCAAAACACGGGCGTGAAGAAGGACACGTTGCGCAAATACCTTGAGTATCTTGAGGCGGCGTTCCTCATCAAGACCATCCACCGCACCGACAACACCGCCAAACGCTACCAGCGCGAGCGGAATTTCAAGATTTACCTGACCAATCCATCGTTGCGTTGCGCCCTTTTCCAGCCCATCACCACCGCCGATGCGGAGATTGGCGAGATGGTGGAGACAGCCGTCATCGCGCAATGGGTGTCACGCTTGGGTGCCGATGTCAGTTACGCCAACTGGCGCATCGGGAAGAAGGAGATGGGTGAGGTGGACATTGTGGGCATCAATGCGGCGCGGCAAAAACCCGACTGGGCCGTTGAGGTCAAGTGGAGCGACCGCTATTTTGAGAATCCCAACGAACTATCCTCGTTGAAAACCTATATGGAAACCAACCACTTGACGCAGGCTTTGGTAACCACGATGACCCAAAGCGGTTTGGTCGGCCAAAGTTGGGGCAATCTGCAGTTTATGCCAGCTGCTTGCTATGCCTATCTTGTCGGACGGAACACGCTGAAACGGGTTAAAAGTAGGGTGGGGTTCTAATCATTAACACAATGGTAACTATGAAGAAATATTCGCTAATACTTGTTCTTTCTTTCTTCTTATTCGCTTGTAATGAGCAAGTTGAAAAGGAACAATGGAACTTGGTTATGACTCAACCCGCCCAAATCTGGGAGGAATGTTTCCCTCTGGGCAACGGACATCTCGGTATGATGCCTGACGGTGGCATTGAAAAGGAAACCTTTGTGCTGAACGACATTACTTTATGGAGCGGCGCACCGAGCGATGACAGCAATCCATTGGCCTTGGAATCGTTGCCCGAAATCCAAAGGCTGTTGAAAGAAGGCAAGAACGATGAAGCCCAAAACCTGATGTATGAGACTTTTGTCTGCGGCGGTGCGGGTTCGGGACACGGACAAGGCGCGAAGGTGCCGTTTGGCTGCTATCAGACTTTGGGCAATATGACGATTGCATACCATTATCCCAACGATGATTCCGTAACCAACAATAAACGAACACTTTGCCTCAACGATGCCATCCACAAGGTTTCATTCGAGAAAGGTGGGCAACATTATGAGCGCGAGGCTTTCATTTCCCGTGTGGATGACGTGGCAGTTATTCGTTTGTCAGGTTCTGCTTCGTTTTCTATTAATTTGTCCCGTCCCGAAAAAGCCGAAATCTTCACCGATGCGGACGGTATCGTTATGCGCGGCCAATTGGACAGCCGTGTTGAAGGCGTGGAAGGAATGAAGTATTACGCTAAAGCACAGTCGGTTACAGAAAATAATGAAACGATTATCTACTTTTGTGCCGCCACCGATTTTATGTGCGACAATCCCGAAATCTATGTCAACGAGCACCTGAAAATGGCTATCGAAAAAGGCTTTGATGCGGTGAAAAACGACCATTTGAAAGCTCACCACGAACTGTTTGACCGCGTGGAGTTGCAGATTGGCGAACCAAAAGAGAATCAAGACCTTACTTTGGAAGACCATTGGAAAGACTTCCTCGTGAACGACGACCCTTGGCTGCCCGTGTGCTATTTCCATTTCGGGCGTTATCTGCTCTTCAGTTCAACGCACGAGGATTTGTTGCCGCCCAACCTGCAAGGGCTGTGGGCAAACACGATTCAAACTCCTTGGAACGGCGACTACCACCTTAATATTAATGTGGAGATGAACCACTGGCCGTGCGAGGTCTGCAACCTTTCGGAACTGCATTTGCCCTTAATCCGTTTTGCCGAAGGGCTGATGCCTTCGGGGAGCAAAACCGCCCGCGACTTTTACGGAGCACGAGGCTGGACGGCGCATGTGGTCTGCAATCCGTGGGGCTTCACGGCACCGGGCGAGCATCCCTCGTGGGGCGCGACCAACACGGGCGGGGCTTGGTTGGCTTTGCACGCTTGGCAGCATTACGAGTTTACTCAAGATATTGATTTTCTGCGAGAAGCCTATCCATTAATGAAAGAAGCTGCGCAGTTCTTCCTTGATGCGATGATAGAGGAGCCCGAACATGGTTGGCTTGTCACCGCCCCGACCACTTCGCCCGAAAATGCCTTTTGGCTCAACGACAGCACCGCCGTCAGTGTGTGCATGGGCAGCACGATGGACGTGCAGATTGTCAGCGAGTTGTATGATGCAGTTTGTCAGTCGACGGAGATTTTGGGTGTGGATGCGGCTTTTGCTGACAGCCTACAAGCAGCAAAATCCCATTTTCCGCCGATGCAGGTCAGCGAGGCGGGTTATTTGCAGGAATGGCTGAAGGATTACAAGGAAGTGGAGCCGCAGCACCGGCATGTGTCGCATCTGTTTGGGTTGTATCCCGGCACGATGCTGACCCAATCGAAAACGCCGGAATTAATGGAGGCCTGCCGTGAGACCTTGCGCCGTCGTGGCGACGAAGGCACAGGCTGGTCGCGGGCGTGGAAAATCTGTTTTTGGGCACGCCTCGGCGACGGCGACCATGCTTATCAACTCTTGAGAAATCTATTGGAACCTGCCCTCCGACCTGACGGCAAGCATCGTGCAGGCACTTATCCCAACCTCTTTTGTGCCCATCCGCCGTTCCAAATTGATGGCAACTTCGGCGGCACGGCTGGCATCGCCGAGATGCTTTTGCAAAGCCATGACGGCGAAATCGAATTGCTCTCCGCCTTGCCTTCGGTATGGAAGAATGGCCATTTCAAAGGGCTTTGCACCCGAGGCAATAAGGTGGTGGAATGTACTTGGAAAGATGGGGAAGTCAGGCGTTATAAAGTGACTTCGCGGTGAGGATGCTCACTTTTTCGGTCCGCACTGTTTCACGAGCCACATAATGTACTGGTCGGAAACGTTGTCGATTTCGTTCTTGTCATAAATAGTTAGCAAGGTCACATTGGTATCATCGCTTACCAGCACATTCAGGGTCAGTATGCGAGCGCCACTGCTTTTGCCCTTGCCTTTTGAACTGATGGCCATGCGAATCTTACGCACGCCGCCGCCCAAGTCATCGCCTTGGACGGGATTCTCTAACAGACTTTTTTTAAGGGCTTTGTAGTCTTCACCTAAAGACTTGTACTTTTTGGAGAGCCGTTTTAATTGACGCAAAAACTCCACAGAAGGGATAAGTGTTACTTTCATAAGATTCCTTCTTTTTGAAGTTCTTCTTCAAACTCTTCCAGAGTCATCATCTTAATCTCCCCGCGTTTGGCGCGTTCCACTTCGTCGAATGCCCGTGTCAGCGTTTCCTTCACATACGCTTTCTGCTTCGCGGTTTTGGCGTCGTCGGCAGTTGGCTCAATGAGTTTGTCAGCCAACCATTCGCGGTCTTTCTTGGAGAGTTTCAGCCCTTGTAAATAGTTCCAAAGGTTGTTCAATGCAACTGTAGTCATACGCATTCCCTTTCTTTTTCTCGCTGCAAAATTACCAATATTCTCCAAACGGGAACGGTATTTCAGGCAGATTTGTGAAAGATTTGTTTCTTTTTCCTTCATCCAAAAGAAATTATACCTATTTTTGCAACGCCATTCCGGGAAAAATCGGAGTGGCCAGAGAAAGCGCATTCTTCGCTTTGTTCCTCAACGGTGAACTTGGACAACTCACATTATAAAGGAGGAATATAGTGGGGTAGTTGCTTTCGCTGTTATGTTTATGTAAACATTTGCATAACATAAACAGTGGAGCAGCCCCTATCCTATATTTTTCTTTATAGGGAGTCCAAGCCCAACCGTTGGAAATAAGGATAAGTTTGGGAGGCTCCGCTCTGTAGTTGTTTTCAAAATTGCCCGATTGAGCCAAAGGGCAAAAACGGTTTCAAAACATGCGAAACATCAAGACAAAGAAGAAACTGAAAATGTTGGCAATGGTGATGGCATTGTCTATTCCGATTGTTGCAACCGCCCAAGGCGGATTGTTCCAACGCGGTCCCACACAGGGCAACCGCACCAAAGCGGTGGTGATTTGTTTCAATAATCGGTCGTTTTTGAGTCTGTCTTCAGCGGGTCATGGGAGCGGGGAGAGGCATAAGCG
>CACXQV010000023.1 GCA_902769875.1 uncultured Bacteroidia bacterium
GCCTTGACCGTCGGCCTTGGGTTGTTCATTTCGGTGGCAGCCAGCATTTATCCCGCTTTGTTCGCCACCTCGTTCAATCCTGCCTTTGCCTTGAAAGGTACGCTCGGCACCACGCAAAAAGGCAAGGCTTTCCGCATTGGTTTGATTGGATTGCAGTTTACGGTGTCTATCGTGCTGATTATCTGCGCTATATTCATCCACGAGCAACGCCAGTTCATGCTCAACCGCGACATGGGCTTCGACCACGAGCAACTGCTCACGCTGCAGACCACGGCTAAAATCGCCTACCTCGACCGTGAAACCTGTGAAAACCGTCTCAAGGCCGATGCCGCCATCAAGGATGTGGCTTGGGGCGATGGTGGGTTTGTCAAAGACGAGCGCATGGGCTGGGGCAGAAAATACAAGGATACCAATGTGAATTGGCAATGCTATCCCGTTTCTTGGAACTTCTTGGATTTCATGGGAATAGAAATCGTGGAAGGCCGCAGTTTCACCCCCGCCGACGAGCAATCGGAAAACGGTGTCTATATCTTGAACGAGACCGCCCAAAAAATGTATGACATCACGGTAGGCGACCAAATCCAAGGCCACACCGACGGCTTAGCCGAGGTTGCCGGCATCTGCAAGGACTTCAACTACTCGGCCTTGCGCAACGAGATTGGGCCGTTTGCCTTGTATGTCTTCGGCAAAAAACCGTGGCGGCCTTGCATGCAGCTTTTTGTCCGCACCGAGGCCGGCGTTGACATCCCCGAAGTGATGAAGCGCATCCAAAACACCTTGAACGAACTTGACCCGAGCATCGCCGCCGCCGATTTCGATGTGCAACTCTTCGACGAAACGCTTCAAAACCAATACAAAAAGGAACAAAACCTCTCGAAGTTGGTCAATCTGTTCACGATTTTGGCCATCGTCATCTCGCTGATGGGCGTGTTCGGCTTGGTGATGTTCGAGACGGAGCACCGCCGCAAGGAAATCGGCATCCGTCGTGTACACGGTGCCGCTTGGTGATGTTCGAGACGGAGCACCGCCGCAAGGAAATCGGCATCCGTCGTGTACACGGTGCCACGGTGGGGCAGGTTTTGGCGATGTTCAACTCGCGCTTTGTGAAGATTGTGCTGGTGTGCTTCGTGGTCGCCGTGCCGGTGAGCATCGTCATTATGCGGCGTTATTTGGAAGGCTTCGCCTATCAGGTGCCGTTGCACGTTTGGGTGTTCGCCCTCGCGCTGTTGGCCGTTTTGGGTGTCACGATTGCGGTGGTCACCTTGCGCAGTCTGCGGGCGGCAACGATGAATCCGGTGAAGTCGCTGCGGAGTGAATAAATTATGAAAAGGGAACTACGAATTACACGAATGGAACGAATAATTTTGCGGCTTGCGCCTCGAATTAGGACGAATTTGTGCCGCTTTGCGTCACTGCGAGGCACGAAGCAGTCCAGATTCGTACCCATTCAGGCGCTTGCGCCTCAAATTCTCAAATCGAAATTCGCAAAATTGGTGTAATTCGTAGTTGTTTTATTTGTATCAATCGCACACTTGCGTCCTGAATTTTCGGTGACCTATCCGTCAAATCCGCGAAATCCGTAGTTAGTTTGCGGGCGGCAACGGTTCATCTGGTGAAATAGTCGCAAAAGGATAGTTTTGTGGGGTTTGTGACAAAAAGTTGTATCTTTGCAACGGCTAATTAATAATCTTTAGCCAGCAACAAATCCTTACAGCCATGAACAAACATTTCTTCCTTTCCGTGTTTCTGCTGCTTTCGGCAGGCGTTTTCGCCCAAAAGCAATACACCCTGCAATCGCCCGACAACGACATCACCGTCACCATTGAAACGAGCGAACAAATCACCTATGCCGTCGCGCACGGCAAGACCTGCGTTTTGACGCCATCGGCCATCGGGATGACGCTCGACGACGGCACCCAATTGGGACTGAAACCCGTCGTGAAAAATGCCATGACGCGCTCCGTCAACCAATCGCTGAAGACCAAGCTCTACAAGCGAGCCGAAATCCCGGAGGTTTTCAACGAATTGACGCTTACCTTCAAAGGCAATTACAAAGTCGTTTTCCGCGCTTATGACGAAGGCGTGGCTTACCGTTTTGAGACCGACTTCCGCAAGCCCATCATCATCAAAAGCGAAACCGCCGACTTCAACTTCGACGCGGATTATCAAGGCATTATCCCTTACGTGCTCCGCCGCGCCGGACAAGAAGGCGACCTCATCAGCCAACAGTTCTACAACTCGTTTGAAAACACCTATACCCATACCCGCCTGAGCCAGATGGACCCCGACAAATTAGCTTTCCTGCCCGTGTTGGTCGAACTCAACGACGGCAAGAAAATGGTTATCACCGAGGCCGATTTGGAAGATTTCCCCGGCCTTTACCTGCGCAACGAGAAAGGCAAAAACGGATTCACCGCCGTTCATGCAGGCTATCCCAAGACCCGTGAGCAAGGCGGCCACAACAACCTGCAATGGATTGTGAAGGAACGTGAAAACCATATCGCCAAAACCAAAGGAAAACGCGCCTTCCCATGGCGTTGCATCGTTATTTCCGAAAACGACAAGGAACTGGCCGACAGCGACTTGGTCTATCTCTTAGGCTCGCCCTCGCGCATCGGCGATGCCGATTGGATCAAGCCCGGCAAGGTGGCTTGGGACTGGTGGAACGCTTGGAACATCTATGGTGTGGACTTCGAGGCGGGCATCAACAACGACACCTATAAATACTACATCGACTTCGCCTCGCAATACGGCATCGAATACGTCATCTTGGACGAAGGCTGGGCCGTCAACAAAAAGGCCGACCTCTTCCAAGTGGTGCCTGAAATCGACATCAAGGAGTTGGTGGAATATGGTGCCGAGCGCAACGTGGGCATCGTGCTTTGGGTGGGTTATGCAGCCATCGACAAGGACATGGAGCACGTTTGCCAACACTATTCCGACTTGGGCATGAAAGGCTTCAAGGTCGATTTCATGGACGGCGACGACCAGATGATTGTCGACTTCTACTATCGTATGGCCGAAACCGCCGCCAAGCATCATCTGTTTGTGGACTTCCACGGCGCCTACAAGCCCACGGGACTGCACCGCACCTATCCCAATGTGCTGAACCACGAAGGCGTTTACGGCCTCGAGCAGGCCAAATGGGATAACGAGAGCGACCTTGTCACCAACGAAGTCACCATACCTTTCATCCGTATGGTGGCCGGCCCGATGGACTACACCCAAGGCGCAATGCGCAATGCCAACAAGAACAATTTCGCCGCCGTCTACACCGAGCCGATGAGCCAAGGCACACGATGCCGCCAATTGGCTGAATACGTGATTTTTGAGTCGCCATTCAATATGCTTTGCGACAGTCCGAGCAACTACTTGAGGGAAGACGAATGCACCCAGTTCATCGCCAACGTGCCCACCACTTGGGACGAAACGATTGTTTTGGACGGCAAGGTGGGCGAATACTTGGTCATTGCCCGCCGCAAGGATTTCCGTTGGTATGTGGGCGCGATAACGAATTGGGAAGAGCGCGACATTGAAATCGACCTCTCTGTCTTGCCCAACTTCAGCGCCAAGTCGGGACGCATCTTCCGCGACGGCCCTAACGCCAACCGCGCCGCCCGCGACTATGTGTCGGAGCAAGCCCAAGTTTGGGGCAACAAGGTGAAAGTGCATCTCGCCAAAGGCGGCGGAATGGTGCTGGTGTTTTGAAAAAAAACATTGCAAATCCGATGGAATTAGGGAATGAAACGCTTTTTTATTGAACTGCCAACAACTCATTCCCAATTTTATGCATCCCTTCCACAATGCGCTGCCGTTGTTCAGCACGAGGATGGCGCAAACCATTGGCGTAATGGGAAAGTAGCCGTTGATTAATGCCAGTTGCTCGACTCAGTGCGGCTATGGTTGCGTATGGCTCACAAGCATGGAGAAGTGCTACTGCATCCCTGTAGTTGTACACAAATTCATAGTCGCCATCAACCAACCATTGTGGAACTTCGTCACCGTCGGCAATCATGCCGTCTATGTGGAAGCGAAGCGTTTCTTTGGCTTCTTTTTTCAATTCCATAATGCTTTTGGCCGTAAACACCACAGCACCAGGAATATTCTCCCCAAAAGAAGCACAAAAGTTTTTCTCAACCCAATTTACATCTATTCTGATTTTCTCCATCTTAGTATTATTTTGTTATTTATTTCCAACCAGCTTGTTTCCAAATGCTATTCAGCACAAATTGACTCAAAGTGTCGTCATTATGTCCTCTTATGGTAACTTTTCCTTTTTTGATAGGATGCTTAAACTGACGGTGATCGCCCTTCGTATAACAATACTGCCAGCCATCTTTTTCAAGCAGTCTAATGATTTCGATTACCTTGTATCTCTTCATACTAATTATATATTGCTGCAAAGATAGTAAAAATAATATCATAATATGTCATTTTTTTACATTTTTTCAAGTATTTCAAAGACTTTCCCTATTTTTGCCATTAATAAATTGCATCACAAATGAAACACTTCCTCATATTTATATTATCTATCATCTTCCTCACTTCCTGTACCAAAACCATGAATATCCTCATCACCAACCCGAATGTAGAGCAGCAATTCCACGAGCAGGCCTTGGCCACGGCGCAGCCTCGCTTCAGTTGGAACTATGAGACCACCGAAAACGAAGTGGTCCAGCAAAACTACCGCATCATCGTGGCTACAACAGCCGAAAACGCCCAAAAAGGCATCGGCGACCTCTGGGATTCGGGCGTAATTCCTTCAAGCCAAATGCTTTACATCCCTTACGCAGGCAAGGAATTGAAAAGCCGCGACAAAGCCTATTGGAAAGTCATCACGACTGTGACGGCCAAAGGCGGAAAGAAAGCCAAACTTGCAAGCGAAGTCAAGTCGTTTGAAATCAGTCTGTTGAACCAAGACGACTGGCAGGCGAAATGGATTGGCCATGAGTTTGAGGACGATGTGCTGGTAGGGAAAACCCGATTGGCAGCGCGTTATCTCCGCAAGGAATTTGCCCTCCAAGGCGAGGTCAGCGAGGCGAGGCTCTATGTCAGCGGCATGGGCGTTTATAGCGCCTACCTCAATGGACGGGAAATCGCACCCGAGGAACTGCTGAAACCTACGCTTTCATTGTACTCGAAGCGCGTGTATTTCAACACCTACGACGTGACCAAGATGCTCCAGCAAGGCGACAACGCCGTGGGCATCATCCTTGAAGGCGGACGCTATACTTCGCTCCGCTACAACGCCGCCAACCCCAATTGGGACGGCACGGAACACGTGTTCGGCTTCGGCACACCGCGACTGCTTCTGCAACTTGAAGTGACGTATAAGGACGGCCAAAAGGAGACCATCGTCAGCGACGAAACATGGAAAATCACCAATCGTGGCCCCATCCGCACCGCCAACGAATGGGATGGCGAGACCTACAACGGAAACTTCGACCTTGGCAACTGGAACCAAGCCGAATACGATGATTCCACATGGCTTCAAGCCGAACTTGTAGAAGCCCCCGAAGGCCGGCTCAGTCCTCAGCCCAATCCTAACATCAAGGTGATGGGGTTGAAAAAACCACATAATGTCTTCAAAAAAGGAGACAAATGGATCATTGACATGGGGCAAAATATGGTGGGAGTGCTGTATGTGGATAACAATCATTTTTCTGGTTTGGAATGTGGCGATACCGTCATGTTTCGCTATGCTGAGACCCTCAATCCAGATAGTACATTATTCACGAAGAACTTGCGCTCAGCCGAATGCACCGACTACTACATTGCCGGTAAGACACCAGCAAATGATTGGTGGAAACCGATGTTCGTTTATCATGGCTTCAGATATGTCGAAATTACAGGATTGCATGGTGATCCCCCAATGACTCTCATTGATTGGGGATTCACAGGCTTGCCTATGTACGATGAGATGCCGATGACTGGCGAGTTTCTCACCTCTAACAAAATCATCAACGCAGTCTACAAAAATGCCACTTGGGGCATCCGAGGCAACTACCGCTCCATGCCCACCGACTGCCCGCAACGCGACGAGCGCATGGGCTGGACGGGTGACCGCACCACGGGCAACTACGGCGAGTCGTATATCTTCAACAACCACCAACTCTACGCCAAATGGCTCACCGATGCCGAGGACAGCCAATGGGAAAACGGCTCGCTTCCCAACGTGATTCCTCCCTATTGGCGCGGCTACACTGATAATATGACTTGGCCCGGCGCGGTGGTCACCGTGGCCGACATGCTCTACACCCGTTTCGGCGACCTCGAACCCATCCGCCAGCATTACGATGCCATGAAGAAATGGCTGCTGCACATGAAGGACAACTATATGGTTGGAGGCCTGCTGAAGCGCGACACCTACGGCGACTGGTGCATGCCGCCTGAGTCATTGGAGATGATTCATTCCAACGACCCAACTCGTATCACTGAATCAACGGTCATTTCTACGCCTTTCTATTGCTACCTCTGCGACAAGATGGCTAAATTCGCCGAACTGTTGGGCAAATCTGAAGATGTGGATTTCTTCAACAAGGAAATCACCACTTCAACTGTAGCCTTCAACGACAAATATTTCAACCGAGTTACGGGACAATATGCCAACAACACCGTGACGGCCAACATCTTGCCATTGTGGTTTGGGATGGTTCCCAAAGGATTGGAAAACAAAGTTTTACAAAACATCGTAGACAAGACTTTGAACGAATGCGGCGGCCATGTCTCGACGGGCGTAGTCGGCATACAACAGCTGATGCGCACCCTGACGGAATACGGACGCGGCGACCTCGCCCTCAAGATTGCCTCAAACGACACCTATCCGAGTTGGGGCTATATGTACCGCAACGGCGCCACCACCATCTGGGAACTCTGGAACGGCAACACCGCCGACCCCGCCATGAACTCAGGCAACCATGTGATGCTCCTCGGCGACCTCATCATCTGGGAATACGAATACCTCGGCGGAATCCGCGCCTTGGAGCCGGGCTACAGCAAAATACAACTCAAGCCCTATCCCATTGAGGGACTGGACTTTGTGGACTGTGCCTACAACTCCGTTTCGGGCCGCATCGAAAGCCATTGGAAACGCGAGGGCAATCGCTTTGAATGGGATATGGTCATTCCGGCCAACACGACGGCTGAAGTATGCCTTCCCACCGCCAATGGTTACGAAGTCAAGACCTTCGGCAGCGGGAAATACCATCTCTCGTCGGAACTAAAGAATTGACATCCAGAAACCGCCCGTTCATGGATTCCAAAGAGATGATATGTAAGGGCGATTTTGATGAACCAACAATCACTCCGCCGTTTGCGCTGTTCCTTGCGCCCCAAACCAAGCATTCAAGGTCTCTTCCACCTTGGCCTCGATTTCGGGTGTGATCTTGTTTTGCACCTTCTTGACGACATAAACCACGGCAAGACCCTCGTCGAGCATGCCGAGGATTTTATGTGCCTTGAACGAAATCAAGGTGAAGGGCATAACCGTATAGAGGATGGCGCCCACAATGAGGGCTTTCTCCATCGTGGTCGTCTCGCCCATGGTCAGCACATAATACAGCTGAAGCAAAGGTTTCGTTGCCACTCGGCCTGCCTTTTTGGCATAATTGCTGATTTTTCCGAAAATGTCAGACGACTTGGCTTTCCAGTCGACACCCTTCAATTTGCCCAATTGCTTACTGATGTCCTTGCCTGCAATTGCATAGGCTAAAATGGTGATGCAGATGATGGTGATGATCATATCAGATTGTTTTTATGTTATCAAATTTGTTTATACTTCAAATTCTATTCCATTTTTTGGTGTGTCACATTTTTATCCTATTGGGGTTTTCGGCGATGAACTGGCTCCAGTCGGCCTTTCGGTGCGCCTTGGCCTTTTCGGTGGTGTGTTTGGTGTAGTTCACGTCCTTGCCTTTCGAGATGGAATGGCAAACGGCGGCGGCCACGGCATCGGTGGCATCGAAAAACTTGGGGTCTTCGTTGGTCTTGAGGATGAAATGCACCATCTTGGCCACTTGTTCCTTCGAGGCGTTACCGTTGCCCGTGATGGTCTGCTTGATGGTCTTGGGAGAATACTCGAAAATGGGAATGTCGCGATAGAGCGCGGCAGCCATGGCCACGCCTTGTGCACGCCCCAGCTTCAGCATCGACTGCACATTCTTCCCGAAAAACGGCGCCTCGATGGCCAACTCGTCAGGGTGGTATTCGTTGATGATTTCCAAAACGCGCTCAAAAATCTTCTTCAGTTTGAGCGCTTGGTTCTCCAGCTTCTTCAGGTTGATGACGCCCATCGTGATGAGTTCCAGCTGCTTGCCCTGCTCGCGGATGACGCCGTAGCCCATCACCATCGTGCCCGGGTCGATGCCTAATATGAGTTTTTCGGTATTCAAGGCAAACATTATTTTGACCGCTTTTTCAAATCGCATTGCTTCAACCAAGCCCGTAGATCATTGGCCGTCAAACCCATATTCCGAAGATTGTTTCTAACGATAAATTCAGGAATAGGGTCAATATGCGTCTGGAAAACAACGGGGCGCAACATACCTTCTTTTGACCATTTTTCATGTCCCGTGTTGCCTGATTCCACTTCTTTGCAACCTTGTTCTGAGAGGAATATACGAAAATCAGCGATGCTTATATTGCCAATTCGATAAGTGTTCATGCTGAAATCTGGCAGGTCTTGTTGACATTTGTTTTCTTGAAGGAGTGGGTGACAAGATTGCGAAGTTGCTCATTCATCCCAAGCATATCCGACAAATCAGGCTCGTTACCTTTGGCTTTCCCCACTTTCCACCCATGCAAAGCCAAATCAGCACGGAGCGTTCCGTTGCGTAACTGCTCAGAAAGATAATCGGAAAGCATGAAATCGAAATCGGCGCGGGCACTTTCTTCGGTAAGGTCATAGCCAGAAAGGTCAAGTGAAGGACAATAAGCAATGTAAGTGTCACCTTCCTTGAAGACAAACAACGAAACGCTGATTTCAACGCCATATTTGCTAAAACTGATATAGTTTAGATTCGACATATTCTTGTTTTTATGCGGCAAAAATAATCATTTTTTTGTTATCAAAACAACACCCTTCACAAGTCATAAACCGAAGCCTTATACCTCCGTCATAGGGAATGCCTTGGGAGTATGTTTTCAATCTTGCGCTTATACATAAGAACACATTTTCACGCCGAGTTTTGCGTGTTCTACACACATTTTCCACCCGACTTTTGGCGCAAAAATACACATTTTCCATAAAAGACCTGCAAAAAATGAAATTTTTCAGCCAAACAACTCCGCCCCCAAGTCATAAACCGAAGCCTTAGAAAATCGCCCAAATGTACCCCTAAAATCATACATTTGGGCGAAATTCTATAGAAAAACGCCTAAATCTTGTGTTTTTATACCACATTTGGGCGATTTTCTTGCATGCCAAACATAATATTGTGTATTTTTGCCACAAAATTACAATCAAATATGGATACACTCATCGGACGGAAACGCGAAATGGAAGAACTGGAACGATGCATGAATTCCAATCGTTCGGAGTTCGTCGTCATCTATGGCAGACGGCGCGTCGGGAAAACCTTCCTCGTGCGCAATTTCTTCCACGACAACTACACCTTTTATTATGTGGGCGCACACAAAAGCACGCAAAAGAAACAATTGGAAAATTTCGCGAAAGCGTTGTCCAAATATGGAAGTTTTGCCGAGCAGCCCAAACTGAACTCTTGGAGCGAGGCTTTTGACGCCCTGTCTGTTTTATTGGAACAAAGCAAGCATAAGAAAAAGGTGGTTTTCATCGACGAGATGCCTTGGATCGACAACAAAAGCAGCGATTTTGTGGAGGCACTTGAATATTTTTGGAACAGTTGGGTGGCCACCCGCGACGACATCGTTCTCGTAGCTTGCGGCAGTGCCACTTCTTGGATGGTCGACAAACTGATTTCCAACCAAGGCGGGCTCCACAACCGCATCACAAGGCAAATCTATGTTGCGCCTTTTACACTCAACGAATGTAAGCAATACCTTGACAACAAGGGCTTTGGATGGGACTATTACCAGATTATCCAGTGCTATATGGTACTTGGGGGCGTACCTTATTATTTGAGCCTTCTCGAACCTAATCTGAGCTTGCCGCAGAATATTGATGCCCTATTTTTCGCCATCGGCGGAAGGCTCAGCGATGAGTTTGATGAACTCTACAACTCGCTTTTCTCGAAAGCCGACCGTTATGTCTCGGTCGTCAAGGCTTTGTCGTCCAAGCGTGAAGGCTTGACTCGGGCTGAATTGGAAACCGCTTCCGGGCTTTCGGGCGGCAACCTGACTCGTGTCTTGAAAAACCTGCAACGCTGCGATTTCATCGTGAAATTCGCCCAATTCGGCTGCAAGAAAAAGAATACAATTTACAGAATATCTGACTTTTATACATTGTTTTATTTCCGATTCATCGAAAGTAACGACGACAAAGACCCTGATTTTTGGATGCACAACTTTATGACCCGCAGCGTTGAGACTTGGGAAGGTTTTACTTTTGAGATGGTTTGCCTCAAACACCTCAACGCCATCAAGAAAGGATTGGGCATTTCGGGCATTGCCACCACAGTATCTTCGTGGCGCGTTGGGCCAAAAAAGGACGAAAACGGGCAAGTGGAACACAAAGGCGCACAAATCGACCTCATCATTTCGCGCATTGATAAGATGGTGCATTTGTGCGAGATGAAATTTGCCTCAAAGCCCTACGTCATCAGCAGTGATTACAAGGAAAAACTCAATGAAAGGATGATGATTTTCCGCAACGAGACCAAGACCCCGCTCAAACTGGTTCACACAATGATAACGCCATTCGGTGTTGCCAAGGGCAAAAACTTCGGCTTGTTGCACAGCGAAATCACTGCAAAGGAACTATTTTCTGATTAGGAAAACGCCCAAATGTACCCATAAAACCATACATTTGGGCGAAATTCTATAGAAAAACGCCCAAATCTTGTGTTTTTATACCACATTTGGGCGATTTTTTAATATAAGTGTAGTTCTTTTCGTCGTTTCTGATTTCTCTGCCTGTGTTTTGCTTTTTCTTTGTAACTTTGCCTCCAAAATAAGCAAATATGAAAATCACATCACAACCCAAGACTCAATACCAACACAAGGACTTGGCAGCAGGACGCTGGGCGACGATGACCTTGGTGAGTTCTGCCGCCTTTATGAAGTCCTCGCTGATTGCTACTACGGCGACAACATCTATCAAACCGACCCTGTAAAGTTGCAGCGGTATTTTGATGTGTTTTATAATTTGACAATTACATGAAAAACAAGGTATTGTATTGCAAATACAACGAAACGAATTTTCAAGGATTGTAATAAATTGTATATCCTTCACCTTCAAAGACCAATTCGCCATTATTCCCATATAACAACTGCTTAAAAATGCATCTGTTACCATCATAAACATAATCTTTGTATTCTTCTCTCAACACACCATTCCAATATTCTTGTTTTCCAACGGGCTTTTTATCCTCATATTGATAAAATGTTTCAGTAGTAATTCCATTATCCACATTATTACTTATCGGCTTAGAGATATAATGAGTAATTCGCCGATATGTATCATCAAGATAGGTGTATGATTGCCCATATATGCTATTTAAAATGCCAGTTTCTGTATCATAGATGTATGTTGAATAACTACAATTCAAGCCATCCCAACGAACATCTTTAGTTTCTTGCCATAATACTCCTAATGAATATCTTCTTATTCCAACACATTTCTTCCCATCGTATTCATAAAAAACCTGACTTGTAATTCCATTATTTGTTTTTGTTTCTCCATATTTCGGATAAGAATACATATCATCAATAAACTCGTCATACGCTTCAAATTCTGAAGATAGATTCTTTATGGTATAGGTTCTTGTTAAACCATTGTATACAAAATTATTCCTTTGAGCACGCAATTCATCATCACGATAGCTTTCATACAATAGCTCTTTGTTTCCATCATAATTATAGATTTTTTTGTATTTCTGAGTACGGATCCCATCGTATTGAAAATATACTTCTTCTAAAGTTCTTGTGAAAGACAAGTCCACTTCAAAATGTTGGGGAGTTTCTGGGGCATTTCCTTGGGGAACATCTTTCTTATTACAAGATGTTGTAACTATCAACATCAAACTTGCAAATAGTGCATTCCTCATCAAAAGTTTTACTATTTTCATAATTATTTGATTTGTAATATATTAAAAAACTACATTCCAACAATTATTTCAGAGTATTTGTTCCAACCGGGAGATACCTTATATGCTTCAACGCTTATTTGAGGAACTCTTAAGATTTGAAGAATACCACCTAAAAAATAATCAGATTCTGCTATCGGTGGAGTGGCTGCCATGCTAGTTACTTCAATTAAAGACTCACAATTTTTAAAAGCATCTCCTGAAATACTCTCTATACCACAGCCCAAAGACACTGTAGTTAACTCAGAGCAACCATTAAAAAGGTCAAACTCTATAGTTATAACTCCATCAGAAATACTTGCAGTACGCAAATGAGAACAATTCTCAAAAGCTTTGCCACCAAGAACAGTAACCGAATTGGGGATAATAATGGAGGTTAACTTTGTACACTCGCAAAACGCGCTACTTCCAATATCCGTTACAGAATTAGGAATAGTTATTGATGACAGATTCGTACAAAAGGCGAAAGCGCAACCACCAATACTTTTTGTGGTATTGGGAAGATTAATAGTTGTCAATTCTGTACATTGTTGAAAAGCCCTATAACCTATCTCCTCTAAAGTGCTACTTAACGAAACAGCATGTAAATTACTGCACCCCCAAAAAGCACCACTGGCAATTGTTTTTACGGTGTTTGGCATCTGGATTTCACCTAATGAAGTACACCCACAAAAACCGCTCAACGAAACAATTGAATTACCCAATGATACTTGTGTTAATCCAGTACAATGGTAAAAAGCGTCCCAACCTATTTCATACAAAGAATCGGGAAAATCTAAAGATGTCAGTTTTGAACAACGCAAAAACGCATCTTGGCCTATAGTTTTCAAAGAATTACCAAATTTTACAGATAATAATTCGGTACACAAATAAAAGGCTTCATCATGGATTTCTATGAGAGAATTGGGGAAATCTAATGATTTTAGAAGTTGACATTCCCTAAAAGCAGCTTTCCCAATGCTAATAATAGTACTGGGAAATCTGATGGAACGAAGGCGATCGCATTTGTAAAAAGCATAATCTCCAATACTATTCACAGTATAAGTTCTATTCAAGTATTCTACCTTACTCGGAACAATAATATTACCTTGATAAACAAAATTTGTTTGGCAATTTACGACTTCTGCCTCGTTGATTCCTATTAATTTGAAAAAAAGCGTGGAACCATTTGCATAATCTACCTGTATTACATTTCCATTACTATTTGCAACCAAAATGGCTGATAATGCAACAGGGTCAATGTCTTGATAAACTTCTCCCCCTCCGTTTCCATCACTACCACCATCATTACCACCTTCAATTGTTGGGTCTTTCTTACATCCAGCAACAATGCTTACAAATAAAACGCTTAACAACAACAAAAATCTAACTTTCATAATTGCTATTTTTAATAATCGGACAAAAATAGGCAATTTCTACATTCATAAAGTATATATGGAAAACTTTTTGTTTCAATTGAAGTGTTTTTATAAAATGTTTAATTTTGCTCAAAAAACTCGCACATGAGAAATCCATTGATAAAGTATGCCTATGACGGTGAAACAGGTGAAATGTATGATTCTGACATTCTTTTTGAGACCGCCAAGAGAGGTGCTGAGGCAAGGGAAAAGTATAGTTTAGGATTAATAAAGTATTTCTGTTGCGAATGTGACCAGCTTTTGGGTATTACCATGAATCACTTGGGACATTGTTTTTTCAAACATCATCCAAATCATTCGTATTGTAGATTATCACAAGAAAACTTGTCAATCAACGAAACGACAGAATACAATAATAAGGCAAAGGAAAGTTATAGGCATAAATATTTAAAAAATAGAATCGGAAAATTATTGAAACAAACAAAAGACATTGATGTAAACTCCATATCCATAGATGAGTTATTTATTAATGATTACGAAGAAAGGAGAAAGCCAGATGTGTATTGTGTATACAAAGGTTACCCTTTGGCGTTTGAAATCCAAATCTCTCCTATGTCTATTGGTGAAATCACTCGCAGAAGTGAGTTCTATAAACGAAATAAAATATATTTGATATGGATAATGGATGAGTTCAACGCATATAAGCAACGAATGTTAGATAAAGATATCAAGTATCGCACCAAATACCAGAATATTTTTCAACTCAACGAGAAAACAACTACTTTGGAACTAAACTGCCATTATAAAAAACCGTTTTTATATTATGAAGATGAAATCAGATGCCGTTGGGAAAACAAGAATCTTTCATTGAACGAATTGCATTTTGACGAAGATTATAATGTGTATTATTTTGATTATCAATCTGAATATAGAAAATTAAATGACATTGTTGAAGAAACTCAATTGAGGAGAGAAGAAAACGAAAAACGAGGCAGAGCTATGACGAAAATAGAGCCAATAATAAGAGATATTCGTTATTGCCATAATTACAATGTTCAAAGTTATAAAAACATTAAAGATGATTTGAAATCGCTTGATGAATATGAAGTTGAGGTTTTTAGAGATGTTTTTCAAAATGAAAACAAGAAATTTGCCAATTTGACAGATTTATTAGACAATGCTTCAGAGTTAGAATCTGCTTATTATCAGTTCGTAGTATCTTCCCCAGAAGTTGGAATTGATTTTGGTCAATTCAAGAAAAAGACATTATTGATGAGCATTCTTGGAAATGATAAATTGCGAATAAGTGTAATTATCGGCTTGTTTCAAAACGGTTACATATTATCGGAACAAGATAAATCCTTTATAAAAGAAACTAAACCAACAAAAGGAGATTATAATTATGAAAAACTAATTTGGATGATTTATTGGTTTAATAAATTGAAAAACAAAGAATTGATTTCGACAATTTGCCTTTACCACAAACAATTGTTTTCTATTCTATCGGCCATAAAAGGTAAAGTCATTGGTCTTCGATGGAAAGAACATGAATTGATACAAGTTGCAAACAATGCTATTGAACATTATGAAAACTGTTGGAATATTATCGAGATAGCTTTTAAAAAGAATGTAAATGTATGGTATAAAATAACACACACTCCATCTTTTGCAAAAAAGCAAAACAAATATGATTTTCACCATGTCACAACAGACCAGAATTTTGAGGCATTATGTAGAGATTTGTTTCCAGAGATTTTTGCCTAATCTATGGAACCTCCTACCCAAACAACTCCCCGCCCATTTCATAAACCGAAGCCACTGGCACAATCTCAATCTTGAACCGTTTGGTATCCAATCCCTTAGCGTTGTATTTCGAGACAAAAATCTTTTCAAAACCTAATTTGTCAGCCTCAGCAATGCGAGCTTCGATGCGGGTGACGGCGCGGATTTCGCCTGAAAGACCTACCTCGGCGGCAAAGGCATAGCGCGAAGAAATGGGAATATCGGCATTTGAGGATAATATGGCGGCGATAACGGCCAAATCAATGGCGGGGTCATCGACGCGGAGGCCGCCTGCGATATTGAGGAACACGTCTTTTATGGAAAGTTTGAAGCCTGCTCGTTTTTCAAGCACGGCCAAAAGCATATTCATTCGGCGGAGGTCGAAGCCCGTGGCGGAGCGTTGCGGGGTGCCGTAGGCCGCGCTGCTCACCAAGGCCTGCGTCTCGATGAGCATAGGGCGTTGGCCTTCCATCGTGGCGGCGATGGCGATGCCGCTCACTTCCTCGTCGCGCTGCGAGAGGAGGATTTCGCTGGGATTGGTCACCTCGCGAAGACCCGTGGCATTCATCTCGAAAATGCCCAACTCCGAGGCCGAGCCGAAACGGTTCTTGATGGTGCGCAAGATGCGGAAACCATAATGGCGGTCGCCCTCGAACTGCAAGACCGTATCGACGATATGCTCCAGAATCTTCGGGCCGGCGATGCTACCGTCCTTGGTGATGTGGCCGATGAGGAACACCGGCACCTGATAGGCCTTTGCGATTTTGTTCATCTCGGCAGCCGTTTCGCGGATTTGTGAAATGCTGCCCGCCGTAGCGTCGATATAAGGCGATTCAAGTGTTTGGATGGAGTCGATGACGACAATGTCAGGCTGGACGTTCTTGAAATGCTTCAGGATTTCCTGCGTGTTGGTCTCGGTGAGAATGAGGCAGTCGGTGTTGTGGATGCCGATGCGCTCGGCCCGCATCTTGATTTGGGTCTGGCTTTCTTCGCCGGAGATGTAAAGCACCTTACGGCCAGCCAGTTGCAAGGCCGTCTGCAAGAGCAAAGTCGACTTGCCGATGCCGGGTTCGCCGCCCACGAGGGTCAAAGAGCCAAGCACCAAGCCGCCGCCCAAAACCCTATTAAGTTCCTCATAAGGCAAAACGATGCGTTGTTCCTTGGCGTTGCCGATTTCCTTGATGGGCACGGGGAAGCCCTTATCCATCTCAGTACCAATGTTTTTCCTCACCGATTGGGTATCCTTTCCCGTAACGACGGTCTGCTCCGTGCAGGTATTCCACGCGCCACAGGCAGGGCATTTCCCGAACCATTTCGGCGACTCGTTGCCACATTCCTTGCAGAAAAAGGCGGTTTTTTCTTTTGCCATACTATTATTCTCCTAATGGCCGGGCTTTGCCGACAATGAATCATAACCCATTGTCCTTACCAGCGGCCTTTTTAATCAATTCGTTGGTGCAAAAATAATAAAAAGCCACAAACGCACCATAATTCCCAATTTTTTAATATTTTTGTCGCCAAATCAGCACTTTGGATGAAGCATCGTTTACTCACATTCCTCGTCATATTGCTCACTTCTCCCCTCTTTGCGCAGCAGGGCGACGTGGTGTTGTGCGAGGGTTTCTTCAACCCTTGGCTCGAGGAAGGCTGGGACGCAAAAGGCGACGACTGGGTGGTGTGGTACATTTCCAACACGACCTTTGCGGGATGCAAGCCGCGCGAAATGCAGATGTATCCCGACTTCAACTTTGAAGGCACAACCCGCTTGGTGACACCCATCGTGGAGTTAGGCAAATACGACTTCATCAATTTCCAGTTCAACCACGCCCTTGAAGCCACCCAAGGCGAATTGGATGTCAGAATCGGCATTGGCATTTCGCCAAACGGCGAGGATTGGGAGAGCATTTGGGAGGACACAGTGAGGGGCAGCATCGAGCAAAGCCAGTATCTGCTCACCTTCGATATGGAGGAATGGCCGAGCAAAGAGCCGCAATTTTGCCTCTATTTCACGGGGCACGGGGCCTATGTCAACAGTTGGTACATCGACAATGTCATCATTTTCGCGGCGAAAAAGAACAAATACGGCGACATCGACGACACCGATGAGAACGGTTTCGTAGCCTCGCGGTCGTCCATCACCACCTTGAAAGGCCCTTCGGCGGGCACGGTGACGAGTTTCTCAAAAATGAGAAGATCGGGCAGCCGCTATGCGCGTGTGGTGGAAGGCCGACAAAAGAAATGGTGGCAGTTTTGGAAATAAAGTCTACAACTCCTCCGCAAACTTAATATCCTTCACATTAAGTTGCAAATTGGTTTTGCCCTGCCAGGTGTTGTATTCCAAGTGGTAGCAGATGCTGAAAGGCTCGCCGCTATGGATGCGGTCGTAGAGGTCGCCTTTCTGGAAAGCGATGCCCGACAGCGGGGCAATGCCTTGCTCGGCGTCGCCAATCTGCGAAACGGTGAGTTTCAGGTGACGGTGGCCGCCCACGGGACGCGAGCCGCCAGCGTCAACGACATTGTCCGTCCAAAACACGGGTGCCATATTGCCAGGACCGAAAGGCGCAAACTGGTTGAGGATGCGCATAAACTTGGAGGTGATGTCGGAGAAATTGATTTTCAAGTCCACCTCAAGTTCGGGCACAAAGTCCTCATCTACAAGGTGTTCGCTGACGTAGGTCTCAAAGCGGCGGCGGAACTCAGGCAGGTTTTCAGGCTTCATCGAGAGGCCGGCAGCGTATTTGTGGCCGCCAAAGTGTTCCAGCAAGTCGGAGCAATGGTCGATGGCGTCGTAAATGTCGAAACTCTTGATGGAACGCGCCGAGCCAGTGACCAAACCATTGGCGCGGGTCAGGACGATAGTCGGGCGGTAATAATAATCGGTGAGGCGCGAGGCCACGATACCGATAACGCCACGGTGCCAACGCTCGTTAAAAACCACAGTGCTCTTGGCATCGCGAAGTTCAGCGTCGGCATCAATCATACCGAGGGCTTCTTCCGTAATGCGGTTGTCGAACTCGCGGCGTTCATCGTTGAGGTCGTTGATGGAAGCGGCCAATTTTTCGGCGTGGTCTTTCTTCTCGGCAATGAGCAGTCGCACCGAGTCGGAGGCCTTGGCGATACGTCCGGCCGCATTGATGCGCGGCCCGATGAGGAACACCAAATCGCTGATGGTCAACTCACGAGTCAGCACGTTCTCGTCTTCGTCAAGTTGGTCTTCGTCGCGGCGGTAGATGTTGGCGTGTTGCAAAATAGCCTCGATGCCCGGACGCGGTTTCTTGTTCAATTGCTTCAATCCGAAATAGGCCAACACACGGTTTTCGCCCGTAATCGGAACAATGTCGGCGGCAATGCTCACGGCCAAGAAATCAAGCAGGTCAAACACCTCCTCAATGGTTCCCAACCCCCTCATAGAGAGTGCCGTAACCAACTTGAAGCCCACTCCACAGCCCGAAAGCTCATCGTAAGGATAATTGCAGTCGGGGCGCTTGGCGTCGAGCACGGCCACGGCATTGGGAATGACCTCGCCGGCACGGTGATGGTCGCAAATGATGAAGTCGACACCCTTGCTGTTGGCATAGTCGACACGCTCCACCGCCTTGATGCCGCAGTCGAGGGCAATCACAAGTTTGAAACCGTTATCTGCCGCATAATCAATGCCTTTGTAGGAAATGCCATAGCCTTCCTCGTAGCGGTCGGGGATGTAGAACTCGATTTTTTTCTTCTTGAAGAAAGGCTTCAGGTAAGAATAGACCACTGCCACGGCAGTCGTGCCGTCCACGTCATAGTCGCCGTAAACCAGCACTTTTTCGCCGTTGTTGATGGCACGCAACACGCGGTCGACGGCCTTGTCCATATCCTTCATCAGGAAGGGGTCGTGCAGTTGCGAAAGCGATGGACGGAAGAAAGTTTTGGCCTCTTCGTAGTTGGTAATTCCGCGTTGGACAAGCAAAGTGGCAAGGTTCTCGTCGATATTGAGCACCTTGACAATTTCTTCAACTTTCTGTTTGTCAACAGTTTGGTTTAAAATCCACTTCGTTTCCATCCGCGCAATTTTGAATCGGTAAAGATAAGGAAATTTCCAATGCGACAAGCGAAAAATGAAAATAAAAATTGTATTAGTCGTATTGCGTTTACTTTCAGCGGATTAGAAACTTCAATTGTTGAAACTCACAGCAAAACGATGACAAAAGCCAAAAAACTCAAAAAGGTGTATTTTAAGGCTTCAAAAAATTGTCGTCCAACTATTGCGCCGCTTTCATTTTTTCCGTAATCTTGCAGTCTTAAATTAGCAAAATTTTACACCCTTGAAAAAAATTAGAACTGCTTTAATATCAGTATTTTATAAGACGGGTATCGACACCATCGTCGGCTTGTTGAAGCAAAATGGAGTGCAGATTTACTCCACTGGCGGAACCTACGACTTCATCAAGCCTTTGGACCCCACGGTGAAGGCCGTGGAGTCGCTCACGGGCTATCCGTCCATCTTGGGCGGTCGCGTGAAGACCTTGCATCCTAAAGTATTCGGCGGCATTTTGGGTCGCACCAACCTCGAATCCGACCAGCGCGAAATGCAGGAATACGACATCCCGCCCTTCGATTTGGTCATTGTCGACCTCTATCCCTTCGAGGAAACCGTGGCCAAGACCGAGGACGCTTCGCAAATCATCGAGAAAATCGACATCGGAGGCATCTCGCTCATCCGCGCAGGCGCGAAAAACTTCAACGATGTGCTGATTGTGCCTTCGCAGAAATATTACGGTGAACTGATTCAACTGCTTGAAAACCAAAATGGTGAGACTTCGCTTGACGATCGCCGCCGTTTTGCTGCTTATGCCTTCGGCGTGAGTTCGCACTACGACAGCGCGATTATGAACTGGTTCACGAAAGACGATGAAAAACAGCCGCTTAGGATTTGCGAAGAAGAGGGCACACCCTTGCGATACGGCGAAAACCCGCACCAGAAAGGCACTTTCTACGGCGATTTGGATGCAATGTTCGAGAAACTGCACGGCAAGGAACTGTCGTACAACAACTTACTCGACCTTGACGCGGGACTCAACCTCATCCGTGAGTTTGATGAACCGACTTTCGCCATCCTGAAGCACAACAATCCTTGTGGTTTGGCCTGCCGCCCGACCGTCAAGGAGGCCTACGTTGACGCTTTGGCCGGCGACCCTGTTTCGGCTTTCGGTGGCGTGTTGGTCTGCAACCGCCCCATCGATTTGGCCGCTGCCGAGGAAATCAACAAACTCTTTATCGAAGTCATCGTAGCACCTGAATATCAGGGCGGTGTGCTCGATTTGCTCTTTTCGAAGAAAAACCGCGTCGTGCTGCGCCTGAAGGCCGACCAATACAAGCCTTTCACTGTGAAAACCGCTTTGAATGGCTACCTCTTGCAAGACCGCGACCTCCACACCGAAACGGCTGCCGATTTCAAGGTCATCACCACGAAAGCCCCGACCGCTAACGAAGTGGAAGATATGGTTTTCGCTAACAAGATTGTGAAGCACAGCCGCAGCAACGCCATTGTTTTGGCCAAGGGCAAACAACTCTATGCCTCTGGCATCGGGCAAACCTCGCGTGTGGATGCATTACGCCAAGCCATTGAGAAGGCCAAGTCTTTCGATTTCGACTTGAAGGGTGCAGTTTTGGCCTCCGATGCCTTCTTCCCCTTCAAGGATTGCGTCGAATTGGCCCACGAAGCAGGCGTTACGGCCATCGTGCAACCCGGCGGCTCCGTCCGCGACCAAGAATCCATCGACTGCTGCAACGAACACGGAATCAGTATGGTATTCACGGGATACAGGCATTTTAGACATTAAGAAACGGCGCTTCGACAGGCTCAACGACCGCTAAAGTGCCTGAGCCAGTCGAAGGCCCAACCAACAATTAAACGATTCAACAACCAACAAATAACAACATAGAAATGGGAGCATTTTCATTCCTCAACAAAGAAATCGCCATTGACCTTGGTACGGCCAACACGATTATCATATACAACGACAAGGTCGTCGTTGACGAGCCCTCCATCGTGGCCATGCAACGCGACACGAAGAAAATCATCGCCGTGGGCAAGCGCGCCATGATGATGCACGGCAAGACCCACGAGAACATCAAGACCATCCGCCCGCTGCGCGACGGCGTCATCGCCGACTTCCAGGCCGCCGAATACATGATGCGCGAGATGATCAAGATGATCCAATTCAAGAACACCCTGTTTCCGCCCAGCCTGAAGATGGTCATCTGCATCCCTTCGGGCATCACCGAGGTGGAGGAACGCGCCGTGAAGGACTCAGCCGAACAAGCCGGCGCCAAGGAAGTGCGTTTGATCCATGAGCCTATGGCCGCCGCCATCGGTATCGGCATCGACGTGCTTGAACCTACGGGCAACATGATTATCGACATCGGTGGTGGCACTTCCGAAATCGCGGTCATTGCCTTGGGCGGCATCGTCAACAACAAGTCCATCCGCATCGCCGGCGACGACTTCACCGCCGACATCGAGGAATACATGCGCAAGCAACACAACATCATCGTGGGCGAGCGCACCGCCGAGCGCATCAAGATTGAAGTGGGCGCGGCCATCCCGCAATTGGACAACCCGCCCGACGACTACGCCGTGCAAGGCCGCGACATGCTCACGGGCATCCCGAAGGAAATCCGCGTCAACTATGCCGAAATCGCCCATTGCTTGGACAAGAGCATCATGAAGATTGAGACCGCCGTATTGAACGCCTTGGAGCAGACCCCGCCCGAATTGTCGGCTGACATTTACCGCACGGGCATCTACCTCACCGGCGGCGGCGCCTTGCTGCGTGGCTTGGACAAGCGCCTCAACGCCAAGACCAAGTTACCCATCCACGTTGCCGAAGACCCGCTGCGCGCAGTCGCCCGTGGCACCGGCATCGCCTTGAAGAACTTCGACCGCTTCACCTTCCTCATCAAATAAATGCGGAATGTGGAATGCGGAATGTTGGGCTTCGCTCCATTCAGCATTCCGCATTCAACATTCCGAATTAAATATATCATGAACAATCTGAGGCGTTTCATACTGAAACATCACTTCGTCATCATTTTCATCCTGCTCGAGGTGATTTCCATTTTGCTGCTCGCCAATAGTCAACGCTTCCATCGCAACCGGCTGATCAACATGACCAACAACGTGGTGGGCAAGATTTACGAGTGGAGCAGCGCGGTGGGCTATTATTTCCGCCTCAACACCGCCAACGAACAATTGGCCGAAGAGAACGCCCTGCTCAGGAAACAACTGTCGGTGATCTACGACACCACCTCGAACCTCTACAACGTGCATGGGAGAGACACGCTTTATGAATACATTCCGGCGCAAGTGGTCAACAACAGCACCAACCAAGCGAACAACTACATTATTATTAATAAAGGTAAGTTGGACGGCATCGAGCGCGATATGAGCGTGATGTCGACCGAAGGCATTGTGGGCGTGGTGACCGACGTGAGCCGCCACTACGCCTCGGTGATGAGCCTGCTGCACAGCAAGTCGGTCGTCGGCGTGCGCATCAAGGAGAGCCAGGAATTGGCCAGCCTGAAATGGGGGACCAACAACTACCGCTACGGCATCGTGGAAGACATCCCCACCCATATCATACTGCAAAAGGGCGACACCATCCTCACCAGTTCGCACTCCTACATCTTCCCCGAAGACCTGATGGTGGGAACGGTGGAGGAGTTCTACCCCACCGCCGTCGATGCCCTGAACAAGGCCAAAATCCAGTTCTCGACCGACTTCGCCACGTTGCGACACGTCTATGTAATCAAAGATTTGCACAAACCCGAGCTCGATTCGCTCAAAGCCAGATTCCAATGACATGAATAAGACCGCGCTTCAAATCATCCGTTTCGTCGTGCTCGTACTCTTTCAGGTATTAGTCATCAACCACATCCGTTTGGGAGGGTATGTGCATCCCTACATCTACCTCATTTTCGTGATGCTGCTGCCGCTCAGCACGCCCAAATGGCAGCTGCTCGTCTTGGGTTTCGTGCTGGGTTTGAGCGTCGACCTGTTCACCGGCACGCCAGGCCTGCATGCCGGAGCCACCACGTTGATGGCTTTCTGCCGCCCATCAATCATCAAACTCGTTTCGGGCAACCAGAAATTCGAGAACGTCGACGAGCCCAACCTTGGGCAGTTGGGCGGGCTATGGTTTTTCCGCTATGCGCTTTGCATGGTGCTCGTCCATCATTTTGCGCTGTTCTTTCTCGAGTCGTTCAGCTTCAGGCTCATCGGGCAGGTGTTGCTGCGCATTTTGCTCAGCGTCCCCGTATCCATCTTCCTAATCATGATGATCCTATTCATCTTCAAATCAGACAAGAAAAGAGAATAACATAACCAAACAATTGATTCACAATGAAAAAACATTTACTATTCCTGTTTGCATTGGCTCTCGGCCTGACTGCCTGCAACGAAAAAGCAAAGACCTTCCAAGTCAACGTAGGCCTTACCAACGGTAACGACAAAACCGTTTATTTGCAAAAATTTGTCGACAACGCACCTGTCGTCATCGACTCGGCCATCATCACCAACGACCAAGCCGTGCTGAAAGCCCCCATTGACGACCCACAAATCCTCTATGCACTGAAAATCAAAGGCAAACGCGGCTCAATGCCTTTCTTTGCCGACAACAAGGACGTGGCCTTTGTGGGCGACATGAACAACCCCCAAGCCGTCGAAATCATGGCTTCGGAATCACAAGCCGAATTGGATGCCTACAACAAGCAACTCAACCAGTTCGACGAGCAAATCAAGGAGCTCTACACCATGATGCAACAAGCCTTCTCGAACAACGATTCCATCAAAATGGACTCGCTCAACACCGTGGGCACTGCATTGATGGAGCAGCAGGACAACTTCCGCGACGACTACATCAAGGCGCACCCTGAGAGCTTCGTCACGCATTACATCCTCGACCAAGTGAAGCAAGACTATCCCATCGACCAGTTGAAGGAAATGATGGCTGGCTTCACCACCGAATCCATCTACACCAAGGACCTCAACGACTACATCGCCAAGCAAGAACGTTTGGAAGTGGGTCAGCCCTTTATCGACTTCACGCTGCAAACCAAAGACGGAGAGAATGTTACGCTTTCTGAAGTCATCGGGAAGAACAAGCTCACGTTGGTCGACTTCTGGGCTTCGTGGTGCGGTCCGTGCCGCCACGAGAATCCCGTCGTGAAGGCCGCCTACGAGCAATTCCACGCACTCGGCTTCGAAGTATTGGGCGTCAGCGTCGACCAAGACGGCGATGCTTGGCTGCAAGCCGTCGAAGAAGACCAACTGCCTTGGACGCAGGTGCGCGACACCGAAAACAAGGCCAGCGAGCTTTATATGATTTACTACATCCCGTCCAACTTTCTCTTCGACCAAAACGGCACGATGGTGGCCAAAGGTTTGCGAGGCGAGGACTTGGCAGCGAAATTAGGGGAACTATTACAATAATTGTCGGCCCTTCGGCAAGCTCAGGAACCTTAACTTATTAAAGCCTAAGGGTCGTTGAGCCTGTCGAAACGCCCGTACCAAAATAATTACATTATGAAAACAAGATATTTAGTTTTTGCTGCAATGGCTATCTTATTGGCTGCCTGCAACCCAAAACCCAAGACAGAGACCTTTACGATTAATGTCGATATTGCCAATGCCGAAGGCAAAACCGTATATCTGCAAAAAGACGGCCATGTGCTCGACTCGGCGAAGCTCGAAAACTGGAAGGCTTCGTTCAACACCCCCGTTTGCGACGACAACGAGATGTACGGCCTGATGCTGAAGGGCTGGCGTCGTCCTTTCCCCTTCTTCACTGACAATGTGGATGTTACTTTGGAAGGTGATGCGCAAAACCCCAATGCCATCATCGTGAAAGGCTCCGAAACGCAAGACCGCCTGGCAGCTTTCACCGAGAGTTATAACGAGCTTGAAGCCAAACTCGAAGCCGACAGCACAATGGCCCAAGCCGACAAGGACGAAATCCTGAAGATGCACTGCTTCGACTACGTTTGGGAGAACCCGACAGACCCCGTGGCGCATTATGTGATGTATCGCTACAAATGGGCCTTTGGCCCCTGCGAACTGCGCACGATGATCGACAACATCCACCACGCTGACAGCACCTTGACCACCAAGAATTTGGCTATGGCCGAAGAATATGTGGAGAAGCAAGAGCGTGTGCAAGCCGGTCAGCCGATGATTGACTTCACCCAAAACGATGCCAACGGCAACCCCGTGACGCTCAGCGAACTCGCCCAAGGCAAGTTGCTTTTGGTCGACTTTTGGGCTTCGTGGTGCCCCGATTGCCGCAAGGCCAATCCGGGCGTGGTGGCAGCCTACCAAAAATACCACGACCAAGGCTTTGACATTCTGGGCGTCTCTTTCGACACCAACAAGGAAGCCTGGCTCGGCGCCATCGAGAAAGACGGCCTCACTTGGACCCACGTCAGCGACCTGCAAGGCTGGGGCAACGCCGCCGGAGCCTTGTACGCCATCGCCTTCATCCCTCAAAACGCCCTTATCAAGGACGGAATGATTGTAGCCCGCAACCTTGAAGGCGAGGCATTGATGGAGGAAGTGGGGAGGCAGTTGGCAGATTGATTTTGCAAACTAAAGAATCAAAAAAGCCTCGCCACAACTTCATCCGTGGCGAGGCTTTTATCATTCATTCCACCACCAACTTTGTAGAATGAGTCAAGCCTGCTTTATCGGTAATCTGCAACAGATAAATGCCTTCGGGCAAACCGTTTACATCGATTTCGTTAGTGTCGGAAAAGGTTCTAACCGACTGACCTTGAAGGTTGTAGAGTTGTATTTCAGCGGGTTCGATGCCTTCGAGGGTCGCTCTATCCTTGGCGGGATTGGGGAAAACCACCATCGGCGACTTTTCCGTTTCTTGCAAAGCATTGGTTTCCGATGACACTGCAAGTGCATAAACGCTTGTACATTCAGGGTCTATTTCGATGGCTTCACCGTTTTTGAACAACACGCCATACGATGACTGTCGGCCATCAGGATGTTTGCCAAAATAAAACCCTGCTCCACCGAAATACAAGTCATTTCCGTCTTTTAAAATCGTATAAAGTTCAATAAAATTCGCATAATCATACTCATACAACACTTCATCGTTTTTCCATACAACTGCCTTTTGCTCTTGGTTTTCAACATTGATTTCGCCGCAAGCGTAAATATCTTCGCCATCAATGAAGAAATCCCTAATGCAGGCATAACTGCCATAGTTGTATAACACTTCACCGTCTTTCCATATCATCCCATCGTAACTAAAGGGGCCGATGTTTGTCCTTAACCCTCCACAAGCATACACGTGTCCTTCACGGCAGATGATAGTTCGAAGTCCCGACCCTTCCCAACTTCTTCCAAGCACATAAAGTGACTCCTCATCTTTCCAAATGGTCAGGTCACCCACACCATTGACCATTTGATTCGTACCAAGGATGTAGCGATGACCATCCATAAAATCGATGTCGTTAAAGTAAGCCAATGAAGTGCCAAAGGTATCCCATAAATCCACATCTTTCCAAATGGCGCCTTTCCGAAGATGCTCTCCTTCAAAGTGAATGTAGCCTACGGAATAAACCACATCTTCGTCTGCATTGTAGCTGATGCCTTCGACAGACGACCTGTAATCACCTTTGAAGTACATTTCTCCGTTTTTCCAAACATATCCGAAGGAGTTGCCTGCGCCTCCATAATACACATCACCATTATTGGATATGACTATGCAATTTGCCCAGCACCATCTGTTTCCCTCCTCGAAATTGGTATACAGTAATTTGTTGTTTTTGTAAACAGCCGCAAGCGTATCGCTCCTTACGCCGGCATAGTAAAAGTCGTTTTGTTGAGCGCAAACTGAAGCCACCTGCATTGCAAGGATAGCCAAAATCATTAATCTTTTCATTTTCGTTAGATTTTTAAGGTTAATACTGTTTGTTGTGTTTCGATGGGCAAAACTACAAACAGCTCCAACCGCAGTCAAGGAAATGATGGTGCGGATTGGTGCGGATTTCGTTAAACGAATAGGAATCAGCGGATTAAATCCGATTTTGCCATTCTGCGTAAGATGGTTGAAAGCGGTTCGTCGCTGCCGAAAATGCCTTTCAGTTTGCGGCTGCGTTCGCAAACGGTGTTGAAAGCGCGTTGCATCAAGGCGGCCACGTCGGCTTCCTCCACGCCCAATAGATAAAGGCAGCAATAGTCGATGTCGCCTTTGGTCAGCGCGGGATAATCGTTTTTGAGTCGGGCGATGAACGCTCCAAAATGGGCATCGGCAGCCTCGCGCACGGCCAACAGTTGCTCCTTGGTGAGGGCGTAGTCCTTATAAACAAGGTAATCCACCTTCGACTTGAACTGCCCTTCGTTCACCCGCTCCATAATCAGGCGGCAGACGGGTTCCTCGGCAAACGAGGCGGCTTCCATCCGCTTTTTCATTGCTGAAAGAGCCTCACCTTGCTCTTGCAAACGTCCCGAAAGGGCTTCTTTCTCTGCTTCAATGCGTTGATGCCGTTTCCGATTGAGCATCAGCCAAACCGCAAGCACCAAAAGCAAAGCCATCAGCGGAAGGACGATTTTCATAATCCGTCCACGGTTTTCCCTTTCCTCTTGAAGTCGGGCATTGTCCTGTTTTTGTTGCAAATAGTCCTGAAACAGGCTTGTAAACCGCCATTCATCCGCCTTGGTGCCAAACTCGGGCGGCGTGTTTTGCGCCACAAATCGGGCAAATTCGCCAGCCTTGTCCGATTCTCCACGGGCTTCGTAAATCTCGCGCAAATAATCGGCACTTTGGGTTTTCAGGAACATATTGGGTGCTTCCTCAAAGACCCGATTGAGGTAAACGATGGCCGAATCATACTGATTGTCAAGTTTATAGATATAGCCAATACCCAAATAGCGGTCGTGCTTTTCGAACTCATTGCCAACCGTTGCAATGCGTTTGAGCGCGTCAACGGAGGCCTGCCCATCGTGCGCCAAATGATAGGACGACAACGCTTTCCGATTGATGACATTTCGGTAAAGCACCCCTGTCGTGTCTTTCATACTCGCCAACGAGCGGTCGTAATAATACAAGGCACTGTCGAACTGCTCCGACTTCTCAAACTCATAGCCCAAGAAAAACAAGGTGTTGGCCAAACTTGAAGGCGGATTGTTGGCTTTCTTCTTGTATTTCAGCACATTCTTGTAAAGATAAACCGTCGGCTCGATGAGGAACTTGTCGGAATAGATGTTGGCCAATCGGGCATAAATCAGGGCAATGAAACTCGCTTTGTGTCCCACCATCTGCTCCTCGACAAAATGTTGCTCCATAATTGCCAAGGCCTTATAATACTCTTGACAGGCCAACATTGTGAGGGAATCGTCGGTGAATATAGTGCCATTGTTGATGCAAATGGCATTCATATAATGGGCGCGGGCGGAAAGAAAAGCCATAGCCTTGTCGTGGGTGTAAACAGAGGAAACGCTGTCGAAATAAGCCAAAGCAGCACCCACTTCGTCACAGTAGGCCACCTCGCGGCGCACTTTGAAACAGGCCTCCGAAAGCATCAAACTCGTGTATTCAAAAGCAGGTGACGAAGCGGGATTAATACTCTCATAAAACCACTCAAGATACCTCAAAGCACTGTCTGGATTGCTCTGCAAAAGGCTGTCAACCACTACCAAACGTGGGCAACTGTTCTCTTGCCAACTGATTTCAGATTCCAAGGCTCTTGAACACGAAGCTCCGAGACCAATCCATAACAAGCCTGCTATAATGCGCGATAGTTTCATAGGCACAAAAGTAAGGAATTATTCCCGACGAAGGCATAGTTTGTCAAGGAAATGATGGTGCGGATTGGTGCGGATTTTTTATGTATGATTAGGTATCAGCAAGTTACAATGCGTTTCGATTGGCCGCCCAAGCCACAAACGGCGGGTTAGGATATTCTTTCTTGCTGTATTCCAAAGGCTGTCCATCGCTGATGCGGAGCACCTTGCCGCCAGCGGCGCGGAGGATGGCATCGGCGGCGGCGGTGTCCCATTCCTTGGTCTTGCTGTAGCAAACGTAAACATCGGCACTGCCTTCAGCAAGGCAGGCGAACTTCAGGCTGCTGCCTTGGGTATCGATGACGAGGTCGGGATGGGCGGGGCGCAATACCTTATTAATATATGCGTCCACCTCGGGCGTGCGGTGCGAGCGGCTGACCAATACGGTGAAAGTTGAGAGTTTAGAGTTTAGAGTTGATAGTTGTTTGTCTTCCGAAGTCCAAAGTTTGTCTAAAACCGGCGCATAAATCACGCCCAAAACGGGTTGTTTGTTGTCAATCAGGGCGATGTTCACCGTAAATTCGCCGTTGCGTTTTACAAATTCAGCTGTGCCGTCCAATGGATCAACGAGCCAATAGCGGTTGAATTGCGAACGGTCAGGGGGCAAGTCTTCCTCGCTGATGAAAGGCAATCCCGTGGGTTTCAGCATTTCCTTGATGATGTTGCTGGCGCGAAGGTCGGCTTGCGTGACAGGCGAATCGTCGTCTTTGGTATAAACCTCGAAAGGTTGTGCATAAACCTCCATAATGGCTTTTCCGGCCTCAAGTGCGGCATCGATGGCGTAGTGCAAAAGCGTTTTCATTGGTGCAAAAGTACAAAATTATCTTGTTGTCAATCAACCATATAAAAAATTTTTTCCAAAAAAGTGTGTTTTGTCCGCTTTTATTCCACTAATTTTGCACGCGAAATGCGAAGCATTGAACGGAGTTTAACGGGGGCAAACCTCCCCTCCAAAAGTGAAAAATTGAGACTATGGCAAAGAATTTAGTTATCGTGGAGTCACCGGCCAAAGCCAAAACCATCGAGGGTTTTTTGGGCAAAGAATACACGGTGAAGTCGAGCTACGGACACGTGCGCGACTTGAACAAGAATACTTTAAGCGTCAATATCGAGAAGGATTTTGAACCCGAATACGAGATTTCGGACGACAAGAAAGCACTTGTGGCCGAGTTGAGGAAACTCTCGAAAGCCTCTGATACCGTGTGGCTTGCATCCGATGAGGACCGCGAAGGAGAATCCATATCGTGGCATCTTTACGAAGCCCTTGACCTGAAGAAGAAAGACACGAAACGTATCGTTTTCCACGAAATCACCAAATCGGCCATTCTCAACGCCATCGAAAACCCACGCGACATCGATATGGGACTCGTGGCCGCCCAACAAGCCCGCCGCGTGCTCGACCGCCTCGTGGGTTACGAACTTTCACCCCTGCTTTGGAAGAAGGTAAAACCCTCGTTGTCAGCAGGTCGTGTGCAGTCGGTGGCCGTGCGCCTCATCGTGGAACGCGAGGAGGAAATCAAGAATTTCGTGCAAACGAGTGCCTATCGCGTGACGGCGCAATTCACTTTTATGAAGGATGGACAGGAATACACCATCGCCGCCGAATTGCCCAATCGCTTTGATACTGAGGAAGAAACGCGCAAGTTTGTGGAGTCGTGCATCAATGCAAACTACAAGGTGGAAGCCATTGAGAAAAAACCCGCCGCGAGGTATCCCGCGCCGCCTTTCACCACCTCGACCTTGCAACAGGAGGCCGCGAGAAAACTCGGTTTTTCGGTGGCCAACACAATGCGCATCGCACAGCAACTCTATGAATCCGGAAAAATCACCTATATGCGTACCGACTCGGTCAACCTTTCGAGCCTCGCCCTCGGTATGGCCAAGAAGGAAATCACCGAAAACTACGGCGCGGAATATGTGAAAACCCGCCAATACCAAACCAGGACCAAGGGCGCGCAAGAGGCCCACGAAGCTATTCGCCCGACTTACTTGGACCAACACACCATCAAAGGCTCCGCCGACGAGCGCAAACTCTACGAACTGATTTGGAAGCGCACCATAGCTTCGCAAATGGCTGATGCACAAATGGAAAGAACCAACGTAAATATCGGCATTTCGACCAACGACAGGCAGTTTGTGGCCACGGGTGAGGTCATTTTGTTCGACGGTTTCCTGAAAGTTTATATGGAAAGTTACGACGACGACCGCACCGAAGACACCGCCGCCATCCTGCCGCCCATTGAGATTGGCACCCTGCTCGACTTGGACAAGATGGAGGCCCAGCAACGCTTCACGCGCCATCCGCTGCGCTACACCGAGGCCAGCCTCGTGAAAAAAATGGAGGAATTGGGCATCGGACGTCCTTCCACATACGCGCCAACCATTTCGACCATCCAAAAACGCGAGTATGTGACCAAAGGCGACATCAAGGGCGAGCCGTTGACTTATCAAATCATCAGCTTTAAAAACAACAAGATAAGCGACAAAACGGGCAAGGAAAACTACGGTGCCGAGAAGGGTAAACTGCTACCAACCGACATCGGGATTTTGGTGAACAAATTCCTGACCCAATACTTTGAAAGCATCATCGACTACAACTTCACCGCCAACGTGGAGAAAGAATTCGACAAGATTGCCGAAGGCCAACGCCAATGGAACGCGATGATCAAGGAATTCTACAAAGGATTCCACCAACAAATCGTCAGCACAACAGAAAACTCAGGCAAGTTCAGCGGCGAGAAACTTCTCGGCCAAGACCCTGCCACGGGCAAGAATGTGTATGTGAAAGTGGGGCGTTTCGGCCCGGTGGCCCAAATCGGCGACACCGAATCGGAGGAAAAGCCCCGTTTTGCCGGCCTGAAAAAGGATATGAGCATTGAAAGCGTCACCTTGGAGGAAGTGCTGAAACTCTTTGATTTTCCGCGTGTCCTTGGCGAATACGAAGGCAAGGAAATCACCGTGGCCGTAGGGCGTTTCGGGCCGTATGTGAAGCACGACAACAAGTTCTACAGCTTGGCCAAGACCGACAATCCTTCCCTCGTGGAATACGACCGCGCCGTCGAAATCATCAACGAGAAGCGGCAGAAGGACTTGGACAACATCATCCTCACCTTCGACCAAGACCCCGAAATGCGCGTGATGAACGGTCGCTTCGGGCCTTACATCGCCTACAAGAAGACCAACTACAAGATTGCGAAAACGGTCGACCCGAACACGCTCACCTACGAGCAATGCCTATCCATAGTGGAAGACCCGAAAAACGCGCCCAAGAAACGGATGGCCAAGAAAAAGTGACGTTAAATTAGCGATGAAATCAATTTCGTCGCTTTTTTATTTTAATAATTCCTATATTTGTGGCTGCAATCCCAAACCACATCATTATGTTTTACACTTCCATCAAAAAAATCAAAAACCCGACAGAACGCCAACGGGTGATTGAAAAACTCATGCTGCTTCGCAGCCAACTCGACAAGGAAATCCCTGAAAAGACCGCTTCCAGCTCCTTATTGTTGGCCACATGGAACATTAGGGAATTTGGCGACAACCGCTTGACGGAAAGCCTTTTCTACATCGCCGAAATCATCAGCCGCTTCGACTTGGTGGCCATCCAAGAGGTGGCAGGCAACAAGAAAGGCCTCGAAAAAGTGATGGCCATCTTGGGCAACAACTGGAGCTACATTGCCACCGACAGCACCGAAGGTTCGGCAGGCGGGCAAGAATGCATGGCCTTTGTTTACGACACCAACAAGGTCAGCTTCAAAAACTTGGCAGGCGAAATCGTGCTTCCCAAAAACAACCTCATCGACGAACAGCAGTTTGCACGCACGCCTTTCTGCGTTTCGTTCCAGGCCGGCTGGTTCAAGTTCAACCTCTCGACCGTTCACATCTATTACGGCGACACCAAGAAAATCAACGAAAGGCGTTTGAAAGAAATCGACACCATCGCGAAATTCCTCACCAAACGCGCGAAAAAGGAGAACTTCAACTATGTGTTGTTGGGCGACTTCAACATTCCAGATGTTGACTGCGATTATATGAAAGCATTGGAAAACAACGGTTTCTACATCCCCAACGCCATCAAAGAGCATCCCACTGACTTGGGCCAGACCAACCATTATGACCAGATTGCCTTCAACCTCCAGCTCACTGACACCATGACCGTTTTCGACGAGAAACAGCAACGTTCAGGAGCTTTCAATTTCACGAAATCGGTGTTTACCAACGACGACCAAGCCCTCTATGTCCCTTATTTCGACAAGAAATACGTCGAGAACAAGACCGAAAAACAAATCGCGCAATACTACAAGTCAAAATACCGGACCTTCCAAATGTCGGACCACCTACCGCTATGGGTCGAACTGAAAGTCGATTTCAGCACCCAATATCTCTTGGACCTGAAGAATGGCCTCAACGCAAACGAATTACCCACTTTGGAATGACAAAAACAAGTTTTCAAAGGCCACAACCGATTATTTTCCTATTTTTGCACTCCATAATTTTCATGTTTTCCTTGAAATTTTTGAATCTTAAATCTGAAATACAATGGAGAAAAAAGACTTACTGAAAGATGTTGTCGAACATATCGACATCAAGAAGTACGACTCGACTGAATTGATTAATGCCATGCGCAAGATGTCGTTCACCTCGCGCGACACGGCCCGCGCTGCCGACATCCTCTGCCAGATGATTGCGGAGAAAGACTGCACCAACATCCTCACCATTGCCGGTTCCACCTCGGCTGCCGGCTGCATGCAGGTGTATGTGGAGATGGTCAGGAACAAGATGGTTGACGCCGTGGTCGCCACTGGCGCCAGCATCATCGACATGGATCTCTTCGAAGCCCTTGGCTACAAGCATTATATTGGCACGAAGGAGAACGTCATCCCCGACACCAAACTGCGCGAACTTTATATCGACCGCATCTACGACACCTTCATCGACGAGGAAGAACTGCAAGCCTGCGACCAAGCCACCTGCGATGTGGCCGACACCTTGGAGTGCCGTCCCTACAGCAGCCGCGAGTTCCTTTACGAAGTGGGCAAATGGTTGGCCAACGGTCACGGCGTGAAGAAAGAAAGCCTCATCCAGACCTGCTACGAGTGTGGCGTGCCGATTTTCTGCCCTGCTTTCAGTGACAGCAGTGCCGGTTTCGGCATCGGCAAGCACCAGTGGCTCCGCAAGAAAGCCGGCAAGCCTTACGTCAGCATCGACAGCGTGGCCGACTTCCTTGAGCTCACCGAAATCAAGATGAACAGCCCTGAAAGTGGCCTGTTTATGGTCGGTGGCGGCACACCCAAGAACTTCGCCCAAGACACCGTGGTTTGCGCCGAAATCCTTGGCGTTGAAGTGCCTATGCACAAATACGCCATCCAAATCACCGTGGCCGACGTGCGCGACGGCGCCTGCTCGTCGTCGACGCTGCTCGAAGCCGGCTCGTGGGGCAAGGTGAGCGAGGAACTCCAGCAAATGGTCTATGCCGAAGGCACCACCGTCATCCCCGCCATCGTCAGCTACGCCTTCCACAACGCCCCGTGGAAAGACCGCGAGTACAAGAACTGGCAGAAACTTTATAAGTAATGCGGAATTAGGAATGCAGAATGCGGAATATCGCGATGCGCTGCTTGGCTTCGCCTTATTCCGCATTCCGTATTCAACATTCCGAATTAACACTACACCATGGACATCAGCACATTCCTTGAGCCTGTTTCTGAAAAATGTTTCAGTGTGGCGTTTCGGCCCGGAAAATTAACCTTGGGCGAAACCATCAGTATCTATCGGACTGAAGACAATTTCCCCACCCTCGAAGGTGCAAATTTGGCCATCATAGGCGTCAAGGAAGAACGCGGCGCCGTCGACAACAAAGGCTGCGCCGATGGCGTCGATTACATCCGCAAGGCACTGTATTCCCTTTTCAACCACTGGCCGCAGCTCAACATCGTCGACCTTGGCAACGTGAAAATCGGGAAGGAAACCAACGACACGTATTTTGCCGTCAACCAAATCCTTACCGAGCTGTTGAAGCTCAAAGTGGTGCCCATCGTCATCGGGGCGGGACAAGACTTGACATACACGATGTACCAAGTGTATGAGCCGACGGGCAAGCTCATCAACATTGCCGCCGTCGACCCTATGTTCGACATCGGTAATGACCAAGAAGCCCTCAATTCGCACTCTTATCTGAGTCATATCATCTTGCACCAGCCCAATTTCCTGTTCAACTTCACCAACATCGGCTACCAGTCGTATTATGTTGACACAGAGAATATTGAGTTGATGAAACAGCTACTTTTCGATGCCTATCGTTTGGGCAGCATCAAGCAAAACATCGAACTGACCGAGCCGCTCATCCGCAACGCCAACCTTTTGAGTTTCGACATCTCAGCCGTCCGCGCCGCCGATGCTCCGGGTGTGCGAAATGCCTCGCCCAACGGTTTCAACGGCGAGGAAGCCTGCCGCATAGCACGTTATGCAGGCCTGAGCTACAAGCTCTCGTCCATCGGTTTCTTCGAGTACAACCCACACTACGACATCAACTCGCGCACAGCCAACCTCATCGCCGAGATGATTTGGTATTTCATCGAGGGCTTCGCCAACCGCCAAGACGACATCCCGACCGTAACCAGCACTGACTTCAAACGTTACATCGTACAAATCGGTGAGAATCAAAACGATGTGGTTTTCCTTTGCCACAAAATCACGGGCAAATGGTGGATGGACATGTCGTTTCTGCAAAACGATGACAAACGTTACGAACGGCATCATTTCATCCCCTGCTCGAAGGAAGACTACGACCAAGCCATGCGCAACGAATTGCCCGACAAATGGTGGCAGTTTTACCAGAAGTTGATGTAAGGGATTGGAAAGAAGTAGAAATCAGCCGTTTTTCACAATAGCGGTGAAATCGGACCAGTTTTCCACTTTGTATCCGCGAATATCGCGTACAGACTTACGGAACCAATCAATGCTTTTCAAAGTCTCAATGGCAAGGAAAAGTTTTGCAAGATCATCGGAGCGGGTCATATAGGTGCTGCCTTGAATCCAATAAAATCCGCATTTCACCAATGTTTGCTTAATTTCCCAATAAGCACTGTTATAGGGTTCCCCATAATACTTTTTGAGGTCGGAAACGACCATGTCAAAACTCAAAGCAAACATAGGAATTAGGAAACCTTTTTAAACAAACACTCTTTTTCGAAGAAAACCTCTCCCTCGTTGGTCTTAGCTGAAATGACTATTCCAACAAATGGATTGGCTTCCACATCTATGACTTTGCCTTCTTCCCAGTCATCTTTGTTGGTAACTTCGGGCGAAATTATCACTTTGTCTCCTACTTTCATGGCTTTTTCCTCCTTTGTTTTATTGGTGCAAAAGTAGTATTAATTCTTGATTGAAAATGGATTCCAATGAAGATTTTTCAATTTGTTGTCATTTTGTACTTGCAAAAACAATTTTTCCCTATTTTTGCCCCGCCATTCCGGGAGAAATCGGAATGGCCAGAGAAAGCGCATTCTTCGCTTTGTTCCTCACCAGTGAACCTAGACACTTCACTAAAATAACAATAGTTAAAAGGAGGATGGAAGATGGTGCTTTCACTGTTTTGTTTGTGTATTCATGCACTTACATAAACAGTGGAGCAGACCATTATTCGATATTTCTTTTTTAACGGGAAGTCTAGGCCCAACTGGTGGAAATAAGGATAAGTTTGGGAGGCTCCGCTCTGTAGTCGTTTTCAAAATTGCCCGATTGAGCCAAAGGGCAAAAACGGTTTCAAATTATGCGAAACAACAAGACAAAAAAGAAACTGAAAATGTTGGCAATGGTGATGACATTGTCCATTCCGATTGTTGCAACGGCCCAAGGTGGTTTGTTCCAACGCGGCGATGAACCTGCGGGACCACGAAGCAGCGGCGCGGCAGCCTTGACCAACCAAGGCTTTGGCAATCCCTTGGACGGAAGCAATGTCACCAATCAGACTTTCGGCAATCCGACCGATGGCGTGAACGTCACCAACCAGACCTTTGGCGCACCGCTTGGGAGCGGATTATTCACCCTGCTTTTGGCCAGTGTTGGCTATGCAGCAATAAACAAACAAAAGAAACAACAAAAGTAAAAAGGAGAACATAAAATGAAGAAAATCAGCATGATTCTGATGGCTTTTGCATTGGCCATGATGATGTCGCAATGCAAGAAAAACGAAGGACAAACGACCTCCAACGACGAGGTTGTGACCATCACCCTT
>CACXQV010000024.1 GCA_902769875.1 uncultured Bacteroidia bacterium
AAAACGCATTTTTTTTGTTCATAGACTTTGACCTTAGTTTAACCCCTGCAAACATAGGGATTCCCTGAAATCTTAGCCTTATATTTGTCCATTACATCAGAAAATGATAATTAGCAAATAGCAAGGAAACCAGCATCCCGCAAATTGTCATCACAAACAGTGCCCTGGATGACATTTTAAACAGAAATGGAGCAACCAAATAAAAAACCAACAGTGTAGGAATATACCACTCGTAGGAATAGTTGTATGGCGCAGCAAACATACCATTAAACCACCAACCCAATGTAGTATACCAGCATATTCCTTGCAAGAAATTGGTTGGATGAGGCCATCCTGTTCTAATACCAACCAAATGAACAAGCAATAGGAAAAAGAAAAATGTCGGAATTATTCTGCGTAAACGTCTAATAAAAAACGACTTGGAATCATTGTTTTTCTGTAGTGAACAAGACAATCCCATGGCACTTAAAAAGAAAAAAACATCAACACCATGAGAACCAAACGCTACAATATCTCCAACAACAGGAATTCCATAGGCAAATTGCGAATGAAACAAATATATCCAAATAATTGCAAACCCCATAAGCTCTTGCTTGTATTTCAGAACTAAAGATAAATCAAACTTTTGAACATAGTCTTTCATTTCATCTACAAAACTTCTTCGTTAATTGTAATTGTAAATGTCCGTAATAACGACATAATTGCTTCAGCCAATAAGCCAACACTATTGTAATCAACAACACCATTATGATATTCAAAACATAATATTTGGTTACAAACATCATCGACAGCGTTCCAAGTATCAATGGATGATGAACAAGATATACTTCATACGAATATTTGTCCAATACTTCTATTATTCTGGGACATTTCTTAACTTCAATAACTCTCGTCAAAAAAGCTAAAGCAGAAATGGAAAATGCTATTCCTCCAAAAGTATGAAGCAACTGATTCTCAACACCATCTACCAAAACTTTTTCCCAAGTTATGTGACAAGATACTACAACTGCAACTGCACCTATAGCACTTGCAAACAACCATTTTTTCTTTTTAGAAAGATTAGAATAAAGATAACCGAATGAGTAGACAAAAAAAGGCATAAACAATGTAACATCATATCTTACCAATAACAACTCATACAATGAACACAATACTAGCAAAAAACATACTTTATAAGCAACACCCCTCAAAACTTGTAAAATAGGGGTACACAGATAACATAATAATATTGCAGTAACAAACCATAAATGTCCAAGGCCTTTCACTCTTCCACCAAACCATTGTGTAGCAGTTATATAAGAAATTAGATTGGAAAACTTAACTTCTGTAGTTGTAAAAACCTTATAGCATATAATAAAAACTATTGCAGTTATGACGAACGGAATGTATATTTTCCAAAATCTATACTTATACCAATGCACCCAATCTTGAATATCTTTGTGTCCATATAGAAAACCGCTGATGAAAAAAAACACTTGAACTCCAATATTTAATACCCACGCCCATTTATTGTCCATTGCCTGAAGTAAATGGCACGCAACAATAGATATAAGAGCTATCACGCGCAAATATGAAATCGCAACACTTTCAGATAAACTTAATCTATGCTGGCCTATCACGCAAACCATAGCGCATAAATCTTCAGGATGTTTTCAAAACTCTTTTACCAAAATAACCATTCTAATGACCTCGAACCGTGTACTAAAGATTAATAGGATAGTTTTCCATTTAATATTGACTATTATTCTGGCACAATATTATTGAATTTGGCATAAGCATAAGCACAGCCAAGAAAGAACCATCTAAATCTAGGCACTTTATCAAGTGTCCTTAACAAGAAATCAGACTGAATCATTTGCTCATATCGCTTACATATTCTTGGTCTTACCACCTTTCTTTGATAATCATCTTTGTATTTCTTCAAAGACAATTTATATGCCTTTTGAGGATTGCGTGGATAATATTTGACAAATATCTCTCTTTCTTCTGGCCTGGAAGAAGGATTTTGAAGCTGCCCATTTCCATTAACTGCCTCTTCCACTGGTCGTTCTTCATAATAGAGATACGATTCACACGCATCTACAAGTTTAAGTCCCTTTTCCGTAGATGGCATCAATAGTGAAACACCTTCTGTCGAAGGAACTGACTTCCCCTCTAATCCCCAAAAATCAGCAATAGTCACATCACCAATTCGTTTTCGTTGTGCATAAGGACAATTGTAGCAGTTCTCCCTAAAAATTGTTCCCGCCATAAATGCGGTTATATAATTGTCATTCAAAAACTTTTGTTTTTTCTTTTTACGCCTCCCTCCTCGAATAGAAACATTTAATGAGATAAAATTTCCAAAGTCGGGTTCAAACCTTTCTTGGGGATGCTGTTTCTTCCGCCTAAACTCTACATAAACTTTATTCTTGTCGACAATGGGATAATCTTTCAATAAATACTCAACATCTTCCCTAAGCAGCTTTTGCGAGGGAACTCCGTGGCAAACAAGATCAACCAAATAAAGGTGATCATAATCTTTTCTTAAGAATGCCTTTAAACCCGCAATTTGACAAGGCGTACCCGTGAAAAGAACTTCCCTACCATCAATCAAGTCTTTTTTCACATCACAATAAATATACCCAATATTGCTCTGCACATATTTACTACCCTTAAGTTTTGACAAATCCTCAATAGAATCTATGCGTCGATGGGCGACATCTTTATAGTTCCTTTGCACACATCCATACACAACCCCTCCTCGTTTTACAATCAAATGGGCAAGCACAGAAGAAGCACCTCCACTTGAACTTGTCATAAGGTCATCATAATTACGGCTGATGGCAGAGAACGCCTTTAATGGCTCAAATAAACCCAAAGGATGATTGACAGGACAAATGTTGGCACATAATCCACAATCAACACAAGCGTTAGTGTCAATACGAGGAAGAACATACCCTAAAGGCATCGTTTCCTCAATACTTATTGCATTATGAGCGCAAATATTCATACATACTGCACACCCTGTACAATTGTCCTTTTCGCAAATAGTAATCATTCGGAAAGTGCTTTTCTTAAATAATTAACGGATTTTTCTCGCCATTTAGCAAGATTCCTATTAACCACTTCGTAATCAATCGGCACAATATAAGATTCAAATAATTCCTGTTCATCCCAAAACCTTCCCCCTATTCCGGTTATACTAAACAGATTGTTCAAACGTTCATTCTGATTACTTCCTTCTGTCCCCTTGAAACGCTTAAACGTTATGAATTCTTTTTCATATAGAATGCTGAAAATTGTACCATGAAACGAATCTGTCAAAACAAATGAAGCATCCCTAAAAGCACTAACAAATTGAGATGGACCCGCTGCCAGCATCATATCTGCATACCGAGAATATTCTTCGTTGTTGGAAAAAAAATACAATTGTAGATTATTCTTTTTTGCAAAAGAACGGGCAAATTGCAAATAAGCCTCGTTGAATGATAAAAGATAACAAAGAACAAATGTCGATTTTGACCTTCTTTTGTCAGCAATGCTCTGCCATTCCTTGGATGTCAGCAATAATGTAGGATCGAGTACAACTTCTATTTCATTTTGGACGAAAGATTTCAGCAATCTTTTTCCAGCCTCTTCTCTAACCGAAATATGACTAAAGTCCTTTAGAAACTCTGAAACTGGCTCTTTGTATTCTTCGGGATAGTGGTCTGAATTGATAGAAGCTGCATAACTAATTTTCTTTTTGGTAACGAAGTCAAGATAATAATACGGCTTAAAAACCTCTTTTGTCGGAGCCCAAATTTGGTCACTACCTGCTATAAAAATACCATACCTTTGATTTAGTTCCTCAATTTGTTTAAAACTATTGTCAATTACCAAATGCTTTCTTCTGAACTTTTTATATTGCCTTTCTATTTGTAGTTTTCTTTTATTTGGTCGTATTAACCATTGTTTCATAAAAGACTTTACACGTTTGCTTAAAGGAAGTGTCCGTTCATAAAGATCAGTAGGATTACCATACGGATACACTATTCTTTCATCATCTATTATCGCATTGTTATAGCCCAATCTCCGAACAACTTGTTGCAAAGCATATGCTTGCAGATATGAACCATAATTAAGCCAAGTAATCCATGTAACAGTAGCTGTATCCTTCATACAATGGTCTCTTGAACAACAACCAGATTTGTTTTTATACTTTTCTCACTCCACCCGCCAATCATCAATACACCTTTTCTTGGTAGAAAAATTCACGCCGATCTTGAACAGTTTGCGCGGGTCGGCGGCAAATGGCTTGGCATAGCCTTTCTCCTCTATTTGCTTCAAGGCGAGGTCGGCACTTTGGTCGATCTTCAACTCGAAGATGTAGATGTAGTCTTTCGTTTGCACCAAAATGTCCATTCTTCCATTGGTGGTATGGCGTTCCACCTCCACATATAGACCCAACAGTGCGAAGAACACATACACCGCATTGTGGAAATACAGTTCCTTGTCGCCCATCAGCGCATAGTCGCCGTTGGAGAAAAAGGCTTCCATTCGGCGCATAAAGCCTTCCGCATCACCCCTCTCCACTTCTTCTACAAACATTTCGATTGAGAACAAGGAATTGTTTTCGTTCTTGGGGGCATAATAAGGCACCAAATACTTGACAAAACCCTCGCGAACCTCCCTGTTCGGGAATCCCAACCTATAGGTCTTGAAGCGCGAATCGTAATCCTTGATGGTCAGATAGCCACTTTGGTAAAGCAAGGGCAACGGGTTCTCGTCCATAATGTCGATGGAATTGAGCGTGTCCGCCGACAGTTTCTCCTCCGTCATCTCATCCAACCTGTAGTTCGTCTTCTGGAGTTGATGCACAAGGAATGTCGGCGTTCCAGTCTCGAACCAGTAGTCACGGAACTGCAGACTCGCAAGTGTGTTAAGAACGCTAAACGGATTGTAAATTCCTTCCGTCCCACTCTCAAAATGGTAGCCATCGAAGTCTCGCTTCAAGCGGGCATAACACTGTTCTTTGCTCAAACCATTCGATTCGGCCAAATCTTCGACACTGGTGTCGAATTGAGTGTGCAAATCCTTTTCGGTAATGCCACAAATTGATATGTATCTTCTGTCAAACGAAATGTCAATCAAATTGTTCAAGTCGCTGAAAACGCTCACCTTGCCGAATTTGGTCACACCGGTCAAGAAAGCAAAACGGATGTAGCGATCGCACGACTTCAGAGCTCCATAAAACGCCTTGAGCGTTCCTCTGTAAGCCTCCTGCAAAGTCGCATTGCCAATAGCCTGAAGCATAGGCTTGTCGTATTCGTCCACCAATATCACCACACGCTTGCCCGTACATTCAAAAGTCCTCCCAATCACACCCTCAAACCTCGTGCTGAGCGATTTCTCATTGGGATTGCTCCCATATTTCGCCTCCCAATTCGACAATGCAAGGTTCAACTTGTTTTCCAAGGCTTCCACCGTATCATACTTTTCGGTGTTCAAGTCCAAATGGAAGATGGGATGCCGCTCCCATTTGTCCTCCAACTTGGCGACGGCAAGACCCTCAAACAGTTCCTTCTCGCCTTGGAAATAAGCCTCCAAGGTAGAAAGCAGCAACGACTTACCAAACCTACGAGGACGTGAAAGGAAATAGTATTTCCCCTCAGCAACAAGTTTGTGCATCAAGGCGGTCTTGTCGACATAGACATAGCCGTCTCGCCTAACTTCGCCAAAATTCTGTATGCCAATGGGATATTTCATAATATCGAAAACCAACAACTCCTAATTATCAATTTTCAACTTCTAACTACTTTACATCGTGTATCCACAAAACCTCTACTCCACCTCACTCCACTCTCCAATCGTCAATGCATCTCTTTTCGGTAGAGAAATTCAAGCCGATCTTGAACAGTTTGCGCGGGTCGGCGGCAAATGGCTTGGCGTAGCCCTTTTCCTCTATCTGCTTCATAGCGGCATCGGCACTTTGGTCGATTTTCAACTCAAAAATGTAGATGTAGTCTTTCGTCTGAACCAGAATGTCCATTCGTCCGTTGGTGGTGTGGCGTTCCACCTCGACATATAGACCCAACAGCGAGAAGAACACATACACCGCATTGTGGAAATACAGTTCCTTGTCGCCCATCAGAGCATAGTCGCCGTTGGCGAAAAAGGCTTCCATACGGCGCATAAAGCCTTCTGCATCGCCCCTCTCCACTTCTTCTACAAACATTTCTATCGAGAACAAGGAATTGTTTTCGTTCTTGGGGGCATAATAAGGCACCAAATACTTGACAAAACCCTCGCGGACCTCCCTGTTCGGGAATCCCAACCTATAAGTCTTGAAGCGCGTATCGTAATCCTTGATGGTCAGATAGCCACTCTGGTAAAGCAAAGGCAACGGGTTCTCGTCCATAATGTCGATGGAGTTGAGCGTGTCCGCCGACAGTTTCTCCTCCGTCATCTCATCCAACCTATAGTTGGTTTTCTGGAGTTGATGCACAAGGAATGTCGGCGTTCCGGTCTCGAACCAATAGTCATTATAGACTCTGTAAGCCAAGGTGTTCAACATACTGAAAGGATTGAATATGCCCTCGCTGTTCGGATAGAAATGGTATCCGTCATAATTGGTTTTCAAATGGGTATAGCACTCATCCTTCGTTTCGCCATTGGCCTCTGCCAACTGCGACACACCCTCGTCCAACTGTTCGTGCAACTCTTGCTCGGTGATACCACAAATGGCAGCATACTGAGGCAAAACTGATATGTCAATCAAATTGTTCAAGTCGCTGAAAACGCTCACTTTACCAAACTTCGTCACACCCGTAAGAAATGCAAAACGGATGTAGCGGTCGCAGGTCTTCAGCACACCGTAGAATGCCTTCAACATACTACGATAGGCATCCTGCAATGCTTTGTTGCCAATGGTTTGCAACAACGGCTTGTCATATTCATCCACGAGGATGACCACGCGCTTGCCAGTCTGCTCAAATGCGTTTTCGATGACATGCAGGAATCGCTCTTCATTCGCTCTATCCTTGTATTCATCGCCATAGCGTTTCTCCCACTTCTCCAAATGGCGGTTCAGCTCGGCACTCAGCGACGACTCATCCTTGTATTCGCGGCTGTTCAAGTCCAAATGAAGGATGGGATGCACCGTCCATTCCTTTTCCAAGTCACACACCGCCAGTCCTTCAAAAAGTTCCTTCTCCCCGCCAAAAAAGGCCTCGAAAGTGGAGAGCAACAACGACTTGCCGAAACGCCTCGGACGCGAAAGGAAATAGTATTTCCCCTCCGAAATCATCTTGTAAGCCAAAGCGGTCTTATCGACATACACATAGCCGTCCCTCCTGACTTCGCCAAAATTCTGTATGCCAATGGGATATTTCATTATTAGGGGATTTCTTTTTATCAAGAATTTGAGAATTATTATTTCTCTGATTATTGGAATTTTAAGGAAACCGAAAAATTCAACGTAGTTAATTTGGAGACCATAATTGAAAGCAATTATTGGAAGTCGCCATTACCGTACCGAGAACCAATAACTCCTAACCATCAATTCCTGAACACATTATACCGTATCCATGAAGCTCTTTTGCACCTTGTTGAAAATCAAGATACCGACGACCAAAACAACGACCATAAAGGCAAAACTATAGGCCAACCATCCCCAACCCATGAACTCGCCGGCGCCCAAGGCTCCATACTTGAAAGTTTCAATGACAGGAGTAACAGGATTGAGTGACATAATGAGTCTTAAGTCGAATCCTTTTACCTCTTTTCCTGTCACTTGACTCAATGGATAAACAATAGGCGTGGCATACATCCACAACGACACAAAGAAAGAGAAAAGAATCTGCAAGTCGCGATATTTCGTGGTCATTGATGAAATGATGATGCCGAAGCCAAGTCCCAAACCAGCCATCATCACCACCAACAACGGAAACAGCAGCAGATACCAATTGGGGCTGGGTGCCTGGCCGATGAAGGCATAATAAAGGTACACCACCACAAACAAGCCCATCTGGATACCGAAACGGACCAAATTGCTGATGACACTTGCCAACGGCATAATCAGTCGCGGGAAATACACTTTGCCGAAGATGCCGGCATTTGAAACGAAGGTGTTGGACGCACTTCCCAAACAAGAAGAAAAATAGCCCCATAAGGCAACGCCGCTCAAATAGAACAAGGGCTGCGGGATGCCGTCGGTGGGGATGCCAGCGATGCCGCCAAACACCACCATATACATAATGACGGTGAAAGCGGGCTGGATAAACCACCACAAAGGCCCCAAAATGGTTTGCTTGTACGCCACCGTGATGGTGCGATGAACAAAAATCGTCAACAAATCACGATAGTCCCATATTTCCTTCAAATTCACCTCGAAAAGCTTGTTCCGAGGCTTGATGATAGTGGTCCAATTCTCTTTTTCTATTGTAGATTGTGCCATTTCCAAGAATGATTAAATTACATAGCTTCGCTATTCTGACTCCCATTAAAACACCTTAATTAGCTCAAAACAAGTTGTTTACGAGAGTCTCCATCAAATCGTGGCGCTTCATTGCCAACGCAGGGCATACCTGCCCATTTCAACCCGCAAAGATAGTTGATTTTTCAATACGAACAGCAAAAAATAACATTAAATTTTTCTCTTTTATTTCGACCGTTTCCCTTTGAAAACAATGTTGTCAACAATCATCCAAAAGTATTTCCAATCGGTGCGGAATGGATGCTCCAGATAGGCTTCAAGATACCTTTTCTCACTCTCTTGGATTTCGTCCAAGGTCTCAGGCATATCGACATAATAGGGTGGCAACAGACCCGGTTTGACTTTAATTCTAAGTTGCTGCAACTCTTCAGAATACAAGCCGTAATACTGTTGGCTCAAAGGCCTGACGCCCACCAACTTCATCTGACCTTTGATTATGTTGATGAACATAGGAAGCTCGTCAATCCAAGTCTTGCGCAGGAAATGCCCCCACTCGGTGATGCGATAGTCGTCGCTGAACTTGCCTCCAACATCCAAGTCGTTGTTCTCGTAAATGTAGGTCTGCAAATACTCTGAATAGGCATACATCGTCCTGAATTTGAACACGTTGAACATCTTACCATCCTTGCCAATCCTTCGCAAGCGGATAAGCAAGCCATAAGAATGCGGTTCTGTACTTGGCTGGCGTTTCTTTTGCGCAATCACGCAATAGCGGTCGTGGATATATTGTTCGCTAACGACTTCAAAACCACAAAAATACAACCTTCCCAAAATCTCAGGGCGAGGGAAAACCTTCCTCACCTTTTTGGTACATAAATAATAAAACCATCGCGTCAGCCTCAGCTTGGAGCAAACCCTATGCCACAAAAAGTCGATGGAATAGAAGAAATAGGCGATGATTTTGGGGAACTTGCTGAAAATCTGTGCACGGCGCTTTTGGGAAGTGTCGAAACTGCACACGAAGTATCCGTCCTGCTTTAGTTTGGCATTGGCTTCACGCAGATAGCGGTTCAAATACCGGATAGCATTCAGGTGGTCTTTGGAAAGCAACACTTCGACTTCGCCATCGGGCAAGGCCCACGACTTTTCGGCAAAATCGTTCAGCCACTTGGAGCGCTCGGGGCATCGGGGAGTTTCGGCCACGGCAATCATCTCCCGAAGTTGCTCAGGGGCATCATCAAACTCAAACCTTGGGGCATGCTGGGTCTCAGTCACGGCAAGGTATTCCATTACCTCGTCGTAATTGTCGCGTGCAATCATCTTGCTGATAAAAGACCTAATGCCCATAGCCTACAATGGTTTATCTTTTCAAAAATGCTGAAACAGCATCACAAATCCTATCTTGATCACTTTCGGAAAGATAAGGATGCACTGGCAGGGATATGACAGTGTCGGCCAACTGGTCGGAAACCGGACAATGGTTGCTATTGATGTCCAAATAATTGAACGCTGTCTGACGGTGCATCGGGATAGGATAATAGATGGCAGTGGGGATGTCCAAATCCTTCAGGGCGGCTTGAAGCCCAGCCCTGACCGTTTTGTTTTCCACTTGAAGCGTGTATTGCGCCCAGCTGGAACAGAACCCTTCGGGAACGACAGGCGTTTTCGCCACTTCTTCCAGCTTTTCAGTGTATCGCGCCGCCACCTTATTTATATCTGTCAACTCATGGTCGGCAAAGGCTTTCAATTTGACGAGGAGGATAGCAGCCTGAATGCTGTCCAAACGCGAATTCATGCCAATGCGAACATTGTCGTAACGGTCGCTACCCTTGCCATGGATGTGATAGGAATCGACCAAAGCGGCCCATTCGTCGTTGTCGGTGAAAACGGCACCGCCGTCGCCATAGCAGCCCACGGGCTTGGCCGGGAAAAACGATGTGGTGGAAATGTCGCCAAAAGAGCACGCCTTGCGATTGCCGATACGGCCTCCAAAGCCTTGCGCACCGTCTTCGAGGACATAAAGGCCATATTTCCCGGCCACTTGGCGGATGGCCTCGAAGTCGGCAGGCAGCCCGAACAAATCGACGGCGATAACGACGCGAGGCGTCAGTTTTCCGGCTTTCAGGGTCTGCCTGATCTTGTCTTCAAGGTCGTTCACGTTAATATTAAAGGTGTCTTTGTCGACATCCACGAAAACGGGGGTCGCGCCTTGCATGGCAACCACCTCGGCTGAGGCAAAGAAAGTGAAACTCGGCACAAACACGGCGTCACCGGCCTTCACATTCCACACTTTCAGGGCGAGGAGCAAGGCATCGGTGCCGCTGTTGCAAGCCACGCAATGCTTCACACCGACATAGTCGGCGAAAGCGGTTTCCATTTCCTTGATTTTGGGCCCCATCACGAAAGCGCTTGAGGCCACCACATCGAGGATGGCCTTGTCCATTTCGCCTTTCAGGGCGCTATATTGTGCTTTTAAATCCCTAAATTGCATAACTCTCCATTTGATTCTTTGTATTTTCGTCCGCAATCGCATTGCAGCGATGCGTTTAAACGGCGGCCACATTCACACACCCAACCTATTTGTCGGGCAGGAACGCCGGCCATCAACGCGAAAGGCTTCACGTCTTTGGTCACCACGGCACCCGCAGCGATGAGGGCGCAACGCCCCACCGTGTGGCCACACACCACGGTGCTGTTGGCACCCAAAGAAGCGCCTTCGCAGATTTTTGTCTTGGCATAAACGCCATGAACAGGAAAATGAGCCCGGGGCGTGGTCACGTTGGTGAAAACGCAACTCGGTCCACAAAACACATTGTCTTCAATCTCAACACCTTCGTAGATGGAGACATTGTTCTGCACGCGGACTCCATTGCCAATCCTGACATTGTTGCCCACGTTCACGTTCTGTCCGAATGAGCAGTTCTCACCGATGGTTGCACCCGACTGGATGTGGCAGAAATGCCAAATCTTGGTTCCCTTGCCGATGCTCACGTTGTCGTCGACATAACTGCTTTCGTGTATGTAATAGTTTCTTTCGTTCATCTTTCATCAAATCCAACCCGAGGCCAGCACCTCGGCGATGTGAATCACCTTGATAGGCAGGTTTTCCTTGTCAATATAGGCTTTTTGATGCATCAGGCAGGTCATATCAGTGGAAACGATGTAATCGGCACCTGTGTTCAGCGCATTATTCACTTTATGGCTTGCCATCCCTTCGGCCAGCGTCTCGTGCTCCATACGCATCGAAAACTCGGCGCCGCAGCACATATCGGTTTGCTTCATCTCCACCAATTCCAAATTCTTCACCTTTGAGAGCAGTTGGCGAGCCTCTTTGCCAAGGCCCAGGCCTCGGAAGGCGCTGCAACTGTCGTGGAACGTCACCTTATAGGGAAACTCAGCACCAAAATCGTCAAATTTTATCTTGTTGACCAAAAAATCGGTCAACTCATAAACATTGGCCACCATACGCTTGAAATTCAAGTGGTTAGCCGTATTGAAAAACAATTCCGGGTAACGCTTTTTGATATAATGCACACAAGAGGCGGACGGAGCCACCACAGGGCCATCATACGAAAAGTCGTTGAGGAACTTGTCGCCCAATTCCTTGGCATCTTCCCTAAAACCAGCATTATAGGCAAAGCGCCCGCAACAGGTTTGCTCAGGATTGTACTCCACTTCAACCCCAGTGCGCTCGAGCACCTTCATGGTACACGAAGCCACTTCGGGAAAGAACTGGTCAATGACGCAAGGAACAAACAACTCTACTTTCATAATTAACAAAAATTGCGGCAAAAGTACGGATTTTCTTGAACAAAATAATAAAAAAAGCCAAATTTCGGTATTTTCGGCATTATCTGCTCAAAATTGAGTGTCATGCCAAAAACGAGGATAGGACTTTTCCACCACCTGTGGGAAGTCGAAACCTACCGCACCAACTTTCAAGGCGAGGGGAGCCAAAGCCATCACAACTCGATGGTCGTTATGCGAACTGAAAAGCAGTGGAGCACTTTTCTCATAATAAGGCAAAGCCAAAGCAGGTTTCAAAACAAGTTCATTATCAGCCAAATAAACCAATTGCGTTCCGATTTTTGCCAACTCAAGTTGCATAGCCTTCACCCTATCCGACTCTTTGAGTTTGAGCGTCGAAATGCCCGTGAAACGCGCCTCAACCTGAAGACCTGCACAGGTTGCGGCCATTGTCGGGAAGAGGTCGGGATGATGGGAGAAATCGAAAGAAAAGCTCTTTTTTCCAAAAGGCATTTTCCTCAAAACGATGGCATTGCCAGCGGACTGCGTTTCAACGCCCAACTGCCGCATCCAATCTGCCACAAGGGCATCTCCTTGGAGAGAGAACATTGGGGACAAGTTTTCGATGGGCTCAAAAGCATTGGTCGACAGGTCATTGGACTTGTCCAAACTTAGGTGGGCGGCAAAACCTAAGAGCTTGATTTCGCATTCATCGCTCAACGCCGCAATTTCATACCAATAGGAAGCCGCAGTCCAATCGGGAAAGACCGTGAAATCTGCTGAACAATAAGGTTTTGGCAGAACAATTACCCTATTCCCTTTCCGTTCGACCTGAGCCGAAAAATGACGCATGATGTTCAGGGTCATATCAAGATAAGGCAAGGAATTGAGGCCTCCTTCCAATTCCAAATCAAGGCCTTCAGGCCACATTGGCGCGGCCAACAGCAACGACGACGCGAACTGGCTACTTTGCGACATGTCGACCGCCGCCTGACCGCCAACAATGGCCCGAGCCTTGATTTGCAAAGGCAAGCATCCTTCTTTCCCAACATATTGGATGTCAGCCCCCAACCATTTCAGCGTCTCGACCAAAGGCCCGATGGGACGTTGCTTCATACGCTCTGTTCCGGTGAGAATCCATTCGCCCTTGCGACAAGCCAAGTAGGTGGTCAAAAAACGCGCAGCCGTGCCACAGTCGGCTATGTCCAAAACCGCCTTGTTTTTCTGGATTTCGCGCAAGGCATTGGCCAAAACAAATGTATCATTTGAATCCGAAAGGTTCTGGAAATCAGGAGCGAATCCGCCATACGCGGCAATCATCAGGGCGCGGTTGCTTTCGCTCTTGCTGGCGGGCAGTTGGATGTCGCAGTGCAGTTTCATTGGTTTGACACCTTTATTAAATACTGCAAAGAAGATTTTACCAAGTTTGGTTCGATTTCCACATCCCAAACGGGTTTTCCAACCGCCTCAAGCAGAACGAATTGCGGCTTTTCGTCTTTGTTTTTCTTGTCGTGGACGAGATAGCCCAAAATCGACTCAATGTCACTTCCCGAAAAGCTGGTTTCCATTTCCGAAAGCAGCATAGGCAACTGTTTTTCAAAGCCTTGCAAAACCTTATCATCCAATCCTAACTGTTTCACCGAAAGCCATAATGCACCCAACATTCCCAAAGCCACCGATTCGCCGTGCAACAATGGGTAATCCGTTGTCAGACAATGGCTTTCGATGGCATGGCCCAAAGTGTGACCAAAATTCAGCACTTTGCGCAAGCCTTTTTCCGTCGGGTCTTGCATCACGATTTCGCGCTTGATTTCGCCACAATGAGTGATGTATTGCTGATAGTTTTCCAAATTGACATTCAGCAAATTGGAATCAGCGATAAAACCATATTTCAACATTTCCGCTAAGCCTGAACATATTTCCCTATGGGGCAAAGTCTCCAAAAAAGCAGGGTCGATAATCACTTCTTCCGCCGCCGCGAAAGTGCCGATTTGGTTCTTTCCGCCGCCGAAATCGATGCCCGTCTTCCCTCCTATTGCCGCATCCACCATCGCGAGCAAAGTCGTCGGTATGTTGATGAACTTAATGCCGCGTTTGTAAGTTGAAGCCGCAAAACCTCCCAAGTCGGTGACAACACCACCTCCAAGGTTGATTAGCAATGCGTTACGGTCGGCGTGTTGCTTCATCAGAGTTCTCCAAATCCGCTGGACGGTCTGCAAGTTTTTGTGCTGCTCGCCCGCCTTAATGACGATTTCAACGGCGTTTTTGCAGTTTAGCCAATACTCTATTTCTGGCAACCAAAATGGGGCTACGTTTTCATCGGTGAGAATGAAAACTTTTGAGGTTTTGTCATAGATTTGTTTCAGTTTAACGTTCATTTCCAGCCCATTAAATATGGATAAATGCTTCCGTATGTTCTACCTGATTTCTCTTCAGTGTTCCAATTCAGAATCTCACCTTTGTCGTTACAGACCAATTCAACTGGAACATAATTCACTCGTTTATAATCTTTTAGAAGTTTTTTACATTCACTATTGATGAAAACTTTGTCGAAAAAGCCTTGCCGTGATGCCTTGCTGAGCAAAAACACATTGTCATTGAGTCCCTTCAAACCCATGACCTCCTCCAACTCGCCGATACAAACCACAACAATCGCCTTTGTTTCAGAGGCATTGCCGAAATAAGGCTGCAGATTGTTCTCAAAATCGCTCTGCCCAGCCTTGCACCACGAAGTCATGAAATAGAGAATCGTCGTGTCGTGCGAGGCAATCACTCCAGCAACTTCTTGTCTGTTGTACTCAGCAAAACCATGATTATCAACCGAATAACAGGAAGGCAACAAAAACATCATCAAAACTCCGAACACAAAAGACAATTTTCTCATAATCAATCGTTTATCAGTTCACACTTGATGATTCTTTCGTCATCCGTTTCGCCTTGCTGAATTTCCACGCGAATGTATTGTTCAGGCAAAAGCGGTTCGATCATTTCGGGCCACTCGATGAGGCAGAGATTGCCGCTATCGAAATAGTTCTCGAAACCGATGTCGTAGGCTTCCTCCAGTTTCTTAATTCGGTAAAAATCAAAATGATAGACCGACTCGCCTTCTTCGGTGACATACTCATTCACGATGGCGAAAGTCGGGCTGTTCACCTCGTCGGTGACACCCATTTTGTGGCAAAGGTTCTTGATGAGCGTGGTCTTGCCTGCGCCCATTGCGCCGTAGAACGCGATAATGTCGGCTTCATCACGCATGGAAATCAGATATTCGGAAACCTCAGTCAAAGCCTCCACGCTGTCGATATGGAATTCTTTAGAATTCATTGCTATGTATTTTCCCGCAAAAATACGCTTTTTTTGTTTCACGCAGAATACGCTGAAATCGCAGAACTTATCGAACACAAATTTTTCGTCGCTTCGCGCTTCATATAATTCTGCAAATTCTGCGTGCCAAAAAATCACTTCGCCGTGAGATGTGTCACTGGAATCAGCATTTCGCTCATCGAGATGCCGCCGTGCTGGAAGGTGTTGCGGTAGTAACTGACGTAATAGTTGTAGTTGTTCGGGTAAGCGAAGAAATCGCTTTCACCAGCGAAGACGTAAGTCGTGCTCAAGTTCATCTTCGGCAGGAAAATCTTCTCGGGGTCTTTCACCTCGAAGACTTCTTTCGGGTTGTATTTCAGGTTTTTGCCGTACTTGTAGCGCAAGTTGGTGTTCACCTCGCGGTCGCCAAGGATGCGGACGGGTTTTTCAACGTAGGTGGAGCCGTGGTCGGTGGTGATGATCATGTCGCAGCCCTTCTCGGCGATGAAGCGCATCATATCGAAGAGGCTGGAATGTTCAAACCACGAGTACATCAGCGAGCGGTAGGCTTCCTCGTCGTCGGCCAGTTCGCGGATGATTTCCATCTCCGTGCGGGCGTGCGAGAGCATATCGACGAAGTTGTAAACGATGACATTCAGCTTGTTAGGCATCAAGTTGGCCATCTGCTCGTAGAGTTTCTTGCCCGCCTGCAAATTCAACACCTTATTATAAGAGTACTTGATGTTCTTGCCGAAGCGCTTCAGTTGCTCGCCAAGCAGTTCGCCTTCGTATTGGTTCTTCGTGCCTTCGTCCTCTTCATCGACCCACCATTTCGGATAGCGACGACGGATTTCCAAAGGCATCAGTCCGGCGAAGAGAGAATTTCGGGCATATTGCGTCGTGGTGGGCAAAATGCTGTAGTAAATGTCGTCGGCCTCCACGCGGAAATGGTTCTCAATCAGCGGCTGGATGGCCTTCCATTGGTCATAGCGCAGGTTGTCTATCACAATGAGAAACAGCGGTTTGTCGGTATCATCAAGGCGCGGAATCACCTTGTCGCGAACCAAGGTATGCGACATCACAGGTTTCTCCGAGCGACCTTGAATCCAGTCGATGTAGTTCCGCTCGATGTAGCGCGTGAACTGCGTGTTGGCCTCCTGTTTTTGGTCGGCGAGGATGGTTTTGATGCCCTCGTCGGTGGATTTTTGCAATTCCAACTCCCAGCGAACCAAGTTCTTATACAAATCAACCCACTCGTCGAAGTTGAGGTTGTTGTTGAGGTCCATGCTGATTTTGCGGAACTCCTGCTGATAGCCCATCGTCGATTTCTCGTCGCGGAGTTTGCGGTTTTCGAGGTTGCGCTTCAGCGAAAGCAGAATCTGGTTCGGATTGACGGGTTTAATGAGGTAATCCGCTATGTTAGAGCCGATTGCATCCTCCATAATGCGCTCCTCCTCGCTCTTGGTAATCATCACCACGGGCAGGTTTGGATATTCGCGCTTGATGACCTCGAGCGCCTCGATGCCCGAAATGCCTGGCATTTGCTCGTCGAGGAAAACAATGTCGAAATGGCGTTGGCGCACGAGGTCGATGGCATCGGAGCCGTTGTTGGCCGTAACTACCTCATAGCCTTTTTGTTCCAGAAACATGATATGGGGTTTGAGGAGATCAATCTCGTCGTCGGCCCAAAGGATTGTGGTTTTGTCCATAGATTAGTAATTTGTATGGAAAACGAGAAAAGGGGAATAATATTTTACCACCCCATCATTTTACCGAAAAGGCTTTCAAGTCAAAATACATCAGAACCGTATCTGCACCTTCCGGAATCTCCGACTGCAGCAAGCGGAAGCCGTTTCTCTCATAAAACGACTGTTTCCCAATCAGAGCATCCACCGTGATGAAACGGCAAGCGCCTACCGAAGCCCGCCGAAACAGCATTTCCCTGATTGACAGCAACAACATCGACCCAATATGCTCTCCTTGATGGCGTTCGGAAACCGCCAAGCGTCCGATTTTCACCGCTGGATAACTATTGAACTGCTTTTCGTGGGGAAATTCCTTACGCAACTTACGCCAAATGTTCTTCGGAACAGTCGCGCTCGACACTTTATCGTTCAACAAACTGAAATAGGCTATCGTTTCGTCGTCATCTTCCAACAAAAAGGTGTTAGCGATAAACTCATCGTAGAAATAACGCGCGTCCTCAAAAAGAAACTCATCCAAGGACTTGTCGCCACAGGAAAATGGCTTGATGACCTCAATGTCCTCTATCCGCAAAAACCTTCTCATGGAGAATTAAGGCATGGGGAACAAAGCAATACTTTTCAGGTAGGCATAGGCTTCTTCTTGCGCCAACCTTTCGGCATCGGAAACGCTCACAGGGTTTTCAATCTCTTCCATGAAACGCTCCGCATCCTCACCGAATAGAATCGGAGTTTCCTTGAACGGATAAGGTTTTGTGTTGGGTTTTGCTGCCATAATCGTCTCTCTTTCATTTCTTTTCAACTTGCAAAAATAGCACCAATTTTCCAATCCGCAAGGGATTTGCCCAACTTTTTTCTCATAAATCCATCCTTTCAATAATTATCACTAATTTTGCAGCCAATAGAAATCAACATTTTATGCCCACCTCTCCAAACAAAAAGAAAATCTTCAACGACCCGATTTACGGCTTCGTCAGCATCCCTGACGAGCTGCATTTCGACATCATAGAACACCCTTATTTCCAAAGGCTTAGGCGCATCAAACAGGTCAGCATGACCAATTTGGTGTATCCCGGTGCCAACCACACGCGCTTTGCCCACAGCCTCGGCACCATGCATCTTATGCGGCGCGCCATTCAACTATTGCGCGGCAAGGGTTACGAGATTTCCGACGAGGAATTAGAGGCCGCTTCGTTGGCCATTTTGCTCCACGACAGCGGTCATGGACCGTTTTCGCACACCTTGGAAAACAGTATCGTGCAGGGCGTTTCGCACGAGGAACTCTCGCTGAAAGTGATGCAGAAGTTCAACGAAATCCACGGCGGACGGCTTGATTTAGCCATCAAATTATTCAAGGGAGAATACGAAAAAGGCTTTCTTAGTAAACTCATTTCCAGTCAGTTGGATGTAGATAGAATCGACTATTTGAAACGCGACAGTTTCTTTAGCGGCGTGGCCGAGGGCAGCGTGAATGCGGAGCGTTTGTTGGAGATGATGGAAGTCGTTGGGAATGAACTCGCTATCGAGGCGAAAGGCATCTATTCCGTGGAAAGTTTTTTGGTGGCGCGGCGCATCATGTATTGGCAGGTGTATATGCACAAGGCCGTGCTGAGCGCGGAATACACGCTGATGAAGGTGCTGAAACGCGCCAAGATGCTCAGCGCGGAGCGCGACTTGTTTGCCACCCCTGCCCTGTCGTTCTTCCTGAAAAACCAACACCCTTTCGCCGATGGCCATGACCCCGATTTCGTCTTGGACAAGTTCTGCCAGTTGGACGACTACGATGTGATGACCGCAGTAAAGGTCTGGCGCGACGACGAAGACCGCGTTCTCTCCGAACTTTGCAGACGCCTGACCGACAGGCATTTGTTCAAGATAGAAATGCAAGACACCGAATTTGACCCGAACTATATCGAGGACATTCGGAAGAAGATTGCGAAGTATTACGGTTGGACGTTGGAGGAGGCGGATTTCGCGCTGTTGCAAGGCGTTTCGTCGAATCATGCTTATCACCCGAAAAAGCCAGCCATCAACATTTTATACAAAGACGGCACGATGAAAGACATCAGCGAGGCCTCCGACCAACTGAACATTTCGGTGCTTTCGCAGCCTGTCGTTAAGCATTTTATTTGTTATCCGAAGGAATTGGGGTAATAAGAACTTCAAGAAGTATGAACTATCTCCTCAACAAAGAACCTTCCTTATATTTATAAAATTTTGCTTGATTTATAAAGCTCGTTGGCTTTGACTTGTCAGGAACATCTGAAATTCTTCTGAGATAAGCCTTTTCGACATAATCATGGACATACTCATTTTCATAAACAAAAGCATCAGCATTTTGTTCCACAATCTGAAGCGCAAAAGTTCGTCCATATTCCATATTCATTGACAAAACGGAAGTCTCAAAATCGAAAGAATAAGTGTATCCCGTCACAATAACAGTATCAGGACAAACAATGTAATTTTCATTCATCCAAATTGTATCAATAGAACCATTTCGCATTTCACCCGATCTGTTTTCCCTGAAAACCAGTTGGATACCATTATCAGTATCATTCGGGTCATATAAATAAGTCGTCAATGAAGCCGCAATCGGGTTGCCAGCATAGTCAATGTTGTAATACTCAATTTTTTCTACACCCCAAATACCAAAGAAAGGTTTCTCTGGCATATCAACAGTAACAATAGCAGTATAACTATTTTGAGAGCCGTCTTCAGCAATTACTGTATAGGTTACAGGTTGGCTGAAATCTTGAGGCATTCCTGAAGCAGGATTAACCGTTGCTTTATCGGAAACCGAAATGATCGGCACTAAATTCGTGACATCTGTACCAAAAGGCACTGTTGCAATAATCATCCGGTCTTCAATCGATGCCTCGATATTAGGAGAAATGAACTTAAATGATAGGATTTCTTTTTCGCTGCTTTTCTTCTGGCAACTTGACAATGCCATCAAGATTGTCAAGATGATGAAGGAGATACTTACTTTTTTCATGGTATTATTGTATTATTGTTTTGTATTTTTAATTCTGCTGCAAATATAATGGTATTGATAATATAGTACGATTCTAATATCAATTTTTTTTCTCATTCATCGCCAAAGCCCGCTTTTTAGAATCCTCCATCACCTCCAAAGCCTGCTGCTGCAAGAATTTTTCTTCCTCGGTTTCAGGCGTGAGCGTGATGCCGTGGGAACGGGAATGGTGGTTTTCGTCCAAATAGGAGAAGGTGGCGAAGCCGTCGGCGGCGACTTTTTCAGGCTCGCGGCTGCGGTACATTTTGGTGTAAACGGTCAAGGTGCTGCGACCCACGGAGATGACTTTGCTCTCGAAAGTGACGATGTCGCCGGCGAAAATCGGGAACTTGAAGTCGATGCCGTGGAGGACGAGAAGGACGGTGTCTTTCGTGTCAACATACTGCGCCACAGCGAAATAGGAACTCTCGCCTGCGAAAAAGGTCTGATGGTGGTTTAGATCGGCGAGTTTGATAAGTCTTTGGGAATAAGTGGATTTCATATTTAAAGATTTAAGTTTTAAACAATTGGGATTTTCAGTCCATCGTAGGCAAGCATCATGCCTTCGGGAAGCTCGCGGTTGATTTCGGCGGCGAGGCCCATGCTGTGGCTGCAATGCGTGAACCAAGTCTTTTTCGCGCCCACTTTTCGGGAAATCTCGATTGCTTCGTCCAAAGTGAGATGCGAGTAGTGTTTCTTCTTTTGCAGAGCCTCAATAATCAGGTATTCAACGTCTTGCAGTTTTTCGATCGCCTCTTCGGAAATCTCGCTCAGGTCGGTGACGTAGGCGAAGTTGCCGATGCGGAAAGCATAGCAAGTCAAGGTGAAGTGCTTTAATTTAATAGGTATGATGTGCAAGTCGCCGAGGTCGAAGGGCGTTTCGTCGAGGCGGCGGATGTCGTAAGTCGGGGCACCCGGATAAGGATGCTCATCGAAGGCGTATGAATACTCCCGCTTGATTTCGGGCAACGCGGTATCAGCCACATAAAGCGTCATAGGCTTTTTCTGCATGAAAATATAGGGGCGCAAATCGTCGAGGCCGCCGATATGGTCTTTATGCTCATGAGAGATAATCACCGCATCAAGTTTGGTGACGTTTTCGCGCAACATCTGTTGGCGGAAGTCGGGGCCGGCATCCACGGCCACCGTCACCTCGTCGGTCTGAATCAGAATCGAGGTGCGCAGCCGCTTGTCGCGTGGGTCTTTGCTTTGGCACACGGGACAAGTGCAGCCGATGACCGGCACACCTTGCGAAGTTCCACTACCTAAAACAGTGACAATCATACTTTTATCATTTTTTCGCGTCCATAAACGCCTCACCGAAATTCAAGCGCAAAATTAGCGATTTTAAACAAAAAAACATGCTATTTCATGGAATTTGCCTACATTTGCGGCATGAATTTTTCATCCTACCTCAGAAATAGGGCTTTAAGACGCGCCTTGGAGCAATTTCTCGCCGAAAAACCTACGGCAAAAATGCCTAATCTTCAGCGGGTTACTTCCATTTTGATTATTTTGGACGAAGGCGACAAAAGCATAGTGAAGAACATCGAAAGCAGTGCGAAAAGTCTGTTTGGCGCAAGTCGTTGCGGGTTTGTCATCCTTTGCAACCAAATGTCGGAAACCATCCTGCAAAGCGACCTCTACACCGAGATCACGCCCAAGGATTTCGGCTTTATGAGCGTGCTGAAACCTGACAAGCACGAATTTATCAAGAAGCTGCCTTTCAGCACAATGCTTATCAACATGGCGGCAAAAAACGCCGAAATCAGCGACTATCTTTGCACCCTACCGAAGTCGGATTTCAGGATTTGTTTCCACGAGAGCAAAAATCAACCTATCTACGACTTGATTATCCAAAACCCGCGAGCCACCGACCCTGTTTCCAACATCCATGTCCTGCACAACTACCTGAAAGCCTTGTCGGGTTCAACAACTTAAAACTCTGATTGAAAATGAAATACAACCCTTTTAAAGGCACGGGCATTGCCCTCGTCACTCCTTTTAAAACCGACCGTTCAGTAGATGTTGAGGCTTTAATCAACATCGTGAACCATGTCATCGCCAACGGCGCGGATTTTTTGGTCGTTTTGGGCACCACTTCCGAAGCCCCTACCCTTTCGGCTGACGAAAAGCAATTGGTAATCAACACGATATTGGAAGCCAATGAGGGTCGCTTGCCCGTCATGCTCGGCATGGGCGGCAACAACACGCAGGCCGTCATCGAAGCCGTTAAAAACCAATATTTTAAGGGCATCCAAGGCATCTTGAGCGTCGTACCTTATTATAATAAGCCCAACCAGCACGGCATGAAAGCCCATTTCGAGGCCATCGCCGATGCGAGTCCTGTGCCCGTAGTGGTCTACAACGTGCCGGGGCGCGTGGGCGTGAACTTGCAAGCCGCAACTTGCGTGGAATTGGCCCAGCATCCCAACATCATCGCCGTGAAGGAGGCTTCGGGCAACTTGCAGCAAATCATGGAGATACTGCGCGACAAGCCCGCCGACTTCGATGTGCTTTCGGGCGACGATGGCATCACCCAACCCTTGTTGGCACTCGGCGCAACAGGCGTGATTTCGGTGGCCGCCAATGCTTACACTAAACATTTCAGGCGCATGATGAAGGCCCAAAATGAAGGCCGCATCGAAGAAGCATTGGGCCTGCATTACGCCATGCTCCGTATGAACCAACTTATTTTTGCCGACGGCAACCCCGCTGGAATCAAGTGCCTGATGAGCCATATCGGGCTGTGCGAGAATGTGTTGCGTTTGCCTTTAGTTCCTGTGAACGAGAAGGTGGAAGCGGAAATTGTTGAAGAATGGGGGTTTTTGAAAGTTTAGGGTTTAGAGATTAGAGTTGTAGGGCTGTCACTGGGTTGCTGAGCTTGTCGAAGCATGGTGGCAGCCGAATAACAAGATTTTGAAATTTGAAATAACAATAATAAAATGAAGAGTTTACGCTATTTTATGCTCATTTTGGCCGCAGTGGTTTGCGGCAACATTTTTGCCCAAAAGAGCCAACAAGAATTGAACCAACTCATGCAAGAACGCAATGAGTATTATTTCACCTTCAACCTGAACGGCAACGACGACCTGAAAGCCATTGCCCGCGCCATTTCGGTTGACCGCATTGATGGTCAAGTGGTTACGGCATACGCCAACAACAAGGAATTTGCCGATTTCCAACAACTTGGCTATGAAACGACGCTGCAAACGCCGCCTTCGCTGATGGAGAAAGTCGCGATGTGGGACGGCAGCAACCGCGCCGAATACGATTGGGACAGCTACCCGACCTACACTGCCTACGAGGATATGATGTTCCAATTTGCCACCGACCACCCCGACAAGTGCGAAATCATCACCCTTGGCACGCTGCCCAGCGGTCGCAAAATCATGATTGCCCACCTGAACAACGGTTCGGGCGAAGGCAAGCCCAAGTTCCTCTACACCAGCACCATCCATGGCGACGAGACCACAGGCTGGATTTTGATGCTTCGCTTGATTGACTATTTGCTTGAAAATCCAGACGAGCCTGAAGTCCAGAGCGTTATGGACAACATCGACCTATATATAGGCCCTAACACCAACCCTGACGGCACTTATCACGCCGGCAACAACAACGTGAACGGCGCCACCCGCTACAACGCCAACGGTGTGGACATGAACCGCAACTACGCCGACCCCAACGGAGGACAACACCCCGATGGGAATCCCTACCAAACTGAAACGGAATGGTTTATGCAACTCGCAGAAGACGTCCCGTTTGTGATGGGCGCCAACTATCACGGCGGTGCCGAGGTGATGAACTATCCTTGGGACAACACCTACACACTCCATCCTGATGATGCTTGGTACCAACTCATCAGCCACGAATACGCCGACCTCACCCACGAAGTGAGCCCAAATTACATGAACGACTTCAACAACGGCATCACCAACGGCGCTCAATGGTACATGATTGGCGGAGGCCGTCAGGACTATATGAACGGCTATGCGCAATGCCGCGAACTCACAATCGAGTGCTCGAACACCAAACTGCCCAACGGCAACCAATTACCCAACTTCTGGAACATCAACAAGAACTCGATTTTTGCCTTTATGAACCAATGCCTTTACGGCATCCACGGCACCGTTACCGATGCTTCGACAGGCCAACCCATTGAGGCCACAATCACCATTTCGGGACACGACAATACGTTTTCCGTGGTGGAGAGCCATCTGCCGGCGGGCGACTTCCACCGCCCCATCAAGGGAGGCACCTACACCGTGAACTTCATTGCCGACGGCTATCGTCCGCATCAGGAAACCGTCACCGTAGCCGATTATGAAACAATCAATCTGAACGTCGCACTCGAAGCCGGCGCGGGCATCCTCCCCGACTTCTCCGCTTCGAGAACGATGGTCCCATTAGGCGGACACATCAACTTCACCGACCATTCGTTTGGCGACATCACATCGTGGCATTGGACCTTTGAAGGCGCAGGCACTTCGACGCAACAGAACCCGATGAACATCGCATACGAAACAAGCGGCGACTTTGCGGTGACCCTCACCGTGACCGACAGCAACGGCAACACCGAAACCCTCACACGCAACAATTACATCCATGTGCGCGAAGCCTACATGATGCAAGACGGCACCTTCGAGACCTGCAGGGCTTTCTTCTACGCTTCTGCTTACACTGGTTACCACAGCAACGAGGACTACACCTTGACTTTCCTTCCCGACACCGAAGGCAACAAAATCAGCGTCAACTTCCTAAGTTTCAGCACTGAAGCCAACTACGACTGGCTTGAAATCTATGATGGCAGTTCCACCGATGCGCCTTTTATCAATAGTTATTCAGGCAATGACGAAATCGGCATAGTGACCGCCACCAACGAAGAAGGCGCACTCACCTTCCATTTCACTTCCGACTATTCTACCACGTCGAGCGGCTGGGAGGCCTTGGTCGATTGCGTCGGCAACTACGAGCCCATGATGATTGGAGTTTCCGCCGATCCTGAAGTCATCAATGAAGGCGAAACCTCGCAACTCACGGCCATTGTGACGGGAGGTGCAGGCAACTACACATGGCTTTGGGAACCTGCCGAAACGCTCGACAATCCCAACATTTGCTGCCCCATAGCCACGCCTACCGAGCCTGAAACAACCTATAGAGTTGAGGTGACTGATGCAGAGGGCAATACGATTTCAGGCGAAGTGACCGTAACCATCAGGAATTGGTCGGTGCCGGAAAACGGCTTTGCGCCACACATCTATCCCAACCCGAACAATGGCAGTTTCACCATCGAGGGCGAAGCCCATTATCAACTGTTCAACAGCCTCGGTCAAGTGGTGCTTTCGGGCGTTTGCGAAGGCAAGACCCAAATTGATGCCCAAAATTTGCAGCAAGGCGTATATTTGCTCCGCCTCAACGGCGAAAACGGTAGCAGAACCGAAAAGCTCATCATCGAATAATGCTCAAAATGAGATATTTGCGGCATTTATTTCTCATCCTCTCCGTAACGGTTTGCGGCAACCTTTTGGCCCAAAACAACCAAAAGGACTTGGAGCAACTGATGTTTGGTCGTGGCGAATATTTCTTCACCCTGACCGTCAGCGACCCGACAGAAATCCAAGCCATCAGCGACCTTTGCTCCGTTGACGACACCGATGGCCGAACCGTGGTTTGCTTTGCCAACCAAAACGAGTATGAGATTTTGATCGAAAAAGGCTATCAGCCTCATTTGCAAACTCCACCCTCGCTGCTCGAAACGCCCATCATGTGGGACGGAAGCCACCGCGAGGCCTACGACTGGGACGCTTACCCGACTTACGAAGCCTACGAAAACATGATGCAGCAGTTTGCCGCTGAGCATCCCGACCGTTGCACCTATTTCGAACTTGGCACTTTGGCCAGCGGGCGCAAACTTATGTTTTGCCGCATCAACAACGGTCAACCCGACGGCAAGCCGAAGTTCCTCTACACCTCAACGATGCACGGCAACGAAACCACCGGCTTCATGCTGATGCTCCGCCTCATCGACGAACTTTGCTCGAACAATGACGACCGTATTTTGAATTTAGTCAACAATTTGGACATCTTCATTTGCCCAAACACCAACCCCGACGGCACCTATTACGGCGGCAACCAAAGCGTATCAGGCGCCCGACGCAACAACGCCAACGACCTCGACCTCAACCGCCATTATCCCGACTTCGACAAAGGTCCCCACCCCGACAACGAATGGTGCTATCAAGACGAAACCCTATGGCTGATGAACCTTGCGCGAGACCATAAATTCACGATGGCGGCCAACTTCCATACCGGCTCCGAAGTGGTGAACTATCCTTGGGACACCCACCCTTCGCTCCACGCCGACGACGAATGGTGGAAACAGGTCTGCCACGAATACGCCGACCTTTGCCACGAGCAGAATCCCGATTACCTGAACATGCAGCATCAGTACGCCGAAAACGGTATCATCAACGGCTACAAATGGTACACCATTTCGGGCAGTCGCCAAGACTATATGAACTACTTCGCCCAATGCCGCGAAGTGACCATCGAAACTTCAAACACCTATATGCCCGACGCCACGACGATGCCCATGTATTGGAACTACAACCACAACAGCATGTTAAGTTATATGGAGCAATGCCTCAACGGTATTCATGGCACCATCACCGATGCCGAAACAGGCATCCCGATTGAGGCCACGGTGAGCATCATCGGGCACGACCACCACGGCTCGGAGGTCAGTTCACATTTGCCTGCGGGCGATTACCACCGCGTCATCAAGGGCGGCACATATAATGTCACTTTTTCGGCCTACGGCTATGTTTCACAAACGATTACAATAACGGTGAACGACAACGAAGCCGTAGAGCAAAACGTGCAATTGGTTCCCGACCCGAACAGCTCGACTTTGACAGCCGATTTCACCATCAGCAGCGAAATGGTTACGACAGGAAAGCCCATTCGGTTTTTTGAAAAATGCCAAGGCAGACACATCACCGGTTGGGCTTGGCAATTCCAAGGCGGAACGCCTACCGAATCCAACGAAAGGAATCCTTACGTCGTTTATGAAACGTCCGGCCTTTACGATGTCAGTTTGACCATAACCGATGCCGAAGGCCAGACTTCAACACTTACCAAAGAGCAATTGGTTGACGTTTATGCCTCCTATCCCATCGCCGACAGCGAAGTGGTTTTGGGCGATTGCAAAGGCCTGTTGCTCCCTTCGGGCGGCGACTGCGGACATTACGGCAACAATGAAAACCTCAAAATGACCGTCCGTCCGGGCGATGCGGGCAAGAAAGTCTGCGTCAACTTCCTCAAGTTCAAGACACAGCAACAAAGCGACGTGCTCAGGGTTTACGATGGCACCTCAACTGCCGCTCCCTTGCTTGGAACCTTCTCAGGCTTCTCGATTCCCGACAGCATCGTGGCCAATAATCCCGAAGGCGCGTTGACATTCACATTCGTCTCGGATGCACGCTACACCTATTACGGCTGGCTTGCCACGATGACATGCATCGGCGGAGAAGCTGCCGAAGAAAACGTGGACCGAAATTTCAAGGTCTATCCCAATCCCTCGCAAGGATTTTTCACCATCGAGACTTCAGGCGAATTCACCTATAGGCTCTACAACACCCTCGGGCAATGCCTGCTTTCGGGCCATGGCAAAGACGCAACCCGTGTCGAAACCAAGGATTTGAGACGTGGCATTTGTTTCCTGCGCATCGAAAGCAGTGTCGGACATCAAGTTGAAAAACTCATCATCGAAAAATAAAAAGGAAAATCCCTCGTTCATAATCGAAAAATGAGTAATTTTGCAGCCCGATGAAAAACAGACTTTTGATATTGGCGGTTTTTGGCCTCTTCGCCTTCAGCTCGTGCAACGACTTCAACCGATTGGTGAAAAGCACCGACAACGAAATGAAGTATGAAGTTGCCGTAGACTATTACGAGCGTGGCGACTACAGCCACGCCCTGCAATTGTTCGACCTGCTGCAAGCCTCGTTCCGCAACACGCCGCGTGGCGAAAACATCACCTACAAGACCGCGATGTGCTACTATTTGCAGGAGGACTACGACATCGCTTCCTTTTATTTCAATCGGTTCACGCAAACCTATCCTTTCTCCAAAGATGCCGAAAAGGCGGCCTACATGAGCGCCTATTGCGATTATCTGCAATCGCCGGAGTCGGGCCTCGACCAAACCAACACCCACAACGCCATCAAGCAGCTGAAGGCTTTCACCGAGCGCTATCCCAACAGCGACAGCCTTGAACGGGTCAGCCAACTGATGAAAGACCTCAACAACAAATTGGAAGAGAAAGACTACAACATCTGCCGGTTGTATTACCGGATGGAGAACTACAGCGCAGCCATCACCTCGTTTGAGAACATGCTGAAGAAATATCCCAACACCGAGCATCGCGAAGAGATTCTTTACGATATGGCCAAAACCTATTACGACTTTGCCGAAAACAGCATCGCCGAGAAGCAACGCGAGCGTTACGAGTCGTGTGTGGAACAGTGCAATTCCCTCACCTATCTTTATCCCCAAAGCAAATACATAAAAGAAGTGGAAGGCATTGCCGCAAAAGCAAGAAAGAAATTAGAAAAAATAGAATAAAAACATGGATTTCAAGAAGATCAAGACCGAAACAACGGTTGTCACCCGTCAGAAAGACCAATTCTACAAAGGCACGGGAAACATTTATGAAACAGTGGCCATCCTGTCCATCAGGGCCAACCAAATCGCCGCTGAGATGAAGCACGAACTCAACGAGAAAATCGAGTCGTTTGCCTCGGCCAGCAACGACAGCTTGGAGGAAGTGTTCGAGAACAAGGAACAAATCGAAATCGCCAAGTTCTATGAGCGTTTGCCCAAGCCCACCCTGATTGCCATCCACGAGTTCCTCCACGACCAGATTTACTTCCGCAATCCTGCCAAGGAAACCCAAGATTCCTTCTGATTGACGACAAACTGAAAGGGAGATGCCATGAAGAGAGCCTTTGCGACATTACTCATCGTAACCTGCTGCCTGCTGAACATCAACGCATTGCGGGCACAGGAACTGCAATGTGAAGTTAGAGTCAACTCCAGCAAGGTGGCAGGTAGCGACAAAACCATCTACCAAAACCTGCAAACCGCTCTCTACGAGTTCATCAACAACACCAAATTCACCGAAATCAATTTCAGGCAGGCAGAAAAGATCGAATGCTCGATGCTTGTGGAGGTGAACAGCCGAGAAGGCAACTACTTCACTGCCGACCTCAACTTGGCCCTGCGCCGCCCGGTCTACAAATCGAACTACAGCACCCCGATGTTCAACTACATCGACCACAGGTTCTATTTCGAATATATGGACGGCCAGACGCTCGACTTCAACCCCAACACCTTCATCTCGAACCTGACGAGCACCATAGGGTTCTATGTCTACATCTTCCTCGGCCTCGATTTCGACTCATTCTCGCCCTACGGCGGCGACCCTTTCTTTGCCATTGCCGAAAGCATCGCCAATGCCGCACCACAAGACCCCGGCAACGAAAACGGCTGGAACTCAACGGGACGCCAAAACCGATACACCATCATCAGCGAAATCAACAACCAGACCTACCGTCCGTTGCGCCAATTCATCTACGACTATAACCGGCAAGGCCTTGACGTCATGGCCGAAAACCCACAGCAAGGGCGCGATGCCATCCTCAATGCCCTGACGAGCTTGCAACAAATTCACGAACGCAACTCGATGAGCTATTTCCTGCAACTGCTCATCGAAAGCAAGCGCGACGAAATCATCCAAGTGTTCACGCAAGGCGATATGAAAGTCAGGACAGAGGCCGCCAACATCATGAAAGCCATCGACCCATCGCAGTCGTCGCGCTACGACGCCATGCTGCAAAACACAGGTTTCTAAATCCAGTCATGCTCAAGCAACTGCAAATCAGCAATTACGCCTTAATTGACGAACTGAAAGTCTGTTTTGGGAAAGGTTTCAATGTCATCACGGGCGAAACGGGCGCAGGCAAGTCAATCTTGCTCGGCGCTTTGGGCTTTGCCTTGGGCGACCGCTCCGACACCAATGTGCTTTACGACAAAGACAAGAAATGCGTGGTGGAAGCCACCATGGACTTGGACGAGACCTACAAGCCGCTTTTCGAGGGAAACGACCTTGATTTTGAACCTGAATGCATCTTCCGCCGCGAACTTAGCCCACAGAAGAAAAGCCGCGCCTTCATCAACGACACGCCCGTGGCCTTGCAGACGATGAAAGAGATTGGCAGCCAATTGGTTGACATCCATTCGCAACACGACTCGCTGCTGCTCACCGACGCCGACTTCCAGCTTCGTCTGTTGGACAACATTGCCCAAAACGGAGAGGTGTTGGCTGAATACCTGTCGGAATACGGCCAATACAACACCATCAAACGGAAACTGCTCGAATTGAAGGACATAGCGACGAAAAACACCGCCGAGAACGACTACCTGAAATTCCAATTGGAGGAACTCGAGAAAGCCGACCTGAAAGAAGGCGAATATGCCGACATCGAGCAGACCCTCAGCGTGATGGAAAACTCAGAGGAAATCAAGTCGTTGTTGGTGACCGCCAACGGCCTTTTGGAAGACTCCGAGACGGCCATTTTGGGCCAAATCAACGAACTCGCAACCACACTCCAGCGGATGAGCCACCTCCTGCCCGACACGGAAAGCCTTGGCGAGCGCATCGAAAGCCTGAAAGTGGAACTGAAAGACATTGCCTACGACTTGCGTCGACGCGAGGATGAAACCCAGTTCGACGAAGGCCAACTGCAAAGCCTTCAAGAGCGTTACGACCTGCTCAACCGACTGATGATGAAACACCATCTCAACGATTTTGAGGCATTAATCGCGCTGAGAGACGGCCTACAAGAAAAAGTGAACGCCTTCGAGAACATCGACGAAGCCATCGAAAAAGCAGAAAAAGAACTGAAAAACAGCGAAAAATGCTTATCAAAGCAAGCCAAGGCGTTGCACGACAAACGTTGCCAAGCCGCTGAAACCTTCAGCAAAAAGGTCTGTGAATTGGTGCGACAGTTGGCCATGCCGTTTGCCGTGTTTCAGGTGGAGGTCGAAAGCCAGCCACAATTCGGCAACAAAGGCAGCGATGCCATCCGTTTCCTCTTTTCGGCCAACAAGGGCATTGCTCCCGACGACCTCAGCCGTGTGGCTTCGGGCGGCGAGCTGTCGCGCCTGATGCTGTCCATCAAGAGTGCCGTTTCGAGCTACAACTACATCCCCACCCTCATCTTCGACGAAATCGACACGGGCGTTTCGGGCGAAGTAGCCGCCAAAATCGGGACCATCATGCAGCAAATGGGCCGGTCGCTGCAACTCATTTCCATTACCCACCTGCCCCAAGTGGCCAGCCAAGCCGAGCATCATTATTTCATCTACAAGGACAACGAAGGCACGCGCACGCAATCGCATATCCGTGTGCTAAGCCGCGACGAGCGCATCACCGAAATCGCCAAAATGCTGAGCAACGACAAGGTGACGCCCGAAGCATTACGGGCGGCTGAAGTGCTGCTAAAATAATCGGTAGAACCTTATTCTTCGCGTCCCACGGCATTCTTCATGATGCCAATCTTGGAACTTTCTATGAATCCAAGGATGAAATCGCGGTCTTCCGATTCGGGGAGATGTTCACGGATGTATTGCATCGACTGGGTGATGTTCATACCGACGCTGTAAATCACGCGATACACATCCTGAATGGCATTGATACGCTCGCGCGAAAAACCTCGGCGCATCAGTCCGATGGAATTGACGCCTGCATAACAAACCGGGTAGCCAGGGCCTGTCTTCACAAAGGGAGGAATGTCCTTGTTGACCAAGGCGCCGCCGCAAATCATCACATGCGCCCCGATGCGGCAAAACTGGCTCACCGCAGCCAAGCCGCCAAAGATAGCCCAGTCGTCGACCGTGATATGACCGGCAAGCGTGGCAGCATTGGCCATTATGACGTGGTCGCCAAGGTAGCAGTCGTGGGCCACATGGGTGAAGGCCATCAGCAGGCAATCCTTGCCCACCACGGTCTTGCCCGAAGCCGCAGTGCCCTTGTTGACCGTCGCCGACTCGCGCACCGTGGTTCCGTCGCCAATAAAACAATAGGTGGTCTCACCTTGATATTTCAGGTCTTGGGGAATGGCAGAAATCACTGCGCCGGGGAAAATCTTGCAATTCTTCCCGATGCGTGCGCCGTCCATAATGGTAGCATTGGGGCCAATCCAAGTGCCTGCCCCGATTTCCACATCCTCGCCTATCCATGCGAAAGCTTCAATTTTCACGTCATCGGCAATGCGGGCATTCGGGTGAATGTAGGCCAAATTCATAGTTTAGAGTTTAGAGTTGATTTGTCTCGAAGTCCCGTGTCTCGAAGTCCCGAAGTCTAATATAATAAGGTGTGTTTGATTTTTCTCGCGAATGAAGTGTTGGAGAAATGGCCGGGCTTCACTGCTGTCACCCTGCCCTTGATAGGACGACCGACCAATGTCAAGTCGCCAATGACATCCAACAACTTATGACGTGCAGGTTCATTCTCGAAATAGAGTTCCACATTGTTCAAGATACCGCACTCTTTCACCGTCACTTTCGGCTTCTTGAAGAAGGCTGCGATATGGTCAAGCTCTTCGGAAGAAACGTTGCGGTTGACGAACACGATAGCGTTGGTCAAGTCGCCGCCCTTGATAAGGTTACGGCTGATGAGCGTCTCCAACTCATGCAGGAAAACAAAGGTACGGCAAGGCGCAATCTCGTTTTCGAAGTCCTTCAGGTCGGTCAATTTGGCATGTTGCTCATCCAAAACCCTCGTGTTGTATTTTACCTTCACGTCGATTTCGAAATGGTCGCAAGGCTCGATGGTCAACTCAATGCCCAAAACCTCATTCTTGTAGGAAATCGGTTCCTCGATGACCAAATAATTGCGCGGTGCGTTCTGCTCGACGATACCCGCCTGATGGATGGCATCGACGAAGAACTTGGCACTACCGTCCATGATTGGTGTTTCCTCTACATCAATGTCAATCAACACATTATCAATACCCATACCGCGAAGCGAAGCCAAAACATGCTCGACGGTATAAATCTTCACGCCACCTTTGCCGAGGGTAGTACCACGGGCGGTATCGATGACATTGTCGACATCTGCTTCGATAATGGGTTGGTTTTCAAGGTCAATTCTACGAAAACGGATTCCAGAATTTACGGGAGCCGGATTAAAGGTGAGGGTGCCGCACTGGCGGGTATGAAGCCCTGCTCCTTTGACACTGACTCTATTTTTGAGCGTACGTTGTTTCTCCATAAAAAATCATATTCGTGGATAATCTCCACAAAAAACGCGCAAAGATAGGAATTATTCTGTCACCCGCAAAAAAAATTCCCTATTGGTGCCTTTTTCACCGCTTTTCGGCCTTTAGTTCGGCCAATTCTTTTTCGAGTTTTTCCAACTTTCGGGCCATTTCATCGATGTGGCGAAAACGCGCATTGGAAACCAGATATTGGCGCAAAGGCTGTATCGGGGTGCCCATAAACTCCTGATTTTCTTGCTTTATGCTGCCCATAATGCCGCTTTGTCCGCCGAATTTCGAGCCGTCGGCAATGTTGATATGCCCCACGAAACCCGACTGGCCACCCACCACACAATTCTTTCCGAGATGCGTGGAGCCGCTCACGCCCACTTGAGCCGCAAGAGCCGAATTTTCGCCTACTTCCACATTGTGCGCCAAATGCACCAGATTGTCTAATTTCACGCCTTTGCGGACATGCGTCGAACCCATCGTGGAGCGGTCGATGGTGGTGTTGGCCCCGATTTCCACATTGTCCTCGATGACCACATTGCCCACTTGTGGAATCTTCTCGTAATGCCCATCGGGCTGCGGCGCAAAACCGAAACCATCCGCGCCAAGCACTGCGCCCGCGTGGAGGATGCAATTCTTCCCAACAACCGTGTTCCTATATAATTTCACGCCCGGATACAGCACCGTATTGTCGCCAATCGTGCAGCCATCGCCGACATACACCTGCGGATAAAGTTTCACATTGTTGCCGATTTTGGCGTTTTCACCCACAAAAGCGAACTCGCCAAGATACAGGTTTTCACCGCATTGCGCCGATTTTGAAACAAAAGCAAAAGACGAAACGCCTTGCTTGTTTTGCGTCATTTGGTCGTAGAAAGCCAACAGTTTGGCAAACGAAGCGTAAGCATCGGGCACGCGAATCAAGGTAGCTTGAATGGGAGCCGTCGCCTCGAAATCGTCGTTCACGATGACGACGCTCGACTGCGTTTCGTAAATATAGTGCGTGTATTTCGGATTGGCCAGAAAACTGATCATGCCGGGTGCGCCTTCCTCGATTTTGGCCACATTCCAGACCTCAGCGTTGGGATTGCCTTCCACCTTGCCTTCAAGGATTCCAGCGATTTGGGTAGCGGTGAATTTCATTACAATGTGTGTTTGATACCATAAAACGGAAAATAAAGACATTTATTGTTTCGGGGACGGCCCTTCGACAGGCTCAGGGGTCTAAGGTCGTTGAGCCTGTCGAAACGCCGACCAACAGGTTAAAGCAGGCGTTCAAAATCGCGTTTCAGGACAGCCACGGCCTGCTCCACCATCGGATTGGGCAAGGCCACGAGGCTCTGCGCCAAAATGGACACATCCTCCTCATCCTTCAGTTGCTCGAAAGTCGTATTGATTTGGTTGACAAGTTCTTCCTTGGCGTTCACCACGGCATTCCAAGTGGAATTGGAAACATACAACTGCTGGGCAAGGTTGTGCTCAAATTCCTCGCGCACATTCTGCAAAAGTTGGAGATGGAACGCGCCTTTTTCCATTCCCGGCGCATAGACGCGCTTCACTAATTGGGGCAATTGAGCCCTTTCAAGAAAGAGCAAAAACCGCTCGTAAGCCTGCACCTTCAGCGGCATAATAATCTTCAAGGCTTGCACCTTCAGTTCCATTTTGCTACCGTTGCGAAGTTCGGCGTCTTTCATCCGAATCAGTCGGGACAAAAGTATCATCGCGGCGACCATCAGCAGCAGCCCCGCGCCCATCAGTGAATAGATAATCCAAGTGTTCATTTTTTTCAGTTTATTATGATAAATAAGATAATGATAACGATTAGCATATTATGAAAGAGTTGCAACAATTTCGGTTACATCTTTGTTGTCCAATTCAAACCATTCTCCTCTCAACCTTTTATATCCGTATGCTTTATGCAGTGCTGACTCAATAGCTTCGGCAATAACTCTTGAAGGGAATTTCTTAGCACACAACAACACAATTGTAGGCTTCTCACTTTGTAGAGTTCTTTCTCTATATTCAGGCTTATTCGAAATGCCAATTTTATGATAACCATTTGATTCGTCCTTCATCAAATAAACGAAACAAGAAGCATCGGTTGATTCATCACTTAATTCGTTTATGGGGCGTTTAATAGATTCAGTCGCTGCAGGAATCTTATCAATATCAACGCCACATTCTATCAAAGCTTCAATGTATTTTTGAAAATAGAGTTTGAACAATATTGCAGACACTTCATTCTCCCATTCTAATTCAAGTGGTGCATCGCCATTTTGAAATTCACATCTTATTGCCGTAACAATATTGTTGGCAAACTGTTTTATTTCTTGGGGTAACATCGAAAAAGAAACCTTCTTGTAATCAGAATCTTTTGCATTAGAAGCTGGTGCTTTCAATTGAAACTGCAAATGTTTAGTATTCTGAAACACGAAATGAAATGTATCTCCTTTTACAAACCTGTGTGTTGAAAACCTTTTTTTTCGATACTGAAAAACAAATTGTTCCTTAGAGTTCTGAAGTGTGACAAATGGCTTAGGTTCAAATTGCGTTTTTATTAATAAAGGTATAGCGTTTATTATGTTATCGTCACCCGTAGTAAAATGAGCAAATGGAATTACTTCATTCAGATTTTGCTTCCATAAAATCTGTTTTTCTCCACTGAACACATCTTCAACAATACTGTATTCGCAATTTTGCAACATTATATGCTCTGCCAAATCTAGGCAACTATCAAACGTAGCACAAATAACACTATTGCTTTCAACTAATTCCATAACAGATACACATCTCTTTTCAAATATGTAACGGCCCAAAATGTTTGTTTTAAAATTCACAGATGTATATTGATTCAAATCTAATTGGTTTATCCAAGAAAAATCATAAAATGCAGACTTTGGTGCAATCAACGCAAACATGGATTCAACTCTAATAGTATTATCGTAACTTGTACGATAAAACTCAATATCATTATTCGCAAACTCAGTACCTTTTTCATAATACCTATTACTCCATTGATTCAAAAAACTACTATTTTGGGGAATATAGACATAAAGATTTTCGCTTTGTATTTTCTCCTCTGAATTTATGAGATCTTGTAGCCTTAATTTATCCATATTCAAGCAATACATTTTAGATTACAATAATAGAGAAAGTTAATTTCATAACTCGAAAAACATATCGAATCTTGACCCTAAGTTTAGTTTTAATAATCTAATGCTATACGTTCCATAGAGGTTACTTTGCTAACCAATGTGAGTCTTTCATCAACACTAACATTGGTATCGCCAAAGATAGTTTTCGAATTTAAAATCAAATCTGTCGTTTTAGAAATCTGTGATTCACTTTTGACAACAATATGAGTTATCATACTTGGGAACAACTTCATATAACCATCATCACAATGTGCCAATTCCTTATTCCATTCTTTCTTATACTTATCATGTTTTTCTCTGGTAATATCCCATTTCCATCCTTTTTCGTCAGAATGATTATCTGGCCAAAAAGCTCTCCATTCTCTTTCGTCATAAAAACAATGGTTATCAATAGGATTATATACAGGTTTAGTCAATCCCATCATAAATCTAACATTAAAAATACGGTTTATGTATTTCGGCATTTCTTCATTTATCAATTTTGACCTTGAATCCTCATCTTCTTTAGAGGTTTGCATCATCTTTTTTAGCATTTCTTCAAACATTTCAGTTGGAATAGAGGCTAAATCTCTAAAAGCTAAATAAAGATTATTCGACTCCATGTATATTACTGGATTTATTATATCGTTATACATATCAATTATCATGCTTTTATCAAGCCCAATCATATATTCGCCATACCTATCTATATGATTTGATGCTCTAACAATCGGAATATCACAAAATGAAATCATAGGTATTGCAACACCTAATCGTTCAAACGATTTACCCAAATCATCAAGATACGGAGCTACGGGATTTACAACATCATATGATAGATCCTCGAATGCGTATGAAAAGCGGATTCCATTTCTGATTATTTTCTGTAAAATATCAAATTGACCTGTAAAATGGAATAGTGACGACGCGTTGATGTTGTTCAATTTAGTTTTCATAATTATTCAAATTCTTTTAGCGACTAATAAAACATACATGTGCTGCTATTTTGGACTTAATCGGAAATCTTTTCGGACATTCCAGCCACTTCCCAGTGTCCACCTTTCAACGAACCTACATGTCTAATAATGCCAGCAAGTTGAAGATTATTTGTATGTTTGATGACAGCACGTTTGGAAATTCTCAACCGTTCCGCAATTTCTGCTGTAGTTATGGTTTGGTCTTCTTTTATTATCTCAATTATCAAATCCTTTGTTTTTGGTGAACCTTTTGGTGAACTAATGTCTGTTTTCTCCGAACCACAATCTGTTTTCGGTGAACTTTTTTCGGTTTTCTGGGTACTTTTATCCGTTTTCTCCGAACTCTCACCTATTTTTGGTGAACCTTTTTCAGTTTTTTGGGTACTTTCTTCGGTTTTCTCCGAACCTTCGCCCGCTTTTGGTGAACTTTTTGACAAACTTTCTGGTGAACCATTGCCACTTTTCTCCGAACCCTCCTCCAAAACAGCCAATTCAGTATCCCTCCAAATAATGGTCTTGAAATCGCCCGTGTTGTCATCGCTGACAAAGTCAATCTTGACATTCTCTTTCAACACTCTAGGAATGCCCGAACCCAAACCACGGTATATCATCGTCCGCGCACAAAACTCGGCCATCAAATGGTTGCGCTGCTTGGATTTGCCCAAACGGATGTCCTCAACAGTCAAGCCGCCAAACAAACTGCCCGGATTGATGATTTCAATACGGTTGTCGAATATCAGTAGACGGATATACGCCGAGCCCAATAAATCCACATGCACCAAGGCGTTTTGTAGTAATTCCTCCAGCACCACCTCGGGGATTTCCAATTTGCCCACGCTGTTGAAGTTTTGCCCTGCCTGCAAATGGTGCAAGTTCGACTTCAAGAACGACATCCCCTCGCGGAACATTGTGGGAACCGTTCCAATGATGTCGCGGCTGTCGCGGTAGTCGCTGCCGCCGATGTCGTTGCCATAGTAAGCTACCGCCTTGATGGTGTAGGTCGGCATCCGCATTTGAGGGTACTGGCCGAAAAACAACATACCCGCACGGGTCACCTGACCACCCTGTCCCAAAATGCCAAGGCTCGTCAGCAGTTTATCGACAGGCATCCCAAACGACTCTTTCGGCTTGCCATAAACCCTTTGGAAATAGTCGTTGATATAAGCCACTTCAAGGTCGGTCATGCTTGTGCCCGAAATGACGGCCTCGTCGGCATGATAACTCCCCGAAGCCTGAAACAGCGACAAAATCTCGTTGTTCTCCACGATGCGGCGTTTGTCAGAGCCTTGTTTCACCCAAATGTTACCTGAAAGAGTCTTGTAGGGTTTGTTGCTGCCCTGATTAACATACGCAACCAACAAACGCTTGCCATCCGCAATCACGACCTCGGTTTGCAAATATATCACAGGCCTCACTTGGTCGTTGGCGACCGTTGAAACTTCGTTTGATAATTTTTGTATCTCGCTGTACGACAGTCCAATAATCTGACCCGTTTTATCCTCAACTCCAAACACCATCATACCGCCCTTGCTGTTGGCAAAAGCCACCATTTCCTCGGCAATCTGCTTCGCCGTGCTGAACTTCAATTTGAACTGCACAGTGCTGGTTTCGCCGCAGGCAATAATCTCTCTCAATTCATCCGCTGTCATACTTTATCTGTTATTGAGCCGCAAAGTTACGAATTAATCGGCATTTTTCCGCCAATCGGCAAAATTTCAAGTCTTTCTATCAAACTACTCTATCTCCCTGAACAAATCATCCATAGTAATTTGCATTGTGATGTGTTCAGAATAGGGGGTTCGTTGAAGGCCGTTGGCGGTGATGAAAGTGGGGATGATGCCGCCCGAAAAACGGGTCTGCTGCTTGAACAAATCGACTCGGCGCATATATTTTTCGTATTCCTCCTTGCTTAATAGGTATGGCTTTTCGCTGTATTTTGCCTCGCAAAGGTTAATCATCCGGTCGGCACGCTCGATGATGAGATCCACTTGGGCTTGCTGTTGGGTTTCGGGGTCGGTGCCGCGCCAAGAATAGTATTCCGTTTTTATCCCGCCGATGCGCAATGCCTGCTTGATTTGCGGGATGTGCGTCAGGCAGATGCGCTCAAACGACAGCCCCATCCAAGTGTTGATGGCAGGCGTGTTGAGGCTTTGCGTCCAGAAATGCCCGTTGGTGGTGCGGCTTTTCATGAACTGAAGGTAGAAGATTGAATAAAAGTCGAGGAGTTGGTAAAGCCCTTTCCGCGAGCCGATGGCCTTGTTTTTCACATGATAGAAGCGGATGATGTCGCAATCAACGAGGTTTTGCAGCATCTTGGTCAGGTTGCCGTTGGCGTTGGTCTTGATGGCCTCCGCGATTTCGTCGCGCGTGAGGCCTTTCTTTTTCTCAAACAGGGTTTCGATGATGGCGATGTAAGGCTCTGGGCTGGAAAACAGCGTTTTATAGAGCCTTTGGAACTCGCGTTTCATCTCCCCATCGGCTTGGAAATACAGTCGGTCTATGTTTTGTGCAAGGCTTTGTGAGGGGTCAAGCAGACTCAAATAATAAGGTATGCCACCCATCACCATATAGGTTTGCAGCGCCATCGTCCTGTCCCAAGGAAAGCCAAATTCGTGGAGGTATTCTTCCGTTTCGCGCAGGTTGAATTCCTTGAGGTGCATCTCGTGGGTGATTCGGTCGTGAAGCCCGCCGTGGTTGTCGATGACGTTTTTCATCATCCAAGAGGTGGCTGAGCCGCAAACAATGAGCAACAAATTGTCCTGCAACGATGCCCAACTGTTCCAAAAGTAGCCCAAAGCGTTGACGAAGTTCGACTTACGTGTATCGAAACAAGGCAACTCGTCAATGAATACGACACATTCCTTGCCGTCTTGCATCTTTTCCATCAGGAAATGGCGGAGCATTTGGAAGGCTTCGTACCAGTTTTTGGGTTGTTTCGCCACGGGATGGCCGCACAAGTCCAGGGCATCGGTGAAGGCATGGAGTTGGGCGTTCTTGTCGCCTTCCATAAGACCTATCATGGAAAAAGTGAGACGACCTTTGAAGACTTGGTTGACGAGGAAGGTTTTCCCCACGCGGCGGCGACCGTAAAGTGCCACAAACTCAGCCCTGTTCGAGGCCGCGTATTTGTTGAGCAGCCTGATTTCCTCTTTCCGACCAATGACTTTCTTTTGCATAATGAATCCCGATTGATTTCGAGGCAAAAATACAAAAACTTTCGGATTCGGTTGCTAAAACAACGAATTTTTCACCATTTTAGCACTTGAATCGCGATTCAGTTGCTAAAACCACGAATTTTTCACCGTTTTAGCACTTGAATCGCGATTCATATCCTCAATTAGCCATCAATTTTTCCCCTCAACATGGCACCCAATCAAAAAACAAATGCCTCCACACAACTCAGGTGCGGAGGCATCATTGTCAGACGAAAAGGATTCAGAAGTTGATCACGGCGCGAACAAACCTTCTGCCATCCTTACTGCCGTTGTAGGTCACATCCTTATAATGCAACTTGCCTAAGTAATCGATAAACCAGGCATTGCATAAAGAATACTCGGTCGACGACCAATATTCCCACTCGCCGTTACTCGAAAATGTTGAGCCGCCAACCTCCGAAAGGCTTGCTTCCACCTTTTCCATATTGGCATAAAGCCGTTTCAGCTGACCAATGGCAGGCAAATACCAACCGTTTTCGAAGTGGAGGGAGTCAATAGCCGGAAACTCGATGGCGAACCCTGCCTCGATGATGGTTTTAGTATGGGAATAGCCGTTGTAGTCGTTCACAGCTTGCTGCAAACCCGTAAAGTTACGCAGAGGGGTGTCAAGCCAGTTGGGTCCCCATGCATACTCGCCCAAGTCATTCAAGCCCACAGCCCATCCATGCTGCCGCGTGGCATCCACATAGAACACCACGCCGATGGGGTTATGTTCCGCAATCGCGAAACCGGCAGGGCTGACAACGACATCGCCTTCGCAAAGAATGTCGCCCACATGCACTTGAGCCTTCACAAATGGCGCTGCAACCGCTATCAGGAGCGCCGTCATCAAATGTCTTATCGCTATCTTACGCATAACTTGATTTTTTTCATTGGGCAATGCAAATCTTGCACCAAAACATTTCATTCAGGCGACAAAAATAGGAAAAATCGACACACGAAACCAACAAACGACAAAAAAAACCGAAAAGCAGCGCATAATAGCCACACCTTTTGCAAAATTGTCATCTTCGCTTATGCCATTACCATCGAGAAAAGAATAAAAATCATCATTTCTGTCATCCCAATCAAAAAAAGGCCTACCTTTGCCATTCCATTGACTCGGGACTGCGGGACACGAGACCACAGGACTTTTTCATATCCCGCCTCCCACGTCCAGAAGACTATCGTCAACAATTAAACAAATCGAAGATTCAACGAAGTTAATCAAACAATCAACACTTAAACATAAATCATGAGCGAAATCATCCTTTCCAACAGAGTTTTGAACATGGCTGAATCGGCAACCTTAGCCATGACCAACAAGAGCCGCGAGCTGAAAGCCCAAGGCATCGACGTCATCAGCCTGAGCATCGGCGAACCCGACTTCAACACGCCCGAATCGGCCAAGCAAGCCGGTGTTGACGCCATCAACAACAACGACACGCACTACCCGCCCGTGCCCGGCACGCCCGCGCTGCGCAAGGCCATCGCCAACAAACTGAAACGCGACAACGGCCTCGACTACAAGGAAACCGACATCCTCGTTTCCAACGGTGCCAAGCAGGCCATCAACAACGCACTTTTGGCCATCGTCAACGACGGCGACGAGGTCATCATCCCCGCCCCGTTCTGGGTCTCCTACCCCGAAATGGTGAAATTGGCTGGCGGCGTGCCCGTCATCGTCAAGAGTGACATCGCACACGATTTCAAGATCACCGCCGAGCAACTCGAAAAGGCCATCACGCCCAAGACCAAGGTGTTCATGATCAACACGCCTTGCAACCCCAGCGGCAGCGTGTTCACCAAGGCCGAACTGACCGCCATCGCCGAAGTCTTGAAGAAATATCCCCAAATCATCATCATCTCCGACGAGATTTATGAGTTCATCCAATACGAGCAGAAGCACGAGAGCATGGGACAGTTCGATTTCCTGAAGGACCGCCTCGTCCTCGTCAACGGCGTGGCCAAGGGCTATGCCATGACGGGTTGGCGCATCGGCTACATCGCCGCGCCCCAAGCCATCGTGAAGGCCACCAACAAGATCCAAGGCCAAATCACCTCCGGCATTTGCACCATCGCGCAAGCCGCCGCAGCCAAGGCCATGGAACTCAGCCCCGAAAACTCAACGGAAATTCAAGAAATGCTGAAGGCCTTCCGCCACCGCCGCGACACCTTCGTGAAACTGCTGAACGAAATCCCTGGCGTGAAATGCAACACTCCCGCCGGTGCGTTCTATGTGTTCCCCGAAGTGAAGTCGTTCTACGGCAAGACCGACGGCGAAACCACCATCAAGGGCAGCGACGACCTCTGCATGTGGCTGCTCTACAATGCCCATGTGGCTTGCGTGGCCGGCAACGCTTTCGGCAACGACGACTGCATCCGCCTGTCGTATGCCACGAGCGAGGACAAACTCATCGAGGCCGTGAAGCGCATCAAGGCTGCATTGGCCAAACTCCACTAATTTAAAAATTCGGAATTATGAATGCGGAATGCTGAATGAAGGGCTAAGCCCAGCTTGCATTCTGCATTCATAATTCATAATTCCGCATTCTGCATTCCGCATTAAAAACCCTACGCCATGATCATCCTTTCCACCGAACCGATTCTTCCCATCTTCAACCAAGCCATCGCCGACTATCATAAGTTTGACGACGTGAATCATCCTTGCGAAAACCCATACGAAAGACTGACCATCGAATGGTATCTTTATAATAAGGTGTGGATTGACACGGTGCAGTGGCACTTGGAAGACCTCATCCGCGATCCGAACATCGACCCCGTGGAAGCCTTGGCCTTGAAACGCCGCATCGACAAGTCGAACCAAGACAGGACGGACATCGTGGAGATGATTGATGGATACTATCTTCTTCTATTCCAACGTGTTGAACCCAAGGAAAACGCCACGCTCAACACAGAAAGTCCTGCTTGGGCCATCGACCGCCTTTCGATTCTGCAACTAAAGATTTACCACATGAAGGCCGAGGTGGAACGTGCCGACGTGAGCGAAGAACACAAGACAAAATGCGAGGAAAAACTGCGCGTGTTGCAAGAACAAAACACCGACCTTTGCACCGCCATCGACCAGCTGATGGAGTGCTACAAAACGGGCGAAAAGGTGATGAAGGTCTATAAGCAGATGAAGATGTACAACGACCCTGCACTGAACCCTGTGCTCTACGGGCAAAATAATAATTGATAAAACACGAATTATCAAGAATTTATCACAAATTATCATCAATTTTATTTTTGAATGATTCGTATCCGATTCGTGAACATTCGTGTTAAACATCTCCAATCAAAATGCATTGAAAAGGCTACTAATCATAAGGTTTTCAGCTTTGGGCGACATCGCCATGACGGTGCCTGTCGTCCACGACTTGGCTGTGCAATACCCTGAATTGGAGATTACCATGCTCAGTAGGGAGATGGCGAGGCCGTTGTTTGAGCAAATGCCTAAAAACGTGCATTTTTTTGGTGCAGATTTGAAAGGCCGACACAAAGGGCTTTTCGGCTTGAACCGTTTGATAGCAAACGATCTCCACTATGAGAACTTTGACTATGTTGCTGATTTCCATGATGTACTACGCAGCATTATAGTGAGGTTGAATTGCCGAATGCTTGGACAAAAAGTCGCCAAAATCGACAAGGGACGCAAAGGCAAAAAGGCCTTGACCCGACAGAAGAACAAGGTTTTTGTGCAACAGGCCACTTCTTTTGGGCGGTATGCCAAGGTGTTGGAACTGTTGGGCTTCCCCATCGAACCGCAATTTGTGAAACTGGATTATTCTGCTTTTTGCGGGACGCAAAAACCGACAAATGAGACTTGGATTGGCATTGCGCCTTTCGCAAAACATCAAGCCAAGGTTTATCCTTTGGAAAAAATGGAGGAAGTCATAAAGGCTTTGAGCGAGAGGAAAAACACGACCGTTTTCCTTTTCGGTGGCGGCAAAGAGGAGAAACGGAAGATTGCAGAACTTTGTTCCAAATATCCAAACGTGCAAACCGCTCAAAATCAGCAAGGTTTGAAAGGCGAACTTGCGCTGATGGGCCAGTTGGACGTGATGCTCTCGATGGACTCGGCCAACATGCACTTGGCTTCGTTGGTTGGGACGAGGGTGGTTTCCATTTGGGGCGGCACACATCCCTTCGCCGGATTCTTGGGCTGGAACCAAAAACCAGCCGATTGCGTCCAACTCGATTTGCCCTGCCGTCCCTGCTCTGTTTATGGGAACAAGCCTTGTCTTAGAGGCGATTACGCCTGCTTGAACGGCATTGCTCCAAGCCAAATCATTGAAAAATCGGTCGGCCATGAGTGATTCCCCCATCGCAACCATGTTCGACCGCATCTCGCCCAAATACGATGCGCTCAACCATTTGCTCTCGCTTAATATAGATCAGGTGTGGCGGCTCAAGACGGCCATGAAAGTTGCCAATCATCATCCCAAAGCCATTTTGGACCTCGCCACGGGCACGGCAGACTTGGCCATCGCTTTGGCGAAACGCAACCCGCAAGCCAAAATCATCGGAATGGACATTTCGGAAAAGATGTTGGAGCTTGGCAAGGCAAAAACCGAGAAACGAGGCCTTGGTAGCCAAATCGAACTGCGTTTGGGCGACGCCGCCGCTTTGCCTTTCGAGGACAACAGTTTCGATGCCGTCACGGTGGCCTTCGGCGTCAGGAACTTTGAGGATTTGGACAAGGGGCTTTCCGAAATCAGCCGCGTCTTGAAGCCCAACGGAAAAGCAGTCATTTTGGAGTTCTCGCTGCCCGAAAAATCCCCCATCAAGCAACTTTACAGATTGTATTTCAACCGTTTGCTGCCCTTCATCGGGAAAGCCGTTTCAAAAGACAAGAGCGCCTATTCCTACCTGCCACAATCGGTGGAAAAATTCCCCAAACCCAATGCTTTCCTTGCAATGCTTTCCTCTTTCGGCCTTGAAAACGGCCAAGCGCAACCACTGACCTTCGGCATCGCCACATTGTACTCGGCACAAAAAAGACAGTGAATCATCGGGCAGACAAGCGCTTTTTTTCCTATTTTTGCGCAATATTAGTCAAACAGCATGAAAAAGAGATACTTAATTCTCATTGCCATCATCGCAATGGCTCTGCCAATCTTCGCCCAACCCGAAGAGACCCTCAGCCACAGGTTGCAAACCCTCAGAAACGAGCTGCAACTCGACTACCAGCGGATGGCCTCGACACAAAGCAGGATTTCAGTCAATTACGACATACAGCACCGAAAGATGGTGAACATCATGAAGAAGTGCAACGAACTTTCGCTGCGGCTGTATTCGCAAAAGCAGGAATACACGCTCGACCTCTGTTTTGCCTTGGAAATTGTCAAGAGAGAGTTTGAGGATTTCGACAAAGGCCGCACGCCCTACGACCGCATCGTAAGCAACTTGGACATCGAAATCGACCGTTACGCCCGCCTCATCGAGTCGCTACGGCGGCTTCCTCCCGAAATAAAAGAGGTGTACAACCTGCCCGACAGCCTCGCTTACCGCAACGACACCTTGGAACAGCACATCATCCTCAACAGCGACACCCGCATCGACCTTGCAGCCGAGGCCAAGACGATGAACGACTCGGTGGCCCTGCTCTTCGTCCTCGACGAAAAAGGCGAGCGCAACCGCGACACTTGCCTCTACTTCGCCACCAACCTGCTCAAGATGTACGCCGAAAGCCGCGACCTCATCATAACCGACAGCATTCACTACCGCGAAGCCTACCTGCGCCTGAAGGAATCATACGACTATGCCCAAAAATACTACAAACTGCTCCAGAGACGCATTTTCGTAGAAGGCCAAACCCCTTGGCCCGTAATCCTTTCGGAGCCGAGGCGCTATTGGAAAGAAGCCAAGGAAGACTTGTTGAACAAATACGGCTTGACCTCATTTGTCGATGGAAAGATTAGCGACACAATGACCCTCGCCGTTCCAAAGACAGCTTTCGATAGCCTCTCCTTGCTCCCTTCCACAACGGATGATTCAATAGCCACCGACACAATGGCCATCCTTCCCACGGTGGCCGACAACACCGCGACCCAACAGCCTGACGACAGCGACATGATCTACGAAAACAACATGCTCCATTTCCTGCTGTTTTTCGTCATCATTTATCTGACTTTCGGGCTGTTGCTATGCTGGCTTTTGGCCACAATCTTGCTCTGGCCCGTTTTCCGTTTCGTGAAGCCACTGAAGAACAGCATCACCAAGGTGCAACGGCGCTATCTCAACCTGTTGGCCGGCATACTTCTCTTTGTGCTTTTCCGCAGCATAGGGCTGATGGGGATTGAAGGCAGCGACTTGTTCGACAAAGCCGTCTCGCTCACCAACACCTTCCTTTGGCTGCTCGCGGCCATCATCACCGCGCTGCTCATCAGGATCGACTCCGACCACCTGAAGGACAGCATCGCACTTTACCGTCCAGCCATCTATCTGGCCATTTTGGTCATCGGCTTCCGTGCCATCTTCCTGCCGAACCTGATGATGAACATCCTTTTCCCAGGCCTCTTGAGCCTTTTCCTCGTGTGGCATCTCATCGCTTGCATTCGTTACGGCAAACGTGTTGAAAGGAGCGACCGCATCTTGGGCTGGATTTCGCTTTCCATCACATTTGCCACGCAATTGCTGGCGGTTTCGGGCTTCATTTTTGCTGCCTTGCTCATCTTGATTTGGTGGTATTTCCAGTTGGCCGTCGTCCACACCATGACCACCATCTGGCACCTCATCACCCTTTACAAGGAAAAGCGGATGAAACGCCGCATCAACGAATACAAGGAACGCATCACCTACGTTAGCGGTTCCGACAAGGAAGCCCTTCTGTTCGGGGCCACTTGGTTCTACGACCTCATCAAGGAAATGGTGCTCCCCGTGCTTGCGCTGATGGCCGTCCCATTCTGCATCCACCTTGCCTTGGATGTGTTCGATTTCGACGACCTTTATTACTCTCTCTATCACGAACCATTTTATCAAGTCGTCAATTCCAAAGGCGAGAACACCTTCCGAATATCCTTTTACTCAATCATTTACTTGATTGGGCTTATGTTCGTGTTCCGCTATTTCAGCAAGGCGATCCATGTTTTGTGGCAGCAAAGCCGCTACTCCATATTCCTGCGCAAAAACAAGCGCAAGAGCATCCGCAAGAACGAAATCAACCTTTCGTTAGGCAACAGCATCATCAGCGTTTTGGTTTGGATGACATACATCATCATCGTCTTCATCACCCTGAGGATTCCCACCGGATCATTAGGCCTTGTGGCAGGCGGTTTCTCGGCGGGTGTCGGTTTGGCCCTGAAAGACATCATCAACAACACCGTCTACGGCGTGCAGCTCTTGACGGGTCGCCTGAAAATCGGCGACTGGATTGAGTGCGACGGAGTGCGCGGCACAGTGACCGACATCAACTACCAAAGCACACAGATAGAGACCATCAACGGCACCACGGTTTCGTTCCTCAACGCCAACTTGTTTGCCAAGAGTTTCACCAACCTCACCAAGAGCAACTCATACGAATTCCTCAAGATAAAGGTAAGCATAGCCTACGGCACCGACATACAGCGCACACGCGAGGTTTTGGAGGAAGCCATGCAATCCTTGCGCACCAAGGATGCCTACGGGCGCGAGGTGGTGGAACCCAAGAAGGGCATCTATGTGGTGTTGGGCGAATTTGGCGACAGCGGTGTTGAGATTTGGGTGAAGCAATACGTACTTGCCGCAGAACGCATCGGCTATATCGACCGCGCCAAAGAAGTGATTTACAACACCTTGAACGCCAACGGAATCATAATCCCGTTCCCACAACGCGACATCCATATCATCAAGGACGAAGGATGATTTTTTTCGGAAACTATCCGCAATAAAAGCCGTTTTTCATCGTTATCGACAATAATCAAAACTAAACTGCATTGAAAAAAGCATTGAAATTATCCACCATTGTGCTGCTGCTCACCCTTTGGGTCGCTCCCGCACAAGCCCAACGCAGAGTGGTCCACTACCTGCCCAAATACGAGCAGGAGCCCTATCATTTCGGCTTCCTGATCGCCTACAACCAAATGATGTATTCCATCAAGACAACAGAGAATTACCAAAACAAGCCTCAGCCCGCCGATTCGTGGCCCAACGGCCAATACAGCGTGCCCAACACCGAGTGCATCTATGTCCACAACATAGAGACGGAACAAACGCCCGGCTTCACCGTGGGCATCATCGGAAGCAAACGCCTCGGACGATATTTCGACTTGCGATTCATCCCCTCACTGAGCTTCAGCGAGCGTCGGATGCACTACAGGCTCGCCATCAAAGGGAAAGACGGCACGATGGACATGAAAGACATCACCAAATCAATAGGCACCACCTTTGTGGAGTTTCCGCTCAACATCAAGTACCGCTCCAAGCGCTACAACAACATCGGAGCCTATGTGTTTGGCGGCATCAACCCGAAGCTCGACTTGGCCTCGCAAAAGGACAACAAGGATAACATCAACGGAGTGGAGTTCATTAACAACCTCGTCACCAAGCGTTTCGACTTTGCGGGTGAGCTCGGAGCCGGTTTCGACATCTACAACCAATGGTTCAAGATGGGCATAGAGGTGAAGATGAGCTACGGCATACTCGACATCGTGAAGAACGAAGCCTTCATCTACACCGCCCCTATCGACAAATTGCGCAACAAATTGTTCCAAGTCTCGCTGATTTTCGAATAAACCAACAATTTTTATTTGATTAGAAATCAATAAATTATGAAAATATCAAGATTTTTCTCATCAAAAACGTTGCGCGTATCGAAATTTTGTCTACTTTTGCAGCGTCAAAACTGACACACCGAAGTGGTCTCTTCGTCTAGTCTGGTCAGGACGTCAGGTTTTCATCCTGGTAACTCGGGTTCAAATCCCGGAGAGACTACAAAAACAAAGAATCCCTATCTGAATTTAAGCAGTTAGGGATTTTTTATTGCCCTTTTGACCCACATTTTGCGAAACCCTTTCTTTCAATCCTAAAAAAGGCCGTTCCTATTGAAAGGAACGGCCTTGTGCGTAGTGTGCTGCCTGTCCGTCACCAGAGTGCGACGCGACCGAATGAGCCAAGGTCGAGGCTGGCAGAGGGAACGCCTAACGCCTTGAACGCTCGCATGATGGTGGAGTAAGCGATGTTTCGCCCGCTCTCCATCTTCGAGACATACGATTTCTTCACACCCATACGCTCTCCGAGCTGCTCTTGGGTGAGTCCCTGTTTCTTGCGGGTCTCCTTGATGGCCTCGCCGATGAAGTATTCGTCCACTTCCTTTTTCAATCTGGCCTCGAACTCGTCCCTTTCTGGAGTGCCGATGGAACCAACAATTTCGTCAAGCACTTCTTCTTGTGTGTACAGTTTCATATCGCAGTTTGTTTATTTGTTCTCAAAATATTCCTTTCTAAGCATTTCCGCCTTATCAATTTCCCTTTGGGGTGTCTTGTCCGATTTCTTCACAAAGCCATGTGTAGCCACAATTAGCGTGTTTGTCCTTGTGTCCCAAAAGGATAGCAATCTGTAGCAGTTTCCGCAGTGGATTGTGCGGAACTCCCAAATGTTGGTGCCTGTGAGCTTCTTGAACACTTCGGTATCCTTGACTCCCAACTTCACTTTCTCAATATTGTAAGTCAGTTTCTTGGATGCCGAGCTGTCAATTTCTTTCAAGAAATCAAGGGCTTCTTGCATATATGCAACCTTAATTGCCATTTTTTCAGTGTTTTCACGCTGCAAAGTTACGAAAAGTTTTCCAATAAGCAAACATTTTGCCGTTTTTCACCACTTCTGCGAGAACTACATTACGCAAAAGAAAAGGTAGGTTGACTGCGGAATCTCTCAACAATTTCTTTCTTCCACCAATCCTGAAAACGAAAAGTCTTTCTCCACATGAGTTCCATCATCCCCAAGTGCAAAACCAAAAAAATTGCACTACAGTTTTACAATTTGATAGAAAAACATACCTTTGCAACTTAAATCCCAATGCTTTCAAAGCATTATTTTGTCTAATTTGAATCGAATGAAACTTCAAGTCATCATCAGCAACCAACACAATCCCTTCCTCAATCGCGCTGTTGAGATTTATCTTACTGATCATCAAGCAGAAGGCATCGTCACGATGTACCTATGGAAAAACCGGCAGACGGTGGTCATCGGGTATAATCAAAACCCTTATTCGGAATGCAACGTTAAGTTGTTGCTTGATGAAGGCGGCCACCTTATGCGGCGCGGCACGGGCGGCGGGGCGGTCTATCACGACTTGGGCAACATCAATTTCTCGTTCATCGCCGACAAACAGCTTTATGACGTGAAAAAGCAACTCTCCGTGATTCAGGACGCGCTCCTCTCCTACGGCCTAAAGACCGAAATCTCTGGCCGCAACGACCTCACCTGCCAAGGGCGCAAGTTCTCAGGCAACGCCTTTGCGAAAGGGCAACACAACAACCTGCACCACGGCACCCTGCTCATCAAAACCGACGGCGCGATGATGCAGCGTTACCTCATCGTCGACAAGGCCAAGCTGATGAAAAACGGCGTGAAAAGCGTGGCCTCAAGAGTCATCAACCTGAGCGAACTCGTCCCCGAACTGACCTCCGAGAACATCAAGCAGCCATTGATTGCCTCACTCGAGAAAGTCTATGGCGGCAAGGCCGAAGTTTTGGATTTCGACACCTTAATTAATTTAAGCGAGGTGCAAGCCATCAAGTCGGAAATCTCTTCGCGAGATTTCTTGTTTGGTCGCTGGGAGCAGTTCAAGACCACCAAGAAAGCCCGTTTTGCTTGGGGCGGCGTGGAAATCGCGTTGCAAATCGACGAGGCCAACGCCAAAATCAACGACATACAAATCGCCTCGGATTGCCTTGAACCCGAGGCGATTCAAAAAGCCGAAGACCTGCTTCGCGGCAAAAGCACCCTTGAGATGCCACTTCACGACGAAAATGACCAAATCCTCAGCGACATCATCCACCTGATCTACGGCTAACGTGCATCAGCCGATGGGCACCGTCAGCTTGAAAACGAAGTTGCGACCCATGTTGAACACGCCTTGCCTGCCTGTAACGACGTTAAAGTCAGCATATTTCAGGCGGCTCAAATGGCTTTGGTAGCAAACATCGGCCAGATTGTCGACAATCAGATGCAACTCTGCCACCTTTTTCCCCTTTATGAACACATCGGTTCCCACCGACACGCCCAGCAAGAGATACGTCGGTGTCATCGTCTCGGTGTCGTATGCCTCAAAATAATGGTCCTGCTTCAGGTACCAGTCGGCCATAAAGGCGATATATGCATTGTTGAACAACTGGCCATCGTGCGTCAACTCATATTTCACGTCGGCTGAGAGATGAGGCGCTGGTGTCATAGGCAAATATTTCATCTCCTTGGATTGGTGCAGCAGTTGCGCATTCACGAATGAGAACGCTGCCCCAAAATGCAGGGAATGAAGCGGATGAAAGTCCAAGTTGCCTTCAAAACCATACAGCATAGCCTCGCCTTGCGCGTAGGCAAAAGTCATCAATCCGGGCTCGATGACGCTATCAATGCGGTGCAGATAAATGTAATTGCTGATGTGGTTGGCAAACACGGCGCCGTGCAGCTCAAAATAGCGCGTGGCATAATTGAAGCCCAAGTCGGCCTGCAAGCTGTATTCCGACTTAAAATTATGGTTTCCAATCTCATATCTCAAAGAGCCTTCGTGTACGCCATTGGAAGCCAACTCACTGATGTTGGGCGTACGAAACCCACGAGCCAAGTTGATTTTCAGGTCGAAACGCTCCGTAACCGCGCAAGTTGCGCCGATGCTGCCAGTGACACCACTGAAATGCCGAGTGAAATCCTCAAAACGAACCTCTCCGTCCTCTTCCAATCGTTTCGCGTCCAAATAGCGGTAGTCGAAACGCAACCCGCCGCTCAAATTCCAACGGGCCAAACTCTTGGAAGCTGTTGCAAATAGGCCGACATCGAACAAATCATAGTCAGGGATAAGGTACTCATCACCCATATTGAGTGATTTCTGCCCCATGCCGTTCACGCCCGTCGAGAACTTCCAGCCCGATTTTTCCTCCGAGACATAACGGACGTCATAGTTCAACGTGTGCAATTGCAGATACAGGCCGTATTCGTCAGCCGACTCCTCAAACTCCTTGCGGCGGTTTTGCTGATAGCCCGCAATCACCTTCAGATAACCCGAAGAAAGGTTGATGAAACTCTCCGATACCGCCTTGAAATGATGCACACGTTGGTAAGGCAAGCCGTGTCGGTAGGCCAAAAGATTGCCATTTCCTGACAGCAACTCGCCCGTCACCGTGTCGCGCTCGCCCTCCACGATGCTCGGATTGATGTTGTAATACCCTAATTTGAGATGGGAATAGCCCCAAGAGCGCATCAAGCCTGTCTTTAAAGAGAACGCCCTTTCTTCGAACTGGGAATTAGGCACATAGCCATCGAAACGGTTTTTGTAGGCATGAGCGTGCTTTTCGCTGTAACGCGCATCCCAAATGAAACCCTTTTGGTTGCCGGCCACGTTGAACGAAGCGCCAATCAAGCCGTTATTGGTCTGATATTCAGCATTCACACTGCCCCTAACAGTTCCTTCGGGTGGTGTCGGCATCCCTTTGAACACCAACACGCCTCCCATGGCATCGGAGCCATACATCAAGCTGGCAGGGCCTTTCAGGATTTCGACCGAGCCGACCTCGTTGCCGTCGATTTCAATGCCATGCTCATCGCCCCATTGCTGGCCTTCCTGACGAAGGCCATCGTTAACGACCACGATACGGTTGTAGCCCAAGCCCCTGATGACGGGTTTCGAAATGCCACTTCCCGTGGTGATTTGCGCCACGCCAGGCTGTTTGGCAATCGCATCAATCAAGTTGGTGGAAGGCAGCTGACGCAATTCCTTGGCTTGAAGTATGGAAATCGGCAGGGGCGACTCTTTCATTTTCATATCGCCCACGGCACCCGTCACCATCACTTCCTTTAATTCCAAATGCCTGAAAAACATATCGGTAGAGTCAGGCAAACTCTGGGCCGTCATCGGCAATGCACAAGCCAACGACAAGCCTAACAATAATGATTTTCCCATTGTAGTCTTGTTGATAAATTAATAATGTAAAAAATTGATTCCCTTAAATTTACGACAAGACAGGCGGCGCACGGGAAAGGAAATCGGTTCCAAAAGCCTTTAGTTCAGCCAAGCCGAATGACGGGGCATTTGTCTCGATTTCAGGCAAGACGAAAACTATGGACACTTGCGGGGTGTCTTCGTAAACAAGTTGCTGAAACTGGCAGAGTTGACATTCGTCACCATCCAATTCCGAAGCTCGCTGTTCCTCGGACAACCCCTTGTTTTCCAATCGATTGGAATGTTCATGAAACGATACCAACAGCCACATCGGCAAATAAACCGCCAACAGGAAACACGCTATTCCAATCTTGCATCGTTTCATTTTTCTGCACTTTAGGCCTGCAAAAATACATATTTTGCTCAAAATTTATACTAATTTTGCAGCCCAAATTAACAGGTTGAAGACCTTGAGCCTCTCGAAGGTACAGCCACGATAAATAGGCGATTCGACAAGCTCAACGACCTGCGTCAACTAAGCCATTGGTACGGCTGCCACAAT
>CACXQV010000025.1 GCA_902769875.1 uncultured Bacteroidia bacterium
TCATCTTGCCCGATGACGGTGCCTGCCAGCTCGCTCTCCATGCTCATCAGGCGGTCGCCTTCGTTCTTGGCGATGCGCTGCACGGGCACGCCTGTCATCATGGCCACCACCTCGGCGACGTTTTGTTCAGTCACGGTCTGGCGATGGGCCACGGTGTTGTCTTCCCAAGCCTTTTTGGCGACTTCGAGGCGGTTGAGGATTTTCACTTCCTCGTTGCGATACATTCCCGCTTCCTCGAATCGCTGTTCGGCGACGGCGGCTTTCTTGTCGTTGCGTACCTCTTCCAAACGTTTCTCCAACTCGGTGATTTCGCTCGGCACGTCGATGTTCTTGATGTGGACGCGCGATCCGGCTTCGTCCATCGCGTCGATGGCCTTGTCGGGCAGGTGGCGGTCGCTGAGGTAGCGGTCGGTGAGTTTCACGCAGGCCTCTATGGCCTCCGGCGTGTACGTCACGGAATGGTGTTCTTCATATCTCGGCTTGATGTTGTTCAGGATTTCGATGGTCTCGGCGGGCGTGGTTGGCTCGACGATAATCTTTTGGAAGCGGCGTTCCAAGGCGCCGTCCTTCTCGATGTATTGGCGGTATTCGTCCAAGGTGGTGGAGCCGATGCATTGCAACTCGCCACGCGCCAAGGCTGGCTTGAACATGTTGCTGGCATCGAGCGATCCGTTGGCATTGCCTGCGCCCACAAGGGTATGGATCTCGTCAACGAAAAGGATGATGTCGTGGTTGGCCTCCAGTTCTTTCAGGATGCCTTTGATGCGTTCCTCGAATTGGCCACGGTATTTGGTGCCCGCCACCACCGAGCCAATGTCGAGCATGACGACGCGCTTGTTGAACAAGGTGCGCGGCACGCGGTGCTGCACGATGCGAATGGCCAGGCCTTCGGCGATGGCCGACTTGCCCACGCCGGGCTCACCTATTAATATAGGGTTGTTCTTTTTGCGTCGGCTCAATATTTGGGCGATGCGTTCCAGCTCGCGCTCACGGCCAACGATGGGGTCGAGGCGGTTCTCCTCGGCGGCCTTGGTGAGGTCGCGGCCAAAGTTGTCCAACACCGGCGTCTTGCTCTTGATGTTGCTCGTTTTCTTGGGGCGTTCCTGCTGCGGCTGGATGTCGTTGATCAGGTCGTCGTATTCTTCCTCTTCGTTGAAGATTTGTGAAGCCGGGTTGGCATCGTCTTGGTCGGCGTCCAAAGGCAACTCTCCGCCATTCTCCATGTGATAGCGCACATATTCCTGCTTGAAGTTGTCGTAGTTGATGCCTTCAAACTCAAGGTTTTGTGATATGATATTGTTCTTTTCGTGCAAGATGGCCATCATCAGGTGCTCGGAGCGGACGATGTCGGAATGAAACTCCTTGGCAATGATGTAGGTGAACTTCAGCACGCGCTCGGCCTGCTTGGTGAGGGGTAGGGCGAGCACGCTGTTGGGGTTGGTGTTGGCCGTGCGAACCGAGGCTTCGAGCTTCTTCGAAAACACTTCGATGTTGAGGTTGAGGCGTTCCAAGATGGTGATGGCACTGCTGCCGCCTTCGCGCAACATACCCAAAAAAAGGTGCTCCAACCCGACGTATGCGTTCCCCAAACGTTGCGCTTCCTGATGGCTAAGTGACAAAATGGCACGAACGCGGGGCGAGAATTTTGCATCCATACTAATATAACTGTTTGTTATTCAATGATAAAAATAAATCCTTTCAATCCTTCGCTTCTTTCTGGATTTGGGTGCAAAGGTACGAACAAAAACCACGCCGCGCCAATCTTTGGGGAGGAAACTTCTTTGTTTGAATAAAAACAGCTCATTTTGGAAAACGGATTCGGAAAAAACCGTATCTTTGCATCCTTATTTTCAGAAATGTTATGTTTGAAGGTTTAAGCGAAAAATTAGAACGCTCGTTCAAAGTCCTTAAAGGACAAGCGTATATCACTGAAGTCAACGTGGCCGACACGATGAAGGAAATCCGTCGCGCCCTGCTTGACGCGGATGTCAGTTTCAAGATTGCCAAGGATGTCACCAACAGCATCAAGGAAAAGGCCCTCGGCCAACAGATTCTCACCTCGGTGAAGCCGGGCGAGATGATGGTGAAAATCGTCCACGACGAACTGGCCGAGCTGATGGGTGGCGATGCCGTCGACCTTAACTTGAAAGGCCAGCCGAGCATCATCCTGATTGCCGGTTTGCAAGGCTCTGGCAAGACCACTTTCTCGGCCAAGTTGGCAAGCTATCTGAAGCGCAAGCGCAGCAAGCAAGTGCTTTTGGTGGCTGGCGACGTGTATCGTCCGGCTGCCATCGAGCAACTGAAAGTGCTGGGTCAACAGGTTGAAGTTGAGGTGTATAGCGAAGAAGGCAACAAGAATCCCGTGCAGATTGCCCAAAACGCCATCAATCACGCCCGCTCGCAAAACAAGAACGTGGTCATCATCGATACCGCCGGACGTTTGGCCGTCGACGAGGAGATGATGAACGAAATCGCCAACATCAAGGAAAAGGTGCATCCGCACGAGACCCTGTTTGTGGTCGATGCCATGACGGGTCAGGACGCCGTCAACACGGCCAAGGCATTCAACGACCGCTTGGACTTCGACGGCGTGGTGCTGACCAAGTTGGACGGCGATACCCGTGGCGGTGCGGCCCTCACCATCCGCACGGTGGTCGAGAAGCCCATCAAGTTCGTTGGCATCGGCGAGAAAATGGATGCCTTGGATGTGTTCCACCCCAAGCGCATGGCCGACCGTATCCTCGGCATGGGCGACATCGTCAGCCTCGTTGAACGCGCCCAAGAACAGTTCGACGAAGAGGAAGCCAAGAAGTTGCAGAAGAAATTGGCTCAGAACGAGTTCAACTACAACGACTTCCTCAAGCAAATCCAGCAAATCAAGAAAATGGGCAACCTGAAGGATTTGGCCAGCATGATTCCTGGCATGGACAAGGCGATGAAGGGCGAGGAGATTGACGATGATGCTTTCAAGAGCATCGAGGCCATCATTTATTCGATGACGCCCGCCGAGCGCGAAAACCCGAAACTGCTGAACGGCACACGCCGCAAGCGCATCGCCGACGGCAGCGGCACTTCGATTGTCGAGGTGAACCGCCTCGTGAAACAATTCGAGGAAACCTCGAAGATGATGCGAATGATGACCACCGGAGGCGGAAAGAAGATGCTGCGCATGGCTAATGCAATGAGGAAAAGGTGACGTTGAGGTAGGCTTCGCGCCATTGCGAACGAAGTGAAGCAATCCGGAAAAATGGGTCAGGTTCGCTTCGTGCCTCACAATGACACAAGCCGAAATGAAAATGTATAATCGAAAACTTGTAATATAATGGACAACAAAATAATCGACGGAAAGATTGTTTCCGAACAAATCAAGAAGGAAATCGCCGCTGAGGTGGCGGATATGATTGACCACGGCATTGCCGCCCCGCATTTGGCGGCTGTCATCGTGGGCGACGACGGAGCCAGCAAGACATACGTGGCCTCCAAGGAAAAGGCTTGCCACTCTGTGGGTATGACTTCTTCGGTCTATCGTTTGCCTGTCAGCACCTCCGAGAAGGAAATGCTCGATATGGTACAGTTCCTCAACAACGACCCCGAAATCGACGGCTACATCATCCAACTGCCTTTGCCCAAGCACATCGACGAGGAAAAGGTGATTGCCTCCATTGACCCCAAAAAAGACGTGGACGGTTTCACGAGCGTCAATGCGGGTAGGATGCAACTTGGGCAACCTTGCTATATCCCCGCCACGCCCAATGGCATTATGGAATTAATCAAACGCTCTGGCATTGAGACCGTAGGCAAGAATGTGGTCGTGCTGGGCCGCTCCAACATCGTGGGTACGCCTATGGCCATCCTGATGTCGCGCAAGGGCGTCGATGCGACCGTCACCCTGTGCCACAGCCGCACCAAGAACCTGCCCGACATCTGCCGCCAGGCCGACATACTTGTGGCAGCCATCGGCAAGCAAGGCTTCGTGACCGCCGATATGGTGAAGCCCGGCGCGGTGGTTATCGACGTGGGCATCCATCGCATCGAGGACCCGACAACCCCAAAGGGCTTCAAGATTTTGGGCGACGTTGACTATGATGAGGTGTATAAAGTGGCCTCAAGAATTACCCCCGTTCCCGGTGGCGTGGGTCCCATGACAATCGTCTCGTTGCTGCAAAACACTTTGAAGGCCGCAAAGGGAGAGATTTATCCGAAATGAAACCTGATATGGTATTATGGTTAAAATCAGGCATTCCAACTTGGTTGGGATGCCTGATTTTGTATGGTAGAGTGTCCAAAAGTGTTGCATGGGCTATCTTTTGCCTCTATTCGCAAAACATCTGCCGCAGAACATCTTGCAATGCGGAAATTTCGTTTGTTGTGAGTAAAGTAATGCGCTGCTTTAACCTTCGTTTGTCAATGGTGCGTATTTGGTCGGTGGCCATTTCGCCGTCGCGCCCTATGATGTGGCAGCCAACGCGATAGGGATAACCGTGGATGGGATGTGATGGGCACGATGATAACCGTGTCTAAATGGTCGTTCAATTCTTGTGGACTGACTACGACACAAGGGCGTGTTTTCTGCATTTCGGCACCGATTGTGGGATTCAGGTTCACCCAATAGACTTCAAACTGGCTTACCATTGCCAGCCCTCCGTCGTTTCTTCGTCAAAGACCTCGTCCATCATCAGTTTGTCTTCGCCGTCGGCGTGTGCTTGTTTGGCTGCGGCTGCCCATCCGTCACGAGGGGCTTTGGCTGCCTGCTTGGTTTGGACAACTACCAAACCCTTCAAGAAAGCCAACACCTTCATCATGGCCGTTTCATTGTCGAGCAACGGACTAATCTCGCGGAACAACTCCGCACGCAATTGTACTGCTGTCATAATCCAAATCATTTCTTTTCCTGCCGCAAAAGTAACAATATTCTCCCGACGGCAAGGTTTTTCCGGCAGATTTTTGAAAGATTTGTTTCCTTCTACCCGCCTAAATGGATTTTTGCCTATTTTTGCCCCATAATTTTCCAGTTATGAAAAAAATATGGTTCATCGGTTTGTTTTTGCTCCTGCTTTCGCCTTTTGCTTGGTCGCAAAAGGCTGGAAACAATGGCTTTTCGCCCGTGTTCAACCTCGAACAAAAGTCTTTGTTGCCTGATGAGGTGAAAGAGACTTCGGGGCTTTTTATGCACAATGGTCGCCTTTGGACGCACAACGATAGTGGCGGTAAGCCCATCCTTTACGGACTCGACACCACGAATTTCGGAGTGGTCCAAAAGCTCACTTTGGCTTATGTGAAAAACAAGGACTGGGAAGACGTTTGCACCGATGGCGTGAATGTTTATGTGGGCGACTTTGGCAACAACAAAGGCAGGCGCAAGGATTTGGGAATCTATGTTTTCCCGCTGTCTGCCATTCCCGACGAGGGCGATGCCACCATCGAGGTGGATAGCATCACTTTTCGTTTTGCCGACCAAACCGATTTCAGCAAACGCAAGGTTCACGACTTCGACTGCGAAGCCCTATTTGCCACCGATGATTATCTCTATCTGCTCAGCAAGGGTTGGGAATCAGGAACCACGAGGCTTTATCGCCTGCCGAAAACGCCCGGCAAGCAAGTGGCCGAGGTGGTCAATGGCTTCGATTCGCAGGGCCAGATTTCGGGCGCCGATTACGACAGGGAACACAAAATTTTGGTCATCGTGGGCTATGTGAAGTCCATCTGGAAGCCGTTCCTCTACATCATCTTCGACTTCGACGAGGCGGGTGTCAAGTTGTCAAACCGTCGTTTCGAAATGCCGCAATGGTCTGGTTGCCAGATGGAAGGCATTTGTTTCTTCGATGATGGAAGGTGTTTCGTTTCTGCCGAAACTTCCAAGGCTTTTTCTGCAAGGGTTTTCGTGGCTGATTTCAGGAATTGGATTGAGAAAAACCGGAAAAAGTCACGAAAATAGCTTTAAAAAACTGGAAAAAGTCACGAAAATAGCTTCAAAAAACTGGAAAAAGTCACGAAAATGATTTCAAAAAATTGGAAAAAGTCACGAAAATAGGCCAAAAAAAGTGGAAAAAGTCACGAAAATAGCTTCAAAAAACTGGAAAAAGTCACGAAAATAGCTCTAAAAAAGTGGAAAAAGTCACGAAAATGATTCCAAAAAATTGGAAAAAGTCACGAAAATAGGCAAAAAAAAGTGGAAAAAGTCACGAAAAGAGCTTTTGTTTTTTGGAAAAAGTGTATTTTTGCGGCATAAATTATAAGAAAAAGTGGTTATGCTGAGGCGGAAAATCCAAAAGAGAATCGAAGAACACTTCACTTCTGACAGCAATAAGATTCTGATTGTTGATGGAGCACGACAAATTGGCAAATCCTTTATTATCAGAACGATAGGAAAGGAATTGTTCCCGAATTTCGTGGAAATCAATATGTATGACGACAAGAAGGGCAGCAAGGCGTTTGAAGGTACGGGTTCGGTGGAGGATTTCTATTTCAGGTTGAGCACCGTGGCAGGCTCCAGATTGAAAAAGAAAAACAACACCTTGGTTTTTATCGATGAAATCCAGGCTTATCCCGAACTGCTCACATTGCTGAAGTTTTTGAAAGACGACGACCGTTTCACCTATATTGTCAGTGGCTCGCAATTGGGCATCGCCTTGAATGAAACCCTCTCGAAGCCGGGTGGTCGGATTGAAATCGTGAGAATGTATCCCCTTGATTTCGAGGAATTTCTTTGGGCAAACGGCGTAGGGGAAGAGGCCATTGCCGTATTAAAAAAGTCGTTTGAAAATCAGGTAAGCCTTGATGAAACTATGCACCGGGTTTTCCTTGACCTTTTCAAGAAGTATTTGCTTGTAGGGGGCTTGCCCGATGCGGTGAACAAATTCATCGAGACCAACAATATCGTTGAGGTTCGCAAGGTGCATGACGGCATAGAAAACCTCTATCGTGAGGATGCGGCTCAATATGACGAAGAAAACAAGTTGAAAATCAGACGAATCTACGACCTGATTCCATCCAATTTGGAGAATAGGAAGAAGCGGATTCAGTTTAATGACATTGAGAAGAAGAAGGGGAAGACTTTTGCGACTTACGCGGACGAGTTTGAATATCTTATCCAATCGGGTATCGCCATTGAAGTGAAGGCGATTTCCAATCCACGTTTCCCGTTGCTGGAATCGACAATGAAAAACCTGATGAAGTTGTATTTGAACGATGTAGGGCTGCTGACCAATCAATTGTACCGTTACAACATTAGAGCCGTGTTGGATGATGAAAAGAGCATCAATTTAGGGTCGGTGTATGAATCGGTGGTGGCATCGGAGTTGCGGGCGCATGGCTACGATCTTTATTATTACGACAATAAAAGCAAGGGCGAGGTTGATTTCCTGATTGACGACTTCGACATTCTTTCGGCTGTGCCGATTGAGGTCAAGTCGGGCAAGAACTATACGGCCCATAAGGCTTTGAACAAGTTCATTGCCAACCCTGACTATCATGTGGAACGAGCCATAGTGCTTTCGAATGAGCGCGAATTCAAGCAAGAAGACAAGACGCTCTATGTTCCGGTTTATTTTGTGATGTTCTTTTTGCCGAGCAATCCAATTAATGTTCAAATCAATTGATAATGAGACGATTCCGTTTATTTTGTTTTTTGGCTCTCTTGTTTTTGCCGGCAGCGATGTTCGCCCAACATCCGAAAAAGGCGGTAAAACATTATGAGGCAGCCGAGAAGTCTTTCCAAATGCGCGACTATCGTAAGGCGCACCAACAAGTGCTGAAGGCGGTCATTGAAGATCCCAACTATGCCGAGGCCTGGCTTCTTGAAGGCGAAATCGGGTTGGAAACCAAGGACTTCGACTTGGCCATCTTGGGCTACGAAAACGCCTTGTCAGCCGACTCGATGGTGTTTCCGCCGGCGGCCATCACCTTGGCAAGACTGTACGATATGCGAGGCCAGTACAAACGCGAGTTGGTTTTGCTGCGTTGGTACCTGTCGAAGGCGGGTGGCAATGCCTTCAACGATGTTGTGGTGGCCGAAATGCTCGAAGTGGCTTCTTTTCGCGATGCGGCTTTGTGCCATCCTGTGCCTTTCGCTCCTGAAACCGTTGGTAACGTGGTCAATACAAATAATGACGAATATGTGAATATGCTTTCCTTTGATGGTCGGCAGCTGCTTTTCACCCGCAAAACGCCAACAGACAATGGCTTTCAAAAGGAAGCCCTTTTCGTTGCGGAATGCTCTGACGGCCAATGGAATGAGCCTCAAGTGCTTTCTTTTTCGACCTTTCCGGAGGATGTCGACCCAGGTGCGGCGTTCATCTCTGCCGACGGGCGCAAGCTCTACCTGACCGGTTGCGGCTGGGGACGCGACGGCAACTGCGACATTTACGTCTCGGAATGGACGGGGCGGCAATGGAGCGAACCACGACGGTTGTCCGAATCCATCAACACAAGGAGCTGGGAATCGCAGCCTTGCGTGAGCGGCGACGGGCGAGAGCTTTATTTCGTGTCGAGGCGCAACGGCAATGCCGACATCTTTCGTTGTTTGCGCAATGCAGATGGCTCGTGGGGCGCGCCGCAAAACTTGGGTGAACCCATCAACACGAAAGGCACTGAGATGGCACCTTTTCTGCATCCCGACGGACGGACGCTCTATTTCTCGTCCGACAAGCACGTCGGGATGGGCGGCTTCGACCTCTTTATGAGCCGTAGGGGGGAGGATGGGCAATGGCAAACGCCTGTCAATTTGGGCTTCCCGATTAATACACAGGGCGACGAAATCAACTTCTTCGTGGCAGCCGACGGCAAGACGGCTTTCATTTCCTCGCAGCGCGAAGGCGGACAAGGAGGTTACGACATCTATACCTTTGAGTTGCCCGAGGAAGTCCGTTCCGACTCGGCCAACTATCTCTCGAAGGTGGATGTGGTGGAATTGGCTCCTGGCGATGCCGTTGTTTTGCAAAACATTCAGTTTGAGTTCAATAGCTCCGCCTTGACAGCCGATTCGCAAGAGGGCATTGAGATGATTGTGGACTTTCTGCATCGCAATCCGGGGCTGAAAGTAGAGCTGGCTGGCCATACTGACAATGTTGGCAACGCGAAATACAACCTGCAACTGTCAGCCGACCGCGCCAATGTGGTGCGTGAAGCCTTGATTGCCAAAGGCATAGAAGCATCCCGCCTGACCGCAAGAGGCTATGGTGCATCGAAGCCATTGTGGCCCAACGACAGCGACGAACACCGCGCTTTGAACCGACGAACGGAAATGATTATTATTGAATGAATGAAGATATGAAAATGAAACGATAGCTCCCGCTTATGGCTTTGGCCGTCATAATGTCGGCTTGCCGAAGTGCTTATGGCTGATTTCAAAGCCTGAAGCGATAACGTACCGTCAGCTCCTCGTTTGAAGGCATAGGCACATCCCAATAAGGCTTTTCTCCGTTCTCTGGGTTGTCGGTTCCCGAATTGTCCGTATCGTCGTCGTCTTCCCAATGATGCACTTCTTTCTGCGGCCCTTCTTTCCTTAGGAAAATGGCCAACAGCACGCCGATGATGGCTCCGCTGAGGTGGCCTTCCCAAGAGATGTTTTGCGGGATGGCCAATGATGGAATCATACCCCAAATGAAGCTGCCGTAAAGGAACACCATGATGAGCGAAATGGCAATCAACAATCGGTTGCCTCGGATGAAGCCGCTGGCGATGAGGAACAGGTTGAGCCCGTAGACGAGGGCGCTCGCCCCGATGTGCGTCGATTCGGGATTGCCGATGCACCAAGTGATGAGCCCGCTGGCCAACCAAGTGATGATCAGGACGCGATTGGCGAGGGTGGGGTAGCAGTAGTATAATGCCGTGCCAAGCACGAGGATGGGCACCGAGTTCGACATCAGATGCTCCCAACTGCCATGCAGGAAAGGCAGGGTGAAGATGCCCAACAGCCCTTGCACCGTATGGGGAGCCACGCCATACTTCCCCCAATTGAGGCCAAACGAAACCTCCATGAGTTTCACCAACCACATCAATGTCACAATGATGAGGGGGATGACGAGGCTGCCGAAAAACTTCTTTTTTTCCTGTTTGTTGTCCATGTTTGCAAGGGCTATCAAGAATCGTTCCGCTGCAAAGGTCGGAATTTTTGGCAGAAAGCTATCATTCCAACAGCCATTTCCAAATGGGTTTCACTTCGATGGTCAAGCCGTTGTCTTTTTGGATGGTGTATTCATCGTCACGGGTGATGATTAGGGCACGTTGTAACGGCTCAAACGCATGAAGTTTCACAAGCGCATTGATTTCGCGCTCCGAAGTCTGAAGTTCGCTCATGCTGTAACATGCTTGAATGGCGGTGTGCTGTTCGGGAAGATAGAAGTCCACTTCCACGTTTTTGTTGTAATAAAACAACTGGTCGTCGCCATATTGCTGGAAAAGGTGGATGGCGCACAGGTTTTCCAACAATGAGGTTTCGCCGTCGTTCAAAAAAATTGTCAGCAAGCCGTTGTCAACAAAGTAATGTTTCTTGATGGTTTCGCGATCTGAAAACTTTGAGGCATAGTTGTTTATGGAAAACAGCAGACAGGCATCGCGCATAAAGCTGACATATTCCATAACGGTGTTGGCTTGGCAATTGATGCCGGTGCTTTTCACCAAATTACTGATGCGGTTGTAGGCAGTTGGTTGTTTCACGCTTTCAGCCAAACGTTTGACGGTCATGCGCAGCGAGGCTTCGTTGCGGATTTTGTTTCTCACGACAAGGTCGGAAAAGAAAATTTTGTTGTAGAGTTCGTTGAGCCACAATCGTTTTGCGCTTACATCAAACACATCGGGGAAGCCGCCGAATTGGAAATATTCGTTGAAAGCACGTTCCACGGCAGATCTCAACTGCGGACTGTCGCTCCAATGAGGGTCGAGGTTAATCTGCTCTCTGCCAATGTATTCCTTGAATGAAAAAGGATAGACATTTCGAGTCCAATATCGACCTCCCAAGGTGGTGGCGATGTCGCGACCGAGCATTTTGGCATTGCTGCCAGTGATGAAAACCTGATGCTTTTGGTTGGCCAACCGGCGGGCAAAATGCTCCCAACCCTCAATGTTCTGGATTTCGTCGAAAAACAACAAGGGTTTGCCCTCGTTGGTGGAAGCGTATGCTTGGAGTATCAGGTCGAGTTCCTCCGCTTTCATTTGGCGAAGACGCTCGTCGTCGAAATTGACATAAACGATTTCCTTTATGCTATGACCTTCTTGCAGCAGTTGCTGGATGCGTTGGTAAAGCATATACGACTTGCCGCATTGCCTCACTCCGACAAACACGTAATTGCCCTTGCGCTCAAGTTCCATCGAGCGGTTATATAACTCTATTTCAGGGATATAATCTTGCCCTTCACGGATAATTCTGCTGATGATTTCCTTTTCCATTGCCTTTGATTTTGTGGCAAAAGTACAAAAATTATCATTACTAATGATAAAATTTAGTCAATTTTTTTCATTACTAATGATAAAATTTTGTTAAAAATTATCATTGGCAATGAAAAATCCTGCCTCCAATGACTACGAGGCAGGATTTTTTTCTCTAATTCTCCAAATTCTTGATCAAGAGATATTGTTAAAGTTTCGCGCATCCCTACGGGATGCAAAAGTTTGATGCTGTTTTGTTTTACCGATAGTAAATCCCTACGGGATTAGCTGGACGCAATTGAGTTGCATCCCATAGGGATGCACGTTCGGTAAAATCATAACCAAGGGACGACGCATCCCATAGGGATGCACCGAAACTTGAATTATCATTACTAATGATAAAATTTGGTCAAAAATTATCATTGGCAATGAAAAAATCCTGCCTCCAACAATTACGAGGCAGGATTTTTTTTTTCTCTAATTCTCCAAATTCTTGATAAAAAGAACTTGTTTGAAGGAACTTGACTATTACGCCAAGAACGGCATCTTAACCACCACAGCCTTGATGAGCTTGTTGCGAATCTTGATGAAGATTTCGGTGTCCTTCTTGCTGAAGGCTTTCTTCACCAGAGCTGTACCGATGTTCTTGCCGGTCGAGGGTGACGGGCTGCCCGAGCGCACCATGCCGATGCAGTTGCCTTCGGCGTCGCACACTTCGTAGCCGTTGCGTGGAATGCCACGGTCGATCATCTCGAAGCCGACAATCTTCTGGCTCACGCCATTGGCCTTTTGGGAGGCGAAGATTTCGCGGTTGAGGAAGTCGTTGCCGTCCACAAACTTGGTGATCCAGCCCAAGCCAGCCTCGATGGGGCTGATGGTGTCGTCGATTTCGTGGCCGTAGAGGCAGAAGCCCTTTTCGAGACGGAGAGTGTCGCGGCAGCCCAAGCCGGCAGGCATGATGCCGAACTCCTTGCCAGCCTCAAACACGGCGTCCCAAACCTCCTTGGCGTGGGCGACGGGGATGTAAATCTCGCAACCGCCTGAACCTGTGTAACCTGTGGTCGAGAAAATGATGTTGTCGACACCGGCGAAGTTGATGATTTGGAAGGTGTAGTATTCCATGTCAACCACGTTGGCCTTCGTGAGTTTCTGCATGGCTTTCAGGGCGTTGGGGCCTTGCACGGCCAATTGTGCCCATTCTTCGCTCTCGTTCTTGAAGTCTTCGCCAAGGGTCATTCCGAACTTCTCGGCAATTTGGCTCATCCAAGCCCAGTCCTTGTCGATGTTGGCAGCGTTGGGCACCATGAAGTAGTGGTCGTCGGCGATGCGATAGACCAGCATATCGTCCACAATGCCACCTTTGCCATTGGGCAGGCAGGTGTATTGCACCTTGCCGTCGCTCAATGCGGCCACGTCGTTGACGGTGCAATATTGCATGAATTGTTTGGCCAGAGGGCCTTTGGCGCGGAACTCGCCCATGTGCGACACGTCGAACACGCCTACGTTGTTGCGCACGTTGTTGTGCTCTTCTACCAAGCCTGTGTATTGGATAGGCATGTCGTAGCCGGCAAATTCAGCCATCTTGGCTCCCAAATCGTGATGGATCTGGTTGTAAGGGGTTTTCTTTAATTCGATGTTTTCCATTTTATTGATTTGATATTTAAAGATTTAAGATTCAAAGATTTAAACTCCAAATTCTACACCCTAAACTCTAAACTCTAAACTCTCAACTTATCTTCTCGTGTCGTGCAGCCCTTTCTTGAAGCTGGGTCCGAAGTAGAGTTTCGTGTAGTTGAGGTCGTAAACGGTGACCACCCTTGCGGGCTCGCCGTTGACTTTGCGCTTCAGTGTGCAGCCGTTGGCAGGGTCGACCCAATACTGGATAATGGTGTCTTCGTCGATGTCGACGAAGAAATGCCAGCAGTTGAAGTCGAGCACCTTCTCCGTGCCGACGTAGTATTTGGAGAGGTCGCTCTTGTCTTTCACTTCCTTGTCGAAAGAGTTGAGAGCGGGGCAGGTCTCGTCCAAAGGCTCAAACTCCCAGTCAACGTCGTCGGTCCATCCTTGTGCATCGGGGCAGTAGTACCAGACTTTTCCCGTCTTGACGTTCCAGAAACGGTCGAAGCCAACGCCGTCGTTGTGGGCTTCATTGTCGCCGTGCTTCATGAAGGTCTCCTTGCGGTTGCTTTCCGTGTCGTTGATGGTGACGAAGTAGTTGTCCTTGGGCGGGTTGAACTGATAGATGCCTGTAAATTCCTGTGTGGCAGGCTTGACGGGTTTTTCAACTATGACAGGCACATCGTTTGGGTCGGTGATGATGAAGTCGACCCAGGTCAAGGTGTCGGTGTCGCTGCAAGTGGCAATGATGCTGGTCCTGCCGGCCTTTTTCGCGACGATTTCGATTTTTTCGCCGAAATGTACGGGATAAAACTCGATGAGTTTGTCGCCGGCAAGGCTATAACCTAACCTGTCGCAGTAGTCGAAAGGCTTCCAAAAGGTGGTGTCGCCAATCGACATCTTGAGCTGTGTGGTGTTCGTTTCTTGCGCCATCGCGATACCGCAGAGGCAGAAAAACATGATAGTTACAAGTGCTTTTTTCATTGTAGTGTGGTTTTAATGTGACGCAAAAATACAAAATATCTAAATTGTCCGACAAAATGTGCGGTGAAATATTGCATTTATGGCTTTTGATGTCTATGATTTCGGCATTTTGGGCAGGTGCCTTTGAGGACAAAATTGGCGCTTTGCACCTGAAAGTCTTCAGGCAAGCTGATTTCAGGGATTGGGATGTGCTCCAAACAAATGGTTTGTCCGCATTTTTCGCAATGGAAATGCACATGCATGTCGTTGTCGATACTGTGGTCGTGGCTGTGGCATAGTTCGTAGCGCACGCCGTCGCCGTCTTCAAGCGTATGCACGAGTTGCTGCTCTTTGAAAAGCGTCAATGTCCTGAAGATGCCCGACTTGTCGATGCTGCCGATGCGGTCTTCGAGTTCAGCCATCGACATTGGGCAATGCTGCCCGGCCAAGGCTTTTGCCACGATAATCCGGTTTGCCGTAGGCTTGATGTCGTGTCGCTTGATTAAATCGATGATGTTTTGGTCGTTCATGGCTTGGTTGTGGTGTATTGTCGCTCGAAGGCTTGGCGCAAGGCCTTTTCGTCACGGATGATTTGCCGCAGCTGTTCCAATCGGGGCGCATTGTCCGACTCGGGGAGCCAGAGCTTGAGGTAGCCCGTGTCGGAATATTTCTCCAACAGATGCTGGCGGAAGCGTTGGTACTGGCCTTCCTTGTCGAGTTCGGGATGGTGGTCGAGGCCGAATTGAAGGGTGCGCTGGATGACCTTTTCGGGCACGATGAGACGGTCGGCTTCGGCGACGATTTTGCCGTAAATCGAGCGCGGCTCGTGTCCCGACGAGGCACGATGGTCTTCGGCGGCCTGCGCCATCGTCTCAATCTGTTCTTCGGTGAACCATTCCCGTAGCTTCCTGTCGTTGCGGATGATGCGCCCCGAAACAAGGTGATGCGTCTCGCGCCCTTCGCAAAGCCCTGTGTCGTGGTAGGCGGCTGTGGCGTAAACCATGGCCGCCTCCACATCATAATGTCCGGCCAAGGCCAAACTGCGCGTAATCACCTCTTCGGCGTGGTTGCGCCGGTGGGCGGCATCGAAATGGTCGTATCGCGGCAGGATGTCTTGCTCGATGTACCGAACCAAGCCGGAAGGAATGGGCGTGTCTTTCATTGAGCCTTACAATCCAAGGTTTATCTCACAATGATTTTCTGTGTTTTCACGTCGTTGCCATTGATCAGGCGCAACACGTAAATGCCCGCCGGAATCCCACTTGTAGAGACGTTTCCTGAAACGTCTTCCGAAAGGTTTCCGACCGAAACCAACACACGTCCCATTATGTCCACGATTTGCAGAGACGTTTCAGGAGACGTCTCTACCGACAATCGGATTTCGCCGTTGCTGATGTAGGCAAACGGTGCATCGGGTTCGCAGGCGGCCTCGTCTGCAACGTCGCTGGAAAACACCAAGCGGAATCGCGATTCATAATCCGTCGTCTTGGCGGTGAAGGTATAGCTGGACGCTGAGCCTGTGGAAGCGGCGGCAAGCAAGTCAACATCCGATCCTGTCATATTATCAATAAGGTGCAAATAATCCATTTCCACGCCTTTCGGTTTGACCGAAATCGTGTATTCGCCGTCTTTGGCCGCCTTGAAATTGATTGGCATTGTTGAGACGGTGCTTGCACCTTCTCTACCGACGGTGGCAATGGCGTATTCCTTCCCGCCTTGCGGGATGTACAGGTTGGCGTTTTGCTCGCCGAAGTAGAACTTCTCAAGCGCGTCGACTTCGTTGAAGCTCACGATGGCTTTGTCAATCCTTTGGATGCCGCGTGTGTTGGCTTCCGCCAAAGCGATTTGCAAGAAGCCGTGGTTGGCGCTTTGTGTGCTTGGGGCATCCTTGCTGAAGGTGACCTTCTGGCCCGTGCCGTTGGCTTTCACCAAAACGCCCGTGCAAGGGGCAATGGTGTTTCCCGATTCGGTGTAGTTTTCCACAGGCGTGGCTTCAATCGCGCTGCCGTCGGCGTTCATCTTGTAGTAAGGTTTGTCGACGTAGGCGTTGTAGGTGAACGGGTTACCCACCAAGTTCCAGCCGGCAAGTTGGTTGGTCTCTCCGCTTTCGGTTGTGGCGTGATATTCCAAATCGACGGTCTTGGAATGCGAAGAAACAAAGAAGGTGGTTCCCTCAAACAGCAATTCGCCGGTCGAACGATGGGCGTAGAGATAGCCTTGGCCGTTGTTGAGCTGGAAGTCGGGATGTAAGGCACTGCCGGTATTCTTGTAGTTTCTCCAATACTGGTTATGCTCCTCGTAATAATAGAGGTCGTAGTCTTCGGGTGGTACGGTCATCATTCCGTTGTTAGATGAAGGCGTGGTGCCGGCGGCGATAGGTGTGGCGATGAAGTTCCAGCCGGCAGTTCCGCTTCCATAGCCTGCGATGTTCTTCTTCACCATGGCTTGCACGGCGTTGGCGGTAATCAATTGCCCGCCGTCCTCCACGATGAGGTTGCCGCCGTATTGGATGATGTTGCCAGTTTGGTTGAGCGTTTCGCCCGATGCGATTGTGGCATGGGCTGCGATGATGACACTGCTGCTTGCGCTGGGCACTGAACCCGTGTTCCAATTGCTGGCGGTGCTCCAGTTGCCTTCGGTGGTGAAGCCGGGAGTGGCACTATTGAGGACACCATCGAAATACAGGCCGTTGTCGTAAACCTTGAGCATACCGTTGCCGGTACCTGTTTCACCGTAGTCAGCGGGATTGGCGTTGATGGGATAGGCTTGTGTGCCTTGTTCCGTGCCGAATTGGGTCGCATATAATGCATTAGTGAAGTAATATGTTCCGTCGTCGTTTTTGCGTCCGAAAGTGCAAGCGCCCATTGATGACGACACTTCCGCAGGGGCGAACAGGCAATTGTCGAACCAAATGGTGTTGCCGTGCGAGAAGCCCACGAAACCGCTACAATTTGTGGTGCTGTTGGTGGTGAGCAGTTTTCCGTCGAAGACACAACGGTTGAAATGCAATTCCGAAATTTCGGAAGTGTTGTAATGGTTCAGCACGGCCACCAATCCGCCGTGGGTGCCGTCGCCGTTCTTTGAGCTGATGATCTCCATGTCGGAATGGCAGTCCACAAGGTAACAGTTGCCGAAGGCGCGGCCTACGATGCCTGCCGCCATTTGGTTGGAGGTGGTGATGGTGCCTGTAGTGGAGAGATTTTGGATGGTGGCATCCTGTATCCAACGGAAAGGTGCGCAAAGTTGCTCCGCAGTGTTGGCGTTGAAAGTGAGGGTGTTGCCATTACCGTTGAAAGTGCCTCTGAAACGGCCTGCATTGGTGCCCACCATCTCAGTCACGCTGAGACTGGCGTATAAGGAGACCGTCTCGCCGCTATAGTTGTGGCAGCCGTTGCTGACGGTGTAGGCAAACGTGTTCCAATCGTCAACGGTGTTGATTTCGTGAATCGGGTCGCCCGTCAAGGTCAATGTGGCAGTGACCACAACATCGACGGGGTTGGTGTTGCTGATGGAGACAGAGTATCCGAACTGTCCTTCCGAAACATCCACGCCATTGGCCTTGACATTGCTGATCGTGAATCCTTCAGGGGCGGTGATTTGAAGACTGAAACTTTCGTTAGGACCTCCATAAAGCACACTGTCCACGGTCATCCCGACGTTATAGTAATTGATGCCGCTTACAGGATTATACACAATAAGATCGATGTTGGATATTGTCATTCCCTGAGTGCCGCTGGTGATGCTGTAGGCATGAGGTGCTTCGTTATAATAGGTGGGGTCGAGGAGGTGGTAGCAGTTGGTTCCGCCGAAAACTTTTCCGTCATTTTCGTCGGAATAGTTCATGCCCATGTGGTCGAAGTTGCTCAAGGTGCCGGTCACGAAGCAGCCTATCACGTTTTGGTTGTCCACGTTTGTACACCAGCCCATCAATGCGCCGGCATAACTGCCCGTGCCGGAGGCCTTGGTGATGCTGCCGTCGAACCAGCAACCGGAAATGTTGTTATGGACGCTGTTGCCGTGTCCCATGATGCCTCCAGCATAATTGCCGCTTGTAGTGACAGCGGTTGACACCTTACAGTTGCTGATAGTGTTAATAACATCGTTAGCACCCTCTGTTGTGCCGATTAAGCCTGCCGAGTATTTGCCTCCACTTACCGTGCCAGTCACCACAAGGCCTTCGATGGTGGCGCCGCTGATGCTGCCGAAGGGGGCCGTGTAGTCGTCGCTGAAGTTGATATTCACGTTCAGGGTGTTGCCGTCGCCATCGAAGTGGCCTCGGAAGGGGCGGCTTACAGCAGGACAACCCATCGGAATGTTTGTGCTGATGTCATTGGTCATTTTGAAATAATTGCCGTTGGTGATGTCCGAATTGCCGTTGGCCATACGGGCGAGATAAGCCCAATCGTCGGCATCGGCAATCTGATAAGGAGTTCCGTAAGTTCCTTCACCTGCCAGCGTGTGTTCTGTCATAGCGGGCACTGCTTTTCCATCACTGCTAATGGTCCATCCTGAGCCAAGCCCCGATGCGATGTGCCAAGGGCTCCAACTCGAAACGTTGATGCCGTCTTGCGAACTGCCCAAGACACTGGTATAATAGCAGTTATTGAGGCTCATCGTGCCGCCATCGTTATTTACAAAGGTTTTGTTGCCGTCGCCTCCAGTGAAAGTGATGTCGGTCGGGTTGAAGAGTGAATTGGAAATGGTCACTGTGCCTTTGTTGTGGCCTACAAAACCGCCACATTTGGTAGGCTTCGGCACCGTATATTGACCCTTTGAATCAAGATATTGGATGATGCCGTCGAAAAGGCAGTCCGATAGATTCAGTTCGGCGCCTGAAACGATCTCACCCACCAAACCACCACAATAATCATCACCATTGCTATTCATATTCCCATTAATACTGCCTCTGGAAGGATGGTATATATCCAAGGTAATACTGACCTGACAATTATTGATCTGATTATCTGAACCCGAAACATGGCTTACCAATCCACTACAGTGTTGGGCACTCAATACATTATGTGGTATGCTAATAGTATAGCCTTCGATATAACCTGTTCTCAAATAGCCTGCGGTGTGCAAGTTCTTGATATGGGCACCCTCAATATTCAGGAAAGGTGCACGTGTAGTCGCGTCATCTTGGCTTTTGTTGAAGGTCAGGGTGTGGCCGTTCCCATCGAAGGTCCCTGAATACTTCTTGCTTCCGGTACCAACCATATTGCTAAGATTGCCGATATTGACGTCGGCCATCAGTTTGGCATTAATTTGAGTGGACACATTCTTCACCATGTTACAGAATTTATTCCAGTCGCTGCTGGTATAAATTTCATACGGATGTTCGGGATCATACGTGTCTTCAACAAAATTCACCAACGCATTGGGGAACTTCGATCGCCATTGGGCAGCAGTGCCGGTAACGCCGATGGTGGTCAGCGAGGCAGGGATGGTAATCTCGGCAAATGAAGTGTTGGCGAAGGCGTTTTCGCCTATGGTGGTCAATGTGGAAGGAAGGTCTACTTCGGTAAGTCCCGCGTTGTAGAAGGCGTTCTTGCCGATAGAGGTGATGCCTTCGTTGAAGGTCACTCGCGTCAGGTCTTGACAGTCTTTGAAGAGACCTTCGGGAATCTGGGTCATGAACGAAGGGATCTCAAAAGTGTACAAGCCGGAATTGGCGAAAGCGTAGGCGTCAATTTGGGTGACGCTTGTTGGCACGGTGAAAAACTGTATCGGCGAACCGTCGAAGGCGTGGCCTTTGATGTGCGTCACTGTCTCTGCAATGGTAATTGTAGAGGCGTTGATGCCTGAAAACACATAACTGCCGATGTCGAGCACTCCCTCGCCCAAAACCACGTCGGAGATTTCGCCCACATGGTCGTACCAAGGCAACTGCTCTGCGTTTTGGTAGTCATAAAACAAACCTGATCCAGGCAGGGTCTTGCTGATGGTCAGGGTGCCGTTGGTTTCCAAATTCCAATCCAATCCGTAGCCGCAGTTGAAGTGGAATTGAGCCAAAGCATTGGCATAAAGTCCTGTCCAACTGTAGTTGACATAGCAGATGGTATTGCCCGAAAAATCGGTGTTGCAGCTTGGCCAGGCTTGCAGTGCGTCGCAATGGAAAATCACATCGGTGACATTGGTGAAGCCCGTGAAACCGTTGTTGCTCAAGGTGGTGACTCCGTCTTCCACAATCACCCTGTTCACTTTGCTGATGATGTCCGCATTGTTCCAGGGGCAGTCAGCGGGGGTGGCATAATCGGCCATGGCACCGCTGCCGCTGATGGTGAGGGTGCCGTATCCATCAAGGTCGAGTTCGCAATCACCTGACGTCCAATGAATCTGGGTATCCAAGTCAGGTATAAAGACACATCCAGTGTTTGGAAAAGCTGTCACCCAGTCAATATAGTCCGCATAAGCCACGTGAAAACGGCCATTGTTCGCCGAAGGAGAAGAAGGAGAAGAAGGAGAATCAGTAAAGTCACTATTGCTACTCACCCATGTGCCGAAAGGCGCAGCGTGGCATTCGATGTCAGCATTAAAGCATGACCAATGAAAACAGTCCTCTCCTAAAGTGGTTACGCTTTGCCCGATATAGAGGTTTTGCACATCATCACAGTTTGCGAAGGCATTACTTCCCAAAGTAGTCACGCCGTTACCGATATGGATGGACACCGCACTACTACAAACATAAAAGGCAGCTGATCCGATGGTGACCACATTGTCAGGGATATTGATGGACTGAAACTTGCAGCCGGTAAAGGCTTCGTCGCCAATGCTCACCACGTCGTTGCCAATGGAAACAGTGTCGAGTTTGATTACTTTGTCACCAGTATTATAAAGACTATTATAAAAAGCATAATAACTGAGATTGAAAGCTGAGTTGCCCACATGGGTCACACCATCTTCGAAGATGACGGTTTTAATCTTTGAAAAGATTTGATACCAAGGCGCAAATAGTTCCGGGTTTGAATCGTCACGTGTATAGTCGGCCATCGCGCCGGAAGTGCCGTTGGTGGGTGTCACGGTGAAAACGCTGTCTGCCGTGAGGGTGCAAGTGGTGCCGCCGCTTGTCCATACTTTGGGCCATTCGCTTTGTGCCCATGCCGTCTGCCCGAAAGCCATGAAGGCAAACAAGAAGAGTAAAGTTTTGCGTAGATTGTTCATTTTGTTTTGATTGATAATGTTGTTCGTTTATGATTCCGTCACTTTTCGTATAATGGCTGCAAAAATACAATAATTTGAAGATTCTCTTGCGCGAAGCCGAAAAAAAAGGTTGGTTTTGTTCGTGTTTCCAAAACGCTCTATTATGGAGATTTCCATTTGTCAAGAAAACGAAGTATTCAACGCAGTTAATTTGGGATAAAAATGGCAGGCTGTTTTCAGGAATGCCCTATAATGGACGGCGGAGGCGATGCAAGCACCGTCTCCGCCGTCGAATTGGTTTGCGCATGTGATTATTCCTCACGGCGTTTCTTGCCTACGAGGTAGGCTGCGCCAAGGCCGAGCAGCACGGCCACGCCGCTGCCCAACGGGGTGCCGTTGGTGTCTGTGTTAGTGCCGTGTTGGGTGGGAAGCAACAGGCCGCTGCCGTTGCGCATGTTGTTTTCGTTGCGGGCAGCCTCATACTGCTGGCTTCTTTTCAGGGCTCCGCCACCTTGCTGGGCGAAAGCCGTGCCCATCATCAGGGCGATTGCGATTGTCAGAACTGTTTTTTTCATTGCTGTATTTGTGTTTAATTGTTAAGATATTCAGTTTATTTCACCACAATTTTCTGTGTCTTTACGTTATTGCCGTTGATCAAGCGAAGCACATAAACGCCCGTCGGAATCCCGTTTGTAGAGACGTTTCCTGAAACGTCTCCCGAAACGTCTCCAACCGAAACCACCACACGACCCATCATATCCACCATTTGCAGAGAGGTTTCGGGAAGCGTCTCAACCAGCAGGCGGATTTCTCCGTTGCTGATGAAGGCGAAGCTGTCATTGTCTCCATTTGCGTCCTCGCAAATGGAGAACACCACACGGAACCTTGATTCATAGTCCGTGGTTTTGGCCGTGAAGGTGTAACTGGCTGATCCCTGAGCCTGTCGAAGGGCCAGCAAGTCAACGTCGGCACCCGTCATGTTGTCCACAAGGTGGAGGTAGCTCATCTCCACGCCTTCGGGGCTGACCGTAATCGTGTATTGGCCGTCTTGGTTGGCCTTGAAGTTGACAGGCATTTCGCCTTGGGCTTCGGCGTTGGCGATGGCGTATTCCTCGGTGCCTTGCGGGATGTAGAGGTTGGCGGCCTGTGTGCCGAAGTAGAACTTGCCGAGTTGGTTGCCTTTGTTGAAGCTGACGATGGCCTTGTCGATGGCGGCAGAGCCAGCCGAAGCACGCAAGTTGGCTGGTGCCACGGTGATGTTCAAGAAGCCGTTGTTGAGTGTGGTTTCGGATGCAGGGCTCTTGGTGAAGGTGACATTGCCTGTTGATTCGGCTTCCACCACCACACCCGTACAAGGTGCAATGGCGGCATTGTCAGTCACCAGTTCAACGGCAGTACCGCTGGCGTTCATTTTATAATAAGGTCCGTTGATGTATGCATCGAAGGTATAAGGATTGCCCACAAGGTTGAAGCCTTCGGAGAGCGTGATGTAATAGTTGGCATTGTAAGGCTTGGTGGAGCCGGTGAACGATAAGGTTTTGGCACTTGCGTTGGCATAGAGGTAGCCAATACCGTTTTTAAGATAGAAGACATCACCACCTGAGCCTCCGGGATTGATAGGTGTTAATCCTCCACCTATGCCTCCTCCACCAGGATAATATGGTTCAACAGAGCCACCATCATTGTGCTGATGGTAGTTTTCCCAAGTGGTGCCGTTAAGCCTGTAAAGGTCGAAAGAGTAGGGGACTTCCACCTCATCGGTGAGCATATTGTTCACTTCGCTTGGCATAAGGTTTTCTTTCAAAGGAGAGGCGATGAAATACCATCCACCGACAGGGGCTGTTGTCCAAGCTCCAATGGTCTTTTTCACTGTGACAGGCGCAGCATTGCTGCAAATGAGTTGTCCGCCTTCCTCGATGGTGAGCGAACCGTTTCCTACTGATACGATGGAGGCTTGGGCGATACATCCACTTGGGATGGTGACATTGGCGTTGACAATGGCAACATCCGAGCTTGTTGGAACACCTGAAGGATTCCAGTTGGCATCCACGTTCCAATTTCCAGCTGTCGAGATGATCTTGTCCGGCATCAGGAGACGGATTTGGTTCTTACTTGAAGCAAGGGTTCCTGTTACACCACTCATCGAGGTCAGGTCATAGTCAGTGCTGCCAGAAACGAACAAGGCTTGATTGCTTTCTGTAGCAAAACATCCAAATGGAGTGCTGTTGTCAGTGCTACCCGTCTTGTCATGGACGATGATGGCAAGATTGTCACTGCCGTTATATGAGAAAGGTGTTGATAAAATGATGGTGGTCCAGGAATAGAATCCGACCTCTCCTGAAAACACCTTGTCATTGCCGGTAACACTAATCCAATCCGAATCGTCAGCGAATGCTGTCTTGTTGGTGTGAACCATATAGACATCCACGTTGCGTGTTATAGGGTTGTCCCCCCATACGTCACTTAAAAATTCAATAGTGGCAATAGTTCCAGCTTGGCCAATCTCGGAGGCGGTATAGATTTGCTGCGACACAGCGTATAGTGAATCTGTCGTAGTGGGCAAGTATTCTGTGCCACTTTCGCTCTCGCCAATAGTAATCTTGGTGGAAGTTTCAAACATAACCCTCTCATAACTCCACTGGCTTTGACTATCGCTGTAGATGCCCCGGACACGGACCATGTACTCGCTCTCTGGGATGAGGCCTGTCAGCGTGATGCTCTTTGTGTCTGAGGACACGATACCAACAATCTCGAATGGATAGTATATGTCATGTGGGGCTGAAAGGTCGTAAATCCGATATTCAACCTCCCAACGGAGGGGGGTGTTTTCATCACTCCATGTCAAGGTGGCTGTTGTGGCTGTGTTGGTCACCGTAATGTCGTGGGGTGCGGAGTAAACAACGCTGAAAGAAAGGCTCTTTGTACCAGTATAGTTGCCTTCGCCGTTGACATTGAGGGTGTAGTTCCCAACATCGTGAACAGGTGAAGGATCTATTGAGATTGTAAAATCAGTATTAGGAGTTAAATTGGTATAGGAATAATTGACCCTAATCGCAACTTCCACATCCGCTGCATTAAAGGTGATGTCGCTGCCTGTATAGTAGACATAAAAGATTGGTTCATAGGTCGAAGGATCCCAGTCGTAGCCCATGTTCACAACATTCTTAATTTGAACATTATCGTTGTTAATGTTGTAGGGCAAAACATTAAAGGTTGCGGTTTTGCTTCCAGTGTACATACCAATGCCCGTGACGGTCAAGGTGTATTTGCCAGCGTTGATGCAAGCTCCGCTATAGCTGACGGCGTAATCCACGTTTTTGGTAAGCGTCGTGTTGCCCATCATCACCACGGGTTCTTGCAGATGTGCTTGGCCATCGTAAGTGGCATCCTCAACCTCAATGCTAATAAGGTTGCTGAAATCGGTAGGCTCACCTTCCGCATACGTGCCGCTGATAGTCACATTTTCGGTAGCCCCAGTGAGGGTGTGCGAACCAACCATCAAACCAGCATTGCTGATGCTGCCGCTGTTGACAGAATAACCCGTGAAGTGATTGCCTTGGGGCACGGTGAAACCTGTTGTGCTCACCTCCACGCTGCTCATGTAATAAGCTACATTATTATAGGTTTTAACAGGGTCAGGAAGTGAAATAGTGACATCTTGGCCTGCCGTGATGGTGAAACCAACGGAAGCGCCTTCAATGTCGTGACCTGTGGAAGCGTCGCTTGAACCCACAGCACCAGTAAGATTAGCGTTTGCTGGATAGCAGTTGTTGGTAAACTCATTATAGTCATCTTCATCAATCATGCCAATAAGGGTGCCAACATAATCCGATCCAGAAACAACGCCTGTACTGAAGTTGTTTCTGAACTTCGTGGTTCGGCCAAAGTATCCTACTATGCCTCCAACAGCATATCCGTTTTCCGTTGCGCTAACAGATGCTGTATTGGTGTTACCAACAATGATGAGGTTTCCATAGGAGCTTCCACTGACATTTCCAACGATACCTCCATAGTTATGAGATGATGTTCCTGCACTGTGAATTTCACCACTGACACTACAATTGGAGATGGTAGTCCAACCTGCATCTCCGGCGATGCCTCCCGTGAAAGAACCAGCAGTGATGTTGCAATCAACAAGGTTGACATTCATTACAAAGGCAGAGGCTAAGCTGCCAAACAGACCTTGGTATTGAGCGGTATTGTTAATGGTCAAATTACTGATGGTTTTGTTGCCGCCTTCAAATGAGCCACGGAAATCATTATCGTCGTTGCCTATCGGGGTCCAATAAAGTCCTGCCAAATCGATGTCGTCAGTCAGTGTGATGGTCTTGTTCTCAAATGAGCTGCCATTGTTGACCATGTAGGCGAGTTGAGCCAATTGTCCAGCCGTGCTGATGGTAAATGAGGAAGTGTTTTCGTAATCCGATCCCCAAGTGGTTTCGCGTTGGTCAATCCAGTTGCCATTGGTTTGTGCGTTCATTGCCAACGGCGCAAAAACGGCCGTCATTGTGGCAAATAAGATGAGTAAAGTTTTTCTTAACTTGTTCATTTTGAAGTTGTAATGTTTGATTTATTCTTAGATTTGTTGCTATTCTATTTGCGGCGGCAAAATTATTGAAAAAAATTGAATCGTGGTTGTTTTTTTCTGATTTTTAGGAAAATAATTGAAGTAATGATTCCACGATGGCGATGCCTTGCATCGACGGGATAGGAGCAAAAACAACGGCGGAGGCGATGCAAGCACCGTCTCCGCCGTCGGATTGGTTTGCACGAGTGATTATTCCTCGCGGCGTTTCTTGCCTACGAGGTAGGCTGCGCCAAGGCCGAGCAGCACGGCCACGCCGCTGCCCAATGGGCCGCCGTTGCCCTCGGTGTCTGTGTTAGTGCCGTGTTGGCTGGGAAGCAGCAACGAACCGCCGCGCATGTTGTTTTCGTTGCGGGCAGCCTCATACTGCTGGCTTCTTTTCAGGGCTCCGCCACCTTGTTGGGCGAAAGCCGTGCCCATCATCAGGGCGATTGCGATTGTCAGAACTGTTTTTTCATTGCTGTATTTGTGTCGTATGGTTAAAATGTTCGGTTTATCTCACCACGATTTTCTGAGTCTTCACGTTCTCGCCGTCGACGAGGCAAATCACATAGAGGCCGGGCGTGGCATTGATGGCCTTGCTGACGCTGCCGTTGATGGCCTCGCTGCTCAGGATGCGGCCTGTGATGTCGATGACTTGCAGGGTGGCTTGGCCTTCGTTGGCGATGATGAGGGCACCGTTGCTGATGAAGGCAAACGCCTCATTGGGTTCGCTGACGGCCTCGTCTGCGAAGAACACCAAGCGGAACCTTGATTCATAGTCGGTAGTCTTGGCCGTGAAGGTGTAGCTGGCTGGTCCCTGAGCCTGTCGAAGGGCCAGCAAGTCAACGTCGGCACCCGTCATGTTGTCGATAAGGTGGAGGTAGTTCATCTCCACGCCTACGGGGCTCACCGTGATCGTGTATTGGCCGTCTTGGTTGGCCTTGAAGTTGACCGGTATTTCGCCTTGGGCTTCGGTGTTGGCGATGGCGTATTCCTTGTCGCCCTGCGGGATGTAGAGGCTTGCGGCCTGTGTGCCGAAGTAGAACTTGCCGAGCTGGCTGCCTTTGTTGAAACTGACGATGGCCTTGTCGATGGCAGCGGCAGAGCCAGCCGAAGCACGCAAGCTGGCTGGTGCCACGGTGATGTTCAAGAAGCCGTTGTTGAGCGAGGTTTCGGGTGTATTGCTCTGGTTCTTGGTGAAGGTGACATTCCTTGCTTCGGTGGCTTCTACGACGATACCCGTGCAAGGTGCAATGGCGGCGTTGTTTTCCACAAATTCGATACCTGTGCGAGCTTCATTCATCTTATAATAAGGTTCGTTCACATAGGCGTTGTAAGTGTACGGGTTGCCGATGAGGTTCCAGCCTTCAAGGAGTGACACGCCAGCGTTGCCGTCGGCGGCCAAGACCTCACCAGTGAAACTGATGGTAGTGCCATTGCTGTTGGCATAGAGATAGCCTTTGCCGTTTTGGAGGCCAAAGCCCGGGTTGTGACTGCCATTGTAATTAACCCACATAGTATTGCTCGGGTCGAGGTAGTAGAAGTCGTAAGTGTTGATAGTCATATTGGCGGTTGTGGGGGCATATCCAGTGGTGTTGATAGGTGTGGCGATGAAGTACCAGCCGTCGGTATTGCCCATGCCAGTGGCCTCGCTGTAGGCCGAGATGTTCTTCTCCACCGTGGCCGTGACAGCCGTGTTGGTGATGAGTTGTCCGCCGTCGGCGATGGTGAGGGAACCGTTGGCGCCAAAGGTGATGCTGTTGGCCTCGGCGATGCAGTCGGCAGGGATGGTGCAAGCGGCGTTGATCAGGACGTTGTCAGCATCTGTGGGCAGCGTGCCGTATGACCACTTTGTAGCGTCATTCCAATCGCCTTCATCGGTGAAGGTGTTTTCAGGAATAGTGAAGCTGATGTTGTCGATATAAAGGCCATAATTATTACTCTTTGGATAGTATATGGCAATGTATTTGGTTCCGGCAGGGAACACTTGGGAATACTTATCGTATGTTGAATTGCTGCTGGGTGATAGTTCATCGCCCCATTTGCCCTCGAAATCAGAAACTGCTTTGCCAGTAGTTGAATAACCCACCTTGAATGGTTCTGCGTAGCTTCCTCTCCTCTTATAATAGAATGTCACCTTCACTCCTACTGAAGTGATTCCACTTAATTCGGGTGAAATTAAATATTGGTCTGTAGTTGTTTTATAAGCAAACATGTAAGCTGCACCACTATTTGGATAGCCTCCAGAAGCAGAAATACCAGTTGTGCCAGTTTTAATTTCAGTCCAGCATTCCAAATCAAAACTTGACTCGAAATCATAGCTATATGGAATGGCATAAGCACCGCAATCAGTAGAGAACGTACACGATTCAGACCACTCTGTGTTTTCTCCGTTGCACAAGGCTCTAACCTGATATTCATATTGGGTGTGCGTCTTTAAACCGCTCAAAGTGTATGAAGTAGGGCTTACAAGGTCTGTTTTCTCAAGCCATGTCTCAGTACCTATTTCACGGTAATGCAGTGTGCAGGAAGTAGTATTGCTGCTTATAGTCCAACTCAAATCAACCGAGCTTTCAGTGATGGTAGATGAATTGTAAGTCAACCCCGTCGGTGGATAACACTCGGGTTCTTCACCAGGAATGTAAGTAATGGTGGTTGTTGGGAGGAATTTGACTGAATAATTATAAGTACTATAACCGACATAATGATAGAAGGCTGTATTGGTTGAAGTGCTTATTCCAACCCAAGGATAAGTAAACGATGAGCCAGTAGCTGCACTACTTACACAAATGCCAACCAATAAATTCTTTCCTGTATACATATAATTGGTGGTGAATTCAATTTCCATGGCATGGTCGTCACCTGTGACGGCCAACGGACCTGAATAGACGGTGGTCATAGTGCCTGTGTACAATGCATCCAAAGTGGTTGCATCGAGTTCTGCCAAACGAACTTCAAACGTTCCTCCGAAATCGTGGTTGGATTGCGCGTAAACGGTCAGTTTTTTAATCTCTCCCCATTTAACATCATTTAATGCCGAAGCAGGGATGATATATTGACCTTCTGTACCTACAGTAGATGTATAATACCCATAGAGAGGAACATAGTTGCTAGTTGTAGAAGTACCTGTATTATTTACGGTTAAATTCTGTGCTGCAGAAGGAGTGAATGAGCAAACTGCACTCCAATCGCTCTTGCCGTCGGTGCCACCACAGTTAGCACGCACATAGGCATAATACGGTGTTTCAGCAGTAAGGCTTTCGATGGTTTTCGAGTTAGTGTTGCTGGTGTGAGTGGCATCGCTACTCTGATTTGGCACATCGTTTTCATCGTCAGTGACGTAAAGATCGTATGAACCTGCTCCTGTGTCTGACCATCCTAATGTGGCTGTTGTTGCATTGTATGCAGTGCAAATTAAATCGGTAGGAGTGGGACAAGCTTCGATGGTGGTGAAGCTTGCGGCTCTGAAATTGTTCTCAGTATCACCAGTGTACAACGCCTTTACTTGGAAATCATATTCGGTCTCGGGATCCAATCCTTCAAGGGTGCAGGATAATGTTGCGGCACTCACTTCTACCAAGGTTCCCCAAGTAGAAACTTCGTGCTTCTTGTATTGATAGGCATAACCGTTGATGGTATTGCTGGTGGTTGGGGCAACCCAGCTGATTTCAGCGGTGTGGCCTGTTACAGTTCCGATGGTAACAGCAGGCGGAGCCTGGTAGTTGCTGCCAGCGGTTTCTTTATAGAAATCAACAGTTGACGACCCGCTCTGCAAACCAAATTGATTGTATTGTGTGCTAAAGTAGAGGTAATTTACTGTATTAGTAGAAGCGCTCTTGATTACAATCCCATCTGAATAAGTAATAATCCATTTGTAAAGATTGCTATCTTCCCATGATTCATACAATTGTAAGTTGGAGGAAGAGGCATTGTATCTTTTCAGATACCTATCGCCAACTTTGATTTTGTAGTTGTCCCCAGCTGATTCGATTGTCACTAATGCAGCCGATCCAAGAGTAGAGATTTCAGTGCCGTTAATGGTAACACTGGTAGTATTCAACATATAGTAGGAAATGCCATCTACTGCAGCTCTGCCAGCGGCAGTGTTCACTAGCAAATAGGTTCCGCTCCAGTCGGTCTGGCTTGCGGTCACTTTTTGATAGACGTTGTTTTGTCCCACTGCCCAAGGCGCGAAAATCGCCAGCAGCAGCATGGTGAGTAAAGACTTTTTTAACATGATTTTTGTTTTTAATTGATTAATAATGTTTTAATTGATTGGTATTTAATTATCTGATTTTCAAATAGTTGCAATAAAAATGGGCGTTTATCCGACTGCAAAATTACAACTTTTTTTGATGGGTCGGTAATTAAGTTGCAAAATTTTTGGTTTACAAGTGTTTTTCGGCACCGAAAAACCCGAAAGGCACGAAAAATGGGATTCGTTTTTCGGGTTTTTCGATGTGTGAAAATAGTATGGCTCCGCTATGGCTTATTCCTTCACGATGCGTCGTGTCTGCGTGCTTCCTTCTGAGACGGTCTTGAGGAGATAGGTGCCTGAAGGCAGGTCGCGCAGGTCGAGGGTGAAGGCCTTGGCGTTTGGCTCGTTGCGGATGACCCTTGCGCCGGTGATGTCGTACACCTCGTAGCTGCCTACGGTTTGCGTGCTTTCCACTTTCATTAGGTCGGAGGCAGGGTTGGGATAGACGCTCAGGGTGGCGGCGTTGTTTTCGTCCGCTTGGTTGTAGGCCCTGTAGAGCATCACGTCGTCGATGTTCAGCATGAACTGGTTGGAGCAGTTGAAGTGGACGATGGCCACATAGATGTCCTGTCCTTGGTAGGCTCTGAGGTCGACGTCGTAGTAATGCCATTGTCCGGGCGATTTGGCGCTCAGTTCGGTTTCCCAAACGATGGTGAAGTCGTTTGCGCTGGTGTTGCCCGTCGTCGAGACTGCCACTCCTACGTGTTCGGCGGGGTTCGCAGCGTCTTGGGCGCAGGCGATGAAGGTGATTTCTTCGCAATCAAGTTTGTAAGGGGTGACCAAGAAGTTTTTGGGATAGAGCACGATGCTGTTGAGGTCGTCATAGGAGGCGGAGGTCACGCTGAAGGGATTGTCGGGGTTGCCCCAGTTTTGTCGCATTTCCCAGTTGTAGCCGTCGCCGTCGCCGTCGATGGTGGTCCAGCGCATGATGCCGTCGTTGAAGTCGAAGAAGATGTCGCCCTCTGGAGGCGTTGGGACGACGGGAGTGTATTCGCTTAGGGCGTAGATGCCGATGAGGTTGGGGCTTTTGTCGACGTCGCCGAAGAAGCAAGTCGTGCCGTCCATATCGCCGATGAAGGCGCCGCCTGCGCTGCAAGCATAGCCCCAGCCGGGCGTGACGGAGAAGTCGAAGATGTAGTTGGGGTTCATCTCGTCGGTGTCGATGTTGTAGTCGAACACATGTGCGGTGAAGCCTTCCACGGCAAACAGGTAGAGGTGGGCTGCGCCGTCCTCGTCGGTGAAGTAGCCCGTGCCATGCACGGTGTGCCCGCCGAGGTTGTGTGCCGTTGCGGTCTTGATGACGTTGCCGCTGCGGTCGACGAGCTTGAGGTCGAGATGGAGGTTGGGGCTGTTGCCCGTGGCTCTCTCGCCGACCCAGAAAGCGTCGTAAACGGGGTCGTAGGTGCAGGTGCCGAGCTCGTTGAAGGGTGTGCTGATTTGGCCTACCAACGTCTTGTTGTGGAGGTCATAGCACCAAATGTTGCTGGAATGGGCGTCGCAGCCGTAGAAATACTGGCCGTCGTAGGTCATGTCGCGGAGGTAGTTGTCGGAATTGTCGATTCCGGCCACGTCGAATTCGTCCAAGAGGTTGCCGTCGAGGTCGTATTTGTAGAACATCCACAGCACATTCGACGACTTGCCCCAAGCGCTGGTGTAGATGTGCTGGCCGTCGTAGACCACGCCGTGCTGTCGGCCTGTGGAGCAAGAGAATGAGGTTACAAAGTCCCACGTGTCGGTGGTGGCTTTTGTCTGTGCAAGGGCTGTTAGTGGCGCGATAACAGCCATCAGCAATGCTGGTAAGATGGATTTTTTGAACATAATTGTATGGTTTAGAGATTTCAGGGTTTCAGGATTGGGGATTTTTACCATCCGCCACCTCCAGCGCTTACGGTGGTGTACATCGAATTGACATTGACATTGGTGCTTTGGCCGCCCGTGTAGGTGACGTTGCCAGTGTAGTAGCCGTGCCAGTTGGTGCCGCCGCTGATGGTGCCGCCGTATTTCACGGTGTAGGATTGCCCCGTTTGCAGTTGCGGGTCGGTGAAGAGCATCACCATATTGTTGCCCCAGCCAGGACCGCCGCCACCGCCGCCCGTGAAGGTCGGGCATTGGTAGGTGCAAATCACGGTGCCGTCCGATTTCAGGACTTGGATGGCGTAGCCGGGTTGCGTGTTGATTTTCAGCGTGGGTTGGGTGCAAACGCTTTGCGTTGGGTCGCTCGTTGCGCCGCCCGTGCCGATGTGGGTGCCTCCCGTGATTTTGAATTGGTTCCAATCGCAGTCGAAGCCTTCCTCGGGCTGGCGCGCGCCGTTGGAGATGGCGAAGCCGCCGTTAAGGAACAGGGTGCCGTTTGAGTCGATGCCGTCGTTGTTGTCGCTATGCGAATAGATGGTGCCGCCGTTGATGGTGAGGTTTTGTGCCGCGTTGATGGGGTCGTCGGTCTTCGAATAAGTTTCGATATTTCCGCCGTTGATGGTCAGCGTGGCCTTGCTCTCGATGCACTCGCCGCCTTCGTTGTTTTGGGTGCAGTTGACCGTGACGGTACCGCTGTTGATGGTCAGGTTGCCGCGACTCTTGATGCCTTTCGGGTTGGCGTAGTCGCCGCCTTGTCCCGGTCCGGGAGGCCAGCCGCCGCCACCGCCTGAACTGATGGTGATGCGCTCGCCGCTTGTGGTCACGTTGAGGATGAGGTCGTCATCGTTGCCGCCCGTGGTGCCAAGGGTCAGGGTGGAGGTGGTGTGGCTGTCGTCACCCACATTGATACCCTTTCCGCCTGTGCCTGAACTATTTAAGGTGATGTTGCCCGAAAGGATGCTCATATTGCCGTCGGAGCGCAGGCAGGCCGAGGTGTAAGCGTCTTTGGTCGAGCCGCTGACGGTGTAGGTCGCGCCGTCGCCTTGCGTGGTGATGGTCATAGTGGCGCCGTCGATGGTCAGGTTGCCGTCCGTGCTGATGCCTTTGCCGCCGTGGTTCGAAGTGGGCAAGGTGATGGTGAAGTCGCCGCCGGTAATATTAATATCGGTGTCGCACTTGATGGCCGTGCAATAGGCCGGCACGTTCTGGTTGTTTACCGATTCCAAAACCGTGCTTCCCGAAGAGGTGATGTTGATGATTCCTCCCGTAATGTTGATGTCGCCGTCAGCCTTGATGCCTTTCGACATATCGCCGGAGTTCACAATGGTAAGGTTGCCGCCATTAAAATAAACAAGGTTGTCGGCCTTGATTCCTTTGCTGTCCGTGCCGCTCGTGTTGATGTTGAGAGAGCCGTCGTTCATCGTGAAAACGCCCGAAACCTTGATGCCTCTTTGGGTTTCCGCCGTCGTGTTGATGCTCAAATCGCCGTTTTGGATGGTCACGTTGCCCGAAATATCAAGACCGTCGGAACCTGCCGAAACGATGTCGAGTGTGCCTCCGTTCCATGTCAAGTTGCTGCTGCCGTGGATGCCGTCGCTGTCGCTGCCAAGGATACGGATAGTACCTGAGTTGATGGTGATTGGCCCTTCAATGTTCATGGCATGTTTGGCATTGCCTGTAATTTGTAGCGTTCCCGTGCCGTTTACGGTAAGTTCGCAAGGCATATCCATTGTACCTACTTGTGGACCGTTAGCGCCGTCGGCAAGTGTTGAAGTGCCTTTGAGTCTCAGTGTTACCGGAACATAAACGCCCATTGCGATAGTGACAGTAGAAGGGTTGGACAAGGATAAGTTGTCGAGCGTCAAATGAAAGGGCATCATGCTGTAATAAATTAGCCTTCCATTGTCCGAACTACCGGAAACTACGTATGGAACATCCATTCTCCACGATTCCACATCAACGAAAGCACCGTCTGTATGGATTTGAACCCCGTCATCAGCGAAAGGATTGTCCACCGTTACGGAATTGCCGTTGTAGGTGATGTAAATTGTGTCGCCCGTGTGTGGTGACTCTTGCCTGAAAACAATGCTGTCAATATCTCTGATATTCAGTGTGCTACCTCCATTATCATCGTTAATGAACATGTGTTCGCCATTAAAACGAAATTCTTCAATAGTGCTCACATCCTTATCATAAAGTATGAAGGCAGTATTGAAGACTTTCATGTGGTACTCCTGCGCATTAAGGCTAAAGCAGCCCAGCAATAAGGCTATGATAATCAATGACTTTCTCATAACTTAATCATTTTTAGGGTTGATGATTGAGTTTTGACGAGATACAACCCAATGGGCAGGTCGCTGATGTCAATGGATTGGTTTCCTGTAACTTCCATTGATTTGACCAATCTTCCGTCGAGGGCGTAGATGCTGATGTTTTCCTTGCCCTCAAGGTTGCGGAGCGTGAAAGCATCGTGAACGGGGTTGGGGGAGAGGGAAACCGTCGCGTCCGAGGCTTCTGAAACGCCCACGGTTTCGTCACAGGTAATCTTTCGGATGTCGGCCAGCGGAATGATGACCGTGCTTTTGGTGGAAATCTGCTCGATGACGAGTTTCGTGTTGTCCTCAAAATAAAGGCGGTCGGCTTCAATCAATGAGTAGGTTTGCTCGCTGCCATTGTTCAGGAAAACAACGATTTGTGTGGATTGCGCCGACATACGGAAAAACAGCCCGAAAACAAAGGCCATCAGCAGCAATCCGCGTTGGATGATGTGTTTCATTTTGCGTTGGAATTAATGTAAAGCGCAAAAGTACACATTATTACGATATATGCGTCGTGGTTGCGAAGAAAATTATTTGAGTTCGGAAGCCAAATAAGGCCCTGTGACCGACTTTTTGCAATGCAACATTTGCGTCGGGGTGCCGCTGAAAATGACCTTGCCACCCATTGCGCCGCCGCCCGGACCGAGTTCGATGATGTAATCGCAAGCCTTCAGCATTTCCAAGTTGTGCTCGATGAGGAAAATGCTGTTGCCCGCCTCGACCATCGTCTCAAAAAGGTCAAGGATGCGGCGGATGTCGTTGAGGTGGAGGCCGTCGGAAGGCTCGTCCATAATGAAGATTTTGGGTTGTTTAATTGTTGATTTGTTTAACTGTTTAATTGTTGATTTGTCGCGAAAACGATTCAACGATTCAACATTCAACAATTCAACAAGATAAGAGGCCAGTTTGATGCGCTGCAACTCGCCGCCCGAAAGCGTCGAAAGCGACTGGTTCAGATGGAGATAGCCCAAACCGACCTTGCGCAACGGTTCCAATTTTTCGGCAATGATAGTGCCTGCAAACATTTCCGAGGCTTTGTTGGCGGTCATATCCATCACCTCGGCGATGTTCATTCCTTGCACCTTATAAGATAAGACCTCGTTGGAGTAACGCAGCCCGCCGCAAGCCTCACAAACGGTTTCGATGCTGTCCATAAAGGCCATATCGCTGACAATCACGCCCTTGCCCTGGCAAACGGGACAACCTCCCTTTCCGTTGAAGGAGAACAAATCGGCCTTGGTCTTGTTGGTTTTGGCGAACAACTTGCGGATGTCGTCGGCCACTTCGAGGTAGGTGGCGGGGGTGGAGCGCAGGCTGATGCCGATGTTTTTTTGGCTGATGTAAACGATGTCTGATTGTTTAATTGTTGGATTGTTTAATTGTTTAATTGTTGATTTGTTGTCGTGACAACAGTTCAACGATTCAACATTCAACAATTCAACACTCTTTACAAAACATTCCATCAGCGAACTCTTTCCCGAACCGGCCACGCCCGCAATGCCGCACATCACGCCCAAGGGCAAATCGGTGGTCAAGTCCTTGATATTGTGCAAACTGACATTCTCCAAATGGAAAAAGGCTTTTGGGCGGCGCACTTGTTCCTTTATCGCGCTTGTCGCATTGAGCGAAGTGCCTGTAAGCGTTTGACTGTGAAGCAGTTCGTTGTAACTGCCTTCAAAGACGATTTCGCCCCCAGCCATACCCGCGCCTGGACCCATATCAATAATGTGGTCGGCTATTTTTATCATTTCCTTGTGATGCTCCACGAGGATGACCGTGTTGCCGTGGTTTTTCAGTTTCTGTACCGACTTTTGCATCAGTAGGATGTCGTGGTTGTGGAGGCCCACACTGGGTTCGTCGAGGATATACATCACGTCCGACAGCGGCGAGTTGATGTATTTTGCGATTTTGCAGCGTTGCGCCTCGCCGCCCGAAAGCGTTCCAATGGCACGGTCCAAAGTCAAATAACCCAACCCGATTTCCTCCAATGCGGCCAAGCGTTCAATCGTGGCGTGCTTGATGTCTTCTGCAAGTTGATTGTCAATGGTTTCCATCCACTTGCGGCAGTCGGCGATGCTCATAGCAGTCACCTCGGCGATGTTCACGCCGTTGATTTTGCAGGAGCGGATTTTCTCGTTGAGGCGTGTGCCTTTGCAGTCGGGGCAGGTGCCCATCGTCAGCATCGGGTTGAGTACGGCGGCGTGGAGCAGGCCTTCCTCCGAGTTGATGATGCTGCGGTACATTCGCGGGATGAGTCCTTCGTATTTGGCGCTTTTCGGCCAGTTCGAAGGTGGGTTTTTCAGTCTGATTTGCGGCGAGTTAAGGAACAAGTCGAGTTCTTCGGGCGTGTAGTCCTTGATTTTCTTGTCGAGGTCGAAAAGACCACTGTGGGCATAGCGAATCCAGCGCCATCCGCCCTTGCCGAAAGCGATATAATGAATGGTGTCCTCGTCGTTGAGCGACTTGTCGAAGTCGACCAACTTGTGGATGTCCAACTCACGGATTTCGCCCAAGCCGGCGCAGCGCGGACAACTCCCCGATGGGTGGTTGAAAGAAAAAGCGTCAGAATAACCCACAAAAGGCTGCCCGATGCGCGAAAACAGCAGGCGAAGCAGGGCGTAAATGTCTGTGTAAGTGCCTACTGTGGAGCGGGAGTTTGAAGTTGGTTTCCTTTGCTCGATGACGATGGCAATGGGCAAATTCTCAATATCACCGACGTGAGGACGGCCATATTTGGGCAAATATTGTTGCGTGAACGATGGAAAAGTATCGTTCAGTTCCCGCCGCGACTTGGCCGCGATGGTATCAAGCACCAACGACGACTTCCCCGAACCCGACACGCCCGTCACCACGGTAATCTGCCGCTTCGGAATCCTAACGGTGACGTGTTTCAGGTTGTTTTCGGTGGCGTCTTTGATGAGGATATAGTCTTGAACTTGCATTTTGAGAATCTGTTAATACTTGATTTTAAAATAATTAAGAAAATCCTTGAAATTGTCCTGCGCCGTCAAGCAAGTGTCGCGCAAATAGCCGTTGATTTTGCCCCAGTTTTGGATGCCACGGTAATAGAATAGGCGCAAATCTTCTGTAATGATAAAGGGAACGACAGCGTTTTGCAAGCATTGCCAAAACAACAGCAGCCTGCCTACGCGCCCGTTGCCGTCTTGGAAAGGATGTATGCGCTTAAACTGCACGTGGAAATCCAAAATGTCATCTATGGTCAGTTGTTTTTTTGCGTTATATTCCGAAAGCAATGCCTTCATTTTTTTGTGGACTTCTTCGGGTTGCGCGGTTTCTTCCTCTCCAACGGCATTGGCAAGCCGCTTGTAATCGCCTACGGCAAACCAAGCCTTACGGCTGTCGGAGGTGTTAGTTTTCAGCAAAAGGTGAAGTTGCTTGATGTGGGTTTCCGTGAGTTTGTCGCAGGCGTGGTCGATGACATAATCGATGCAGCGGAAATGGTTGACGGTCTCCATAATGTCGTCGATGCGTGTAACTTCATTAGTGATGCCAATTGTGTTGGTCTCAAAAATGTAGCGCGTCTGTTCCTTGGTCAGTCGGCTGCCTTCGATGTGGTTGGAGTTGTAGGTCAGGTCGATTTGGACGCGGTGATAAATGCCGCCTTTCAACTTGCTTTCCTTTTGCTCGCGGAGGGCAACAAGCAGTGGCGAAGCCTTTGTCTTGCTACGTTTTGGCAAAGTGGCCTCGGCAGGAATGTTCCAAGTTTTACCAACCAAATACGCTCCTTCGATTTTGCCCTTGGCGCAATAATTGCGGGCAGTGCGCTCGCTGATACCGTATTTTTCGGCAAATTGACTGACTGAAATGTATTCCATCTATCGGCAAGTTTTGTCCAAAATCCGCTGCAAAGATATTGGTTTTTGCCGATAACGGCATTTTTTTTGGTGAAAAATCACAAAATCTCCCGTGCAATCCAAGCGCAAGCCTCGGCATCGGCCAAGGCGTGATGATGGTTGAAAAGGTGATAGCCGCAGGCTTCAGCGACGGTGTGCAGTTGATGGTTTGGCAATCGTTTTCCAAAGTGCTTTCGCGAGGCGCGGCAAGTGCAATAAAACTGATAGTCAGGGTAATCCATTTGGTAGCAACGCATCACGGCCTTCAGGCAGCCTTCATCGAAAGGGCTGTTGTGCGCCACCAAAGGCAGGCCCTCAATAAGCGGCTCGATTTGTCGCCAGACGTATGGAAACACGGGCGCGTCCTCGGTGTCCTCCTTGGTGATACCGTGGACGAGCGTGTTCCAATAAAGATAATAGTTCGGCTCCGGCTGGATGAGGGAATAGAACGAGTCCACAAACTCGCCCTCGCGGACAATCACCACGCCCACGCTGCACACACTTGTGCGCTCGTTGTTGGCGGTCTCGAAGTCGATGGCGGCGAAGTTGTTCATAATCAGGCCAAAACAGGTTCTTCCCGTTCATTGATAACCGTTAAGATATTCTCTCCCAAAGCAATCGAAATCTTGCAAAGCGTGGCCAAAGTCATATTGTGTGTTCCTGATAGCCAACGGCTTACTTCGGTTTCTGTCTTACCCATCAGCCGCGCAAATTCCTTCTGCGACATACCTTTTTCCTCAAGAATATCGTAGATGCGATTGGCGATGGCCACGGAAAGTTCCATCTGCATCTTCATTTCAGGAGTTATCGTACTCCTGATTTCATCCATAATCCGATTCGTTTTCATCACTTTGTTTTTAATCGTCAATCGTGAAAGTCAGCGTACCGAGTAGTTTCGTTCCCGAAACGGTGATGATTTTACGCTTTTCCAATTGTTTCAATTGAATGTCAATTTTTTGAAGCGTTTCAACGCATTTGTTTAAAATGGCATCTTCCTCGTAAGTTGCGGTTGATTTTAAGCCTCCATTGCCAAGAATCAGCACTTTTGCATTGATATTCAGCAAATAAAGACGGAGGGAGGTGCTTTCTAAATGAGAAGGCAAAGCCATAACGCGGTCTCTTCGAGTACCTTCGTAGCGGAAATGTCTGTCTTCGGCACCATCTCTTTTGATAATGTCAAGGCGATAGACCAATTGGGCGACATCATTAGGATAATCATCCTTAAACGCAAGCAGGAATTTCTCAAATTCAGAGTATTCTTCTCCTTCAAAATGAGGAGAATACAAACTAACCTTGTTTCCGTCTTCCAATAATTCTATTAGCAGATTCCTTTCCATAGGATAACTCAATTATGCTGCAAAAATAAACATAAAAGTTGATTTAATCCGTTTTTGTTTGTAATTTGAAAAAATGCTCAACTTTTTTCGGGATAATAATTGTTCCACATCCGTTTCACCGTTTCGGCCACCTCATTCCGCAGCCAAAGCGGTTCCAGCACTTCAAGCGCGTCGCCGTTCCAGAGGAGTTCTTGCTGGAAATCGAAGGTCGGGCGGACTTGCAGGGTGAAAATGCTGTGGTCGGCGTTGCGCTCGGTTTCTTTTTGGCTTGGGTGCAAAGGCAAGGAACGCAGGTAGTTGGCTTGGTTGGCACTAACCTTAATCTTCACCGTTTCTATTCCGGTTCCGTCGCCACGGATGACACCGAAACAGCCCTCAAAATAGACCTCTGGACTGAAATCCTTGGGATAGGAAAAAGGCTCGTCCGTCAGTTGGGCATCCAAAACGCGGTCCAAGGAATAGATGCGGATTTTGCCTTCATAAACGCTGTTGCCGACCAAATACCAGCGTTGGCGAAACAGTTTCACACAATAAGGTGCCACCCTGAAAGTGCTTTCGTGTTCTCTCCAATAACCCTTGTAGGTGATTTCCAACACTTTGCTTTTCTTCATCGCGGCCATCACCGTGTCCAAAAAGTCCTGTCCCGATGGTATGTTTTCAAGCAAAATGCGGTCGCTGAGCGACTTGTTTTCAAGTAGTGTGTTGCTGGCCGACATACTGTTGAGCAGCCAGCGTTGCAGGCTGTCGTCCTCAAGTGCCTCGCGGTTCTCGATGTAGTATCGGTCGCCGTCGCTCTTGTCGCACATTATGACGAGGCCAAACATCTCTTCCACCGTGTTTTTCCAAGTGTGGAACGTGCGGCGCGGAATCTCCAGACCCTCGCTCAAATCGGTTTCGAGCCACCTGCGGTTGATTTCCCTCAGGGTGATTTTCTTGGCTTTGTAGAGCGTTTCGACGAGCCAGACGTATTTGTTGATTTGGTTTTTGGACATGCAAGTTAATCGTTTTGGATTTCATATAGAATAGCATAACCGAGTCTTAGTAAAGGGCAATTTTCATCAATGGTTTCAGAGATAATTTCAGGTAGTTTCGATAAATCATCAACAGGAATAAACATACTTGAAAAATGCCACCATTCTTTTCCTTTTTTTTCATTCCTAAAAACACCTTCAGATTTGAAGGCATCAAGCAAAGCTATATATTTCTCTAATGAGGCTTCTACTTTCTTTTTAATGTCACTTTGAATTTCAAGAACAATATGAATATGTGGAAGTTCGCCAACATTTGGCCGTAAAATACTATTCTTGAAAAAAACGGTCAACATCATTTGATTGTTTTTCTTGAAAATGTATTTCACATACTCTTCTCCTCTATCTGTTTTTTCAGATTTTGGAATCAAATTAAGTCTATTGATGTGGTCTTTTATTGGCGACTTATCCTTGCACTCCATCACCAACATCAAATAGTCTTTGACATGTCTGTAAATATCATGAATTTTGAAAATCTTTTGCCTATTTTCTTCTTTGATAAAAAAAGCAGCTACTTCTTTGTCAATCATATTGGTATGGTTTTTAATGTTTTTGTAAAACTCTTGTAACAGAAATAGATAATAAGGATTTGCACAAGGCGAATACTTTGGTAAATTTGCCAACACTGTTTCAAGTAAATCCAGATGTGTAATGCTGTAATACTTGCCACCAGATTTTAAACTTGTATTGCGATAGTTTTTCAATCCTAATACAAGAACAAGTATTTCGCTGAACCCCTGCTTTTTAATACTTTCATAATAATTATCAAGGTTGTTATTCAATGAATGATAAACCTTGTTTTCAATAATAATTGCATTCTTTTTGAATTTGTCATATAGAAAAAGGTCTATTCGCTCGTTTCCATCAACAACATATTCTCGTCTAACAGTAAACTCAACAAGAAACTCGTTATCAATGTGTAATACTTGTTCAAGGCTCCTGATAAACAAGTCTTTCAAGCCGTGTTCTTCATTTATTTTAAAGAAAAACTTATAAATATCAGACCACATGTTTTCGTGGTGCTTAATCCCTGTTATATCCATCAAAGACCTTTGCCAACCTTTGTGTTTTGGAATGTCGTCAAGTATTAGGCTATCCAACCATTCTTTACAGTTATTAATTGTGTTTTCTGTCATAATGCTTATTTGTGTTTTCGATGCAAAATTAGCAAAAACTATCCAAAATAATACTGAAAATCCACATCAACCACTATGTTGATATTATACTCCCGTACACGCTGCAAAGAAAACGAAAGCCTGTGCCAAATCGCAGCACAGGTTCAAAGTTTTTTCCGAAAAAACCAATAAACCTTTCGTGCCGAAATAAGTCTTGTTTTTTCGTCAGGATGCTGTACCTTACAAAGGAATTCCCGCCGCAAAAGCCCAAAACGAGAATGACCACCAACATACCTAACGAGACTTCCACTTGGCTGGAGCTATGCGTTCAGGATGAGCTGGAAAAGACGGCTGTATGCTTGGGCTTAATCCAGCAGCAAAAGATGCTTGAACTTTTGCATCCATTTTTTTGATTGGATGGCCAAAATGTCTATTTTTGCAACCGTTATGCGCAAAATTACTGTTTTTATGGCATTGCTCGTTCTGGCTGCCGCCTGCGTGCGTGTGCCGTCAGTGGAGTGGACTGAAGGTGCGACGGAGGCCGACGGTCGCGCCTTGCAAACTTTGGTGATTCACAATGTACACGAAGGCTCGCGGGTGTGGTTTCAGGAACTCTTCGACGGCAAGACCTCCGTTGAAGGCCCGACGATGAACCATTATCAGGGAACATCGTGGTACATCGACATTCCTGCAAGCGGGACCGTCACGCTCAAGTATTACGGTCGTCCGCTGCCAAGGCATTCTTGGGCTCCTGAAGGCTTTGTGCTTCAGCAAAAAGGAAAGCCCGACTTGCCAATGGAAGTGCAGTATCATTTCTTGGAACGTGCTGAAAAAGAGCTTGATAATGAGGGTTTTGCTTGCAACTACGAAGTCCAACCAACCGACATCATCCCGCATGTCAAGCGGACACATTATGCGGATTCCATCGTAGAGACGTTTCCTGAAACGTCTCCCCAAACCATCACGGATTCAGCTGTCGCAAAAACTCATTTTCCCGTGGGATGGTACCGAATCACGATAGGGGAGGATGGCGAACCTCAAGTGGAAGCCCACGACGAAGACGGCGCTTTTTATGCCCAAACCACGCTCGCCAAGCTGCCGCGTCCCTTGCAGCCTCTGACCATTGAGGACTGGCCTGATTTCGCATACCGTGGCCTTATGCTTGATGTGGTGCGCGATTTCCGCACTGTTGACGAGGTGCTTGAAATCCTCGACCTGATGGCTTCTTGGAAACTCAACGCACTGCATTTCCATATCGCCGATGATGAGTCTTGGTGCTTGGAAATCAAGGATTTGCCTGAATTGACCGAATTTGGTGCCCATCATTCTCTTCCTGATTGGAACTTGCAGGAAACCAACGCATTGAAGCCCTCTGCCAACGGGCGCATCGGCAACACTTCTTTCTATACCGCTGAAGAATACCAACGGATTCTCCGCTATGCTTGGGACCGCCGCATCGTGGTGATTCCCGAATTTGACACGCCGGGCCATTCGCGAGCTTCCATCAAGGCGATGCAGGCCTACGAGCGGCGCACGGGCGACAGCAGTTTGCGCCTGCAAGACCCTTCCGACACTTCGCGCTATTGGTCGGCGCAAGATTTCACCGATAATGTGCTGAGTGTCTATCTTCCAAGCGTTTACAAATTCTATGGGACGGTTTTTGACGAAGTCGTCCGTTTGCATAAATCGGCTGGCGTTCCGCTTCCCGCCATCCATATCGGTGGCGATGAGGTGCCCAATGGCGCTTGGTCGGGCCGCGACCATCACGAAATGAAGGAAACCTTTATTAATGGTATGCTTGGCCTTGCCGAAGCGCGTGGCATCCGTCTCGCGGGTTGGGAGGACATCGCCCGAAACTTGGAACCCGAAACCCAAGAACGGCTCAAGCAATCCTTGTATTTCATAAATGTTTGGAACACAGAGGGTATCGAAGGTTTCCCCGTGGTGCTTTCCCCGGCGGCCTACACCTATCTGGATTTGGCCTACAGCGACAGCCCCGATGAGATTGGCCTTCATTGGGCAGGCTATGTTGATGAGCGCAAAACCTTTGGTTTTCAGCCCAAAAACTACAAGGGCGACATCATCGGCGTGCAGGCGCAATTGTGGTCATCACAGTTGCGCAGTTTCTCCGATGCCACCTACCAAATGCTTCCCAAAGCCCTCGGCGTGGCAGAAAGAGGATGGAATGCTGAGCCACAAGGAGTTGCAGACGATGCTTTTGAGCGTTTCTATGGCATCGTCGTGGCGCGTGAGATGCCGGTTTGGGAGCAAAAAGGCTATGTTTTCAAGAAAAGGTGACGCCTTAAAACAGGTGACACATCTTAACCTTCGCTTCAGGAATTGCCCTTTCGTCCACCGTCATTATATCGCGGTCAAGTATCACGAAATCAGCGTCTTTCCCTGCTTCTATGCTGCCTTTTCGACCTTCAAGGAAGCAGCCTTTGGACACCCAAATCGTGATGGAGCGCAAGGCTTGCTCGCGGGTGAGGGCGTTCTCCATTTGGAAACCTTCGGCGGGCGTGCCGTCCAGATGCTTGCGGGCGACGGCGGCATAGAAAGTGCAAATAGGGCTGATGTCCTCGATGGGGAAGTCGGTGCCGTTGATGACCCAGCCGTTCTGTTGCAGCAACTGTTGGTAGGCGTAGGCGTTCTTGATGCGCTTGCCAAGACGCTCGTCGACCCAGTCCATATCGGAAGTGCAATGCGTTGTCTGGATGGAGGGAATGACGGAAATTTTGCCAAAACGTTGGAAATCAGCGTCGCTTACCGTTTGCGAGTGTTCGATGCGCCAGCGGAGGTCGTTTTTGCCTTTGAGGTATTCGGAAAAGATGTCCAAGATATGATGAACTCCCCCGTCGCCGATGGCGTGGCAACACACTTGATAACCAGCATCGTATGCCTTTTGGCAAATATGGCGGTAGAAGTCGTCGCTTTCCAAAATCAAGCCGTCGTTGGTCGGGTCGTCGGTGTAGGGTTCAAGCAGTTTCGCGCCGCGAGAGCCTAAAGCACCATCGGCGTAGATTTTCACGCTGCGGACTGTGAGCCTTTCCTTGTCGATAACACCTTGATTCATAAAGTAATCCATCGTCTCGTCGTCTGGATTGACCATCGCGTTGACATGCATTTTGAGCTGTCCGGCCTGTTGCAGACTGTCAATGAGTTCGATGGTGGCGATGTCTTGTCCCGCATCGGTGACGTTCGTCAGGCCGACCGCCATGCAGTTCTCTTGCGCTTTCAGCAAGGCTTGAACCCGCAGTTCGGTTTCCATTTTCGGCACCAAAGCCTTGGCAGCATCGGCCAAATTGTCCAACAACACGCCCGTGCAGCGACCGTCCTTGACGATGGCCATGCCGCCGTCCATCTTTGTGTTTTCGCTAATGCCCGCCAAATCAAGCACTTCCTTGGAAACCAAAACGGCGTGACCATCCACGCGGGTCAGCAGGACTTTTTTGTTGGGGAAAGCCTTGGCAAGTCTTTCATTGTCAGGAAATTCGGCCACTTCCCAAAGGTTTTGGTCCCAGCCGCGACCCAAGAGCCATTCGGAAGGGTATAGGCTGTCGTGGACTTTTAGCCGCTCAATGATTTCGTCGTAGGAGCGACTGCCTTTCAGGTCGGCCCAGCGGATGAGGTTTTCGCCGTATCCCATGAAATGGCTGTGGCCGTCCATAAAGCCCGGATACACCGCATCGCCTTGGGCATCAATGGTTTCCTTGGCTGAATAATGGCTCATGATCGTCGCTTCATCGCCGACGGCGATAAACTTTCCGTCTTTCACGGCAAAGGCTTGGGCTTTGGAGAAATCATTGTCGACGGTATAGACGTTGGCATTGTGGACGATGAGGTCAACGGGTGTTTTGTGTTGACAAGCTGTGCTCATAATCAATGTGATAGCGAGTAATGCAATGGTTTGAATGACAATTCTTTTCATGGTTTTTTGTGTTTCATTAACTTATCGACTGCAAATCGGTTAGTTTCTTGTAAACGCCGCCGAGGGCAATCAGTTCATCGTGTTTGCCGCGCTCGATGATTTGGCCTTTTTGCAGCACTACGATTTCGTCGGCGTGTTGGATGGTGGACAGCCGGTGTGCGATGACGATGGAAGTGCGCTGGCTCATCACCTTCGATAAGGCATCTTGCACAAGTCGCTCGCTTTCAGTGTCTAACGAGGATGTGGCCTCGTCCAATATTAATATAGGTGGATTCTTCAGCACTGCTCGGGCGATGCTCAGGCGCTGCCGTTGACCGCCGCTGAGGTTCATGCCACGGTCGCCGATGCGGGTGTCGTAGCCTTGCTCCAAAGCCATAATAAACTCGTGAGCATTGGCGATTTTGGCGGCCTCAATGACCTTTTCCTTCGAGATGTTTTCCATGCCGAAGGCGATGTTATTAAAAACGGTGTCGTTGAAAAGGATGGTGTCTTGCGAAACGATGCCCATCAGGCCGCGCAAGTCGCTGATTTTGTACTCGCGAATGTCGTGCCCGTCGATGCAAACCGCGCCTTCGCCTACTTCATAAAAGCGCGGAAGCAGGTCGGCCATGGTGGATTTGCCGCCGCCGCTCTCGCCAACAAGGGCGACGAACTTGCCTTTCGGAATCTTCAAGTCGATGCCTTTCAAGACCTCGTCCTTGCCATAGCTGAAATGCACATTTTTGTATTCAATGCTATCTTTGAAGTTTTTGATTTCCAGTGCGTTTTCTTTCTCTGTAATGATTTCTTCTGCATCCAAAATCTCAAAGATGCGTTCTGCGGAGGCTATGCCCTTTTGCACGTTGTAGTAGCCTTGTGAAAAAGACTTGGCAGGTGAGATAATCTGCGAAAACACAACGATATAGCTGATGAAGCTGCCCGCGTCGATATGGTTGCCGCCGCCGAGGATGAGCTTGCCGCCAAACCACAGCACGAGAATCACCACCGCTGACGAGAGGAATTCGCTCATCGGCGAACTCATGTCGCGCTTGCGGTGGATGCCGCGAAGCACCTTGGTGTAGTTTCCGTTTTGCTCCTCAAACTTGTCGCTTGAATATCGCAAAGCGTTGAATGCCTTGATAATACGAAGCCCTGAAATGGTTTCCTCCACGGTTGAAATGATGCCCGCCAGTTTGGTCTGCCCTTCCTTGGATTCCTTTTTCAGCATCTTGCCGACCTTTCCGATAATCAGACCTGCCAAAGGCAAGACAATCAGCACGAAAACAGTCAGTTTCGGGCTGAGCGTGATCATAAAGGCGAAATAGAAAAGAATGGTCAGTGGGTCTTTGATGAGCATTTCGAGATAGTTCAAAATCGAGACCTCAACTTCCTGAACGTCAGTAGTGATGCGGGCCAAAGTGTCGCCTTTTTGTCGGTTGTGGTAGAAGGAGAGGGGCAGGATGAGGATTTTGTCGTACACGTCGCGGCGTATGTCGTGTACTGCCCCCACGCGCACGTTGGCCATGAAATAACAGGCGAAGAATCGTCCAAGATTGCGGAAGAAAAACGCCGTAAGCAGCAACAGGCACATAAAGACCAGCGCATGGTATTTGCCACCTTCGGCGATGAGGCTGCTCATGAACCAGTTGAGGTAGCACATCAGGTAGTCGGAGGTGAGCGAAAACTCAGGTTTGGCCACGACTTCCACCGCGCCTTCCTTGAATAACAAGGTGAGGAACGGCCCGACCAAAGCGAAGCTGAACAGCGAGAAGAAAATGGCCATGAGGTTGAAGACCAGATTCAGGACGATGCTGCCCCAATAGGGCTTGACGTAGGAGAGGACGCGGGAGAAGGGTTTGGGCTTTTGCATAATTACTGGTTGTTAGTTGATTGATTATAAGTCTTATATGTCCTATAGGACTTATGTTGTCCTGTCCTTTTTGTCATTATTATTGTCATCTTTGGGAATAGCATCCTCTCCTTTCTTCTTGTTCCTTTTATTATCTTGTGTTTCTTGTGGAGGAAGATTGTTTTTATAATTCTTCCTCGCTTGATACATCCTTTCTCTTAAACCTCCATTCTTGATAAAATCTTCTTCCAATCGTCTAATCTGTTGATCAAGGAGATAGTTGCACTGGTGAATTAGACAAAGAATGATATTGGCACAAACAATTCCGTCTCGGGTTTCAATAAACTGTTCGTATGTGTTTTCGTAGGATTCGTTTTTTGTATAGGCCAGCTTCCTGACATACAAAGCCTCTCTGCTGTCCTTTTCCCAGATTTTTTCTTTCCTGTTCTTGATATAGTCCTTGTAATCCTCAAGCAACTCTTCCAAACTTGCTCTCGCCACATTTGTCAACTTTATCTCGGTTTCTTTGGAAGTTCCAGAAGCCTTCGAACCTTCGATGATGTTCTGCTTCCCTGAACGGGCCGCCTGAACCATTTGGTCGTATGTTCTGTCTTTGATGCTGATAAACCTTTCGCAAAACTTTACCGTTGCAGAATACACAATTGCCGATTTCTTGTAAGAAAGCAGTTCTTGATAATTCCCGTGAGGTGGTATGAAGCCGTTATCCATCTTAAATAGTTTAGTAGTTATATCCCGTATAGTTCTCCGGCGTAATGGCCATCAGCTCCATCTTGATTTCCTTGCTTACTGGCAAGCCCTTGATGAACTCGTCAATGGCCTCTTTGTCAATGTGTTTGTTGGTGCGGGTGAGTCCTTTCAGCAGTTCGTATGCACCTTCCACCTGCTCGCGGCGGAGGATGGTCTGGATGGCTTCGGCCACCACGGCGTAGTTCTGCTGCAGGTCTTGGCGGATCTTGTCCTCGTTGAGCAGTAGCTTGTCCAAACCCTTCATCAGCGACTTGAGTGCAATCAGCGTATGGGCAATCGGCACGCCGATGTTGCGGGTGACGGTTGAGTCGGTGAGGTCGCGCTGCAGGCGGCTGATGGGCAGCTTGGTGCTCAAGAAGGTGAGGATGGCGTTGGCCATGCCGAGGTTGCCTTCGGCGTTCTCGAAGTCGATGGGGTTCACCTTGTGGGGCATCGCCGATGAGCCGACTTCGCCCGCCTTGATCTTCTGCTTGAAGTATTCCATCGACACATAGAGCCAAATGTCGCGCGAGAGGTCGATCAGGATGGTGTTCACGCGGCGCAGGGCATCGAAGTAGGCGGCCATATAGTCGTAATGCTCTATTTGTGTGGTGGTCTGCTGACGCTTGAGTTTCAGGCTCTTCTCCACGAACTTTTTGGCGAAGGCGGGCCAGTCGATGTCGGGGTAGGCCACCTTGTGGGCGTTCATGTTGCCCGTGGCGCCGCCGAACTTGGCCGTGAAAGGCACGCTGTTGAGCATCTTCAGTTGGTCGTTGAGGCGTTCCACGAAGACGTAGATTTCTTTACCCAAGTGCGTCGGGCTGGCGGGCTGACCGTGGGTCTTGGCCAGCATCGGGATGTCGCGCCATTCCTCGGCCATGCCTTTCAATTTCTCGATGAGGTCTTCCAAGGCGGGCTTCACCACGAGTTTGTGTGCCTCCATCATCGAGAGCGGCACGGCGGTGTTGTTGATGTCCTGCGAGGTGAGGCCGAAGTGCAGAAACTCCTTGAATTCGGTGAGGTCGAGTTCGTCGAAGCGGCGTTTCAGGAAGTATTCCACGGCTTTCACATCGTGGTTGGTCTCTTTTTCTATCTCCTTGATTTCCAAAGCGTCTTCTGTCTGGAATTCCTCATAGATGGCGCGGAGGTCGTCATAATCGCCATCAAAGTTTTCCAACTGCGGCAGGGGCAGTTCGCACAAGGCGATATAATACTCCACTTCGACCATCACACGATAGCGGATGAGGGCAAATTCACTGAAAAAGTCGTCCAACTCAACGGTCTTGGAACGGTAACGCCCATCGACGGGCGATATTGCGGTTAAAGGATTGAGGTTCATTATGTTGAAGTGTTGATTGTTTAATCGTTGTCTAATTCGGCAGGCAGTGCCTGCCCTTTCTGGTTTATTAGCCTTTTCAATTCGGCAGGCACTGCCTGCCGAATTTGTAAGTTGTTGAAAATGAGATAGAACTTTCTCATACTTTTGATGTTTGTTTCAGAATACCCTTTGCCAAATTTCTCGGTAAGTGCGGCTGAAACAATCTCAATGACATGCTTGCCGTAGTCGGCTTTGTCTTTGCCCATTTGTTCCTGAACGACAATTCTTTGCCCAATTAGCCAATTGCTGACGATTTGCCTGACATTGATGGCACGATAGGATTGATTACGCGCTGCTTGCACGATTTGCCTTACTTCGACAATCAGTTCCGATTCGGAATTGTCGGGGTTTTGTGGTGTCCTATCTGCATCCATATTTTGAATAACAAAAGTATCGCAAAAATAGTGCTTTTTGCGATACTTTTTCCTTTTGGCTTGAAAAATCTGTTCTGCTTCAAATGAAAACAAAAAACAAAATGAAGGCAAGAATCAACAGAAAGGTGAAACTCACGCCATGTACGCCTTCACGGTTCTCGGTTTTCGGGAATATCTTGGTGCGGTAGGCGAGGAACCTCGTCAGGAAATACACCATCGTGACAGCGGCCAATATGATTGAAAGCACCAAAAGGCTCTCTCCCCAATGGACAGGCTCTTTTAAAGTTAATGAGGTGAGAATGTGAGCTGCCACCTGAGCAGCGGCAAACCCTGCCAATGCGACGAAAAACTTTGCGATTGCGCCTTTACCATTGCTGAAAACGTGAGCGTCTTTCAGTTTGCCCATAAATTATGCGTTTTCAAGTTTATCATTCGAGCCCAAGACATTAATAATCTTGTGCTCATAGAGTTTCTTCATGCTGTCGCGGGCGGGGCCGAGGTACTTGCGCGGGTCAAACTCGGCGGGCTTCTCGGCGAAGGTCTTGCGGATGGCGGCGGTCATGGCCAAGCGGCTGTCGCTGTCGATGTTGATCTTGCAGACGGCACTCTTGGCGGCCTTGCGCAGTTGCTCCTCAGGGATGCCGACGGCGGCCTTCAGCGCACCACCATATTTATTAATGGTGTCCACCTCGTCTTGTGGCACCGACGACGAGCCGTGCAACACGATGGGGAAGCCGGGCAGTTTCTTTTCAATGGCTTCAAGCACGTCGAAAGCCAACGGAGGCGGCACGAGGCGACCCGTGGCGGGGTCAACGGTGCACTGCTCGGGAGTGAACTTGTAGGCGCCATGCGAGGTGCCGATGCTGATGGCCAAGCTGTCCACGCCGGTCTTGGTCACGAAATCGATGACTTCCTCGGGCTTGGTGTAGTGGCTCTCTTCGGCGGCTACTTCGTCTTCCACGCCGGCCAACACGCCGAGTTCGCCTTCCACAGTCACATCAAACTGATGGGCGTAGTCGACGACCTTTTTCGTGAGGGCCACATTCTCGTCGTAGGGCAGGGCAGAACCGTCGATCATCACCGACGAGAAGCCCATGTCGATGCAGCTCTTGCAGGTCTCGAAGCTGTCGCCGTGGTCGAGGTGGAGCACGATTTCAGGATGGGCGCAGCCGAGTTCCTTGGCGTATTCCACGGCACCTTGGGCCATGTAGCGCAGCAGGGTCTGGTTGGCGTAGTTGCGTGCGCCTTTCGACACTTGCAGGATGACGGGCGACTTGGTCTCGACGGCAGCCATGATGATGGCCTGCATCTGTTCCATATTGTTGAAGTTGAAAGCGGGGATGGCATAGCCACCGTCCACAGCCTTGGCGAACATTTTACGGGTGTTCACAAGCCCTAATTCTTTGTAATTTACCATTTTATGATGTTTAATAGTTGATTGTTTAACTGTTGAAGTGTTGCAAAGATAGGAATAATTTGCTTTTGGGAAAAAATCCGCCAAACATTCTTGACGGATTTTTACCCAAAATGATGTGGATTGCAATTATCAGTAATTCTTGATGTACTCAATAGCCGCGTCAAGTTGGGGCTTGAGGTCGTCGTTGTGGTCTTTGCGCAGAATGATTTGGTCGGGCGTGTAGCCTGTGCCTTCCAACACCTTGCCGTCTATCCGTGCCTCGAATGTCGAGGTGTAGATATAGTGGTGCATCGTTTCAATATTGCCAAAGGGGCCGCCATAGTTGAGGTTGATGCTCGATGTGGGCTGCAATGGCCCAGTGGCGCCGTAGGTGCGCTCGCCTATGGTGTGGCTCGTGGGCAGCACCTTCTTGATGATGGAGGTCTCGATCTCGCCCATGCTGACGGAATTTATGTCGCAAAGGACGACGTATGGGATGTTCTCGGCGGTGAGGTCGCGGTGGTATTGGCTCTGAGGGTCAATGTAATAAGGTGTCCAAGCGGAGTGCTCGTATCGTCCAGGGCCTTCCTTGTAGCGGGTTTGCATCACCTCGGTGCGCTCGTTGATGAACGAACCTACGAGATAGTCGAGGTCGTCTTGGTAGCCGCCTGAGTTGGCGCGATTGTCCAAGATGATGCCTGCCAGTTGCTCGCGGGGTGTTTCCTTGATGGCGGTCAGCCAATGCTCAATCAAGGCTGCGGCCTCTTGGATGGTCGGGTCGTTGCTTTTCAGGATGGGTGTGATGGCCGCGCACGACTGCCAAAGGTAGGGAATCTTGCGCCCGTCGGGAAGCCTGAACAGGCAATAGGCAAAAAGCCCAACTTGACTGGTTCCTGGAATCCCGCCAATAAAAAACTCGTTTGCTTCGAGTTCATAATGTGTGCCAACCTCTTGGAAGAAGCCATAAAAACGTGCTTGCTCGATGAATGACCATTCAATGTAATAGTCTCTTTTTTCCACTTCGTATTGTCCGGGAGTGACGGCGAATAATTCAGTCGTGTCGGCTGCGGCAGGGAATAGGTTTTTGATCTGAATCGCCATGTGGTGGTCTCTCAAACCGCCCATCGCGCCTTTGTAGAGTTCCTTGAGCTCGACGGCTGTAAACGGCATCCCAGTCGGTGTCGTCAACGTCCCAAAACACGTAGCCGGTGCTGAGGCATTTCCACAGATACTCGAACTGGGAGGAATAGCTGTCGTAAGCCAATTTGTCCGTTTCTCCGATATAGGGGTGATAGTCGGCTTCTTTGCGGCAACCACTGAAAATCAAGGCGATAATTGCTAATATAATGATATTTCTTTTCATATTGACAACTTGTTATTTAAAGAAAGATTGATTAGAATTTGCAAGCTATGCCTAATGTGATGGAAAGGGTGTTCAGATAGCGCGGGTCGCTCAAGTGGACATAACCTTTATGGTGACTCACGAGGTCATAATAATACAACACATCAAGGCTGACGACTGGGCCTCCACCGCTTTCTTCAGAATTTAAGAAATCATAGCTTATGCCCAATCCACCGACGGCTCCTGCAATAAGACGTTGATCTTCGCTGTTGAATTCACGAATCTCATCAAAGTCGTCAAAATAAACATAATAATCTGTCATCCAATAAGTTTTACCTTTTACATGAGCTTTCATCCAATAACCGCCAAAACCACCACAGTAGGCATGGCCGGTCAATTGGCGACCTCCAAAAGAAAAGTCGGCCATTAAAGGAAGCGTTAAATAATCATTTGTATATTTCGTGAAAACAGGATCAAGATAATTAAGATTGCGATCCATACGATACGAACGTGACATAATGCTTAAATCGGCGCGAATGGCTAACCAATCGGTCAGTTTATAACGAGCCTGTAATCCAGCATCAAAATTGCCAAGCGGAGAATAAGTTTCATCAATACGGCCCAAGTTGGAACGGGAGATGTTCGTCCAATTCCAACCTCCTTTCACGCCAATGGTCCATTTGGGATTCATTTGTGCATTGGCATCCACCGCCGTCCAGCAAAACAGGACGAGGACGATGGTTTTGATTAAAGTGTTTTTCATAAAACAGAATATTTAGTTAAACGTTAATTGTTTTCTTTAGTTACCACTTGTTCAGCCTGTTTCTTCGGCTCGCGGCGGGTGTCCCAGAAGGCGGCGATGTAGATGGTTTCGTCGTCGATGAAATACACCATTTTGCTTAATCTGTTGATAACCGTGCTTCTATAGGAAAGTTTTCGGCCTTCAAACAATGGGTCAATCGCCCCAAGATAAGGGTTGGCCAATATCAACCGTTCTGTTTCACGAACTTGCTTAATAAAGTCCTCCCTTGCTTCGCTGCCAAATCTTTTTTGTATGTATCTGGCAATTTGGTACAAGGACTTCTTTGCTTTCGGATCCCAAATCGCTTTCATGCCATCTCAAGTTGAAGTTCTTCTTGCTCAAATTCTTCTTCCAAATCACGGAAAACTTCTTCGCTGGGGATACCTAATCCAGCCTTATAATTGTGCTCTGCCTCGTCAAGCATGGCATTGAGTTCGTCCATGGTGTATGGCTTCAGGTTTTCCTCATCGGAATCGGCGTATGCCATCAAGTTCATAGCCATCCAACGCATATTGTCGGGTGTGAGTGTGCTGTGGAGATAATCCAACAATCCTTTTAATGTTGATTCGCTCATGGTTTGTCTGTTTTTGTTTATGCGACAAAAGTACAAATTTTCGTCAAAATGCCACAAAAAAATCCGCCAAATCGCTTTGACGGATTTTTTTCAGGATAATGTAAATCGGCATTATATTAATTGTCGTTTGCAATTTTATTGGATGACGATTTTCTGTGTCTTTATATTTTCGCCTTGGATGAGCCGCAACACATACACACCCACCGGCATCCCGCCCGTAGAGACGTTTCCTGAAACGTCTCCTGAATTGTTTCCTGAAACGTCTCCCGAAACGTCTTTCGAAACCACCACGCGCCCTAACATATCCACGATTTGCAGAGTCGTTTCAGTAGACGTCTCTACCAGCAGGCGGATTTCCCCGTTGCTGATGTAGGCAAACGGCGCATTGTCGCCAATTGCCGCAATTGGGGTTGGCGGTAAACACCAAGCGGAAACGCGAAGCATAATCCGTGGTCTTGGCGGTGAAGGTGTATGAGTGCGTAGATTGCGGGTCTTCGCCCGCAATGAGGTTTCCGTCTTCGCGGAATGGGTCTTCGCCCGCAATGAGGGTTTCGGGGTTGGGAGTCAACAAATCCACATCCGCGCCGGTCAGGTTGTCAATCAGGTGGAGGTAATCCAATTCCAAGTTTTCAAGGTTGAAGGAAAGGGTGTAGGTGCCGTTCTTCTCAGCCTTGAAATTCAAGGGCATCTCCGTAGAGACGGTGCATGCAGCGCCTGTGCAACCTGTGCCATTCGTGGAGACGGTGCATGCACCGTCTCTACCAACTGAGACGATGGCGTAGTCCTTCCCGCCTTGCGGGATGTAAACCTTCGTGCTGTTCGGGTTGAGTTGGAACTTGGGCAAGGTGCGGTTGCTGTTGAAGCGGACGATGGCGCGGTCGATGACGGAACCACGGCCTTGGCTGAGGCTCACGACCAAGGAAGCGTTGTTGGCTATCGCGTTTTGTGAGGCCGGGGTGAAGGTCATAGTGTCGTTTTCTCCCTCGGCGATTACGAAAATGCCTTCCATAAGCTCAACGGTATTGCCTTCGGCGGCTACGATTTCGTCGCGGTCGCCGTTCATCACGTAGAAATCACGGTCGATGAAAGCGATTCCCGGCAAGGGGTTGCCCACGAGGTTCCAGCCGGCAAACTCGGCGGCGGGGTCGTAGGCCAGCGGCACTTCGACAGGCTCAGTGGCCGCGTGGGGCGTGCCGACGAAGGTGAGCGTGACATCCTCGCTGTTGGCGTAGAGGTAGCCACGGCCCGCTTCGAGGTTGAAGTGGTAGTTCTCGCCTTCCGCCTTCCAGTTCTCCCATTCCAATTCCGCGCTTTGGTTGAAACGGTAGAGGTCGTATTCGTTGGCGAGGAATCCGTTTTGCGCCGTGGGCGTGACGGCCTCCGCCACGGGCGAGGCTATCAGATACCAGCCTCCGTTGTCGGTGTGGGCGATGATGTCCTTGGTGAAGGTTGTGCCTTCCAAGGTGGTGAAGTAGGTGCTCTCGCTCCACTTGGTAGCCTCGCCGTCGCAAACGCCTTGCACCTTCACCTCGTATTCGGTTTCGGGCAAAAGACCGGTGAGCGTGTGGGGGCTTTCGGCCTCGCTGAGGATAATCCATTCGGAGTGGGTCATATCGAATAATACGACGTCGTCCAAGCCTACGCCATAGCCGAAGAGGTCGGTGAAGCGGAAGCCGATTTGGTAGTTGTCGGCAAGGCCGGTCAGTGCAACGGTCTGGCTCGTCCATGTATCGTGGTTTTCGGCGGTGCTCCACAGTTCGTTCCATCCGCCCTCGTTGCCGATGCGGTAGCAAACGGCGAATTCGTCGATGTCGTTGACCCATTTTCTGTTGATGTACCAGAAGGAGAGTTCCATGCTGCCGTACTCGCCCAAGTCGAGGGCGGGCGTGACCAAATAGGTCACTTGGTTGTTTCTGTTGTGCGTAATCAGGGCGTTGTAGTTGCCGCTGTGGGTGCCGGTCTCGGAATTATTGTCGCCCACGCCGATGCGCCAAGTCTTGGCCGGGTCTTGGTTGTCGCCCTCTATGGTCCAGCCTTGGGGTATGGTGCCGCCCTCGAAGCCTTCGTTGAGGGGGGTCTCCGCAATTGGCGCTCGCCGGTAGGAAAGGTTGTAACTGTCGTTGAATCCCGTCCACGAAACGGCGGCACTCGTTGCCGTGATGCCACTCACCGCCACGTTGAAGGGCACGGGGCAGGCCTCCAAGGTGGTGAAGACGACGGACTCGCTCCAGTCGTCGTAGCCCGCGCAGTTGCTCTTCACCTGCACCTCATAAGTGGTTTCTGTCGTGAGCCCGGTGAGCGTGTGGGGGCTTTCGGCCTCGCCGACGGCAATCCATTCGAAGTGGGTCGGATCGCATAATACGATGTCGTCCAAGCCCACGCCCCAGCCGTAGTGGTCGGTGTAGCGGAAGCCGATTTGGCAGTTGTCGCCAAGGCCGGTCAGGGCAACGGTTTGGCTCGTCCATGATTCGTGGTTCTCGGCGGTGCTCCACAGTTCGGTCCATCCGCCTTCGCTGCCGATGCGGTAGCAAACGGCGAATTCGTCGGTGCGGTTGCTCCAAATCCTGTTGACGTACCAGAAGGAGAGTTCCGCGCTGGCATACTCGCCCAAGTCGAGGGCGGGCGTGACCAAGTAGGTCACTTGGTTTCTTGCGTTTTGCGTAATCAGGGCGTTGTAGTTGCCGCTGTGGGTGCCGGTTCCGTTACTATGGTCGCCAACGCCCACGCGCCAGGTCTTGGCCGGGTCTTGGTTGTCGCCCTCTATGGTCCAGCCTTCGGGCATCGTGCCGCCCTCGAAGCCTTCTTTGAGTAGCGTGGGGATTTCGCGGTAGCGCAGCGCGTAGCTGTCGCAATAGCCCTCCCAAGTGATGTCGGCTTCATGGGGGGTGATGTTGCTGGCAGCAATGTCGTGGGGCACAATCAATGCGGGATTGATGGAAACCTCCACGTCGTCAACGAAGCAGGCCTCGTTAAGGACGCTCCATTTGAACACCAAACGCCGCGCCTCAGCGGGCACGTTGTCCAACACTATGCTGTGTTGCACAACATTGCCGTTATCGCTATTGAAAGTGGCAAAGGTCGTATAAGTGCTACCGGTGCCGTCATCTTCGGCGGTGATGTAGCCCAATTCTATGCTTCCACTGTTGCTGTCGGGAATATGCATCCAGAAACTGATTTGGAGTTCGCTGAGGGGATTGCTGAACTCCGGCAGAACAGCGCAAGTATAGATTGCATTGTAGAAATCATTATTGATATTAAAGAACGACAAAGACTGCGTGCCGCTATGGCTCCAATCGGTACAATTGTGCCCCAAAGAGCCAACGCCTCCCATGAATTTTCCCCAAAACTCAGGCAAAGGACCATATTGGTTGTAAGCAGTTCCTGCGGGGCTTTCAAAACCTTGGGTATAAGGCGAATCGGGAGTTATTGTCATTGGTATTCTTACGGTTTTCCAAGAGTTGATAAAGTCGCCGCACACGCTCTGCACTTTTGCCTCGTATTCGGTGAGGGGCACGAGGTTCTCCAAGGTGCAGGTGTTGGCGGCGAGGTTGGTGTAGACCCGCGTCCATTCGCCGCCGGCCGGCTTGATTTCCACGTTGTAGGTGCCGCTGCCGCCTGTCCATGACAGTATGGGTTGGAGGGCGATGATGTCTTCAACCACCAAGGTTTCAAGTTTTGGGCAAGCAGGTTCGTAGAGGAAAGTGGTCCAGGGGATGAAATTGGACGGATAGAAGTCATAGGAATCCAACGAGCCAGAAAAGGATGGTGTTAATTCAACATCTACCCAACTGCCATAGAAACGAACGGGGTCACTCGGATGGTAACCTAACCCTAACTCTGTGTTCTCGATGCCCACGAGCAGGTTGCCGCCGCCATATACATAATCCTCATCGAATAAGATATGGATATCGGCCATGCCTAGACGATACAGCACACCTTGGTAAACGACGGTGGCATTGGCCTTTGGCACAGGTTGGATGTTGTGTTCGTCGAATGAGGTGGTGTCCACCTCCGTGAGATACACGTCCACGGAGCAGTTGGGGTAATTGGTACCTTCGGCCCCGAAGATTATGCGCTTGATGGTGCCGCCCACCATGTCCGTCAGGTCGTCGGCGGGGATGATGAACTGGCTTATTGTGTGATGGTCGAAAACATTGATGCATGCGGGAATGGATGGATGAGTATCCCTTCCATCATACACTTTAAGTTCTTCTTCTTGCGCCCGTGCCGCAAGCGGCGCGAGCATCAAGAGCATCAAGAGCATCAAGAGCAGCGCGGCGGCGCGTTTTGTTTTGTTTTCCACGATGTTTTTCTTTTCAATCAAGGCAATCATGGGCGCCTTTGCATTCTGAAGTAAATCTTTGTCCATGGTTAGGGTTGATTTTTATGGTAAATAATTCAATGAAATTTTGACGGGACAAAGATAGGGAGATTTTTTGGAAAGTCAAGAAAAAAATCCGCCAAGCGTTTTCGGCGGATTTTTCAAAATAATGTAAATTGTGATTAATATTAATGGTAATTTACATATCTTCGATAGACAGCCCTTGAAGCGTAAGTTTATACTTCCCGAAAGCATTTGCGGGCAGTGCCTTGACCCTCTCTTCAAGCGTCGAAAGGCTGATTTTCTGCGGGTTGTGCTTGATTTCAGCCACGATGCCCGTGTGCTCGAATTCGTTCAGGGCTATCATGTCGATTTCGTTGCCGCCCTTGCGGTCCCACCAATTGCCGGCCATCGTGAACTCTCCCGATTCCATCGCCTTGGCTTGGAAATACTGCTCCAAGGTCCTTCCCGAAAACTGCTCGTAATACTTGCCCATGTTTTGCCGCAAGGCTTGCATCTGTTGCCGCTCAATCAGCGACTGGTAAGGCCAGATGAAGCGGAACCAGAACCTCAAGAACTGGTCTGAAATCTCGTAGGCCGTGACCTTGCTGTTGGGTTTGGCAAGCATGGGTTTGAGGCGTTTCACGAGCATGAAGTTCTTCTCCAAGTTCTGCAAATAAACGCCCATGTCCTTTTGCATGGCTCCATCGATTTCGCTGCGTTTGGTCATGCCGGCGGCAATGAGTTGAAGTATCGAGAAATAGGTGTTGCCCTCGTCGCCAAACTCTTGGCTCATCAGGTCGCGGCCTTCGCTGAGGAAATAGGAGTCGGGGCGGCACACATAGTTGAGCATCTTCTCTTTCGTGTAGCATTGCGCGTCCATCAGCAATTCCACGTATTTGGCCACACCGCCGGTGATCATGTAGAGGCAGAGCAGATCTTCGTTCTTGTAGTTGGGGCTGTGGTCGCGGAAGATTTGCTTCAACACTTCAATACGGAAGGGGAGGAGGGTGAATTTCGAGGTCGGGCGACCGTAAAGCGGCTCGTTCTCGTCCTCGAAGATGCGTTTCATCAATGATTGTATGCTGCCCGAGGCCACCAGGTGCAGGTGCGACTCGCGATGATAGCAGTCCCAGAGGTCTTGTATCTCGCTGAAGATGGCGGGATTCACCTTTTGGAGGTTTTGGAACTCGTCGAAAAAGACGGTGAAATGACGCTGCAACGACTCTTTCATAATCACCTCAAACAAGTCGTGGAAACGGCTGATTTGACCGTAAATCTGAATGTTCAACTGCTCTTGAATCGTCTGCTGGAACTTTTGGCAAAGCACGGCCTCGCTGTCTTTCGAGACAAAGAGATAGGCGATGTTTTCCCCTTCCAAAGCCTTGTTAATCAGCGAGGTCTTTCCCACGCGGCGGCGACCCGTCAGCACGGTGAACATCGCCGACCTTTCGGTCTGTTGCTCACTCAGTCGCAGCAGTTCCAGTTCCATTTCCCTGTCGTAGAATTTCATAATATTAACCGTTGTTTATATAAATCATCATTTATATTTATGCCGCAAAAATACAAAAAAGAAAAATGCGCCAAACATTTTGACGCATTTTTTCTCAAAATAATGTAAATGGTGATTAATATTAATCGCCGTTTACATTTCCGATTCGTGTCAGTCTTGTGCAAGGAACGGATACCCGTAGGCGGCAGCAGGAACGAAGGTGTTCTTGATGGCGCGGGGGCTGGTCCAGCGGATGAGGTTCCAGAGGCCGCCGGCCTTGTCGTTGGTGCCGCTGGCGCGGGCGCCGCCGAAGGGTTGCATGCCGACCACGGCTCCCGTGGGCTTGTCGTTCACGTAGTAGTTGCCGGCTGCGTGGCGCAGCTTGTCGTTGGCAATCTTCTGGGCCTTCAGGCAGTTGCCGAAGAAAGCGCCGGTGAGGGCGTAGGGCGAGCTTTGGTCGCAAACGTCGAGCATCTCCTCAAACTTGTTGTCGTCGTAGACGTAGATGGTGATGATGGGTCCGAAGATTTCTTCCACCATGCTCTCGTAGTTCGGCACCTTGGCGAGGATGACGGTGGGCTCCACAAAATAACCCACGCTCTTGTCGCAGTTGCCGCCGAAGACGATCTCAGCATCAGCGCTGGCCTTGGCGCGGTCGATGTAGCCCTTGCAGTTGTCGAACGAAGCCTCGTCGATGACGGCGTTCACATAGTTCGAGAAGTCTTTCACGTCACCCATCTTGATGGTGCTCATCATGTCGCCCACGCGGTTCTTCACGTCGTTCCACATCGAAGCAGGGATGTAGGCACGCGAGGCGGCACTGCACTTCTGGCCTTGGTATTCGAAGGCACCACGCACGATGGCCACTGCCACCTCTTGCGGGTCGGCGCTGTTGTGGACGAAGATGAAGTCTTTGCCGCCGGTTTCACCCACGAGACGAGGATAGGCCTTGTACATGTCGAGGTTCTGTCCGGTGGTCTTCCACAGGCTCTTGAAGGTGCCCGTGCTGCCGGTGAAGTGGATGGCGTTGAAGTTCTTGTCCTTCAGGGCCACGCCGCTGATCACGCTGCCCTTGCCGGGCAAGAAGTTGACCACGCCGGCGGGAAGTCCGGCTTCCATGAAGATGCGCATGTCGGTGTAGTTCGACAGCAGGGCGGTCGTCGAGGGCTTCCAGATGGTGGTGTTGCCCATCAAGGCGGGGGTCATGTTCAGGTTGGAGGCGATGGAGGTGAAGTTGAAAGGCGTGATGGCGAACACGAAGCCTTCCAACGGACGGTATTCGGTGCGGTTCAGCTGGTCGTTGGCCGAAGCGGGCTGCTCGGCGTAGAGCTTGCTGGCGTAGTAGTTGTTGTAGCGGAAGAAGTCGATGGTCTCGCAGGCGCTGTCGATTTCGGCTTGGAAGCAGTTCTTCGACTGGCCGAGCATGGTGGCGGCGTTGATGCGGGCGCGATACTTGGTGGCCAACATTTCGCCGATGCGAGCCATGATGGCGGCGCGCTCGTCCCAAGGCGTGTTCTCCCAGTCGTGCTTGGCGGCTTGGGCGGCGTCGATGGCCATGCGGACTTCCTTTTCGCCTACCTTGTGGTAGCGTGCGATGACGTGTTTGTGGTCGTGAGGCATCACCACTTCGCCCATGTCGCCTGTGCGGACTTCCTGGCCGTTGATGATGGCGGGGATTTCAACGATTTCGTTGGATTGTCTTTCGAGTTCCTTCTGAAGCTCGATTCTCTCAGGGCTGCCCGGACGATAGGCCTTTACCGGCTCGTTCTCAGGCTTCGCAAATGTAATCAGTGCGTTGTTCATTTAATTGGTATTTAAGGATTTAAGATTTAAATATTTAAAATTCAATTATTTTTGGTCGCTTCGCGTCATTGCGAGGAGGAACGACGAAGCAATCTATGGTTATTTCTGTATAGCTGTTTCCAATAGTTCGACATAATCATGGTGAAGGATGACTTTCATCCAGCCGAGACGGCTTTTGTGGTTTTCGGTGAGTTTGAAGCCGATATATTTTGCTTCGTTCATCGGAAAAAACTCGTTGCCGCTTCTATAGAGGGTGACTTTAGTTTTCATGAAAGTGTCGTCATTGCCGAAACTGTCGTTGGCGTTGTTGGCCAATAGCGAGAATTTTTGGTCGATGATTTCGCCCAGTAGCGCCGTGTTTTCTTGGCAACAAAGCTCTGTGAGGATGCCACCTTCCATAATTTCGCTCGTCGAATGGAACTGAACGTCACCTTGTCCGTCGTTGTTAAGATCGACATAATAGCCCCAAGAAAAATGGCCATATTGTACTACCAACGGAATACCCTCGTAAGATGTTACGGTCATTCTTTTACTGTTGCCAAAAACGACTTTGGCTTGCGTAGAATCTTTCTTGCACGACGGCATGATGCAGATGGCCGCAAGTAAAACAAGAAACAATGTTTTTTTCATTTGGATGAGGTCTTAAAACGCGGTGCAAATATAATGTTTTGATTGTAACGAGGGAAAAACAAATTTATTTTGATGACAAAATGTTTTGCTGGATCCATCTTTTGAAAAACGGGTCTTCAATCTCGTAGGTGTCCGTCTTGATGGCGTAGCCGTTTTTGGTCAGGCGTTTCAGCGAGCTGAACGAGGTGCTTGTGGACGTATTGCGCTGCATCATAGGGCTTTTGCCTTGTGCAAGGAGCATCATAGTGTTTCGGTCCGTCTTGTTGAGGTTGATCCAAAAACGTTCAAAATCAAGGTCGTGCATTTGAATCAGTTGTTCAATGGCTTGGTTCACCACATCGTTCCCAATCTTTTGATATTGAATGGCATCCCACACTTGGAAGGCTAATTGTTGCGTGTAATACGGATGGCAATGCGTCACTTGCAGAATCTCATGGCTGATGCTCTCACTTTGGGTGGTGATATTACTGAAACGCTCGTTCAAGAACTGGAAAAACTCGTCTTCGGGGATGCGTTTCAGTTGCATGGTGAGGCCGAAATGGTAAAAAGGCGACTTTTTGTCGTTGAAAATCTCCTCCATCATCGACTCTTGGCTGCCCAAAAAGATGCAGTTTATCTTGTCCTGAAGTTGCAGAATACCTCTCAGTTTCTTGTCCAAACCTTTCTCTATCTCCTTGATTTCCTGAAACTCATCGAAAATAAGGATGATGCGCTTCTTCTCGGTGCTGACCTCGTTGACCAATTGCAGCACATCTTCCAAAATCATGTCGTTGTTTTCCTTGCTGAACGGATTGAACGACACTTCAATGCTATCCGTCATCGGGTTGGTGCTGATGGTGGGCACAATCCTGAAATTGCGGAGCAGCACCTTCAGGTTTTTCATCGGATAGAGTTTCAGAACGGATTCCAAAATCCTGTTCGACAGGTCTTTGGTGCTGGTGATGCTCTGCATGTTGAGCATGATGTAAGGCCGTTTCAGTTGCTTGACGGCTTTCAAAACAAGGCTGCTTTTCCCGAAACGGCGCGGACTGATGAGCGCGAGATGGTTCTCGCTGCTCATCACACGGCAGATGTATTGTAGTTCCTCTTGCCGATCGGTGAAAAACTCCTCCTCAACGACCGTTCCGAATTTAAATGGATTCTTCATTGCGAAATTTTTCGTTGCGAAATTTTTCGCAAAGATATAGGTTTATTTCCAAACCAGCAAAACATTTTTGCATTTTATTTACCCGTGAAATGGTAATTTCTATGTTTCGTGGGTAAATAGCGTTTTCTTATTTACCCACGAAACGGCATTTTAGGTGTTTCGTGGGTAATTTGATTGGTTTTTGGCAATATTATCCCATCCTCTTGATGGCTTGCAACCGATGCGTATGTTCATTCCGCTCCTTGTTGAATATGCCCGTTTGGTCGAGGAAGTCGATGAGTACCTGCCCCGAGGCGTGGATGATGCGCTCGTCGCCTATGACGATGCCGACATGGGAGATGTGGCCGTCCTCGTCGCCGAAGAAGGCCAAGTCGCCGACGCAGGTTTCTTGCAGGAAATACACCAATTCGCCGCAAGCCACCTGCTGCGAGGCATCGCGGGGGAGGAGCAAGCCACTCAGGCGGGCGCAAATTTGCACCAAGCCCGAACAGTCGATGCCGAAAGCCGTGCGGCCACCCCAAAGATAAGGCGCACCGAGCAGTTTCTTGGCGTTTTCAACCATCAGTTCAGGCTGGAATCGTTGGGGCATTTCCGTTGCGTCAACATGCGGTTCGTAAAGCGGAGTGCCCAAGGTCAGAAAACGCCCGTCGACTGCCGCGACGGCTTTATTAATAAGGAATGGACGCTTCGCCTTCATGGTGTTGAATTCGTCCTCGCCGATTTCGCAGAACTGTTTCGCCTGAATCCAGCCTTCGTAAAAGCCGGTTCCTGAGCCTGTGGAAGGTCCGTTTTCCGTTAGGACCAACATCCATTCTTGTGTTCTGTCCAAAACAGTATAAGTCTCATTATAAAGCAGTTGGCTTACCATCTCCGAGCTGTGTCGGGCTTCCTTGCGCAAGGCGATGGCTGAAAGGTTGCAGATGCCGTGTGTCATGATTCATCGGGTTTTTCTGGCCGCTAAATTAGGCAACAAAGCGGTGCAAAACGCCTTTTTTCGCCATTTTTTTTCAAGTGATTGGTCTTTTTCTTAATTTAGCACACGCTTTTTCCGAAAAAGAAATTTATTAAATCGTTGGTTATGAGTAAGATGAAAGTTTTTTTCAATGCATTGAGGCATAGTTACTACACCATCGGCAAGGTGATGGCCTTCCTCATCGCTGTTTTTTTGGTCTGCTGGCTGATGCCGCGTTCTGGCAAGTTCAAATATGAGTACCAGCTCTCGAAGCCTTGGCAGCACGAAAACCTGATGGCGCCCTTCGATTTCCCGATTTACAAGGACTTCGAGACTTTGAGCGCCGAGCGCGAGGCGGCCCGAAATGCCGTGAAGCCTATTTTTGTCTTCAACGATGACGAAATGATAGCTTCGCGTAACTTGCTGTTTGTCAACTTCGATGCACAATGGAACACGGAAGGCCACTTCGACCGTGACCACAGCCTCGACTTCCTTTTCAACGTGTTCGACTCCATCCAAGACCGTGGCATCGTGGCCTACGACAACGCCACCAAAGGCCTCTCCCCAACCAACGAGGTGAACGTGATCCGCAACCGTGTGATGCGCTCGGTCCGTTACGGCGAGCTCTATAGTATGAACACAGCCAACGAGGCCGTGGCCGCCATCATCGGACAAGCGGGAAACGATATTGACAAGAAATTGGTCTCCGACCTGCTTAAAGGGGCCTTGCGCCAAAACGTGTTCTACAATGCCGAAGCCACCGACCAAGAAACGGAAAAGGCCATGGCTGCCGTCCCGCTCACCAACGGTATGGTGCAGAAGGACGAGCTCATCGTTTCTGAAGGCCAGAATGTGGATGCCCGCACTTTCGCCATCCTCAACTCGCTGCAGCGCGAGTACACCTCGCGTTCGATGTCGAGCGACGAGTCGTTGCGCGTGCTGCTGAGCCAGATTTTCCTCGTTGCGCTCATCTTCACGCTGATGGGCTTGTATGGCAACAAGTTGCACAAGAAAGTCTTTGCCGAGTTGCGCAACATCGTCCTGTTGCTCACCATCATGCTGCTGATCATCATACCTTCCTACCTTTTGGTGAACTGGGCTCCCGGGCTCGTCTTGATGATGCCCGTGTGTTTGCTTGCCATCATGGTGGGGGCGTTTTTCAACCTGCGTTTGGCTTTCTCGACACAGGTGTTTGCGGTGATGCTGATTTCGTTGGCCGTGCCCAATCCTTTCCAGTTCGTTTTCATGCAGTTGGTGGCCACGGTCATCACCGTGTTCGGCATGTCGAACATCCGTGCCCACCATCGTTTTGTGCAAGCGTCGCTGCTCGTCTTTGTGGGCTACCTGCTGGTCTATCTCGCCTTCACCTTCCTCACCACGAGCGAAGTCGATTGGGAAGTCGTGCTTCTTTTGGTTCTGAACGGCTTGTTCACCATGCTTGCCCAGCCCATCATCCTCATATTGGAGCGCATTTTTGGCCTCACCACGTCGCTCTCGCTCATGGAATCTTTTCGAAATCGGAGGCGACACGGTGCTGGCCCGCACGGGTGCCTTGTATCATGACATTGGAAAAATCAAGAACCCGATGTATTTCACTGAGAACCAACACGGCGCATACAGCCCCCACAACGACCTCTCGAACACCGAAAGCGCCGAAATCATCATTTCGCATGTGACCGACGGCATCGAGCTGGCGCACAAAAACCGCATCCCTGAACGCATCATCGACTTCATCCGCACCCACCACGGTACGCGCCGCACCGATTATTTTTACATCAGCGAGCAGAAGGCGCATCCCGACGAGGTGATCGACCCCGCGCCGTTCACCTACCACGGCCCGGCACCGTTCTCGCGCGAGACCGCCGTGCTGATGATGGCTGACAGCATCGAGGCGGCATCGCACAGCCTGAAGGAGCCTGATGAAAAGAAAATTAGCGACTTGGTCGACAACATCATCAACAAGCAGATGGAGGCAGGGCAGTTCCTCAACACCGACTTGACTTTGCGCGACATAGAAACCTGCCGCAAGGTGCTGAAAAAGAAACTGATGAGCATTTACCATGTCAGGATTGCTTATCCTGAGAAGTGATGGTTTTTGGGTTGAGATTTGCAATGCGGGATGACTCCTCATTGCGGGCGAAGACTCATTCCGCGAAGGCGGAACCCTCATTGCGGGCGAAGACTCATTCCGCGAAGGCGGAACCCTCATTGCGGGCGAAGACCCGCAATCTCAGAAGCCGTGAGCATCAGCATTTGCAATGGGGGAATGAACGGTATTCGGCTTGGATGTGTTTGTTTTCCGGCAGGGGGGTGTTTTTGTAGTCGGCAGAGATGTGTTTGTTTTCCGGCAGGTGTTTGGTTTTTTGGGGCAGGGGTTGCATTTCATTTCACCCCTGCCTAATATCCTCCGTCACTCCGTGACTTTTCGGCGGGATGGGTCGTATGCCTGTTTTGCCGCAGGTCACGATCTTCGGTTAATAGTGTGTGACCCCTTCGGGGTCGGTTGGCAAAAAATTCGTTTAATCCGAATAATTCGCCGATATAAAAAACTCCAAAAATTTACCACATCATCAACGAAAACGAAGATAATCCACCGCCTCCGGCCCCTCATTGAAAACCAAATCCAACACACTCAAATCTGCCGCAAAGGGAAATTTCGTGCTGAAAACTTGGTAATATGCCGGAAAAGAATCTTTTCCATTGGCCTTTTTCGGGCTGAAAGCCTCGCGCAAATCGTTCTCCGCCTCGCGCACATAATCCGTAGTATGCACGATTTCCTTCTTGACTTTCAGCATTTTGAGGATTGCGTTCAAAGCCGCATCGTTCAAATCGATGAGCCGCTCGAAATGACCTTCGAAAATCGGCCGCAGATAGTCATAATAATGGTCAAAATAAGGCGCAGCCTTGTAAGCCGACTCCAAACAGCGGCTGTGGATGTGCTGCCACGGCTCCACAGGGCTGATTATTATGTCTTTCGTCATGGTGTGGTTGCCGTGTACCTTCACCACGGGTACGGTCATGCTCTCCACGCCGTTGGCCGTCATCACGCGGCAGCGGTTGCGGTAGGTCTGCTTGCGGTAGGTCTCAAACACTTCAATTAAAGGCTCGTTTTCAGCGAGAAAACGAGCCATGTAACTGATGCTTGGGAAATAGGCTGTGGTGAAAAGTGTCATTTAATCAGTTGTTCCTCAACGACTTTCCTGTAACCTTCTTCCGGCAAGGCCCCGACTTGCATCGTCGGCTGGCCCTCCAAGGGGATGAACAGCACCATGGGGATGCTTTTCACCTGAAATGCTGCGGAGAGGCCGCGCTCTTGGTCGGTGTTGACCTTGTAAACCAGCAACTTGCCGTCGTATTCCTCGGCCAATTTCTCCATGATGGGAGCCACGCGGCGGCACGGTCCACACCAGTCGGCGTAAAAGTCGATAATGGCAGGGAGTTCGCCCTTATAGATAAAGGTGTTCGGGTTTTTCTCAAAGTCCCATACTTTCTTCAGAAACTCGTTGTAAGTCAAATGCTTGACCTTCGATTCCTCTTTCTTTTCTTGCGCGTTGGCAGTGAAGCCAAAGGCAAGGATTGCAATAGCGATTAGGATGGTTTTTTTCATGATAATGGTTTTTATTTTTTGCTTTTCATTTTTCCATTTCTTTGATGAAATCTTCTAGACTGTCGCATTCGTACACTCGTCCTTCATCAAGGTCTTTCAAGGATCGTTCGTAGGCCGTCATTCTTTTGCGCTGAGGTCTTGATACCTTTCCAACCCCACGTAACATGCTGATGGCCTTTTTGATGTCGTTGATAAGCGACATGTCCTTGATGTCGACTATCAATTGCCCCTCGGCAGGAATGTTTGCAGTGTTTGCCATGATACCTGTTTTTTGTGGTTTTACGGCTGCAAAAATAATCAAACTATCGGAATTTTGCCGCAAAACATGTTCCAATTTCGCTTTTTTTTCTACTTTTGCAGCTTCAAATCAATGCTAATTATTATGCTAAACACTTGTAAATCATTGATTATCGATGTAATGTGTGTGTGGGGGGTAAATCTTCGTTGCATGCTTTCCCATACCCTTAGTCCAAGGCAGGACGAAGTGGCTTGCCTTGGATTTTTTTATCCCCCTTTGCAAAGGGGGCAGGGGGATTCAACCAACCCCAGCAGGCCGTCTCGCGTCCCGTAGTCTCGCGTCCCGTGTCCATCAATTTACGAATCTTTGAATTTTAAATACTTAAATTTTAAATCTTTAAATTACAAACACAATGAAACAAACTAATCTGAAAGTCTATGAATCTCCCAAGGCGGAGGTCATAGAGATTGAATCGCAAGGCGTGCTTTGCGCCTCAGGCGGCGAAACTTCGACACGATTCTCAACAACTGGAGGTCTCCACTTCGATAATGTCGATGGAGATTGGGAATAATGTTTAACCCTAAAAACCAAAGAGAAATGAGAAAGAGTTTGAAAACGTTGGGCCTTTGCGCCCTTGCAGCACTGGCCATCGTGTCGTGCAAGAAGAACGAACAAACAGGCGCCACGATGAGCTTCGAGGCGACCATCAACCAACCCACTAACGGCACCAGGACGGAAATCGGCCCCGAAAATATGATGATTTGGAACAATGGTGACGTCATCAAGGTGTTTGCCGAAGACGGCACAGCCGCCAACTTCACCACCACCGACGAGGGCGATACCGTGGCCAACTTCACGGGCCAGATTAAAGACTCGGATAGCTATTGCGCTTTCTATCCCGCCGACTTCACATCCGAAGCCAACGGCAAAATGGTGACGCTGACCCTCAGTGCCAACCAGACCTTCAAAGACGGCAGCTTCAGCGCCAACACCTACCCGATAGCCGCCAAGTCTAACGAGAGCGACAAGACCAAGTTCGAGTTCCACAGCCCCTGCGGCCTGTTGGCCATCCCCGTGAAAGGTACGGGCACCCTCGGCAGCATCGAGCTGACGGGCAAGAACGGCGAAAAGTTGGCCTTCACCTATATCTATGACATGAATGGCACTATGACTGCTCCTGTTGATTCTACTGAGGTTGCAAACGCCACCAAAGTGACCCTGACCTGCGAGGGCGGTTTGGAGCTTAATCCCAATACCCCAGCCACGATGTACTTCGTGTTGCCTGCCGGAGTCTTGAGCGGAGGCTTTTCCATCCATCTGAAAGACACCGAAGGCAATACGCTGCAAGCAGACCATGTTGCGACCGATAAAGACCAAACGATTGGATCTCAATTGATCCGTACGATGTCTGAACCTGTGACCGTGTTTGGCATGGAGGTGCATACGCTTGAATGTCAGCCTTCGGACATCGGCTGCACTTCGATAATAATGACTGGCTCCTATGGTGAAGGCATGAACGTGACTGAGGTGGGATTCTATTATCGCAAAGCCACCGAACCTGAGTTTTCTAAAGTCCAAGTGGCGGCCAATCTTGCCAATAGGCTTGCCAATAATTCCTTCACCTATACTCTTGTAGGTTTGGAGTCAGGTGTGGAATACACGTATAAATCATACGTCGTGGTCAGCGGAGACCAGGGCGGAACGGAAAGCACGGGTGCCGAACAGACCGTCACGACCAACACGCCTGTTTCCGCAGAGGTACCCACGTTGACGACTGCCGACGTGACCGTCTCAGGCACCGAGGCCACCGTTGGCGGCACCATCACCAATGATGGCGGCGGCACGATTGTGGCAGGCGGCTGCGGCATCCGCTACAAGAGCGGCACCGATGACTGGACTTATGTGGCCCTCACCCCCGAGAACAACGCTTTCTCGACGACCTTGACTGGCTTGACTGAAAACACCACCTACACCGTGCAGGCTTACGCCACCACCAATGAGGCCGGCACAGGCTACGGCAGCGAAGTGACCTTCACCACACTCCCCGGAGTTGAATCCTTCACCGTAGACTTCAATGACGGCATCTTTCCCGAAGGTTGGACGACCATCGACGCCGATGGCGACGGCCACAACTGGGTGCTTGACACGGAATGCGAGTCTGCCTATGGCTATAACCAAAGCAATGCAGGTTTCAATGGCAGCCACATGATTCTCTCTGGCTCGTACCATAAAACTGCAGGTGCTCTCCATCCCGACAACTACCTTGTGTCGCCTAAAGTGACCTTGCGCAGCGGCAGCACCTTCAGCTTCTGGGCTGGCGCACAGGACTATCAATATCCCGCCGAGCACTTTGGCGTGTGCGTCTCCGACAACGGCACGAGCGGCTGGACGATGGTTCAGGAGTGGACGATGACCGCCAAAGGCGCGAGTGGCGACAAAGGATTTGGCCGCGACGGCAACACCCGTGACCAAGGTCGCTGGTATTACTTCAGCGTTGACTTGAGTGCCTACGCCGGACAAAGATACATCGCCATCCGTCACTTCGATTGCTCCGACCAATTCTTTTTGAATGTCGATAATATCAGATTGGGCGACCCCGAACCCGGGACCTCATTCTCACAGAACTTCAATAATTCTGTTTTGCCCGAAGGCTGGACCACCATCGACGCCGATGGCGACGGCTACAACTGGGTGCTTACCAATCAAATGGCAGCCTATGGCTATAGTGGTAACAATGATGGCCACTATGGAACCGTAGGGATGACTTCAGGCTCATACCATGGATCTGTTGGTGCCCTTACTCCCGACAACTACCTTGTTACGCCTAAAGTGAACTTGGTTCAGGGCAGCACCTTCAGCTTCTGGGCTTGCGCCCAGGATGCCAGTTATCCCGCCGAGCACTTTGGCGTGTTCGTCTCCGACAACGGCACGGACGGCTGGACGATGGTTCAGGAGTGGACGATGACCGCCAAAGGCGCGAGTGGCAACAAAGGCAATGGCCGCGACGGCAACACCCGTGACATAGGCAACTGGTATCAATTTAGCGTCGACCTGAGCGCCTACGCCGGAGAGAAGTACATCGCCATCCGTCACTTCAATTGCAGCGACGAGTTCTTTTTGGAAGTCGACGATATACTGCTGACCGTCAACAGATGACGGGCCTTGCTTTTGCGGATTAGCGGTTTGCAAGCGTCCCGCTTGCCATTTGCAAATCCCGCATGAAAATCGTAGAGACGTCACGGTGTGTGGCGTCTCTACGTGTTTTTTTTGTCTGCCGGGGCACTGCCGTAGGCCACCAGCTTGCGTCCAAAGGTTACAAAATCCTTCAATGAGTGCTGTTTTTGTGAAGAATCTCCCTCAATGAGTGCTTTTTTTCAAAAAAATCTCCCTCATTGAGGGATTATTTGTATTGGAAAGCTATGATGTTTCCTCAAATCCAGTGAAATATTGTATTTTTGCCGCAAATTTTTTTGAATATGCTCATCGTCAATATCAAGGAACTCGTCGGCATCGAGGAACAAGGCCGACTGCTGAAACGCGGCCCCGAAATGGCCGAGACGGGAAGGATCAAGGACGCCTTCCTATTGATTAAAGGAAAGAAAATCGCCGACTACGGTCCGATGGACTCGGAGGCTTGTAGGAAATATCTTGCTGAAAACCATCGTGTTCACGATGTGAATGGCAGCGTGGTCATGCCTGCTTTTTGCGACTCGCACACGCATTTGGTCTACGCCAATTCGCGCGAGATGGAGTTTGTCGATAAGATTCGCGGCCTCAGTTATGAGGAAATCGCGAAGAGGGGAGGAGGCATCCTCAACTCGGCCAAGGCAACGGCGGCGGCCTCAGAGGACGAACTTTACGACATGGCCCAGCAACGCCTCTACGAGGTGATGCGCATGGGCACGGGCGCCATCGAAATCAAGAGCGGCTACGGCTTGACCACCGAAAGCGAACTGAAACTCTTGCGCGTCATCCGCCGACTGAAGGAAAACTCGCCATTGGTCATCAAGTCGAATTTCCTCGGGGCGCACGGCATCCCGATGGAATATCGCGGCCACCAAGAGGATTACGTCGATTTGGTCATCAACGAAATGATTCCGCTCGTGGCGGCTGAGGACTTGGCCGACTTCATCGACGTTTTCTGCGACCAAGGCTTCTTCACCGTCGAGGACACCGAGCGCATCCTCATGGCGGGCATCAAATATGGCATGAAGCCGAAAATCCATGCCAACGAAATGGCCATATCGGGCGGCGTGCAGGTGGGCGTGAAATACGGTGCCATCTCCGTCGACCATCTCGAACAGATGGGCGATGAAGAGATTGAATGTCTGAAAGACTCTGAAACCATGCCGACCATCCTTCCGGGATGCGCGTTCTTTTTGAATTTGCCTTTGTCGCCAGCAAGAAAAATGATTGATTCGGGTTTGCCGGTGGCGATGGCCTCCGATTTCAATCCGGGCACTTCGCCTTCGGGCAACATGCAACTCATCATGTCGATGGCCTGCATCCGCTATCGTTTAACTCCCGAAGAAGCTCTCAACGCCACCACTTTGAACACCGCCTACGCCATGGGCGTGAGCGACGAGGTGGGCAGCATCACCAAAGGCAAGTTGGCCAACCTCATCATCACCCAACCAATGACGCAGCTTGAGTTTATGCCTTATTATTATGGTGCAAACAAGGTGGCCAAGATGGTTTTGAACGGAAAATTCATCTAATCTTAAAACTATGAGACACTACAAGTTATGGATAATGGCAGCCCTGTCTGTCATACTTTTGGCTTCGTGCAAGAAAGACCATTATGATACAGGAAATGTGCATGGCGTTTATGCCGATGGAGGGATACAACTGCCCATAGGGTCGAAGTCAGTGACGATGATGGGAATGATGCAGCGTTTCCAAATCGATAGTTTGATTGAATGCGACCCTGACGGCTCCCTTTCCTATAATTTTTTGTATGAGCATTTTGATGCGGTGAAAGGTGAGGATTTGCTGAGATTCAACGACTTGAACTATGAGGAGCACTTCGCTTTCGAGAATCCTTTCCCGATGGTTTTGCCACAAGCCTTTGACACGATGCTACATTTCGACCATAAGATCCTCTTTGAGGCGGATCACATCAGTGTGTTGGAAGCCATGATGCGCTCCGGACGCTTCGATTTTGTTATTCAAACGAATATCGGGCTGTTGCAGCGGGTGGTTGTCCGCTCTACCGACATCAAGGATGGAGATGGAAACGACTTGGAACTTGATTTTCAAATCGATATGGACTCCATCGGCTTCGACCTTGGCGGAATGAAGTATGAAACGGACTCGGCCAACACCCTGAACCTGAGTTATGACCTGTATTTCCGTTTTCAAGGCTCCACCGACGAGGAATTCTTTTTCGATTTGGACATCAAAGGCCGCGACTTGGCCATTCAGGAAATGCGTGGCTTCGTTGAAACCTATAGCTCGGAGAGTCGTATCGACACGGCCTTCAACCTTTTCCCCGACAACATCATGGGCAGCCTCGAAATCAATGGGGCGCGACTCCAACTCAGCGAGCGCAACACTTTCGGTTTGGCGGCGCGATTGGTGTTGGACACGACCTTGGTTTCGGGCGAGGGCATTGCTCCATATTCCCTTTTCGAACCTATGCCAGTTGTGGTCGATTTGCCATCGCAACTTGCTTTCACTGAGGTGTATAACCAGTCGTTGAACGGACAGTTGAACGCCAGCAGCAGCAGGGCTTACTCGGTGTCTAACTTCATCGTGAATCCTGCGGGATTCTCGGATATGGTCTCGGTGGCCGACACTTGCAGCATCGATGTGCGCGTGGATGTGAACATTCCTTTCGCTTTCGCCGTCGATGATGTGAGGTATCTCGATACCGTCCCATTGGAACTCTCCGAAATCAATATGCCCGACATGATTGAAAGCATCACTTTGGATCTGACTTTCAACTCGACTCTTCCGCTGAACTTGGGCGGTCGGTTCTATATGTATGACTCTGTGAATGACAAGATTACGGATACCCTCGTCGCCAATGACGAAATCATTAGGGCATCATTCGACGGGCAGCCGACCACTACCGAGGTGAGCATCGAAATCACGGAGAGCAGGATTGAAAATGTTTTGCATTCCGACCATATCATTATGCTCTACGAGTTGGATACCGATGCCCGTGATGTGAAGCTGAACGCCAATCAGGAACTGGGCGTTTCAATCAAGACCAAGGTGGAATATGACGGGGTTGTTGAACTTGATAATTAATTGGTTATGAAAAAGATGAACAGAATGATTCTGGCTTCGGCCCTGATGATGTCGGCGTTTGTTTCGGCACAGGCACAAAACGTTTCTCCTGTCGATTTCATGAGGATGAACCCCTATCAGCTGAAAGCCAATCCCGCCACCGATTTGCCTTACGAGAGCGTGATGTCGCTCATTATCGGCGATGTCAGTGTGAACCTCCAAAACACCACGTTGCGCTACGACAACCTTTTCGACTTTGACGCTCAAGGCCGTCCCGCTGTCGTCAACTTGTGCAAATTGGCCAACAGCCTCAAAACGAGGAACTATTTGGGACTTGACGTCGACTACAATTTCTTTTATTTGGGCCGCAGGCTGAAGCATGGCATGCTGACTTACGAACACAACATCCGTGCCCAAGCCTTGGTCAATTATAATGACGGTCCGTTCAAGTTGCTCGCCTTCGGCAATTCGGCTTTCGTTGGTGAGGACAATCCAGCGGCGGTGAATCTTAATGTGCAAGCCTCACTGTTTCAGGAGTTTGCTTTAGGCTACCAGTGGAATGTCAACGAGCGGCTTTCGTTGGGCGGTCGTGCCAAGCTGCTGTTTGGTGTGGGCAATGTCAACACGCTCGTCGCTGATGCCAAATTGTTCACCGACCCCTACAGCTATGCCCTCCGTTTGGAAGAAGCCGTTGCCATTCGTACCTCGATGCCTCGTGCCATTACGCTCAAAGATGGCGTGATTGGCGGCAATGGCGGCTTCGGCGTCGGCGACTTGTTCCGCAATCCGGGCTTCGGAATCGATTTTGGCGCTGAATATCGTATCGACGACCAATTCAGTGTGGTGGCAGCCGTCCGCGATTTGGGCTTTATGCGCTGGAGCGCCAACAATATCGAAATCAACAGCCATATCGAGGATGTTGGGCAGTTTTATGACAATGGCGGCTTCCTTTTCAATGGAATGGATTTGGAACAATTGGGATTGGTGTTTTCTGATTTGGAATATCAGGAATTGTTCCTCGACTCTTTGAAGCAATATTTCCAGCTGCAATACGACAGGGGCGCAAGCTACACAACCATGCTGAATGCCAACTTCTTGGTGCGGGGCAATTATGACCTCGACGCCAACAATCGATTCAGCGGGCAAGTGCAAGGCCTGTTTTATAAGGGAGGCTTCAGGCCTGCGGTCACCTTGGCTTACAACGGCTATTTCTACAACAAACTCGATGTTTGCGTGACTTACACGATGATGCCGAATAGTTACGACAATTTGGGTATTGGCATTTCAGGCCGGCTTTTCAAGACTTGCAACGTTTTTCTCACGTCCAACAATGTCTTGAGTTTCCTCAATCCGATGAATATGAGTGGGTTGAATGTGCAAGCGGGCATAGTGTTTGTGTTGCGTCCCGAGGACAAGAACAATGAATACGAATAAGGCTGGCTCCGATGCTGCGCTCATTTTCGGCATCAGCCGCCACCGCTTGACGACGGACGGCGATGGCGTCACCACTTTGGTGGCGTTCAGCGGCTGCCCTTTGCGCTGCAAGTATTGCCTCAACAAGGCCTCATGGGAACCTGAAAAAGGTCGTTTTTATACGCCTGAAACGCTTTTCGAGGAGGTGAAAATCGACCAACTCTATTTTTTGGCGACCAAAGGCGGCATCACTTTCGGCGGGGGAGAGCCTTTGTCGCAGGTCGAATTCATCAAAGAGTTTCGGGGTCTTTGCGGTTTGCAGTGGCAGATTTTGGCTGAAACCAGCCTCAATGTGCCATTTGAAAATGTGAAAACGCTTGATGCTGTTTTGGATGGCTACATTGTCGACATCAAGGACATGAATCCTGAGATTTACAAAGCCTACACGGGAAAGGACAATGCTTTGGCGATAAGCAATTTGCAATGGCTCTTGCAGCACGGCGACCCGAACCGTATCATGGTGCGTGTGCCCCACATTCCCGACTTCAATACCGATGAGGACGTGGAGCGCAGCAAAAAACGTCTTGAAACGATGGGCGTGAAGCATATTGACGAGTTCAATTATTTGATTAGGTAAGAAAAAAATCACTTCAAACCTTGTTTTGTTCAAAATAAATCGTATTTTTGCAGCGTTAACCTAAAAACTAATATCATGGCAAGAGGCAAACAAACCTGCAAGATTCTGAAGGAAATCCGCAAGCAGATTGCGGCGGAGAACGACATTAAGTTGGTCATCGAGGAATGTACCTACCAAGGCGACTGCAAAGGCACCTGCCCGAAATGCGAGGCCGAAGTGCGCTATCTGGAGCGCGAATTGGAGAAACGGCAACGGTTGGGCAAGGCGGCCATCTTTGCCGGAATGACATTGGGAACGGCCATCACGGCTGCATCCTGCGGTCCATTGTTGCCGCCGCCTGATGGAATGCTTGTCGAACCAGACGACACCATTACGGCCACTACTGATACCGTCAGGAATGATAGCACTGACGACATATACTTGCTAGAAGGCGATGTGATGGCGCCGGAGCCTGATAGTTTGGAATTAGAGGAATGGGATACAGAAGGGTTTGTTGAGCCAAACTTTGATGAGGCTGTTGAGGATGAAGACCGCCCAGGGGTTTATATGATTGTCGAACAAATGCCAGAGTTTCCTGGAGGTGATAAGAGCCTTTTTCAATTCATTGCCGACAATACTAAATATCCTGCCGATGCAAAAGAAAAGGGGATAAAAGGTCGAGTGTTTGTCAATTTCATCGTTGAACCAGACGGAAGTGTTTCCGATATTAGAGTATTGCGGGGAATTGGCGGTGGCTGTGATGAAGAAGCGGTCCGTATAGTGGAATCCATGCCTAAGTTTAAGCCAGGAATGCAAAATGGGGAAGCCGTAAGGGTTTCTTACACTGTTCCTGTTAATTTCAAGTTGCAATAATTTCTCTTTCATTTTGTATCGAAAAAAGCCGTACCTTTACCGACCCGGAAAACAAACTATTGTAGCAATGAAAAGACTATTACTATTATTAGCTTTGGCCTTATTATTATGTCAATCGCAAGCACAGTCACCGAAACGGATTAGGGCGAAAGGGGATTATGTCCATGCTTCCACAAAAGCCGTTTTCCCTTTGCAATTGGGAGACTATCACCGTGATGGGCTGTATTCTTATGACAAAAAGAAAGAGAATGTCGGAGGTGTATACGAGAGTGCCAATAAAAAGACCTTGTTGTCGGTTTATGTTTACCCTGCGGGAATTGGTCACGATAGAAGAATTCATGATGAGTATTCGGAGTTAATGCAAGAACTGGCCAATATACATGGTGGATTAGATGCCATTTCAAATGCGGTTTCTTACCAGAATGACGGATTCAAGATTAATGGGCTTAGGTCGGTGTTTTCTACCAAAAGCGAAAACGAGTCGCTGACACTTTATGAGTGTGGGAGATGGTGGTTCAAGATGAGAATTACCTCTAGCGACCTTGACACCTGCCAAATGTCACAACTGGAACATACAGTGATGGACTTTTTCGTGCCGACGAATTTTGTCAAGAATGATCCTTTGAAAGTGGGATACAACGTTCATGTTGCTCCTGGTGCTATTGATGACTCATTGATGTTATGCTGTGTGCTCGGCGCAATTGTTGGGGAATTGCAATGGATTGACGAAAACGTTGATTCAGTGGAGAAATTAAGTGGTTATCCCTGCCTTTATTTGGAGGCACACATGGCAGCAGTGGAAGGTTTTGTAAAAGCAGAAAAAGACCACCCTGAACTGAATGGGGGAGAAGAGATCCATCATCAACTTGAGCAGCTTAATAAAATCATTGATAATGGTTTCTTGGAGGAGTATTTGTTTGACCAGTATTTTGGCTGGCTAATTATCCCTAAGGACATGGTTATCGATTCCGATGCGTTTTGGGAATGGCGGATGCGTAATCCTATAGATGTGGTAATGGGACCGCATACCAATTTGCTCATGTGGTATATTTCATGTTCAGATTCGGATTAGATTTCTTTTCGTATCGTATAGAAACGTATCGTATAGAAAAAAGCCGTACCTTTGCAGCGGCAAACAGCGGCTGCGGGATTGGTGCTATTGTCACTATTCTATGCCCCTTGCCCTCATTGCGGGCTTGACCCGCAATCCCCTAAGCGATAAGGACTCCCTCTCGCGTAGGGGATGGCGGATGTTCCTCCGCCATGAGGGTCAATGTCTTGATGGTGGTAAACCCCAGTCTCGTGTCTCGTAACCAACAATTAAACGATTAAACGATTAAACAATAAACAATCAACAACAATATGAAACAACTCATCGAATGCGTGCCGAATATCAGCGAAGGCCGCGACAAGAATATCATTGACCAAGTGACCGCTGAAATCGAGAAAGTGGAAGGCGTCAA
>CACXQV010000026.1 GCA_902769875.1 uncultured Bacteroidia bacterium
GTAGAATAATGGTGATAGCGATTGGCCAACAGCTTGTCGAGGATGTAGTAGCGTGTTACGGCGTTTTTGTTTGCGGGCATAGTTTGTTTTTTGTGCTGCAAAGGTATGAATTATTTGCGAAACCTATTTTCGCGAGGAGATAAATTTGCCATTTCAGAAAAACATTACATTAGATAGGCAAATAGGTATTTATATCTTTATGAATAACAACCACTTAACACTTTTTCCTTAAAAATCACACCTAAAAAACACACTTTTTCCGAAAAACAACACCCCAAAAAACACACTTTTTCCGAAAAAAACCTCCAAGTTTGTAACGTTTTGTGGGATTTTTTTTACAGAGAAAATTTCCTACATTCTTTTTCACAACAACCCAGTCATATACAACGGCAGATATACCGTATCGTTCTCAACTTTGAGGTCGGAAGAATGCAGCACATAAGCCGTGGCCAATTGTTGGGCGTATTTCGTCCGAAATTTCTTCAAAGAAGACAAGGTGTAGTTTTTGGTGGATTTCACTTCAACAGGAGAGATGTTGTGACGGCTTGACACAGTGGCTTTTCTGACAAGGAAATTGATTTCCATAGTGTCTTCAGCGTTTACTTTGGAATAACTTGAGAAGAAATACAACTCATGTCCCGCCGCACGAAGCATCTGTGCGACAAGGTTTTCCACCAACATCCCTTTGTTGATCTCCAACTTGTCCAGCATAAGTTTCCGGTAGAGTTCTTCCGAAGCGATAGCATTTTCATCAAAAGCAAGGCCGATGAGCAACCCGGTGTCGCCCATATAGCATTTCATCGTTGAATCATCCATCTTGAGGCGCAGCCCCACAGAAGGCTCAGAGGCGCTGTAACATACATTCACTACCATAGAGTCCTCTAACCACAAGAAAGAGCTTTCATACTCGCGGAAACGGGCCCGGCTTTTCAATGCCGACAACTTGAACTTCTTCTCATGTTTCTGCAACTGTCCCGGAATGGTATCGAAGATTTTAGCCACCTTGCTTTCATATCCAGTGGCATATTTCCTTATGTCAGCACGATAGAGTTGGAGAATGTCGCGCTTCTCGCGGTCGGCTTTCTCGAAACTCTTAGTATCCTTATAGGCTTGGACAGCTTGTGGCATACCTCCAACAATGATGTATTGTCTCAAGTAATCCATTGCCCTGCGGTGGAATGCCTGTCCCATAGGCTGTTGCTTCGCAAAACAATCACTAATATAGGGCATCAACATATCCTCACCCATCGCCCAAAGAAACTCTTCAAAGTCCATAGGAAACATCTTGACATGACGCTCCTCCGAAGGAATCAGTATGTCCTTGACGTTCTTGTTGATGCTGATAAGCGAACCTGTTTCAATATAGTCGTATCGTCCGTCTGCCACAAGATATTTGATGGCGGCACGGGCTTGGGGAAAGAATTGCACCTCGTCAAAGATAATGAGGGATTTGCGTTCATAAAGCCGAACACGATAATACAACGACAAATGAAAAAACAAGGCATCGAAATCCATTTTGTAGTTCTCGAAATAGCTCATCACTTCACTTTCGACATGGGCGAAGTCAATAAGGATATAAGAAGCATATTCGTTTCGAGCAAATTCCTCAACGATATAGCTTTTGCCCACACGTCGGGCACCATCAAGCATCAAAGCCTTTCTTCCTTGCTCTTCCTGCTTCCATTTCAGCAGGGTTTGATATATCTTCCGCTTCATAATTACACCATTCCAAGATTTTTTACGCCGCAAAATTACACCATTCCAAGATTTTTTGCAAACAAATTTCGCACCATTCCAAGATTTTTCACCAAAATCCATACAAAAAAAGCCAAGAAGCACTCACGCACTCCTTGGCTTTTTGCTTAACTTGGCAAAGGCTTAATTCCTGAAAATCAGTCCTTCGCCATTCACATCCACGATGATGGTCTTCGTCTTATCGACCGATTCGGCCAAGATCATCTTCGAGAGCGAGTTGAGCAACTCACGCTGCATCATACGCTTCACAGGACGCGCACCGTACTGCGGGTTGTAGCTCTGCTGCGCGATGAAATCGACAGCGGCATCGGTGATGTCGATCTTGATGTCGTTGGCGGCCAGCATCTTCTGCACGCTGCGGAACTGCATCCTCACGATGTCGGCTATCTGGTTTTCGTCCAAAGGCTTGAACATAATGATGTCATCGACACGGTTCAGGAACTCTGGCCGCATAAACTGCTTCAACTGCTCCATCACCTCATTGCGGGTCTTCTCGAAGACTTCCTCAGCGTTGGCGTCGGTCAAGCCGGCGAAGTTCTCTTGGATGATGTTCGCGCCGATGTTGGAGGTCATAATGACGATGGTGTTCTTGAAATCGACGGTACGGCCTTTGTTGTCGGTCAAACGGCCATCGTCGAGCACCTGCAAGAGGATGTTGAACACATCGGGGTGTGCCTTCTCGATTTCGTCCAACAGGATGACGGAATAGGGCTTACGACGCACGGCTTCAGTCAGTTGTCCACTCTCTTCGTAGCCCACATATCCTGGAGGCGCTCCGATAAGCCTTGAAACCGTGTGACGCTCCTGATATTCAGACATATCGATACGCACCATCGCGTTCTCGTCGTCGAACAGGAACTCCGCCAAGGCCTTCGCCAGCTCGGTCTTACCCACGCCCGTGGTTCCCATAAAGATGAAGGAGCCGATAGGTCGTTTGGCATCCTGCAAGCCCGCACGACTACGTCGGATAGCATCGCTCACTGCCGTGATGGCCTCGTCCTGGCCTACCACGCGCTTGTGTAGTTCGTCTTCAAGGTGCAGGAGCTTCTCGCGCTCGCTCTGCATCATCTTATTGACTGGGATGCCTGTCCAACGCGACACGATTTCGGCCACGTCGTCGGAGCCGACTTCTTCGTCCACAAGCGGGTGGTCGCCTTGCGCTTCAAGCAGGTCGGCCTTGGCCTTCTCGATGGCGGCCTCCGCCTCGCGAATCTTGCCGTAACGCAACTCTGCCACACGGCCATAGTCGCCGTCGCGCTCGGCCACCTCGGCCTGATGCTTGTAGGTCTCGATGTTATTCTTCTCTTTCTGAATGAGTTCCACATAATGCCGCTCGGTCTCCCACTTGGCTTTGATGGCGGTGCGCTTATCGTTGAGTTCGGCCAACTCCTTCCCTATCTCCTCCACCTTCTTGGTGTCGTTTTCGCGCTTGATGGCCTCACGCTCGATTTCCAGCTGGCGGATGGCGCGTTCCACGTCCTCAAGTTCCTCGGGCACCGAGTCGATTTGCAGACGCAGACGCGAGGCGGCCTCGTCGATCAGGTCGATGGCCTTGTCGGGCAGGAAACGGTCGCTGATGTAACGCACCGAGAGTTGCACGGCGGCGATGATGGCCTCGTCCAAGATACGGATGTGGTGGTGGGTTTCGTAACGCTCCTTCAAGCCACGGAGGATGCTGATGGCCGAAGCCTCGTCAGGCTCATCCACCATCACCTTCTGGAAACGACGTTCCAACGCCTTGTCTTTCTCGAAATACTGTTGGTATTCCTTCAAGGTGGTGGCACCGATGGCCCGCAACTCGCCACGGCTCAGGGCCGGCTTCAGGATGTTGGCCGCGTCCATCGCGCCTTCGCCGCCACCCGCACCGACCAAGGTGTGGATCTCGTCGATGAACAGGATGACTTCGCCGTCGCTGTCCACGACCTCCTTGACGACATTTTTCAGACGTTCCTCAAACTCGCCCTTGTATTTCGCGCCGGCGAGCAAGGCACCCATATCCAACGAGAACACGGTCTTGCTCTTCAGGTTCTCCGGCACGTCGCGGTTGACGATACGCTGGGCCAAGCCCTCCACGATGGCGGTCTTACCCACGCCCGGCTCACCTATTAATATTGGGTTGTTCTTGGTGCGTCGGCTCAAGATTTGCAGCACACGACGGATTTCCTCGTCACGGCCAATCACGGGGTCGAGTTTGCCCTGTTGGGCGAGTTCGTTCAGGTTCTTGGCGAAACGGTTCAGGCTGTCGTAGTTCTGCTCGGCATCCTGCGAGTCCACCTTCTTGCCCTTGCGGAACTGCTTGATGGCGGTTTCGAGGTCGTTCTTGTTCACGCCTTGTTCCTTCATCATCTGCGAGGCAAGGCTGTTGCTCTCGAAGATGGCCAACAGCAAATGCTCAATCGAGACGTATTCGTCGCCCATCTTCTTGGCTTGGGTCAGGGCGTCGTTGAAGATGCGGCTGACCTCCGAGGAATAATACAACTCCGTGCCGCTGCTGTGCGGTTGCGAGTTGATGGCTTGGTCGAGGGCATCGTTGAGCCGCGCCACATTGACGCCCAACTTCTTCATCAGATTGGGCACCAAGTAATCGTCGGCGAGCAACGCGCCCTTCAGCAGGTGGATGGCCTCAACGGTCTGGCTCTGATGGCTTTGCGCTATCTCTTGGGCCTTCCCGATGGCTTCCTGCGCTTTGATTGTGAATTGGTTGATGTTCATAGCTTGTTTTCCTTTCTGTTTTTCGGCGGAGAGGACATCAAATATTCAGCCAACACGAACAGCCACCAATGCCCGTTTTTCTTAAAACACGAATTATCAGAAATTTACCACGAATTTTCATTAATTTGATATGACAAATTGACATATAATCAATGAGTTAAGGATTGGTTTTTGTGACAAAGTGACAGAAAACCAATGGGATTGCATTGCTGCCCGGCTTGTTTTTCTCATCTTTTTATATCAATCTGACAATCAACAATAAATCCGACAGCAAACGACAATATTCGACTACAAACGTTTAATCAACGGGTAGGTCTTGACAGATGTCGTTTCTTTGCGGCATGTAAATCATGCGCAAAAATGGAAACCATGAAAGAAAACGAGATTGTTCTATATCAGCCAGACGAAACGGTCAGGCTGGAAGTCAGGATAGAAAATGAAACGGTGTGGCTTAACCAAGCGCAAATGGCTGTTCTTTTTGGGACCAAACGCCAAGCCATCACCAAGCACATCAAGAATACTTTCGACTGTGGCGAATTGCAAAAGGAAGCAACATGTTCCATTTTGGAACTAGTTCGATTGGAAGGGCCAAGTCCTTGACGCACGCCTGTTTGCAGAGAACTTGATAAAGACAGCGCAGCAAGAAGTCATCCTCATCGACAATTACATCGACGCTTCTGACTTTGACATCCTTGAATGTCGAAACGCCAACGTGGAGGCGACCATTTTTGTGGAACGAATCACCCCTGTCCTGTTGGTATTGCAGTCCGATTGCCTCATGCAGACTGGCCGCAAAACCGAACTACGAGCCACACGCACACGAGTACACGACCGCTTCCTTATCATCGACAACCTGGTCTATCACATAGGCGCATCGCTCAAGGACCTGGGACGAAAACTTTTTGCCTTCAGCAAGATGGGATTGGACAAGATGATGCTTATGGGACAAGTGATCTGAAAACGGCAATTGTGGCAGATTCCAGAATGTAAGTCATTCCTACACTGGCGTATGCGCTGCTGGACATCTGTAGTTGTTGCTTTTCGAGGCCATCCAATGTAATATGAAAGCCCGACACTGCGTATCGGGGTGTGATGGGCTCGCCCCTTCGGGGCTTTGGACTGCCGGAGAGTGCCTGCCGGGGTGCTGCCGTAGGTCGCGACCTGCGGTAAAGGAAGTTTAGCCCTTTCGGGGCTGGGCTGCCGCGACCTACATTTTCACAGAACGGCTACACCCGCACCACTTGCCGTCATAGCGGGTATAGACCTGCCATCTCTTCCGTTTTTTATACATCAAACTCCAAATCCCTCAAATCATTTAACAACGCCGAAAAATACTCTTTTTTATTTCCATCTAAATCATAATAATTGTTTTTAGCATTTCTAAACCAATTATACAACTTTAAATCGGACGAAGGTTTTGGCAGGGAAAAAGTAGATTCAACAAATTCACGGAAATTTTTGCAATTTGTCAGAAACTCATATTCGATACCGTTTTGAGGCAAGTTTTCATACTTTTTAAATAGTTCTTTTAATCTATCCATCTGAACTTGTTCATACGAATAAGATTGTTCATTAATTACTCTCCATAGCCAGCGGGCAATTGAGCTCTCTTCAACGCCGCCACTATTAAATGGAAATCTATTATAAGTGCTTATAAACATTTCCAATTGCTCAAGTCTTTCGTCAAATGTATATCTAGCAACATCTTCTGAAACCACAAAGTCTTCTTTATATTTTTTGCTTGATAATCCATAGTAACCACCAATAAATAACACAAATTTTTCTTGTTCTACATACATATTAGAAACAATGCTTTTTTTATTTGTATTTGGATAATAAACCAAAACCTGTTTCATTAAATCATCAATATGGACTGGATTGTCGTTTTCTGTCAAAATCTGTATTATTAACTCTCTAATGCTTCCATAATACACATTTTTCCATTCAGCCAAACCATATATTGAAGTTTTACCAATGGCTTTAATCCTTTCTTCGTTCAAAACAAAACTTCTGATTTGATTTGGATGCTCGTATTTTATATCAGGATACTTTTGTTTTAATTCATAAAACAATTCTTCTAAACTTAATGGAGATCCTTTTTGTCTTAGTATTTGAAATAATTCTTCCCTAAAATTTATCCTAATCTGTGGAAAAGCAATATACCCGTCACTATCAATTTCTAATTTATACGCTCTTCGTATTATTTCCGTTAAAAGATGCTTGTATTCTTCTTTATCTTTATTTGGAATATCCGTCAAGAAGCCATCTACGCTAAAACTGTAATCTTCTGAATATCTTACAACCATCATTCTTTCAATTTGACGGCATATTGACGATAATAATTTAGGAAAATCCAAACGCTTAGGGATAAGATAAATCCAGCCCTTAGTTTTTTTCAAGGAAAGAGGGAAAACATAAGAACAAATTGTCATAACAGAATCAAAGCCAATATCAAGTTTCTCAGCAGTAACTATCTTTGAAATCGCCTCGCATCCCGGGTATAATATTACATTGTTTTCTAAATTGTATTTTTTCCATTCAGAAGACTCAATTAACCATTTAGATGGCCCTCTTGATGCAATCTGTCTAACACGTTCTCTCGAAAGTCCAAACAATTCTCCTATTTCTTCCAATGTCTTTCTATGCCCATCATACAATCCATTCAACATGGCAAACACACAATCTTCTCTTTTGTCAGACGACGAAAAATATTGAATAAGTATGAAAAACATAGGATAATGACCGTATTCCAAATTGAAGTTATAAACAAACTCTCGCTGACTTTTTAGTAGGAACGGGAACTTTGTAGAAACATATTTTGAAATCAATTCAGAATCGTCACACGACAAATAACTGTAAAAGGCAGTTTTGAAATCTTTTAAAAAATTAAACAGTTCAATACAAGTAAGCCTCATCATTTGCCCTGGAAACAATTCTTTTTCCAAATCTTTTTGAGAAGCATTAAAAAAAGTCAATGCCCTAATATAATTAGGCATTGCCTCTATTTGTGCCCGCCTTGCCCTCTTTGGCAACTGTTTAATCCTATCTTCATAATCCGATTCAATAATTCTTCTTATTAATTCCGTTAATGCCTTGTCATTATTATTATCAATTTCAAGATTCTCATCAACAAGAGGCATTATTTTCTTATTAAGTATCAGTATTTTGCATTGTTCAATATCAGACAATCCAAGCATATCAATATTGTTGCAAATCAGAGTTAGTAATTGATAGCAATCTTTCCTTAATTTGTCGTTTTCTATCTTCAAAATATCCAAGACAAAACTATGAATTTCTTTACTAAACAAAGAGTAATATTTACTTGGTGTATCGCACAGCCTTTTGAATTGTTCTACATCTTCAGAGCCAATACTTGATAATATAATATTATAATTATCAGTCACAACTTTACTAATTTGCTCTGGAAGAGAATTGAATAGCGTTTCTTGGTTTGAAATGCTTAACTTACTCTGAAAACAAACTTTTTTCAAAACGTCTTCCAATTCTTTAACCGTCTTTTTTCCGCAATTTCTCAAATCGAGCAAACTGTGCCCTTCTTTCACATACCGCGACAATTCACCAACTGTATTAATATCATTGTATATACAACAATTCAATGCTCTAACAGAAATCACATCACGAAAATGCAACTCAGACAAAGCAAGTTCCTCAGCAAACTGAACATCTTTAATTGCATCATCAGTAGGATGTAAATTCTCAAACCTTAGCAATCTGTTTAATTCTTGAACTGACGTTTTTCCACATCCTTTCATTTTTATTATTGGTTGGTTATTGCTAAACATTATCAAATCACCAATGGAATTAATACCAGCCTTTACACAACAAATATAAGTCTTTTGGGATATTATTCCGTTATGACAAACCTCTTTTAGTTTTGTGTCGACATTAATTATCATACATTCTAATTCTTTTCTTTTGGCAAAGCGTCAAACTCTTGTTTGAGTTTATACAACTCATTCCCTTCGGTAATAATATCTTTTCTGAAATTTACATAATACCCCAATAATCCCTTAGACAAAGGATTCTCCACTTTATTGATTTCCGTTTCTGTGAAATTGTTGATATGAATAATTTCTAGCACTTCCTTCCATTCATAATCATTCAACGAGGATTTACAAAGATTCCAAGTTTTTCTCCAATGGTCAGTTCCTTGTAATCCCTTACTATCAAGCCATTTAAAGAAAAATCGATACAATATAAAAGTTTCGGGCATCTCAAGTAATTCAAAATATTCATCTTCGGTTTTGCCAAAAGCCTCCATAAAAAACTCTTTTCCTCGCCCCACTTTTCCTTTGGTACTATTGAGTATTGCCTGAATTGCGCGAATGTATTTTCTGTTCCAATGCCTCCCAATATAATCGCGATTGTGTGAATAATCTTCGTCGTCGTTTGTTCCTTTGGTAAGAGGGTGGTATTTCATCGGAAACGAATAAATATTTACACCCAACTCATCGCATAGTTCTACATTGATTTTTAATCTGTTATACAAATCAACCGGTTCGTCTTCATAATTATACAGAAGATAATTTGAAAAATCAGTAATACCAGCTTCTACACACCAACGCAATGCTTGATTATATTGAGGAAATGTTTCAATGTCATCAAAAGCAATTCTCAATGGTTTAATTGCTATTTTTGCCAATAAATCCGCTTTTTCTTTTGTAAGCAATCTCGCATCAACACCTTGGTTGAAATCAACATACCTTTGTCTAGCGATAGGATGAAAATATTTGTCGTGGATGGGCTTTAATTCATCATAGGCAGCAATGAGATTCTCCTTCTTTGTTGTTGACAGCTTGTTGATATGGTACCTATCAATAATTCTATATACCTGAAAAGACACTTCTCCCTTCAATTTACTATAGAAAGCCATAATTAGCTCCTGACTTTTACGAATATACGCTCTATCATTTCGCCCTTCTCTCAAATTTCTAATAGAAACATCAAGCATATTTGGTTGAGTATATGTTGAACCTTTACCAAATCCTGAGCAAACAATATCGTCAATTATTTTAGAGAAATGCTTAGACGCTAAAACATTATTATCCATAAGCAGCAAGTCCTTTTGGTCGCCGTATATTTCTCGGACTTGCTCAATCCTATCTTTCAACGGAATATAAGGATTATATATAGGCTCAAGAATGGGAACTGCACAAAACGGGCATCGCCTTACACACCCCCTTGTTATATATCCATAAAAAGCATTTGACATCGGATATTTATACTCTATTTCGTCCAAAATGGAATAATCCAAAGGGAGGTTGTCTATTATCAAATTGTTACCTTTGTCAAATTCTCCAGGTGTGGAAAGAATACCTTTCGTAATACTGACTTTATTACCGACAGCCTTTCTCAATTCTTCCGTCTGAATGGAAGCCAACACTCCGCCGATATTCAAATCCTCTTCTCTTTTCACCAAAAACTTTGCAAAATTGATCGTGTCAATCGTTATATCCCAATAAAAAGTGAATAAAGTCGTAACCGCCACCCTATCCCATTCTGGATTCTTTTTCCATTCATCATTCCAATAATAATTCTTCGCTTCCACTATTTTTGAAGTGATGATAATATCCAAATCTGAATCCTTCGTGTTGATTGCCTCAAGATATTCTTTCCGCCTTGTCTTTATATAAAGCTTTATTTCCTCTTTGCGAAGGAACCAGTCTATTGTATCGTCAATATAATCTAGTTCTTCGACGCAACGGTCGGCAATCCTATCTATTACGAACTTCTTGAGGTCTCCTTTGAAGAAAGTCACATCCCAACCACCAATAGTTTTATAATATGTTGATATTTTCATCAACCCAACTGGTGGAAACTTGTTGGAATAATTAGGTTCTATTAACAGTACCTTTTTATTCATTTCATTTTTCCGGCTTCGTTAACCAAATCTTTGACTACAAGTTTTTTCAATTGATTCACAAGCGCAGCATCATGATCGTTTTTTGGGCAGTTTTTGGTCAAAGACCTAAAAACCCTTCTCAAAAGCCAAATCTCTTCAGGAGAAAGCAGGTTCTCCAATGGAGCCAAATCAACATTTGATAACAACGGCCCAGTTTTCTCTTTATTCTCTTTACAATCATCATTTCTATTCATTGAGAACACAAATGACGTTTGACTATCCTGACTATTGTTTTTAGGGACGACAACAGACTCTTTTTTTGGATTTTCACCTACAACGCTAGTATCGCCACTTATTGTGTTGACAACAGGATTTGAAACAGTTTCCTTACTTTCTATGATTTCTAACGATGTGTTCTTTGAAATTTCAGCCTTGGTTTCCTCTACTAATCGATTTACATCATCCCAATCATCTTTATATAATTCAAGCATATTGTGAACAGAGCCTTGGGAATGAGTTCTAATCAATTTGTTGAATTTATCTCTACCTTTATTATCTATTTTATCTTTTGCTTCAGGTGTCAATTCCTGTTTCTTTTTTATTATATCCACACCCTCTGTCATGCTTTTAATGCAAACCTTTGCTTCATTTGCTTTTTTATATAGTTTTGTGAGTTCAGCAAATTGATTTTTTAAATATACAATGAATCTTCTTTTTGTAGGTGTATCAGCCAGTCCATCACGAGCAGCATTTGGATACAAATCATTATGTGTGATGTGCAATTCTCCATAAAAATAAGAATTTCCTCTTTCCTCCGACCAATAATTGCGACCTGTCAAAAGATTACGATCTCCTATTTGAATATTATGTTTCCGCAAACGAATTCCAGCCAATGAATCTGTTGAAGGAATTTGAATTGAGAACTTCGTTAAAGCATACCATCCCCATGCAAGTTCTCCTAATTCTTGGTCTCTAATTTGGAAAAACTCTATTCCTTCAATATCATCACCAGTTCCCGTGACACTAAGCCCATATTGTTTTTGTATTCTATGGCCATTCACTATAACTTGAACTTTTTTAATTAAGTTCATTCTATTTTTAAACTCAACATTCTTTTCAACACTATCATATATTACATTATTATCAAATTCATCTCGGAACTCAACTGGAGCCACCTCGTTCAAATAATTGACGACCTCTTGCTTATCCAATAAATCATTGTATTCGCTCTTTACCTGTTCAAGTGAAACGACAAAATAATGTTTGTTTGCCTCCTCTTCATAATTTGATTTCGTTGCTATCTTACTCAATACTTCAGAGGCTAAATAATCATCATTGTCATCCAACAATTTTGTGGCCAAATCCACATCAAGTTCTATTTTTGTGCCAGCCTTTTCGCCATAATAACTAGTCTCAAAGATGAGTTTGTGGCAAAAACCAGCACCTACTAATCTGCCTATTCCATAAAAACCAGCTTGATTGATTCCGTCTTTATCATTCCTTGAAACATCCAACAACACTGATTCTGACAATTGACAGGGAATCCCTGTACCATTATCTTTTATTTCAATCTTTCTATTTTCCCTATTGATTTCAATGTCAACAAATCCGTCTTTTGTTTGAGATAACAATCCTTCCACAACAGCTTTGTTGATTGAATCAAACGCATTTTGAACATATTCGCGATATATTATTCTTGCATCCGAATACATTGAGAACATCAATTGCTTTAAAATGTTCTTTTTAATCTGTGGTGTGTAATTAGTTGCCATACCCTTTATTTATCTATATTATCCATTTGGGAATTGCTTGTAAACTGGATTAGGAAATTTCACATTTACCAAAGACCTTAAAGCAGGATTGGATATGATATACTCTCCTTGCGAAAGACGAGTCATCATATTCTGAAATGTCTTCGGAATGTATTTGTAGTCTGCTTTTGACACTTCAATAGCGTTAGTTCGTCCGTATGCTTGTGTTGCACAATTGCCCTTAACTCTATCATGAATAGCACTTCTGAATTGCTCAACCGAAACCATAATTATCCCCAATGAACGACCTCTTTCGGCAATATCAAGTAATTGTTTAAGTATAGGAGAATTTTTAGGAACATCATTTGAAGCATATTTATTCAGTTCATCAACAAACAGTATTACTTTGTTAGGTATATCATCCCTTTCTGCCCCAAGTTTTAAATCATAAATGGCTCTCGCCACACTTCCAAACACAAAACTTTGTGTGTTTTCATCAAGTCGTGCAATATCAATAACCATAACCTGATTTGGTTTCAATTTGTATTGAATCTCATGGCACAACTCTACTTCGTCTTTTACCGTATTTTTTGCAAATACATCATTCGACAATGCTTTTGTTATGCAACGTTTGAATTTTCTCCAACTTGCCACTTGAATTTCATTCCTTTGTCCCCCATTACTTCCAGTTTTCGTGCATTTATCCACTTCTGTTTTAAGAGTTTCCCACTTTTCAATATTATTGAATCCTCCTTCTTGATTAATGATATAATTGACACAACTTTCAAGTGTGCCCGAACTATCATCTTCATTGGCAAGCAAAAGATCCAACTTGTCTTGGTTTTCACCAAAAGTAAATTTATATGTATGAGCAACGCCTTTCATTCTCTGATTTTCAACATCACTTGCCAAAGCGTATGATTGAACTTTTGCTGGATCATCTTTACTATAAGGATAGTAATAATGCACATTCTCAAAAGGTTGGTCGGAAAGTCCTAGATCAGAATAGATTGCTTTGTCTGAGTCATCTAATTCAGGATTAGGTTCATCAATTGCCATCAAGTCTCTTCCCTTAACATTAAAGAAAACAAATGCTGCGGTCTCACCGCCTTCCATTTTGAATTTATTCTGAATGGCTCTTAGCAGAAACATTGAATACGATGTTTTAGCCGCAAGTCCTGAAATTCCAGAAATGTTAATGTGTGCTCCATCTGGGCCAATTAGAAAATGAGAATTCAGTAAGACTTTAACCTTAATCCGCTCTTCTCCTTGATACATTTGAAGATACCCACAAACTAAAGGGTTTTTCACCTCATCTTCAGTTAGCCCCAATGCTTGCTTGACATCTTTCTCACTACACAATGAAACTTGTTGGCCATTAAGAACGGGTGTATAAATGTCTTTTGTGTTTGAAACCACACGTGCTTTTACATAATTCATCCCAAGCCTGTTCATATTTCCGATTCTCTCATCAACACTTCCAAAATCACTAGAAATATAACTTGTAAAATGGCTTGGAGCATCTGTAATGTGATTGATTTCTTCAATTACTCCATAAGAAACTGATTCATTTTCATGCTTGACTTTTACAATATCAAAAGGACTCAAGATTTGCTTTTTGTCGGTCCAAAAGTAGAAGTCATCAATTGTCGATGGAAACTTTTCAGTTGCCGATACTTTTCCAATTATTCTTTCCATATCAGAATAAATTTAATACTATTTCGCTGTTAATGTATTTCGATTTGCAGTAGGTTTCTGTCAGATATACAGGATATAAATGGTTTGCCCATCGGGTATCATTTCCGTAACAAACCGGATAAGCCTCATTTATCAGGTTCGCGCTAATACTGTTTATCAAATCTGTTTGGATAAAATCACCTTCATTAAGTATTACCATTTCACATTTTACAATGTCAGAAAAATTGGTTTCACTGAAATCGTCTTGCCTCAATCTAAGGTACCACACTGCGTATTCCTCTCCGTTAAAATCAGATTTATATCTGTACACTTTAGTTCTTTCGTGAGGTTTTAGTCCTGCAATTGTCTTTGACAACTTATGCCCTTCAAAATCAGGAATCAGTTCGGGATCAAAACTCTTGGAAACACCAACAACATAGCGATAGTTTTCTCTATATTTCAAACGTTCTTCCTCGCTTTTATTTCTACCAGAATTATATTCCAAAGACCCATCTTTTATCAAATAATGAGAAGAATCAAGTCTGTTTTCAGTACAGAGTTGGGCAACCAACTCTTGCTCTTTATTTGTCATTTGAGTCTGAATCACAGATACCGCTCTATTTTTATAACTATCTTTACTATTAGCAGAATAAGAATCTATTCTATCCGTTTTATACAATAATAACTTGCTGAATTTCAAATTAGATAGTTTGACAAAAGCCAAATCTTTAATCTCAGTATTGATTTTTTCGCAATACAACCTGCAATAGTTTTCTCCTTCATCATCATAATCAAATTCATCTGGAAGAGCAAGCACCAAATCATGACATAATCTGAAAGGCTTAAACGTATCTCTATCTTGTCTTTCGCAACAACCAACTACTATTTGACCAGCCAAGAATGGAAATATCCTTTTACCAATGGAAATGTCATCAACTTTATATGTATGTCTTGAACCATCCAAAAAATAAGCAAAAATTGGTCTTATCCTTTTTAATTGACCATCTTTTATTAGAACTGAAGGGACTCTTGTTTGGTCGCTTTCTGCGAACTTGCTTGCTTTAACCGATGAAGAAGGTTTGTCATCATAGTTAAGAATATCATAATCAGTTGTTTCCAAAAAAAACTTTTTGGTCTGATAGCAATGATATACGCCCTTACCACTATTCTCTATATAGTTTAAAATTCTACCCATTTATAATCAAAATGCAATACGGCGCAAAGATAATGACTTTTCAGAACACGTCAACAAAAAAAATGATTTTTTTGAAGAATCTACAGCCATATCATTTGAATTTACCCTCAATTTTGATTAGTTTCCTCCTACCCAATAACAAAACCATCAATGTAAAATCCCCAAACTCTTTTCCATTTCTTCATTCTAAATTCTAATGCCTCCTACCTCGCTTGTTACTTCCTAGCCTAAAGATTAGCCCCGCTCTTTTCAGTGTTGCCTGATGACGCTTCACATTGCCTCCGAAACGCCAAGTTGGGCGGCATAGCCAGTGCAATTGATATTTTTCAATCCCTTCGCCTCAATCCTCCTTTATGATTTCCCAATGACCGTATGTCTTGCCTCCAACTCGTTCAATCAGTCTTGCCTTTTTAAGCAACGCGAAATGAGATTTGATTGTGCGTTCAGAAAAGCCTAATTCTGCACTTAATTCGGCGAGTGTTGCATTGGGGTTACGGCTTATAGCCTCGTATGTCCTTTGGGCGGTCTTCGGGCAGTCTTTGGGCAGCCTTTATGCGCATCTTCCTCGTTGTTTGCTTTATTGGACATTATGTCAAAAGCACCTTCTTTCTGTGTGCTTTCTTGACCTTCTACCACAGTTGCGTTCAAGTTCACATTGTTCCTTTGGAATGTAACCAAGACGCCCCCTTGCTTCGATTCAATAGAGGGTTTCGGAAGCCCCGCAGCCATAAAGCCGTCGCATATCTTTTGCCAGCCTCGTCCCCAAGACTCCTTGAACTCTATGTTTTGGTTTTCTGTGTTCATAAGCATTGTCATTCAGTGTTGTTACTATTCTTTCCGATGATTTCCCAATGTCCGCCCTTGTCGGGGCCTACGCGGCGGATGATGCCTCTCTGCTGCATCATTTTCATGTTTCTCCAAACGTTGCTTCTGTCAATTCCAATTAAATCTGCCATTTCTTGGGTCGTGATATTTGGATTTTGTTTTATCAGTTCTTGGATTTTCTGTTGCGTTTTCTGGGTAGTTTTCTCCTCGCTTTTCTGTACACTTTTCTGTTGCGTTTTCTGTTGCGTTTTCTGTTGCGTTTTCTGGGTAGTTTTCTCAATACTTTCCAGTGTACTTTTCAGTGTACTTTCCTGTTGCGTTTTCTGGGTAGTTTTCTCCTTTTCATTTCCTTTATTGGGCGTTATGTCTAAAGCACCCTCTTTCTGTGTGCTTTCTTGACCTTCTACCACAGTTGCGTTCAAGTTCACATTGTTCCTTTGGAATGTGACCAAAACGCCCCCTTGCTTCGATTCAATAGAGGGTTTCGGAAGCCCCGCAGCCATAAAGCCGTCGCATATCTTTTGCCAGCCTCGCCCCCAAGACTCGATGAAACCTGCCTTATAAAACACGAATGCAAGATTCTTGTTGCGTGGATAAGAGGCGTGGTTGTCCAGAATGTTCTCTGGAGTGATTTGGTCGGGCAACGCCCCATCGTTCCAAATCTCCACATAATGGTCCCATACGCGCATTTGTATCTGTGGACCCAAATAATCCTTATGACAGATGGCGTTGTAGAGAATCTCACGCAAAGCATCTTCAGGGACCTCCAGTTTTTCTATCCGTTGCAGACCTTCATAGTGGATAGGCATGGTAAGGAACTTGTCTTTGAGCATCCTCACCACACGGTCGGCCATCTGTATGATACTGCCTTCTATCATTTCCTGCGACACCAAATCGGCCATATTGGAATGGAATCGGCCAATCTTGAACTCCGTGCCCGTAAAATAGCGACCGGGTTTCTTGCAGAACAGGAGCAACGCAGCGTTCTTCAAGCGACCTTCATCATCTACGAGATTCAAGTTCTGTAGTACGGTAGCCGTAGGTGCGTTGGCTTCAGAGGGGTCAATGCGTCCTGCCAGAATGGCTTTGCGAAGAAAATAGTCGATGGATTCGCGGTCAAGGTCGTCCACTGTAGCACGCTCATGCACCATATCATCCCAAGAACGCCCCATTTTCTTGAGTATGAATTGTTGCAATGCCACCCCGTTCAGTTCCTGCAAGGTGCTACCCGAACGGCAATAGTATTTGCCTCTGTAGCTGATGGGTACGTTGCTTGGTAAAGTTACAATCTCGATGTAGTCTTTGCCTTCTTTCTTCAAGATGTTCACTTCGGCCACAACGCCAAGGAGCGACACAATCTTGTTGGGAATGTCTTCAGAAAGACGATGCGCATTTTCCACCCCGCAAACGATTCCATCGTCATCAATACCGATATACAATTTGCCGCCCTGCGCATTGGCAAAGCCGCAAATCCACTTCAGGTATTCGTCACGCCACGACTCCTTGAACTCTATGTTTTGGTTTTCCGTGTTCATAAGCATTGTCATTCAGTGTTGTTACTATTATTGCCGATGATTTCCCAATGACCTCCCTTGTCGGGGCCTACGCGGCGGATGATGCCTTGGACTTGAAGATTGCGAAGATGTTCCTGCACGTTTCGAGGAGCAATACCTACCTCTTCCGAAATAGTCCGTGCTGAAGCATAGGGATTCTTCCACACAATTTTTACTATACGCCCGCGCATCGTAGATAATTTTTCTGCGATGCTTTCTACGATGTCTTCTGCGATGCTTTCTACGATGTTATTTGTATGGTAATCCTCTTTTGTTTTGATGATTTTCCTCACGCTTTTCTCGACAATTCCTGTGTTTAATGCATCATTTGCCCCCGCATTCTCTGCATTGTTTGAAATAAATTTTAGCATAATATCGCCAGGATGCACGGTGTATTCAGGTTCGGGAATGCCGTAGTTCTTGCAGAGTGTGCAGATCTTTTCTATTCCACGCCCCCAACTTTCGATGAAGCCCGCGCGGAAAAAAGTGTTGGCAATGTCGGGGTTGTGCGGCAGCGAGCGGTGCTTCTGCATAAGCGTTTCGGCTGTCCAAGTGTCGGGAAAGACGCAATCGTTGCTGATGTAGAGTTTGTCGCTGTAAACGCTTATCTGAACGGGTATGCCTGCCGAAAAATCTTGGTGGATGAGAGCGTTGAAGATGGCTTCGCGCACAGCGTCTTTGGGGTAGGGATAGTGTTCGATGCGCGTGATGTTGTCGTATGAAATTTCGGCAATCAGGTATTTGGTGTAAAGCAGGTCGATGGTGCGCTCTGCCTGCATCATAAGCGAACCGTGAATTTCGTCTTGATAGCGTATGTCGGCATCGTTAAGGAAATACCCAATCTTGACCCAAGAGCCGGTAATCCACTTTTCGGGATTGCGGTGAAACAACAAGATAGCGGCCCTTTTCAGCTTGCCGTCGTCATAAAGGTTAAGGCTTTCCAACAGTTGTATGCGGGAAAGTCGCAAGTCGTCTTCGCTCATACGTCCGCTTCGGATGGCCTCGCGTTTGAAAATGTCGAAACTCTCCTTGTCCAAATCTTCTTCCGTCACATTTTCGATGGGAACGGAATCCCACGTCTTTCCTGTTTTCTTCAGCAGGAAACGGGTAAGCGCCGTGCCTTGCAGAAGTTGTTTGGTGCTTCCGCTTCGGTAATGGTATTCGCCCCTATAGTTCACGGGATATTCGTGAACAGGGACGGAGATGACCACGACATCCTTTCCTTCCGTTTCCGACAATTCAACATCCACAACGATTCCCATTGTGTCGCGCACCTTATTGGGAATGTCTTCCATAAGTTTCTTGGCATTCTTCACACCGACAACATTTCCATCGTCATCAATGCCGATATACAGTTTGCCACCCTGCGCGTTGGCAAAGCCGCAAATCCACTTCAGGTATTCGTCGCGCCACGACTCCTTGAACTCTATGTTTTGGTTTTCCGTGTTCATACACCGAATGGAGATTATTGCCTGCAAAAGTACAAATTTTTCCGAACAAACGGGAAACTGTTTCCAAATGACATCATCGACTTCAATCACCCTTCTTGTTCACCAGCAATCCCAATAACGCAACAAAATCACGAACTTTTCCCGAAACATCAAAGTATTTCCTACCTTTGCCCCATCAAATCCGAATCCTTATGCAAAACAAAATACAAACTGAAGTCGAAGCCCAAGCAAAAACCACCCATTGCCTCAACTGCGGCACCGAGTTCGAAGGGAATTTCTGCCCCGAGTGTGGGCAAAATGCCGAGACTGGACGCTTTACGATGCGCTTCATTTTCGAGAACCTTATAGCGGCTTTCACAAGCAAGGACGGCGGTGTTTGGTTCACCCTCAAGAATTTGTTCACCCGTCCGGGCCTGATGATTGTTGAAATTCTCAACGGCAAACGCAGAAAATACTTCTCCCCTTTCCCGATGCTGTTTTTCGCCTTGACGGTTTACATCCTTTTGGCCTCGGTTACAGGTAGCCGCGACGAATATCGCCAAGCCGAACAATCGTATTCGAATATCGAAATCACCAAAGATGGCGAATCTGATGAGCAGAGCATGGATTATACGGAACGCTACAATCGCGTGAGAAAGATGGGCAGCAATTGCATTAAGTTTTACAACAACCATTACACCGTGGTGTTTATGTTGACGCTTCCGCTGTTCCTATTTGCCGCAAGGGTTTGTTTTGGGAAAAGCAACAGGAAGCGTTACTATCGCGCAGAATATCTTGTTGCCATCACCTATTCGATGGTTATGGTGGTCATTTACCTATGGTTTGTAAGTTTAATGTATCTCATTTCACAAAGCATTTCAGACAGGATGAGTTCGTTCATGCCCTTTGCCTTTGTCGTGGCCTTTACGGTCTGTTTTCGGAAAATGATGGGATTCGGCATCAAGAAAACCGCTTGGCGAAGCCTTTTGACAGTGGCGCTATATTACACGACATTAGGCTTCATTGCGTTAATCAGCATCGTTTTCGGGATCATTGTTTTGAAAAAATTTGTGTAACGGAAACAATCTTGTCACTTTGCCCGCCAGAAACTCGGCGTGAAAAGCAGCAGGATGGTGAAGATTTCGAGACGTCCGACGAGCATGTCGAACGAAAGCAGCCATTTGGCAGCGGCGGGGATGGCGTCGAAATTGGCGCTCGGCCCTGTGATGCCTGAGCCGGGGCCGTAGTTGCTGAAACAGGTCAGGAAAGAGATTGCGCCATCTTCGAGAGGCATGCCGAGTGCGGTCAGCACCACCAAATTGAGCATAAAGACCATGATGAAGAGCGAGAAGAACGACAACACGCGCTTCAGGCTGAGGTCGTCGACGTTCTGTCCCGAAATCTTGATGGAATACATGCTCGACGAGTGCATCAGCTCTTTGATGGTCTTTTTGAAATACTTGAACAACACGATGACACGCACCATCTTGATGCCGCCGCTGGTGGAGCCCGCGCAGCCCCCCACAATCATCATCGCCACCGTCGGGATGAGAAAGATGCGGCCCCAGCTGTCGTAGTCGTAGTTGCTGCCTTGGAAGCCTGTATTCGAGAGAAGGGCCACCACATGGAACAGGGCGGTGCGAACACGGTCGCCGGCGGTATCGGGATGCGATGCCAACTGGGTGTCGTCGATAACGCTGAAACGGGGCGCGAAATAAAACCGCAAGACAAACAGCAAAGTGAATCCCAGAATGGCCAACAGGTACCAATGCAGCTCTTCGTTGCGCCGAATCACGTCGAAACGGCGGTTGAACATGAAATGATACATCGCGAAGTTGATGCCCGACAGCAGCATGAAGAAGATGCAGACGTATTCGATGTAATTCGACTGGAAATAGCCGATGCTGGCCTGATGGGTGCTGAAGCCGCCCGTGGCGATGGTCGCCATGGCGTGGCACACGGCATCAAACTTGTTCATCGGGCCCAAATGATAGCAAAAGGCGCAGAGCAAGGTCAAGGCGATATAGATGAACCACAGCAAACGCGAAGTGGCTGCCGTGGTAGGCGCCAGTTTCTCCACACTCAAGCCCGGGGCTTCGGCTGCAAAAAGCGACATCTTTTTCGAGCCTTTGGCCACGGAAGGGATGAAGGCAAGGGTGAACACCACCACTCCCAAGCCGCCCAACCATTGCATGATGCATCGCCAAAACAGGATGCCGTGCGGCTGGTAGTCGATGTGGCTGAGCACCGTGGCGCCTGTGGTCGAGAAGCCCGACATGGTCTCGAAGAATGCATCGGTAACATTGTCGACCGTGCCATACATCAGGAAAGGAAGCATGCCGAATACAGAAAGCAACACCCAAGCCAACGCCACCACCAAAAAGGTGTCGCGGATTTGCAACCCCTTCTGTTTCGAAAGATTGCCGATGTTGTATAGCAACAGCCCCAAAGCGCCCGTCAGGCCGGCAACGATGAGGAACTCGTCCATATCGGCTTCGCCAGCCACACGGTGGTAGTGAGCCGCCACCGCCGCCGTCAGCAACAGCGCCGCCGACTCAATCATAAACAGCACACCGAACAGCTTGCTTTTCATATTGTTTCATTTATCCTCCCCGATTGCCCCCGACGTTTCACGCCGGGTTGTGTTATTTCGCCCCTTCAGGGCTTTCTCCCAACTCTACACTCTAAACTCTACACTCTAAACTAACCCCACGGCTGCGCCCAGCCTTCGCCGTAGTCGAAGTCGTCTTCGTCGTTGTCTTCTTCCTTATAGGAGTGGTCGGAATAGGGCTTCACCCAAGTGCGGAACTTCTGCGAAGGGATGGCCGTAATCTCGCCGTCGCCCGAAGGCGAAACGGCGATGTCGATGTCGTCGCTTGCCAACTCCTTCAGCCAGTGCTCCAGTTCCGAGAAGCCCATGTCCGTCACCGTATAGCCTTCCCACTCGCCTTGGGCTGCCTTCTCGGCCAATTCCTCTGATTCCCAAAGCGGTATGTAGGGTTCACCGTCATTGTCCTCCAACATGGCGAAAAAGCCTTCCTTGGCTTCGAGCAGCCACACTTTCCTCGTTTCGAGGATGGCATTCAAAAAACTCTCCAACTTTTCCATGTCAACGTTTCCTTTGTTGTTGCTGCAACTTGGCCTGCTGTTTCTGAGCCTCTTCGAGACGCTTCTGGAAGTTGCTCTTCTTCTGTGGCTTCTTCTTGTTTTCCTCGATGGTGGCACGCACCTTGTCCTCGTCAATCATCTTGCGGAAGATGAACATTTGGATGAAGGTGATGATGTTGACGAGCATATAGTAATAGCTCAAACCTGCCGAATAGTTGTTGAAGATGGCGAAGAACATGATGGGCATGAGATACATCATCCACTTCATGGGCTTCATCTGCGGGTTGCTCGAATAGTCCATCTGCTTGTTGTTCACCCAAGTATAGATGAGCGTGGTGATGGTCATCAGTATGGTGAACAGGCTGAGGTGGTCCATGCCGAGGAACCTTGGGAACTCAACGATGCTGTCGTAGGTCGAGAGGTCGTCGGCCCAAAGGAAGGGCTGCTGGCGCAACTCGATACTGGCCGGGAAGAAACGGAAGATGGCGACGAGGATGGGGAACTGCAACAAGGCGGGCAAGCATCCCGAAGCGGGACTCACGCCGGCCTGTTTTTGCAGGTTCAGCACGGCTTGCTGTTTCTTCATCGCGTCTTCTTCCTTGGGGTATTTCGCGTTGATGGCCTCCATTTCAGGCTTCAGCACACGGGTGATGGCCGACGACTTGTAGGACTTGAACGCCAAGGGGAACAGCAAGGTCTTGATGAGGATGGTAAGGATCAGGATGACGATGCCGTAGTTCCAGCCATAGCTGCTCAGCCAATTGAAAACGGCGATAACGCCATAGTTGATCCACCGGATGAGGAAGAAGTTACCCAAGTTGATTTGGTCTTGAAGTCCTATTCCATAGCTGCGCAAGGTCTTGAAGTGGTTGGGGCCGAAATAGAGTTGCATCGGGATGATGTTGGTCTCTGCCTTCATATCGTAAGGCACCTCGATATTGGCCGACATCGACTTGATGTAGCGCGGGTTGTTCGACTTGCGCGTTATCATAGCCATGTGGGCGTTCTCGAACTCGTTTTTGGCCACAATCACGTTGCAGAAGAAACGTTGCTTGAACGACACCCATTTCAGCTTGCTGTTCACCGTTTGCTCGCCGTCCTTTTGCTCGTTGAGGTGGTCAACGTCCTTGTCGGTCAGTGAACGGTAGTACACCGATTCGCCGGCAAAACGGTCGGTGCTCTTTTCCTGTTTCAGCAGGTCGACGGCCCAATCGATGGACATATAGTCGGCGTTGGTGGCAATCACATCCTTCAGCCCGACGGTGCGGATGTCGAAGTCGAGCATATAGTTGTCGTCGCGCACGGTATAGACATATTCAAGGTATTTGCCCGGCTCATCGGTGAGCAGGCGCATGGTGAACACGATGCTGTCGCCTTCCCTCACCGTCATATCGCCGCCCGAATAGGGTTTCCCGTTGACGAGAGGCTGGAAATAGAACTGCGACGTGTTGACGATGCGGTTTTGGGCGAAAAACGACAGGTCGAACCTCACCGTCTCGGGGTCGAACGACATCAGCGCCAGCGAGTCGTAGGTCTTGTATTCCTTCAGTTCCACACGCTTCAAGAAGCCGCCTTTGTTGGTGAAGGTCAGGCGTTGCAGCTTGTTCTCGATGGTGAACATCTGTTCCTCGCCATTGGCTGAGGCGGCAAAGACGCCGAATTTGTCGCGCAGGGCGTTGTGCAGCTGTTGGGCCTTGCCAAGCGAATCCAAGCCCGGCAGTTGGGCCGTGTCGGTCTGCAAAGCCGCCAATTGGGCGTCGGCCTGACGGCGTTCTGCCTCTCGGATGGAATCCAAGGCCATTTGTTCAAGTCGAACCCGCCGGATAGAGTCATGAATGCGCTGTTGCTCAGCCATTTGCTCTTTCGTTGGGGTCATAAAATACATCCAGCCGAAAAGGATGGCCGCGATGAGGATGAAACCAATTAAAGTGTTTTTATTGTTCATTGGGAATGATTTTTCGAAATGAGCGGCAAAAATACAAAAAAAAGTGTCCCGTGGGACACTTTTTCGTTGAAACCTTCACCCGAATGGGTGAAAACTTACATTTTAATAATAACGATAGCTCTTCACCTGGCCGATGTGGCGGGCGAGGCGGACCACTTGGTTGCTGTAGCCGAACTCGTTGTCGTACCACAGATAGAGGATCACGGTCTTGCCGTCGGCGCTGACCTTGGTGGCCGGAGCGTCGAAGATGCAGGCGCAGCTGTCGCCGATGCCGTCGCTGCTGACGAACTCGGTGTTGTTGCTGAAACGGATTTGCTCGATGAGGTTGCCCTCAAGGCAGGCGATGCGGAAGGCCTCGTTCACTTCTTCGACGGTGGTTTCGCGTTCGAGGTCGAGGGCGAGGACGGCCAACGACACATCAGGCGTAGGCACACGCACGGCGTTGCTCGTCAGTTTGCCTTTCAGTTCGGGGATGGCCTTGGCGGCGGCCTTGCCGGCACCCGTCTCGGTGATGACCATGTTCAACGGGGCTGAACGGCCACGACGCTCTTTCTTGTGGTAGTTGTCAAGCAGGTTCTGGTCGTTGGTGTAGCTGTGGATGGTCTCGATGTGGCCCTTCACGATGCCGAAGTTCTTCAGCATGACCTGCAGGCCAGGCACGATGGCGTTGGTGGTGCAGGAAGCAGCCGAGAAGATGGTCTCGTTTTCGAGGTCGAGCGTGTCTTGGTTGACGCCGTAAACCACATTCGGGATGTCACCCTTGCCGGGAGCGGTGAGCAGCACCTTGGCCACACCCTTGGCTTGGAGGTGGCGGGCCAACGACTCCCTGTCGCGGAAGGCGCCGGTGTTGTCGATGAGCAATGCATCCTTGATGCCATATTGCGTATAGTCGAGGTCTTCGGGGTTCTTGGCTTCGAGGAAGAGAATCTTCTGTCCGTTGACCATCATGGCATTTTCGCCTTCAATGGGAGTGCAAACGCCGTGGAAGTAGCGGTGAACCGAGTCGGTGCGGAACAGGTTGATACGCTTGAGGATGTCCTCGGGCGAGTTTTTGCGGGTGACGATGGCGCGGACGCGAAGCGCATCGCCACGGCCGGCCATTTCCGTCATTTCGCGGCAGAGGATACGGCCGATACGACCGAAGCCGTAAAGGATGACATCCTGAACCTTGTTGCTGCGCGGCAGGGCGTCAATGATATAATTGAGCTTGTCGCGGACGAAAGCGGTGATGTTGTTGTTGTACTTCTCCTTCTCGTCAGTCCACTCCGAGTTGAGGCGGCCAAGGTCGATACGGGCGGGAGCGAGGTTCTCGGCCAAAAGGGCTTTGGCGATGAGCAGCGAGTCCTGCACGCGGACGGGTTTGCCCAACACGTTGGCGGCACGTAGGTGTTTGTTCAGGATCTTGCCCGAGCCACGGTTGACCAACAGCGAACGCAACATAATGAGTTCGACCGACTTGTCGTACCACAGCTTACCTACGATGTTGATGAGTTCATTGGCGGCTTTTTCGTTTTCGTTCCAAGCCTTCAACGAGTTTTCGAAATTGTCATTGTTCATGATTGATTGTTTTTATTCTACATTGGGTTAGTGAGTTCAACACATAAAAACATCCCTTCGACAGGCTCAGGATGCGTGGCAAAGTTAGGGATAATTTCGATTCGAACAAGGGAAAAAAACAAAAAAGTGCTTTTCGCTCAAGAAAAGCACAAAAAAAAGAAACATCTCGGCTTTTTTCCTGTCCCCCTCACTCCTTTTCCGTTGTTGTCACATCCTCCACAGGGTTAGCAGGCGGCCTCGCCTGCCGCTGTCATTACGGGTCCGCAGGGTTCGCAGGCGGCCTCGCCTGCTGCTGTCATCACCCTCCACAAGGTCCGCAGGCGGCCTCGCCTGCCGATGTCAATTGAAGCTGTGATGCTGTCAGTTATCAAACTGCGGGGACGCAGTTTGTTACAACTGTCATTACCCTCACTTTCTGGGTCCGCAGGCGGCCTCGCCTGCTGCTGTCATTACCCTCCAAAACGAGGGCTTCTACAGCCTACAAGCCATTCTGAGCGCGGCATACACTGCTGTCATTACCCTCCAAAACGAGGGCTTCTACAGCCATCTTCTATTTCTATTACTTTGAGGGTATGCTGTCATTACCCTCCAAAACGAGGGCTTCTACAGCTTGAGCGACTTCATCCTCTGGCATCTTTTGGCTGTCATTACCCTCCAAAACGAGGGCTTCTACAGCATTCGGTGGTAGCCTACCGGCACCATACCAGCTGTCATTACCCTCCAAAACGAGGGCTTCTACAGCCTACCGACATAATTTTTTTTCATACTTCAGCTGTCATTACCCTCCAAAACGAGGGCTTCTACAGCATTCATCATTAAGTACTTCGGATATGACCCGCTGCCATTACCCTCCAAAACGAGGGCTTCTACAGCCTTGTCATAACGGTTGATGGCCTCGCGTGTGCTGTCATTACCCTCCAAAACGAGGGCTTCTACAGCCAAGTTCTTGGGTCGTACCGATCTTGGAAGGCTGTCATTACCCTCCAAAACGAGGGCTTCTACAGCCTCTGACATGTGTGCAACTGCATACAGGAGCTGTCATTACCCTCCAAAACGAGGGCTTCTACAGCTTGCACCACCCTATATTTCAGCACTTTACAGCTGTCATTACCCTCCAAAACGAGGGCTTCTACAGCTGCAAAATACACTTAGAGAGGCCTTACAGGGCTGTCATTACCCTCCAAAACGAGGGCTTCTACAGCTCTTCGTCGACGAGAGCCACCAAATTGGTAGCTGTCATTACCCTCCAAAACGAGGGCTTCTACAGCTACAACGGTACCCGCTACATGCGTTGCTACGCTGTCATTACCCTCCAAAACAAGGGCTTCTACAGCACGGACGAATCTGGTTATAAATTTTTTTATGCTGTCATTACCCTCCAAAACAAGGGCTTCTACAGCTACTCCTTGGCCAAGGAAAGTTTGTGTTCGGCTGTCATTACCCTCCAAAACGAGGGCTTCTACAGCTTATCGAACTCAGGTATAAACCAATCGCCAGCTGTAATTACCCTCCAAAACGAGGGCTTCTACAGCCAGATACAAATGGATATGAATGGTCATTTTGCTGTCATTACCCTCCAAAACAAGGGCTTCTACAGCTTATCCGGATGGAGTAAATGATTCGGTTTTGCTGTCATTACCCTCCAAAACAAGGGCTTCTACAGCCAAACTTGCTGCCATAGCGACTTGATAAGAGCTGTCATTACCCTCCAAAACGAGGGCTTCTACAGCATGACGGATCTGCCTGTCCTTGGTACAGTGCTGTCATTACCCTCCAAAACGAGGGCCATATAAATCATTGCATTTCCTCACCATCCATTCCTTTGTCTTCGAAGCCACATTGGGTATCTTGGGCACACTTCCCCAAAAACCAATCCCTTTCAAATCGACATAGTAGTTGTGCGCAAAGGCATTCCTGATCTTCGTGAGGCTTTCCCTATCTTTCTCCCCAATCCCAAGGGCCTGCATCAATTGGTTGAAACTGTTCAACTTGCACCGCTTCCCTTTGGCAGAATCATAAAACAGATCCTCCCTCGCCTTAATGTCGCAATCATCCGCAACCCCCAATTTCATAACTGCGTGGCTTTCAAGGATATAGACTTGGCGAAACACCTCAACGCGGCTTTGTTCGTATCTGGCCAATTCCGCTTCGATGTCGGCGCGTGCAAACTCGGTTTCGGCTTGCTGCTCCAACAAGGATGCCAAACGCTTGCCGTCGCTGGCAAACTTGTGGAAATTCCCGTAGTCTTTCATCTTCATGGCCTTTTGGGTGATGGTTTTTGCCGAGCCGTCCTTGAGGCGCACCGTCCACGAGAAGTCGATGGGCAAGCTGAGCAAGTCGTTGTTCATGGCGTTCTTCAGGAGGAACCTTTGCCGGTTGTCGTTGCCTACCGGCAACGCCAATATTTCGCGTGCCATATAGAAGAGCAATATGTCTTGGGTCTTGTATCGCCTGATGGTTTGCTCCATGCGCTTCCTCTCGCTTTTGGCGAGTTTCCCTTCATCCACGACCCTTTCATAATTATAATAAGGTTGGGAAGCGTCGTTTTCTGCAAAGGTATGGTAGAGGCCGATGAGATAGGCCGTGTTTCCCTTGAGTCCCTTCTCCTGCTTTTCGATTTTTTCCAAGCCTTCATTCAACGCACCGTTATTCTTGGCCAATTCCTTCATCATGGCAAGAATCCTTTCCGCAAACATGCCCTTGGGAAGCTGGATTGGTTTTTCTGAGTTCAGTATGATCTCTGAGTCTTTCGCCTTGTTTTTCACCGTCAAATAGCTTTGGGCAAGAGCGGCGGCATCCTGTTGTTTCCAACGCATCCGGTTGTGATGAAGCGAAGGGAAGGAATCAAGACAGTTCTTGTTTCGGGCAAGTTTCAGCTCCAAACTACTTATATGGGAACTTTCAACATCAAGATAGCGTTGGTAAAGCGACTTGACGGAATGCTCTCTGTCGTTCAGCAAACCATTCAACACATCTTTCAAAAACGGATGATGCTGATTGGGGTTTTTCAAGTTGCTTTCAGGAATGATACCGGCAGCCGTGAAGAGTTGTCTCAAATCGCCATAGCTCACCGCGCCTTCCCAATTGCCTACCATGGCCAAGTTGGCCTGAATGGCCGAATACTTCTGTCCGCTCAGCTTTTCACGGGTTTGGGTCGGCACCCAAATCATGATGTCGCGGGCCAGCCATTGGGCGGCTTGTCCGGTCTTCACGAGTTTGTGGTTTATCCCCTCGTCAAGACAACGCTTCATTTCCTTTATCTCATTTTTGCGTTCCTCCACAAACGTTTTGACAATTTTCTTCAACTTTTCGTTGCCATCAAAGGAATTGCCCAAAAGGACGTTTTTCAATCTTTCAGGAATGTCGGACAGTCGGAGTCCGTAATCTTTGTTTAGGGCCTCGGCAAGTTCGTTTTCGTCATCGGGGAACACCTTTCCACGGCTCACATCCCCAAAAAACGACTTCAAGCTGTTGCAATACCTCTTGATGATTTGTTCCGCCGAATCCATTGTTTCATTGCGCAATTTGCGGCGAAGGTATTCATAGAACAGCAAGGCGGGCAATTCGTATAGGCTCATGGTGCATTGTGGTGGAATCAGCCGTTCCGCTTGGTTGGTTTGGTGCTTGCCTTCCTCGGCCGGTTTGGGGTTGCCCGGCAAATGGGGAATGAACATTTTCTTATTGGCCAAATCCCCGTAGCTTGGTTTTGTGAAATCCCAGTATTTTGGTCTGGTGAAATCCCAACGCATACCGATGCTGTGGCTTTCGTCGTCAATCGCATACTGGGGCCGTTGGCGGGTGATGTAGGGCGCTTGGTCGGCTTGGTCGGCATCTTTTCTCTCCAACCCGTTTTCCTCATACTTTTGCTCAAACAAGGCTCCCCATTTTTCGTTCATTTCCTTCTCGACTTCCCTGATGCGGCCAAAGCCGTGCATTTCCTTTTGCAGAACGCGAAGGAGATTGCCGGCAATATGGTCGCCATCGTGATTGTAGAAGGCAAAGCGGTATTTTCCGAGCTTCAATTGGAAACGGATGTCATCCATCCATTGCATCGTATCGATGTAGCTCAAGGCCATCGTGGCGAAACGGTCATCCCAACGGACCATGGTAGTTTTCGGTATGCTTTTCCCCTCCGCATCAATCGGAGCATCTTCATTGTCAGGGCTTTCGTTTTCCCATTGCGTGCTCATCACATCCTTGAAGCTGTCGCGGTCGTCTTTTCCGAGTTGTTCGTAGAGTGGACGAGGGCATTTGCGCAATTCGTTCAGCATATCCAAGGCCAAGGCTTCGTTGCTCATCTCACTGTCGATTCGCGAATGGACCATACGGATGCGATTCATGCACATCATTTCCAGAAGCAACAGGGTTTGCTCTTCGTTGCCGTCGAAATAGTTTTTTGCATGTTGGGTGAACCCCGTCCGGTTCAAAAGGTCGAAAGCCGCTTTCTTGTCGAGAAACAGGCAAAGGAAATAAAGCAAGCCCACATCGGAAAGGCCCTCCTTCCCTTGCTTCATATAAGCGGGGTAGTTGAAGTCCAATACATATTTTTCTCCTTTGTCATTCTTAATGGATTTGTAAACACGACCCAAGACTTCATTGGAGGAGGCATCGAGCCTTTCCTCTTTCTTGAAGACTTTCCTGCTTTCCAGGAAAAGGTCTTCCATATATTGTCCCAACTTGGTCTTCAAGTCGTTTTGCTCCTCCACATTGCTTTCAAAAGGCCGATAATGTGTATAGGTGTTGCGAACCATGGCCATGCTTTGGGTGAAACAGGACATGGTTTCCATCAGGTCTTTCAGGCTGACTTCCTTATCCTTGTACATCCGCTTGAGGAAAGGGAAATGACGGTAAAGCCTTTCCTGAAGCTCGAGTTTCTTGATGTTTTCAAAATCTCGTATGTCTTTGCGATGTGTGTCGTTGAAGGCATCTGCGATGCTGTTTTCTTCAAACAAAGGTTCTCCCAATGATTGCATGACCGTATTGACAGCCAAAGTCATATTGTGACGCGCAATGTTGGCATACACACCAACCACATGACGTTGGCAATCCGTCTGGGTTTCATAGGTTTGCGTATGATCCACTTCCTTCAGCTTGAAGTATTTATTGGTGTTGTCAGTCATAGTATTATTCATTTTTCATCATTTTTTGTTTTCTTGCTTTTATTGCTTATTCTGGGGTATATCATCACAATGAACAAGATGGCAGCCACCACGGCACCTGCCCCGAAGCTCCACCGCATAGGATGGGACACGCGCGTTTCTATGATGTCGTGTACCACGGGAATTGTTGTCAAAACGGTAAGGAACGAAATCACATAATTCGTAATGTTGAGGCTTTTTTCGGTCGCTTCCTTGAACTGGGCTTGCTGGGCTTCGGATTCTTTCATGAATTTATCCATGTTCCGCTCCGTGGTGAGTTTCAGCAAGCCAACCTTGCCGTCAATTTCGTTGAACGCTTCGATGACATTCAGGTGCTTGCAGCAATGTTGATAGAACTGGCTGTAATGCGAATAGAAGGACACGTCGGTATAGTAACAATTCACTTTCAGCCTGCAAATCAACTCGATCAGTTCCCAAAGTTCCTCGTCGTCTTGTTTCCCGGAATACTCCAACATGTTGAGTTGGTTCTCAATGTTAAACAAAGTGTATCGCTGCAAAAGAGCCAACATATAGACGACAAAATAGGTGCGTCCGAAACTACTTTGGAATTCTTTGACAAACGGACTGTTGCCCCACGCCATTGCCGCCGTCCCTTCCATCGAAACCGAGAAACACACATTCCCATAAACCTGTATCACACCATCCTCGCGTTCCAATTGTTCGAATGGGAGCATTAGGTCATCGCCGACACCTCGCGACAAACGCAAAAGTTCGGGAACGACATCTTCCCGTTTGGTTTCACCAACGTTTTCTTCCTTAAAGCAATAGGTGAAAAGGTGCATCCGGTCATTATTGAAGTAGTGTATCGCCCTTTCTTCTGCTTTCTTGCCAAAAGTCGCCAACACGCCATCAGCGAAACCTTTAAGGGTCCAAAGCACATATTCTTCCCGCTGCCACGTCTTACGTCGGTCCGATTTCCAGAAATCATCACTCCCAATCAAGGACTGCAAAATATCCTTATCCGATTTGGCTTGATTCTCAGGCCTCAAGCAAACACATTGGTATTCATCCAAATCACGCTGTTTGCACAGACAACCGTTCAACGCCTTTAATGCTCCTATGGTGATGTTTTCCACCTTGATACAAAACGACAAAACACCGATTTTCGCCGTTGGGGCAACAAACAGCAGGGGTGCAAAATTGCCCTTATTACACAAGACAAAAGGAATTCCTGACATTTCAGGTTGACTCTTTTTCAACACTGCAACACTCGTTTTGCCCAACACTCTCTCCATGAAAAGTGTTTTTGCATCTTTGGGATTGAAACTTGACGGGACAAACCTATAAATGTCCAAACGCGATTTCTTGGTTTCCCCATGTTGCCTGAACAAGTCCATGATATAGGGGAACAAGACGTCTCCTTTGTAAAGTTCTTCTTCATTAGGTTTCCATCGGTCCAATTTGGATTCAAGATGGGTTTTCCATTGGTCGGTTTCAAAAGAAAACGGAAGCATGAAAAAGGTGTATGCCTCTGTTATTGTCTGAGAATTATCCATAAACAATTGATTTTGGTGCAAAAATATGAGTCCACTTTAAAAAGTAAGGCAGGGTTAATTTGTTTGAGATTGTTTCATAATAATCTCTGATTTAGTAACGATTAAAAAATATGGTGTAACAATAA
>CACXQV010000027.1 GCA_902769875.1 uncultured Bacteroidia bacterium
CGAACTCAGCGGCGACAGCTACACGATGAATATGGCCCAGTTCAACGCTGGCATGTACATCGTGCGCGTCTACACCGAGAACGGCGTGGCCGTGAAGCGCGTGACGGTTATGCAATAATCAGGGATGAAATGTAGAGACGCGCCGTGGCGCGTCCCTACAACAAACCCACAAAAACGGAAAGCCGACCTTTTTCGAGGCCGGCTTTCTTGTTTGTTGGTATTCAATTATTTCTTCAATGTAATCCTGAATGTGGTTCCTTGTCCCACCACCGACGACTTCACCACAATCTTGCCTTTGTGGTAGTCCTCGATGATGCGCTTGGCAAGCGAAAGGCCCAATCCCCAGCCGCGCTTCTTGCTCGTGAAGCCCGGGTTGAACACCTGCTTGATTTGCGACTTCGGGATGCCTTTGCCCGTGTCGCTCAGGTCCAAATGGATGTGGTCGCCGTCGTCGATGAGGTCCAAAGTGATTTTGCCGTGGTCGCCCATCGCATCGACTGAGTTTTTGGTCAAGTTTTCCAAAACCCAGCGGAAAAGGGAAGGTATCAAAGGCATAATCAATTCGCCATCAGGCAGATTGATTTCAAATTCGAACTTCTTGAAGAAGCGTTTTTGCAGGTAGTCCATCGTGTCCCGAATGAGATAATTGAGGTCGGTGGGCTCTGGCACAGGCACGGAGCCGATTTTCGAGAAACGATCGGTGACGATTTGTAGCCGCTCGATGTCTTTTTCCATTTCTTGCGTGCCAACAAATGGTTCTTCCTGCATCTTCAGCAGCTCAATCCAGCCCATCAGCGAGGAGAGGGGAGTGCCCAACTGGTGCGCCGTTTCCTTGGCCATTCCCGCCCACACTTGGTTTTGCTCCGAGCGGCGGGCATAGCTGAACAGCAGATAGGCGATAAGGATGAACAATGCAAATACAATGAATTGAATGACAGGGTAGTAGCGCATCTGTTGCACCAAGTCGGTGGTGCGGTAGAATATGGTGGCTTTGCCCTTGTTCATGAATTCGATTTGGATGGGTTCGTTTTCGTCGCGCATGATGGCCAACTGCTGTTTCACATAGTTGGGGTCTTGCATCATCAGGCTGTCGAGGTTGCCATAGCTGAGGATTTTGTCTTGCTCCTCATTGGTCACTATGACGGGGACTCCCATCGAGTTGAGGGTGATTTCCTCCATGAAATGCTCGATCATGCCTTCCAAGACATCCTTCAAGTCGGTGTAGATTTGCGACTCGTTGAAATAGAGATATTGCACGAAGCCGTAGCCCGGGTCGATTTTGATGGGCGGGAACTTGGAATAGGCGCGTTTCATCTCGGTGTCGAAAACGGTTTTCCCTTCTTGCGAAGGCGGCAAGTTGCTCTTGAAGAGGATGTTGTCTTTTGTGTCGGTGACGACCAACGGGATGCTGATGTTGTTGTGCAGGATTTCCAAGTAGATGGCCGTGTTCTCGTCGCTCGAAATGTCGATGATGCGGCGGTAGGCGTTGGCCAAGAGGTCGACACGAAGCTGCTCTTGTTCGCTCACTTTGTTGAAGAACTCCTCCGTCGATTTCATCATTACGGCGTGTTGTTCCATTGCGGCGGCCCACATCTTCACTTGCCTCGACTCCTGATCGGCCATCGATTTCACGAGGTGGTTGGTATACCACAACGAAACCCCGATAATGAGCAGCGCGACGACCGCCAATGCCCATTTCCAGTGTTTTTTGTTCGTGTAGAGGTTAGTTTTCACAACTCATCAACGGAATTTGCACCTTATTATTATAGTTCCGCAAAATGTTCGGTCAGGTTTGCAATCCGGCCTTATCGGAATGGGGATTTGCAATCCCTCGGCAATCAAATCTTTTTCCTCATTCTCCCCACGGGAATGCCAAGTTGTTCGCGATATTTCGCCACGGTGCGCCGCGCAATGGGGTAGCCTTTTTCCTTCAAGACGAACATCAGTTGCTCGTCAGTCATGGGGTTGGCCTTGTCCTCGCTTTCGACGCTGTCCTTCAGGATTTTCTTGATTTCGCGGGTCGATACTTCCTCGCCTTCCTCGTTGGTGATGCCTTCGCTAAAGAAGAATTTCAGGAGATGGGTGCCGTAGGGCGTTTGAACGTATTTGCTGTTGGCCACGCGCGATATGGTGGAGATGTCGAGCCCAACCTTGTCGGCCACATCCTTGAGGATCATCGGTTTGAGCTTGGTTTCGTCGCCCGTCAGGAAATATTCCTCTTGGATGTCGGCAATGGCCTTCATCGTCACATAGAGCGTGTTTTGCCTTTGGTTGATGGCGTCGATGAACCATTTGGCTGATTCTATTTTCTGTTTGACGAACTGCGCCGCCTCTTGCATTTGGCGTGTGTCCTTGCTTTTTGAGAAGTCTTCCAGCATTTTCAGGTAACTCTTGCTGACGTGCAGTTCGGGGGTGTTGCGGCTGTCCAACGAGAGCTCCACCTTGCCGTCCCTGATGTAGACAAAGAAGTCGGGCGTGATGTAGTGGATGTTTTTCGTGCCCGTGGTGGAGGCGTCGGCGGGTTTGGGGTTGAGTTTCAGGATTTCGTCGAGGGCGGGTTTCAGTTCGCGGTTGCTGACCTCCATTTTCTTGGCGATTTTGTCGTAATGCTTGCGCGTGAATTCCTCAAAATAGTCCTTGATGATGGCGATGGAGAGGCTGTAGTCCTTGAAGGGGCTGTCTTCTTGCAGGCGATTGAGTTGGATGAGCAAGCACTCTTTGAGGTCGCGGGCGGCGATGCCGGGCGGGTCGAGCTCTTGCACGATTTTCAGCACTTCGGCCACTTCTTCCTCGGTGGTCGCGACGTTCATCGTAAAGAGCATGTCGTCAACGATGTTGGGCACGGGGCGGTTGAGGTAGCCGTTGTCGTCGAGGTTGCCGATGATGTATTCACCGATTTGGAGTTGCTTTTCGGTGAGGTTGCGATAGGCAAGTTGCTGGTTCAGATAGTCTTGGAACGTCTCTTCGTTGACGATGGGAGCCTCGTAGGGGTCGTCGTCGGCGCTGTAGTTGTTGGTTTGCAACTTGTAGGAATAGTCGTCGATGTCTTCGTCCTGCAAGTAGTCAGTGATGTCGAATTCGTCGTCTTTGTTGAAATCGACCTCATCGTCGTTGTAGTCGTCGTTTTCGCCGTTGTCGTTTTCGTCAGCGATTGGCTCATTGTCCTCGTAATCATCGTTTTCGTGCGATTCTTCCAAGGCGGGATTGGCCTCGATTTCTTCTTTGATGCGTTGTTCGAGTTCGATAATAGGCAGTTGGAGCAGCTTCATGAGCTGGATCTGCTGCGGCGAAAGTTTCAGTTCCTGCCGCTGGGTTTGAGTCAATCGTTGGTTGTTCATTTTGTTGTGACTTAGGACTTAGGACTTGTGACTTGGGACTTGGGACTTGGGACTTAGGACTTGGGACTTGGGACTTAGGACTTGGGACTTGGGACTTAGGACTTGGGACTTAGGACTTGGGACTTGGGACTTAGGACTTAGGACTTGGGAATGTTGTCCCCAGTCCTTCGTCTTCCGTCCTCTGTCCTCCGTCAATATAAGCAATTCTTAGGGGTTCTCGGGAAGGGGATCACGTCGCGGATGTTGGTCATTCCGGTGACGAAGAGCAACAGACGCTCGAAGCCGAGGCCATAGCCCGAATGCGGCACCGATCCGAAACGGCGGCTGTCCAAGTACCAGTTCATGGATTCTTCAGGAATGCCCACTTCGTGCATGCGGTCAAGAATCTTATTGATGTCGGTTTCTCTCTCCGAGCCGCCGATGATTTCGCCGATGCCGGGGAAGAGCACGTCCATGGCGCGGACGGTCTTGCCGTCTTCGTTCTGCTTCATGTAGAAAGCCTTGATTTCTTTCGGGTAGTCGGTCAGGATGACGGGCTTCTTGAAGTGCTTCTCGACCAAATAACGCTCGTGTTCGGATTGCAGGTCAACGCCCCAGCCGTCGACGGGATATTGGAACTTGCCTTTCTTGTTGTAGTTGGAGTTGCGCAAGATGTCGATGGCCTCGGTGTAGGTGAGGCGGACAAACACGTGTTCGAGCACGAAATGCAGCTTGCTGATGAGCTCCATCGATTTTTCGTCCTCTTTCTTGCCTTTTTCCTCGTCTTGGAGGCGCTTGCTGAGGAACTGGAGGTCGTCCATATTGTTGTCCAAAGCATACTGAATCAAGTATTTGAGCATCTCTTCGGCCAAGTCCATATTGTCATTGATGTCGTAGAAGGCCATTTCGGGCTCAATCATCCAAAACTCGGCCAAGTGGCGCGTGGTGTTTGAGTTTTCGGCGCGGAAAGTCGGGCCGAAGGTGTAGATTTTGCCCAAGGCAGTGGCTGCCAACTCGCCTTCGAGCTGACCCGAAACGGTGAGGTTGGTCGACTTGCCGAAGAAGTCCTGCTTGTAGTCGATGTTGCCTTGCTCGTCGCGAGGCGGGTTGTTCAAGTCCAAGGTGGTCACTTGGAACATTTCGCCGGCGCCTTCGCAGTCGGAGGCAGTAATTAATGGTGTATGGATGTTGTAGAAGCCTTTCTCGGTGAAGAACTTGTGGATGGCGAACACCATAGCGTGGCGCAAGCGCATCACGGCGCCGAAGGTGTTGGTGCGGAAACGCAGGTGGGCGATGTCGCGCAAAAACTCAAGAGAATGCTTCTTGGGTTGCAATGGGTATTCGTCGGGGTTGGCCGGACCGAACAGCCCGATTTCCTTCACGCTGAGTTCCACCGCCTGGCCGCTGCCCATCGAGGCGACCAAAACGCCCTTGGCCCACAACGACGCGCCGGCGTGCATCAGTGCCAGATTCTCTTCGGGAATCACGTTCAGGTCGATGACCAATTGCAGGTTGTTGATGGTGGAGCCGTCGTTCAAGGCGATGAAGGCCACATTCTTGCTGCCGCGCTTGTTGCGCACCCAGCCCATCACAGTAATCTCATTGTCAGAGGCTTGCATCTGCAAGGCTTGCTTGATTTCTACTCTTTTCACGGTATGGTGATTTTTATTTGTTGCATGGTTTGTAATCAAACTGCAAAGTAACGAAAAAAAACGCAATGGTTGGATAAAATTGTGTACATTTGCAAAGTCACGGAGTTACGTAGGATATTAGGCGGGTGATGGAGCGCAGCGAAATCCCCGCGTATTAATATAATGTGATAAATTAAAATGATCCGAAATCCCCGCATATAACATAATGTGATAAAATGATTCGAAATCCCCACGAAATATGAATTATGGTAAAATGATGAATATGGATTTGAAACAAGGCGAAACCCCATTAATCATCGCCGGCCCTTGCAGCATCGAAAGCGAACCCCAAATCCTTGCCACGGCGCGGGCTTTGGCCCGAATCCCCGAGGTGAAGATGCTGCGCGGCGGCATTTGGAAGCCGCGCACCCGACCCGATGCCTTTGAGGGCAGGGGAGAGGAAGGCTTGGTGTGGTTGCGCGAGGCCAAACAAGAGTCGGGACTGCCGACCATCACCGAGGTGGCGACGCCCAACCATGTGGAGTTGGCCTTGCACTATGGGGTCGATGCGCTGTGGATTGGAGCCCGTACGGTGGTCAACCCATTCTCGGTGCAGCAATTGGCCGATGCTTTGAAAGGTGTCGATGTTCCCGTGTTCATCAAAAACCCCGTCTCGCCCGACCTGCGCCTGTGGGTTGGTGCCTTCGAGCGGTTCCGGAAGGCGGGCTTGAAGCGGCTGTCGGCCATCCATCGAGGCTTCTCTTATTATAAGGAGTCGCCCTACCGCAATTTTCCCCTGTGGGAAATCCCGATTGAACTCACGAGGCAACTTGGCGTGCCGCTCATCACCGATGTGAGCCACATTTGCGGCAACCGCGAGTTGCTGTTGCCCACGGCGCAAAAAGCCCTCGACCTCGCCACCGATGGATTAATGATAGAATGTCACATCAATCCTGATGAAGCCTTGACGGATGGCAAGCAACAAATCACGCCTGTCCAGCTGAACGACTTGATAGGCTCATTAATCTTCCGGTCGAAGCAGTCGAGTGGGGTGGCCCGCGACCTTGCCGAGCTTCGGGGTGAAATCGACGACATCGACGGTGAGCTGTTGCAGCTCTTGGCGCGTCGTATGGAGGTGAGCGCCCAAATTGGCGAATACAAGAAACAAAACAACGTGACGGTGGTGCAGATGGACCGCTGGAAGAAAATCCTTGCCGACCATATCGAGACGGGCAACGATCTTGGCCTCCCATCCGAATTGATCACTGAGGTCTTCGAGGCCATCCATCAGGCATCTGTCGAGCGGCAGAGCCGCATCATGGAAAACGGATAAAGCCCGCCTTTGCGACGGGCCTTGTCGATACACGCCAAGGCGCGTTGTCGTTGATGCACCAAAACCAAGTAGTAAAACGATTACGGTGCAAAAGTACGGCTGGCCCGAAAACCCCGCAAGAAAAAGCGTCTCCACTTTTTCAACAAGTCTCAACAATTTCGATGCAAAACGTTGGAATTGAACTTTTTAATTTGAAATTACCAGTTTCACGCCATCGTAAAACGTGTGGTATTGGATGAGCGGAAACACCACCGTGCCATCGGTTGGGAAGTTGGGAACCATGTCGGGCTCGCGGATGATGATTTGCCCGTTCAGGATGTTGTAATACGCATTGTTGCAGCGGTCTACGACAAACGGGATGTCGACCACGAGTCGAGTCGTGTTGCCGTGGCTGTCGGTGCAGGCGTCGGGTTCGTTGGGCGGCATTCGGTCGAAGGCCAGAAACTCGGTCTCGCTTTGCCGGTAGACGATGATGCCTCGGCTGGCGCTCTCCACGTCGGAGGTGATGTAAATCCAGCCGCTGACGAAGTTCAGTTCGTAATACTGCATCGTGTTCGGGTAAATCGTGATGGGGTAGGGCAGCACGGGCCTGTTGGGGTTCTGCGGGTATTCCTTGCAGCCATGGGCGAAGGGCAGGAGCGCCATTAATATTAATAGGTGTAGTTTCGCGTGTCTCATACGGCAAAGTAACGCTTTTTTTCGGCAAAAAGTATTCTGTTTCGGTAAAAAACTTACTTTTGCACCTCAAAATCGCAAGTTATGAAGCAACGAGTGAAGATAATCGTCTGCTTTCTGACGCTCGTTTTGCTGTTCGGCTCGTGTGCGAGCTCGCGGTCGTCGAGGGCGCAGCGCAAGGCCGAGCGGCGGATGGAGCAGATGGAGAAGCAGTCGAAGAAGCAATACGACAAGGCTAAGACGGCCCATTACAAGCATCAGGCGAAGAAAACCAAGCAGATGATCAAGAAGGACAAGCGCCATGCCGAGCGCATGCGTCGCCGAAAGCGGTCTAATCCGTTCTTCTCGTGACCCGTAACGCCATTTTGAAGGGGTAATCCCGAAAATTCGGGTCTGAAGCGGAAAAAAAATGTGTTGAACTGAATTGTTTGCAAAGAATTGATAATCAAAAATATAAACTATATGAGCGAAAATTTCTGAAGAAAAAAATGCAGAAAAAGAAGATTTTTCTTGCGTACTTCCAAATAAGGTTGTACTTTTGACGACTTTTAATGCACCAAACAAAGTAGTATTACATAAAATTACAAGGTATGTTTAAAAATTTACTAATGACCCTTGCCATCGTCCTGGCCACCTGCACGATGACCATGCTGCACGATGACCATGGCTCAAGCGCAAGGAAGACTCAAGGGCAAGATTACCGATGACACTGGAGAAACAGTGCCATTTGCAAACGTCATTGTTGAAAAGGGCGGAACGCAAGTGGCTGGTGCCTCCTCCGATTTTGACGGTAATTATGACATCAACCCGATTCCTCCGGGAACGTATGACCTCAAGGCGAGCTGTATTGGCATGAATCCGTTTGTTCTGAAGAACATCATCATTTCGGCCAACAAGATCACCTTCTACGACATCAAGATGAACAGTGGCGCCATCAACCTTGGCGAAGTCACTGTAATCGATTACGAGATTCCTTTGATTTCAAAGGACAACACGCAGAGCGGTGCCTCCATCACTGCTGAAGAAATCTCAAAGTTGCCCGTCCGTTCGGCTGAAGGCGTTGCCGCCAGCGTCGGTGGCGTTTTCTCGTCCGACGGTGAAGTCGGCTCCATCCGTGGTTCGCGTGAAGGTGCCGTCTATTACATCGACGGCGTGAAAGTCATCGGTAGCAACAGCGTGCCTCAAGGCGCTATCGACCAAGTCGACGTCATCTTGGGCGGTACGCCCGCCATGTACGGTGACGCCATGGGCGGTATCATCAACATGACCACCAAGGGCCCAAGCCGTACTTGGGGCGGTGGCATCGAAGCCGAGTATTCGGTTGACGGTTACGGCCATGGCCGTATCGGCGGTAGCGTGCAGGGACCGCTCATCAAGAGCAAGAAGAACGACCAGGAAGCCCTCCTCGGTTTCTTCCTCGCTTTTGATATCAACCGTAATCAATACGGCAGCACTTCAGCAGTAGGCTACTATCGTGCCAAAGACGATTGGATGGAGAGAATCACGAATAACCCGTTGGTGCTTACCGGCAATGGGACAAGCGTCGTCCCGCAGGCGTGCTTCACACACAAGGACAACCTGTTCGAGACACGTTTCCTCAACAACACGACCAACCAAAGCATCAGCGTGACGGGTAAGATCGACGTGCGCACAGGCCCGACCACCAACCTCACCTTCGGCGGTTCGCTCTATCGCAACAGCGGCCACTACGACGGTGGCAGCGGCCAGCATTACTTCAACACCGACAAGAACTACCTCTCGAAGTCGGGCACCTATCGTGGCTATGTCCGCTTCAGCCAGCGCTTCCCCACCGATCCTGAAAGCAACTCGTTGGTCTCCAACGTGTATTACAGCATTCAGGCCGACTATTCACATTATAAAGGTGAATCGGGCGACCCCGACCTGTGGGACAACATCTTCGCATACGGCAACCTCGGCAAGTTCACCACCACCCGCGAGCCTAACTTCTCGTTCCTTCAGGGCTCGATCGACTCCGTGTTGGTTGACGGTCAATACAAGACCGTAAGCAACGCTTGGGTGTTGAACAACTACTACGACACCAAGGTTGAATACGAAGCCTCAGATTTCAACCCCTTGCTGGTGAATTACGTGAACAACTTCTACGCATTATATGAGCCTTACGGCATCGTTGGCTACACCAACAACATCACCAACATCATCATGAACCAAGGTTTGGTGAACGGTATGGCTCCCGGCGGCGCTTATGGTTTGTATGCCGTTCCCGGAATGGTGCAAACCAGCTATTCCAAGTCGGTCAGCGACCAAATTGCCGTCAACGTCAACGGCTCCATGACCCTCGGCCGTGGCGACAACTCGCACGAAATCAAGTTGGGCTTCCAGTATGAGCAACGCAACAGCGCCAGCATGTCATATAACTTGACCAGCTCCAACCGTAACCCTTGGACGTTGCTCCGCGACATGGTCAACTTCCACATCAGGGAACTTGACATGAGCGATCCTTACGGTATCAGCTACGACGGCCATGTGGACACCGTCATGTACCACAGACTGTATGACGAGACCACGCAATTCACCGTTGACGCCCGTCTGCGTAAGGCTATGGGCCTGAATGTGAAAGGCACCGAATGGATTCTCACCGATACATACGATTTCGAGACCAACACGATGAAATATTACGATGAAAACGGCAAGCTGCAAACCGCTACAGTGGATGGCGGCCTCGACATGAGCATGTTTGCCGCCGACGAGCTGACCCGCGACGCCCAGTTCACGGTGACCTACTATGGCTACACCTACGACGGCCACAGAAAGTATGGCTTGACCGAGCGTCCTTCGCTCTCCGAGTTCTTCACCGCTACCGACTCCGAAGGCATCCTGACCCGCCCGATTGGCGCTCAACAGCCCATCTATATGGCTGGCTACATCCAAGACAAGTTCGCCTTCAAAGACCTGATCTTCAACATCGGTGTGCGTGTCGACCGCTTCGACGCCAACCAGTCGGTCCTGAAAGACCCGTTTGTGTTGTATGACTACTATACTGTTTCCGACATCAAGAACGGAAGCATCCATTTGGATGACAACTCGGAGATTGTCGTTCCGGGCAACATCGGCGACGACTTCGTGCCTTATGTCAACAAGGTCACCGAAAAGACCGCCATCGTCGGCTATCGTAACGGCAACACTTGGTACAATGAAAACGGTGTTGAGGTGAACGACCCGACCGTCATCGGCATGGGTGCCGGCTCGGCCCCGTGGATCAAGGATGCCGGCCAGCAGCATGTCGACATCAACTCCTTCAAGGACTACGACCCGGCTTGGAGCGTGATGCCTCGTATCTCCTTCTCCTTCCCGATTTCCGACGAAGCCTTGTTCTTCGCCCACTACGATGTGTTGACGCAGCGTCCTACCAGCAGCTACTACTGCAGCCCGCTGTACTACTGGCGCTTCATGGAGACCTCCTCTACGTTGGCCAACCCCAACCTGAAGCCCGCCCAAACCATCGAGTATGAACTCGGTTTCACGCAGAAGGTGACCAACACATCCTCGTTGACCATTTCAGGTTACTACCACGAGTTGCGTAACATGATCCAGATGTACCGCTTCAACGGTGCTTACCCGAAGGCTTACAACTCATTCAGCAACCTCGACTTCGGTACCGTCAAGGGCTTGACCGCCAGCTACGATATGCGCCGTACGAAGAACGCCCGTATCCGTGCCAGCTACACTTTGCAGTATGCCGACATGACCGGTTCGTCCACTTCGACCGCTTCGGCCTTGATTGCCGCTGGTGTGCCTAACCTGAGATCCACCTTCCCGACCGACTCCGACCGTCGTCACAGCTTCAACCTGACCCTCGACTATCGTTATTCCAGCGGCAAGGACTATGACGGCCCCGTCATCAACCGCAAGGAAGGCAAACCGATCCAAATCCTTTCCAACACTGGTTTCTCACTGCAAGTGAACGGTGGTTCGGGCACGCCTTACACAGCCTCCCGTACTGTTTCGTCACCGATTTCGGGCGGCAACAACCTGCTGCAAGGCACCTACAACGGTTCCAGAATCCCTGCCTCCTTCCGTTTCGACCTCCGCGTCGACAAGGACTTCAACTTCACGATTGGCGGCAAGAAGGAAGGTTCGACGGGCCGCGAAGCCTATATGAACGTCTACCTCCAAGTGCTGAACCTGCTCAACTCGCAGAACGTCATCGGTGTGTACAACGCCACCGGTAATGCTAACGACGACGGCTACCTGACGGCTCCCGCCTGGCAGGCCGAAATCAACCAGCAGATTGACCCGCAGGCCTACATCCAGATGTATGAAATCCTCGTCAATAGCGGTTACAACTACTCCATGCCTCGTCACATCAGACTCGGTTTGAGCTTCAACTTCTAAAGATAATTCATAACGATAAATTACAAGTATTATGAAGAATATATTTCGAATTTTGTTATCGGCGCTGCTCATCGTTGGCGCTGTGATTCCTGGAAAGGCTGACAGATACAAGTATGAGCAAAAAGGGGCCAACAATGGCCAACGCGCCCAAACTGCAGCCGGATGTACGCCTTCGTCAGCTTTCGAATGGCTCGACATCAACAATGTTAGAACTCGTATCAATGCTGGTGGTGACATGTGGTGGGACCTTCCTGGTGGAACCGGTTCAAAATATTTCATCCCCGCCAATGGCTCGGCCACGTCGCTTTATGCCGGCTCGCTGTGGATTGCTGGTGTCGACGTCAACAACCAGCTCAAATGTGCCGCCTTGCGTTTCCGTCAAGTCGGTAACGACTACTACACCGGTCCTCTGACCGTCGGCGGCGAAGCCTCCATCACCCCTGAGACTTGCGCCAAGTGGGACAAGATCTTCAAGATCACCCGTGCCCAAGTCGACGAGTTCCTCGCTGCCTACGATGAAACCACCGGCACCTTCGCCGACGGTTATGTGATGCCCTCCATCATCGAGAACTGGCCCGCCACCCGTGCCAACGACGACCCTGAAGGCATCGCCTTCTATCTGGCTCCCTTCTACGATTCGGACGGCGACGGCCTCTATGACCCCACGGCTGGCGACTATCCTTACTACGACATCTCGAACGAACTTTGCCACACCAAGATCCCGACAATGGAAGAAGAAATTCACGGCACCATGCACGGCTCCATCTTGGTCGACCAAGTGCTGAAGGGAGACCAAACCCTTTGGTGGATCTTCAACGATAAAGGCGCTGCCCACACCGAGTCGGGCGGCCAAGCCATCGGTATCGAGGTGCGTGCGCAAGCCTTCGCTTTCGCCACCAACGACGAAATCAACAATATGTCGTTCTACAGCTACGAAATCATCAACCGTTCAACCTACACCTTGACGGGAACCTACTTCTCGCCTTGGACCGACGTTGACCTCGGTTATGGCTACGACGACTTCGTGGGCTGCGACGTGGGACGTGGCTTGGGTTACGGCTACAACGGCACTGCCGTCGACGGTAGCGGTGAACCTGAAGCCTACGGCGCCCAGCCTCCCGCGTTGGGTATCGACTTCTTCCAAGGCCCCTATATGGATCCTGATGGACTCGACAACCCCAAGTATAGATTTGAAGTCAATTATACCACTATTTTGGACCCCGTTTCGGGTGACTCCATCGGCTATGTGGCCGACACTGTCGGACAAACCCAAATCGTTGACGAAAGCATCAACGGTGTGAACTTCGGCAACGGCATCGTCGACGATGAACGTTTCGGTATGCGCCGTTTCGTGTATCACAACAACTCCGACGCCGACAACGGTGACCCGAGAACCGCTCCCCAATACTACAACTACCTGCGTGGTATTTGGAGAAACGGTGCCAAGATGCAATATGGCGGCGACGCCTTGAACACGGGTACTGTAGGTCCTGAGTGCGACTTCATGTTCCCCGGCGATTCAGACCCGTGGAACTGGGGTACCGGTGGCATGCCGCCTCAAGGCGGTTTCAACACCGACGGCAAGTTTTGGTCGGAAGAGCAAGTGGGTAATGCCCCTAACGACCGTCGTTTCATGCAGTCGGCTGGTCCCTTCACACTGGAACCCGGTGCTGTCAACTACATCACCTTCGGTGTGCCGTGGGCTCGTGCCACTTCAGGCGGCGCATGGGCTTCTGTTGAGCTGCTGCGCGTGGTCGACGACAAGTGCCAAGCCTTGTTCGACAACTGCTTCAAGGTGATCGACGGCCCCAGCGCCCCCGATTTGACCATCCGCGAACTCGACCAAAGACTTATCTTCTATCTGTCGAACGACGTCCTTTCCAACAACTATAAGGAAGGTTATGTTGAACTCGATCCCGAAATCCCGACGGGTAGGGTGGATACCGAAATGCACTACGACACCACTTGGATCATCAGCATCGACGGCGACACTGTCCCGACTGTCCAAATCACTGAAGACAAGACCGAATACGTTTATGACAGATACTATCGCTTCGAAGGTTACAAGGTGTATCAGTTGGCCAACGCCGAAGTGGGCGCCGACGAGTTGAGCAATACCGACAAGGCTCGTTTGGTGTTCCAATGCGACATCCGCAACAACGTGGCCCGCATCATGAACTATGAGTATGACGAGTCGCTGCAAGCCAGTGTTCCTACGCTGAAAGTCGTTGGCGGCGATGCCGGCATCACCCACAGCTTCGTCCTCACCGATGACAAGTTCTCGATGAGCGACAACCCGTACCTCATCAACCATCAGCCTTATTACTACATGGCTGTCTCTTACGCCTACAACAACTTCCTGACCTATTCGGAAGACCCGATTGGCCTCCTCGGCCAGAAGAAGCCTTATCTTGAAGGCCGTAAGAACATCCAAGTGTATACCGCCGTGCCGCACAAGACCATTAATGGTACCGTGCTGCGTTCCGACTATGGCGACAAACCCGCCATCAAGCGTATCGTCGGTGTGGGTAACGGAGGCAACGAACTCGAACTGACCGATGAAACCGTCAAGGAAATCCTGTTCGACAAGGACGGCAACATCAAGATTGCCAACGATTCGACCAACCGCTTCGGCAGCCCCGACTATCCCATCTGCTATCATCCTTCCTACAAGGCTGGTTACGGCCCTGTCAACGTGAAGATCATCGACCCGCTGAACGTGAAGTCGCACCGCTATGAGCTTTGGTTCGACGAAATGAGACCGGGCTACACCCACAGAATCACTGGCGACCCCGACATCAAGGGCGACTCAGCCATGCGTATGGTGAACCACTGGTATCTGCTTGACCTCGACGAGCCTACCGACACTTTGGGCATCAACCCGTGCAAAGGCGACACCACCACCATCTATGACAACGAGCAAATGTTCATCGAAAAGGGTATTGCCGTCACCATCTCGCAGAGCTACGACATCGGTCGTATCAAGGTGGGTCAGATTTACGTCACTTCGAGCAACAACCCGGATCCGAGCCCTGAAAACCCGGACAACTGGAAAGACTACGCTACCGTGGTGGCTCCCAACAACGGTGTCATCACCTCGTCAATCGAATTCGACGACCCGTCCAACCCGTGGCTCGACGGTATCCGCGACTACGACGTGGCCAGCTCTTACTTGAACTGGATTCGTTCAGGAAGCTATTCCGACATCAACAACGCCGCCCTCAACGACTATGCCATGTCGTCAGACCCATACGCACCCAAGGGTACCAGCAAGCCTTGGGACCCGGGCGAGGACTATGAGAAGTTGGCTAATCGCACATGGGCTCCTGCCTTGCTGACGTCATACACCAAGCAAGGTGGCGCCTACAACCCAGGCCCGCTCTTTGCCTCTGGATCGCGTGTTGACACGGTGTTCTACAAAACGGCAAGTATCGACGTTGTGTTGACGTCCGACACCACCCTCTGGACCCGTTGCCCCGTCATCGAAATGAGTATGGACAAGAACCTTTCCGAAGGCAGGGCCGACCGCTTCATGATGCGTAGACACGCCTCCATCAACCCCGCCGGCAAGACCTGCGAAGACCTCGGCATCGAACCCGATCCCACCGACCCGAGCAACCCCGCCTACATTGGCGAGAACGGCATGGGCTGGTTCCCGGGCTATGTCATCGACGTTGAAACGGGTATGCGTTTGAATGTGGCCTACGGCGAAGACTCTTACTTGGAGGATATGAACGGACGCGATATGCTCTTCAACCCCGCCAAGCTGCAAAAGGCCACGGTTGACGACCAAACCGGCATGCTGCAGGAGTTTGATCCCGCCTTGTTCCGTGGCGCCGACCAAGAGGCTGTGTTCGGTGGCAAGCACTACGTTTACGTCTGGCGTCCCGACTCCATCCCGATGTCGTCGTCAGCTCCTTGGAAGCAGGTGAAGAACTACGGTTACGACGGTGGCCAGCTGCTTTACAACACGCTGAACTTCATCGATGGTATGTCGAACCCGACCAACATGCTTACCTATTTCTATAAGATGGTTATGTGGGTTGGTATGCCGATGGGCATCGAAGGCACCGATTGGCTGCCCGCAGGCAACAACTGCCGTGTGCGTATCCGCTTGGCCAAGCCTTACGCAAAGGGTTATGGCTTCAGGATGCAAACCGAAAATCCTGACCTTGACATCAACAACATGAACCCGAAGTATGAGTTCTCGATTGACGGTTGGGATCCGTTGCTCAACGACACTGAGAAGACCGAGAAAGACCTCAACCTCATCACTGTGGTGCCCAATCCTTACTATGCTTACGACGCTTACGAAGGCAATGCCTTGACCAACAAGGTGAAGATCACCAACCTGCCCAACAACTGCGTGGTTACCATCTACACCATTAGCGGTACCAAGGTACGCCAGTTCCGCAAGGACAACGAGGAGCCGAGTGTGGAATGGGATTTGACCAACTTCGCCAACACTCCTGTGGCCAGCGGCTTCTACCTGATCCACGTCAAAGATTTGACGAGCGGCAGCGAGCGCACCATCAAGTTCTTCGGAGCCATGCGTCAAGTTGACCTGAACACATTCTAAAATGTAATTGCTAACCGTAAATAATTTATCATCATGAAGAAATCATTTGGATATATCGTATTGAGTTTCGTAGTCCTTATGGGATTAAGCGCTCCTCAAGCATTTGCAGGTAACAAGGACCGTTCAGGCCAGGCAGGCGCTGCCGAACTGCTCATCAACCCTTGGGCAGCCTCCTCGGGTTGGGGCAACGCGGGCATGTCTTTCGTTCACGGCGTTGATGCCATCTTCGGCAACGTGGCCGGCATCAGCTCTTGCAACACGCTTGACGTCAACTTCTCTCACACCAGCTGGCTCGTGGGCGTTGGCAACGACACCCGCATCTCATCGTTCGGCTTCTTGGCCCGCGTGGGCGAGTCGACGGTGTTGGGCCTCTCGTTCATGTCGTTCAGCCTCGGCGTGATTCCGATCACCACGGTCGAAAACCCCGATCCGGGCACCCTCGGCACCTACAAGCCTAACCTGATGAACATCAACCTGTCGTTTGCCAAGTCGTTCTCGAACAGCATCAGCGGCGGCTTCAACTTGAAGATCATCAGCGAGTCCATCAAGGACATGAGCGGTGTTGGCGTGGCTATCGACGCTGGTATCCAGTATGTGACCGGTCCTTTCGACAACGTTCACTTCGGCGTCACCCTGAAGAACATCGGACCCACGATGAAGTTCTCCGGCGACGGTATCTCCCTGAGAGTGTTCATGGACCAGAACAGCAACCAGCAGTTCACCATGGTGCAGCGCGTCGACGACTTCGAATTGCCCACCCAGTTGAGCATTTCGGCCGCCTACGACTTCCTCTTCGCCGAAACCAACCGCATCACCATCGCAGGCAACTTCAACTCCAACTCATTCACCAACGACCAGTTTACGGCTGGTTTGGAATATGGCTGGAGAGAAATCCTGCTCATCCGCGCCGGCTACACCTATGAAAACGGCATGTGGACCAAGGGCGGTGTGCTTGATAGCGACGAATGCAGGAACATCAACAGAGGCCTCAGCGCGGGTCTGTCGGTGCAAGTGCCCCTGTCGAAGAAGGAGAACCCCATCAAGTTGGCCATCGACTACTCCTACAGAGACACCTACACCTACGCCGGCACGCACAGCGTCGGAGCAAGAATTATTTTCTAATTCTGACGAAGGAAAAGAAATAATTCGTATTTTTGCAGTCGCAAACCAAAAGAAGACCCTTATTTCGGTAAGGGTCTCTTTTTTGCAACTTGCTTTGAAACAAAACAAATAATCTTACTATGTCAGAAATCAAATACTTTACCCCAGAGGGGTTGCAGAAGCTGAAAGACGAACTGGACGACCTCATCCTTCGTGAGCGTCCGCGCATCGTCCAAGCCATTCAAGAGGCTCGCGACAAAGGCGACCTTTCGGAAAACGCCGAATATGACGCCGCCAAGGAAGCCCAAGGTCTGCTCGAAGCCAAGATTGCCGAGTTGCAAGACCTGATTTTCAACGCCCGCATCCTCGACGAGTCGAAGATGGACAACTCGAAAGTGTTGCTCTATTCGACTGTCAAGATCAAGAACGTGAAGTCAGGTATGATGATGACCTACGCCATCGTGCCCGAAAAGGAAGCCAACTTCAAGGAAGGCAAGCTCTCCATCAACTCGCCCATCGGCCAAGGCCTGTTGGGCAAGCAAGTGGGCGACGTGGCCGAGATTCAGGTGCCTGCCGGCAAAGTCCATTTTGAAATCATCGAAATCACCCGCTAAATCTATCGACTATGGCTACCATTTTCTCAAGAATCGTGAAGGGGGAAATCCCTTGCTATAAAATTGCCGAAAACAAGCGTTTCTTCGCTTTTATGGACATCAACCCCGTGGCAGTTGGCCACACCTTGGTGATCCCCAAGCGTGAGGACGACTATATTTTCAATCTCGACGACGAAGAGCTTGGCGCTATGATGGTCTTTGCCAAAAAAGTGGCCAAGGCCATTGAGAAAGCCGTGCCCTGCAAGCGCATCGGAGTGGCCGTCATTGGCTTGGAAGTGCCTCACGCACACATCCATCTGATTCCCATCACGCAAGAAGGCGACATGGATTTCAAGAAGGAACACGTCAAGATGACCGAAGAAGAGTTCCGCGAAGTGCAAAAGCGCATTGTGGAGAACCTTTGATTTGGCTTTCACGCGACATTTGTTTCGCGCAGAACAAGTAGAATAAGAGAAGCCTGCCGGACGCAAAACCAATGTCCGGTAGGCTTCCCAATTTTCAGCGGATCCTGCGCGAAATGGTTTTTTGTGTATATTTGCCGAAAATTACTTTCGCCATGAGGAAGCACATCTTATTAATAGTAGCCTTTTGCGCGGCATCGGGGCTTTTCGCGCAAGACTTCGACCTGCCTTGCGGCAACCTCAATCTCAAGCCCGAAGTGCAAACCGTGCAGCTCTATGCCGGCGACGACCAACTCAGCGACCCCATCATTCCTTTGGATGACATGGTGGAACGCCTCACGCTCTCGTTCGACATCATCGACGGCGAAGGCGAGGTGCTCAACTATACCTTCATCCATTGCACTCACGATTGGCATCCCACCGACCTCCAACGCATGCAGTATGCGTCGGGCTTCGATAACGACCGCTTGGACGATTACGCCTTTTCGCGAAACACCTTGGTTGAATACGTCAACTATCGGCTCAGGTTCCCGAAGGCGGACATGATGCCGATGGTTTCGGGTAACTACCTGCTGATTGTGTTCCGCGACGATTTGACCGACGACAACGTGTTGTTCACCCGCCGTTTTATGGTGGTCGACGAGAAAGTACATCTTGGGGTGAGTGTGCCGCGCTATCCCGACGACCTCTCGCTGACCGACACCCACCAGCAGCTCAACGTGACGGTCAACCTGAACAACTACATTATGAACAACACCCAGCAGTTCAGCCACTTGACCATCCGACAGAATGGCCGCTGGGACAATGCCGCTGAGGGACTGAAGGCCACCTACGTCTATCCCGACCACCTGACTTTTGAACATCATCCGAAGACGGTTTTCGAGGGCACGAACCAATTCTTGCGCTTCAATACCAGCAATTTCCATTTCCAGTCGGAGAATCTGGCCCATATTCGCCAAACCGATGAGGCATTCGAAATCGACATCGCCACCTGCGAACCGAGGGCGAGGATGGCTTACGCGAGCTACGAGGACATCCACGGCGAGAAGTTCATCTATGTGGAAGACGAGAATTTGGACAATTCCACCGAAGCCGATTATTGTCGTGTCAATTTCTTCCTTAAATGTGAGGCGCCATTCACGCATGAGGACGTGTACATCATGGGCGCGCTCAACGACTGGCGCTTCGACGAGAGCAACAAGATGAGCTACGACTACCGTTTGCGGGGCTACACTTGCTCGATGATGCTCAAGCAAGGCTATTACAACTTCATGTTCGTCACAAACGACCGCACGACACAAGAGATAAAAACCGACCTGACCGCTGGCAACCACTGGGAAACCTACAACGTCTACAAGTTGTATTTCTATTTTTTCAATGTCGTCAAGGGCTATGACGAGCTGATTGGTTATGCCACAGTGAATTCACATTAAATCTCACGCAAGAAATGTATTATTTATCACACGCAGAATACGCTGAATTTTGTGAAGCGCAAGTCGGCGAAAAGATAGCAGCCGGTAGGTTCTGCGGATTCTGCGATTTCTGCGTGAAAAAGATAATAATCCCATGACTTCTGAACGTTTGACTTTGTTTGCTGAAATCCTGCTGCCGATACCGGTGCCGGGCACTTTCACCTATCGCGTTCCGTTTGCCTTGAATGACCAAGTGCGCGTGGGGCAAAGAGCGGTGGTGCAATTCGGCAAGACCAAGATCATGTCGGGGCTGATTGTAGGCTTGACGGAGCAAGTGCCTTCCATGGAGGTTAAATTCCTGATGGATTTGCTTGACGACCAGCCGATTGTGAACGACAAGCAGCTGAAGTTTTGGGATTGGGTGAAGACTTATTATATGTGCCATCTTGGCGAAGTGATGCAAGCCGCGCTGCCTTCCGCTTTGAAATTGAGCAGCGAAACCACCGTTGCCCTTTCGCCTGACTACGTTATCGACTCCATGCCTTTGAACGACTTCGAATACCTCATTGTGGAAGCCCTGCAAATCAAGCCTAAAATCGCCATCAGCGAGGTGAGCAAAATCATCGGTTTCAAGAAGGTGATGCCGCTTGTCCATTCAATGATGGAGAAAGGCATTCTCGTGATGGAAGAGGAACTGAACGAGAAATACAAGGCCAAATACGAGCGTTTTGCGCGGCTTTCGGCGGAATATCGCGACGAGGCAAAAGTGCATGAATTAATGGACACATTGACCAAAAAAGCCTACAAGCAACTTGAGGTTTTGCTTTCTTTCATCACTCTCGGCGGCGATGCCGACAACGAAATCTTGGTGAAAAACCTGTTGGAAAAAGCCAACGCCACTTCGACGGTTTTGAAAACTATGGCCGAAAAGGGCATCTTCGAGGTTTATGAACGCAAGGTCAGCCGATTGAAGGAATTCAAGGAACAAACTTCTGTTGATTCGATTCAACTTACTGAGGCACAACAGAAAGCATACGAAGGGATTCATACGGGATTTGGCGAAAACAAGCCGGTTTTGCTCCACGGCGTGACTTCGAGCGGCAAGACCGAAATCTATATCAAGCTCATCAAAGAAGCGGTTGACAAGGGGAAACAGGTTTTGTATCTCTTGCCAGAAATCGCCCTTACCGCACAGATTATCAATCGCTTGAAGGAATATTTCGGAGACAGGTTAGGTGTTTATCATTCAAAATACGGCACCAACGAAAGGGTGGAGGTTTGGGAACAAGTGCGCGACTTTGGTCAGACCCAATCATCGAAGCATCAAATCATTATCGGTTCGCGCTCGGCCATTTTTTTGCCTTATTCCGACATCGGGCTTATTATTGTCGACGAGGAACACGACAGCAGTTTCAAACAAATCGACCCTGCGCCGCGCTACAATGCCCGCGATGCCGCCATTGTGTTGGCCGCCATGCACAAGGCAAATGTCGTACTCGGCTCTGCCACACCGTCTTACGAGAGTTATTACAACGCCTTGAACGGGCGTTATCATCTCGTGGAAATCACGGAGCGTTTCGGTGGCGTGCAAATGCCCGAAATCATCCTCAGCGATATGCGCGTGGAGCGGCGGCGCAAGACCATGAAGGCCGACTTTGGCAGCACGTTATTGGACGCGATGAAAGAGACCTTGGACGAGCACAACCAGACCATCTTGTTCCAAAACAGGCGTGGATTTTCGCTGCGCTTGGAGTGCGACGAGTGCCATTATGTGCCGCAGTGCATCAATTGCGACGTGAGCCTGATTTACCACAAGAGCCAGAATGTGTTGCGTTGCCATTATTGCGGCTACACGGCCAGCGTGCCGACCGAATGTCCCGTCTGCCACAGCACCAACATCCGAATGCACGGCTTTGGCACTGAGAAGATTGAGGAGGATTTGGCTCTCGTTATGCCCGAAGCCAAGGTCGCCCGCCTTGACTTGGACACGACGCGCTCAAGAAATGATTATCAGAGCATTTTGGAATCGTTCCAAGACCACGAGACCAACATTCTCGTGGGCACGCAGATGGTCACCAAAGGCTTGGATTTCGACTCGGTGAAGGTGGTAGGCATCCTCAATGCCGACAACATGCTCTCTTTCCCAGATTTTCGCGCCCACGAGCGCAGTTTCCAGCTGATGGCGCAAGTGGCGGGTAGGGCAGGGCGCAAAGGCAAGCAGGGCAAGGTTATCATCCAGACTTACGAGCCGGCGCATCCCGTTCTACAAGATGTGCTTCGCAACGATTTCCGCGGGCTTTATGAGAAACAGATGGTCATCCGTAGGCAGTTTGGCTATCCGCCTTTTTATCGGCTCATCCTTATCCGCTTGAAACACAAGGACTACCAGAAACTCAACCCCGCAGCGGCTGAGTTGGCCTCGATGTTGCGTCCCATCTTCAAACAAGATTTGCTCGGCCCGGAATATCCTGTCGTTTCAAGGGTCAAGAATCTGTATATCAAACAGATGATGGTAAAGTTCCGCCGCGACTTTAATACACAAAAGGTAAAAGAGTTGATAGCGCAGCAAATCCATCTTTTCCAGCAAAACTCTGATTATAAAGCTGTTCAGGTGCAGGTGGATGTGGATCCGATGTGATGTTAGCTCGCCACGGCTGTCTTCATTTCGTTGTCCAAAAATGAATACACATAGCCGGGACTTTGATAATACAAGCCGGTTTCGTTGTCTTGCAATCGTTCGATGGTTTCCGATGTGTAAAACACGTCCAATGCCTCTTGCCAAGAATAATGGTAATCTTCCATGAGGTAGCCGATGAGTGCCGTGGCAATGTCGTCTTTCATGATTTGTATTTGGTTTGGTGTCAGTTTTGTGGTCATAAGGCAAATAGTTTTGGCTTTCGTCAAACTGAAATTCGCTTACAAAAGGCTCACCTCTATGCGTTTGCTTGATTTTTTTGGCAGCCATTTCCCAGGCCTGTTCGTAATTGTCAGAAAGGTAAAAGCCTTGCCCAAAATCCTTGAATGGTTTGGATTTGGAAAGGTCGGGAACAGAAACCTTAGTGTTTGAGCCGTGATAGAGTTTCATTTCAGTTGCCCTCCATTATGGGCGCAGACTTCGGCCATCGTTTCAACGGCATCGGGAAACGACAAAGTGTGCAGTACGCTATAGTGTTCTTGCAAGTGTTCAATTCCTTTGAATCGCTTCAAATAGGTGTAGGCTTGCTTGGGCTGTATGCCAAAGAAAGCGGCAAACTCGCTGATGAGAGCCACCACATAGCCCACCGTATTTCTTTCTTCTCTCGACATTTTTTGTGTTTTATTGCGCAAAATTACGCAATTAATTGGATTGTTCGTGTCTTGGATGCTAAAACTACACTTTTCAATATAAAATCGCGCCAAAAAACTACACTTTTCAATAGAAATTTGGGGCTGAAAACTACACTTTTCAAAGTTTTCTGATTTTTCAAAGGCAGCAATGTCGGCTTTTTTCATGCCGTTTTGGCAATGCGCAACCACAAAAATGCCTCTATAATCAGCCATAACTCAAATTTTTTCCGACTTATGGCTGATTATAATATGTTTTCTTGTATTTTTGCCGCATAAAAACGATAAACCATGAAAGAGAACATCATTGGGAGAAAGGCGGAAATCCGAGAGTTGGAGCGGCTTTACCATTCCAACAAGGCTGAATTTGTAGCGGTTTATGGCCGCCGAAGGGTGGGCAAAACCTTTTTGGTGAAACAACTTTTCGAGAAAGAATTGGCGTTTTCCGTGGCAGGATTGGCCAACGAGAAGACAGCAAAACAGTTGAAAAATTTCTTCAAAACCTTGCAATTATACGACAAAGGCATTGCCGACAAGCCCAAGGATTGGATTGACGCTTTCGACCTTTTGATTCGTTATCTTTTGTCGCTTGGCGAAGGCCGAAAAGTCATCCTTTTGGATGAACTGCCGTGGATGGACACGCCGCGATCAGGCTTCATCTCTGCCCTCGAACATTTCTGGAACGGCTGGGCCTCGATGCGGAATGACATCATGCTCGTCGTGTGCGGATCGGTTTCATCATGGATTATGGACAAGCTCATCAACAATCATGGCGGCCTGCACAACAGGATTACGAAACGCCTCTTGCTGCGGCCTTTCAACTTGAGCGAGTCGGAGGAAATGCTGCAAAGCGTGGGGATGAATTTGTCGCGCTACGAGGTGGCCGAGGCTTATATGATTTTTGGCGGCATCCCGTTCTATCTGAGCATGTTCGATGCATCGCAGAGTTTGAGCCAGAATGTAGATGCCCTGCTTTTCAATAAAGATGCTGCATTTGCGGATGAGTTTGAGAATTTGTATGCGTCATTATTCAGAAATTCAGAGGATTACGTGAAGATTGTCACCTGTATGAGCAAGAACAGGAACGGATTGACGCGCGAGCAAATCCTTAAGGATTCGGGGATTACCTCTGGAGGTTCGCTCTCGAAAATCCTCAAAAACCTTGAAATTTGCGGCTTCATCAGGAAATACGACCTGATTGGAGTCGATGCACGGCGCAAACGCTATCAGTTGCTTGATTTCTTCACTTTGTTTTACTTCCATTTCTTGGCGGACGACAAGGCAAGAAAGGCGCATTATTGGTCGTCGATTCAAGGCACGCAGGCGTTTTATGCTTGGGCGGGCTTGTCGTTTGAGATGTTGGCCTTGCAGCATGCCACTCAAATCAAGGCCAAGTTGGGCATCAGCGGGATTTTGACCGAGGAATTTGCTTGGATAAAGGCTGGTAATGATGATGAACAGGGTTCGCAAATCGATTTGGTCATTTACCGCAAAGACAAGACGGTCAACCTTTGCGAGATGAAGTTTTGCGAGGCTCCGTATGCTTTGGACAAGGACGAGGACTTGAAACTGAGGACGCGATTGAAGAATTTTAGGGAATTGTTGGCTTACCCGAGTTATTCCATCCAACTGACGCTCGTGTCTTCGTTTGGATTGGCCAAAGGGAAATATGCCAGCACCTTCCAAAACGAGGTCACGCTCGACGACTTGTTTGCCTAAAAATACCTTTATAATCAGCCATAACTCAAAATTTTTCCGACTTATGGCTGATTATAACATATTTTTTGGGCATAGGATTTGAAAAATAATCCATTTTGGCAAAGAAATCGGGCACTTTTGCCAAAAATCTCTATTTTTGCACCTCCTAACGAGCAAAAATTCCTTTCAATGAAAAGACAACTTATTGTATTACTGATACTTTTGTGCAGTTTCCAGTATTCCTTCGCCTCCATCACGGTGAAAGGCCGCGTGATTGACAAATCCACTGGAACACCGATGGAATATGCCACCGTCAGGGCGAGCCTTTTGCCCGATTCGACCTTTGTTGCTGGCGTAATCACCGACCCCAACGGGCATTTCACCTTGGACTTGGACAAAGGCCGTTATGTGCTTGAGGTTCAGTATATGGGGTTTGTCCCATTGCATAAAAACGTCACCATCGACGGGACGAAAAGCACGGTCGATTTGGGGCGTTTGAGCCTTTCGCCCGATGCGCGAATGCTGAGCGAGGTGAACGTGGTGGCGGAGCAAAGCACCTACGAAATGACGCTCGACAAGCGTGTTTTCAACGTGGGCAAGGACGTGAGCAACACGGCGGGCAACGCCATCGAGGTGTTGGAGAACATCCCGGCCGTTTCGGTCGATGTGGAGGGCAATGTCAGCCTGCGCGGCGACGATGGCGTGCGCATCCTCATCGACGGCAAGGAGTCAGGCCTCTCAGGAATGAGCACTCAAGACGCATTGCGTACCCTTCAAGGCGATATGATTGAGCGGGTGGAGGTCATCACCAATCCGTCGGTGCGTTACGATGCCGAAGGCTCGGCGGGTATCATCAACATCATCCTGAAAAAAGACAAGCGGCAGGGCTTCAACGGGGCTGTCAATATCCGTGGCGGCTATCCGTGGATGTATGGAGGAAGCCTCTCGATGAACTATCGGCTCAGGCGATGGAACCTTTTCGCCAGCTATGGCTTCAACCACAGGTCGAACATCGGCGGTGGCGTCAACCAAACCAAGCGTTTCAACCTTGAGGAGGATGGCGACACGACTTTCTATCAACTGACCGACCAAACCACCGAGCGCAGAATGCGTCGTTTAGGCCACAATGTGCGTGTCGGGGCTGATTACTATATCACTGACAATGATATTGTTAGTGCGGCTTTTGTTTTCCGTTACGGCAATTTGGAGACCCATCCCGTGGTGAAATATTCCGACGTGTTTCCTTTGTCGGGCAATTCCACTTACGACGAGCGTGCCGAGGATTACGAAGAGTGGGATCCGATGTATGAGGTGACTTTGGATTACGACAAGAAGTTCGTGCGCGAAGGCCGCAGCCTGAAGGCCAACGTGCGCTTTTTCACCAATGCCGAGACTTCGAGCTCTGACATTACTGAAATGGTTTATCCCAATTCGAACAAGGATAGGGTTTTGTCGGAGTTGTACCAAAAAACCGCCAACGACCAGAATATGCGCAACTTGCAAGCCAGCGTGGACTATGTGCCTCCTTTCGCGACCAAGGCGCAATGGGAAATCGGCGGGAAATATACCAACCGCAACATCAACAGCCTGTCAACGGTGACGGAGAAAGATAGCCTTGGCGTTTACCGGCCTTTGGTGAACTATTGCTATGACTATGAATACAAGGAGCAGGTGGCAGCCCTTTACACCAGCCTCGGCAACGACTGGGGTCGCTGGTCGGGACAGGTGGGCGTGCGTGCCGAAATGACGAATATCCTCACGAACCTGAAAGGCTATGCCCACGACGGCACCGACTCCATCAATGGCGGCAAGCCCTACCTTGACTTCTTCCCGAGCGCACACCTGAACTATTCGGTGAACGAAAACAACCAGTTCCAAGTGAGCTACACGCGCCGCATCCGCCGTCCGGGTTTTTGGCAGATGAGCCCGTTCCGCTCCTACAACGACAACCGCAACATCCGTATGGGCAACCCCGCCTTGAAGCCGACTTATATGGACAGTTACGAACTAGGCTACATCCACTTCTGGGACAAGGCGAGTTTCAACTTCACGGCCTATTATCGCCACGGAACCAACACGATACGGCATTACACTTATATGGCTGATAGCGTGTTCTACAGTATGCCCGTCAATTTCGGCAAGGCCGACGACTTCGGCGTGGAGATGGTCGCCCAAGGCCAGATGACCAAGTGGTGGAACCTGAACGGCAACGTGAATTTCTTCCGTTCCTATTCCAACGGCACGATCAATGGCAAGGAATATCCCACCGAGTCGTGGATGCTTTTCGGGCGTGCCGTTTCGAAGTTCAAGGTGAGCAATTGGTTCGACTTTCAGCTGACGGCACACGTTATGGGGCCGCACAAGGAGCCGCTCGGTATGCAGAAAGGCAACTGGTGGGTAGATTTGGCAGTGAGCAAGGAAGTCTTCAATGGCAACGGCACCATCACCTTCAACGTGCGCGACCTGTTCAATTCGCGCAGCTGGGGCGGCGAGTCGTGGGGCGATGGTTTCTGGCAGTACAACACCAGCACTTGGAACCGCCGCTCGTTCTCGCTCAACTTCAACTATCGCATCAACCAGCAGAGCATGAAGCGCAACCGCCCGGGTGGCGACGAAGGCGGTGGCGACGAAGGCGGCGGCGAGGAGCAGCAGTTGGAGGAGGGGTATTGAAACCCGCAAACTTTTGTGCCTTAAAGTCGAAATGGTGGAAATGTGATTCGGGCGTTTTGTTTATTGAACCATAAATGTTGATTGTGTATATGTAATTAATAATCAATATTTTAATTAATTTGTATAATGGGCTAAAACCGCATTTTTTTGAAGTTTTGCCCATTATATGAATGTTTTTATGCCAATCATTGCCAAAAAATCCGATATGTTTTTGGGGGTTTTGTATCTGAACCAAAAAACAGGGACAAATCGAAGCGTTAAAAAATGGCGCAGCCACGAATATCTTTCCAACAAAAACCCTATCTTTGCGCCATCGTTTTATGTATAAAACCTTGCGCTTATGATATGCTTTTTTCAACCTGACAATCAGCGGATTATCGCCGTTGATTCCAATTCTCCTCTTTCAGAGGAAACCATTTCCAAACTCACTTGGCTTTTCGGGAAGGCCGAACTGATTCAAAAAGACACGGTGAAGGGCTTCTTCGTCGGGCCGCGTCGCGAGATGATTACGCCTTGGAGCACCAACGCCGTCGAAATCACCCAAAATATGGGCATCAAGGGCATTGTACGCATTGAGGAATTTCATAAGGTGGAGTCGAAGGACGCGCCTTTTGACCCGATGCTCCAAAACCGTTACAAGGACCTCGACCAGAACGTGTTCGCCATCGACCGCAAGCCTGAGCCGCTGAAATACATCGATGACATTGAGGCTTATAACCAGCAGGAAGGTCTGGCCCTGAGCAGCGAGGAAATGGACTATCTAAAAGGCATATCCGCAAAGATTGGGCGCAAACTTACTGACAGTGAGGTGTATGGCTTTGCACAGGTGAACTCCGAACATTGCCGCCACAAGATTTTCAACGGCACTTTCGTCATCGACGGGAAGAAGATGCCCAACACGCTCTTCGCCCTCATCAAGAAGACCTCGAAAATGAACCCCAACCGCCTCGTTTCGGCCTACAAGGATAATGTGGCGTTCATCCTCGGCCCCAAGGTGGAGCAGTTCGCGCCCGCCGAGCCGAACAAGCCTTCGGCCTTCCAAATCAAGCCCATCGAAACGGTGATTTCGCTGAAAGCCGAAACACACAACTTCCCGACCACCGTTGAGCCTTTCAACGGCGCAGCCACGGGCAGCGGCGGCGAGATTCGTGACCGCTTGGCTGGCGGTCAGGGCAGTTTGCCGTTGGCGGGAACGGCCGTTTATATGACTTCCTATCCCCGCACGGAGCAAGGCCGCGACTGGGAGAAGGACATCGAGCCGCGCAAGTGGCTCTATCAAACGCCGGAAGAAATCCTCATCAAGGCCTCCAACGGTGCCTCCGATTTCGGAAACAAGTTCGGCCAGCCGCTGATTAACGGCAGTTTGCTGACCTTTGAGCATAGCGAGAAAGAGACTTTGGGCTACGACAAGGTCATTATGTTGGCAGGCGGCATCGGTTTCGCCAAGGTGAAGGATGCCAAGAAGTTGGAACCCGAAGAAGGCGATGTCATTATTGTTCTCGGTGGCGACAACTACCGCATTGGTATGGGCGGCGGTGCCGTGTCGAGCGTCGATACGGGCCAATACAGCAACGCCATCGAACTGAATGCCGTGCAACGCGCCAACCCCGAAATGCAGAAGCGCGTGAGCAACGTGATTCGTGCGATGGCCGAAAGCGACTGCAACCCCATCCGCAGCATCCACGACCACGGCGCGGGCGGTCACCTCAACTGCCTCTCCGAACTCATTGAAGATGCGGGCGGCGTGGTCTATGTCGATAACCTGCCCGTCGGCGACCCGACTTTGTCCGACAAGGAAATCATTGGTAACGAGTCGCAAGAGCGTATGGGCTTGTTAGTCAATAAGAAAGACAAGGAAATCATCAAGGAAACCGCCGAGCGTGAACGCGCACCTTATTATGAAGTGGGCGAGGTGACGGGCGACGAGCGACTTCGTTTTGTTCGCAAGAAAGGCAAGGCACCCATCGATTTGGCCATTTCTGATTTCTTCGGCAGCGCGCCCAAGACGATTTTGCACGACAAGACCAAACCCTATCATTTCAAGAAAATCAGTTACACCAAACGCGATATTCACAAGTACCTCAACAACGTGCTGCAAATGGAAGCCGTGGCTTGCAAGGATTGGCTCACCAACAAGGTGGACCGCTCCGTGACGGGTCGCGTGGCGCAACAGCAGTGCGTGGGTGAGATTCAGTTGCCTTTGAGCAACCTCGGCATCAGTGCCTTGGACTACAACGGCAAGCGCGGCATCGCCACGGCTTTGGGTCACGCCCCGATTGCGGGCTTGATTGACCCTGCCGCCGCATCGCGCCTCTCTGTTTCCGAGGCCTTGACCAACATCCTTTGGGCACCGATTGAGGGCAACTTGTCAGGCATCTCATTGAGCGCCAACTGGATGTGGCCTGCCAAACAGGAAGGTGAAACCGCACGACTTTATGAGGCCGTTAAAGCCTTGAGCGACTATTGCGTGGCCTTGGGCATCAACGTTCCGACGGGCAAAGACAGCCTCTCAATGACGCAGAAATACCCTGACGGCGAGAAAGTTGTGGCTCCTGGAACGGTCATCATCTCCGCAGCGGGCGAGGTCTCCAACATCCGCCAAGTGGTGCGACCCGTGATGAAAGCCGACGAAAACACCGAACTCCTTTACATCGATTTCTCGAAAGACGCCTTCGAACTCGGAGGCAGCAGTTTCGCGCAGAGCATTGGTGCCATCGGTCAGGCGGTGCCCGATGTGAAGAGCGTCAATTATTTCAAGAAATGCTTTAACGCCATCCAGAAACTCATCGAGCACAATTTGGTTTTGGCCGGTCACGATGTTTCGGCGGGCGGCTTGATTACCACGCTGTTGGAAATGAACTTTGCCAACACGACCTACGGAATGAACCTCGATTTGAGCGCGTTCAACGCCGAAGACTTTATGTCCGTGCTGTTCTGCGAGAAGCCCTCGGTGGTGATTCAAGTCTCCAACGACGGCATCGCCAACCGTATGTTGCGCGAACTCGGCATCAGCTTCAAGATGATCGGCAAGCCACAAGCCAAGCGGCAAATCAACATTGCCCACGCCGACCACAACTATATCTTCGACATTGACGCGCTGCGCGACACTTGGTTCAAGTCGTCGTACCTGCTCGACCGCAAGCAGAGCGGTCCGCGCAAGGCGATGGAACGTTTTATGAACTACAAGAAACAGTATCTGCACTATAGTTTTGGCCGAAACTTCACTGGCACGGCGGCCAGCCTCGGCATCGACCTGCATCGCCGCAAGCCTACGGGCATCAACGCGGCCATCATCCGCGAAAAAGGCTGCCAATGCGACCGCGAGATGGCCTACGCGCTCTATCTTGCCGGCTTCGACGTGCGCGATGTCACGATGACCGACCTCGCCACAGGTCGCGAAGATCTCAAGGACGTGAATATGATTGCCTTCATCGGCGGCTTCTCCAACTCCGATGTGCTCGGCTCGGCCAAAGGCTGGGCGGGTGCCTTCCTTTATAATAAGAAGGCCAAGAAAGCCCTCGACGACTTCTACGCTCGTGAGGACACGTTGAGCCTCGGCGTGTGCAACGGCTGCCAGCTGATGATGGAACTCGGCCTGCTCTATCCCGACCACGAGGAGCATCCCGTGATGATGCACAACGACTCGCATAAGTTCGAGTCGGGCTTCCTCAACGTGGAGATTGCCCAAAACGAGAGCGTGATGCTCAAGTCGCTGTCGGGCAGACGTTTAGGTGTGTGGATTGCCCACGGAGAGGGCCGTTTCTATTTCCCGTATTTCCGCGACAAGTACAAAATCGTGATGAACTACGGCCAGGACGAATATCCTGGCAACCCCAACGGCAGCGATTGGTCGACAGCCGCAGTATGCTCTAATGATGGTCGTCATCTCGCTATGATGCCGCACCTCGAAAGAGCCTTCCTACCTTGGCAGTGGGCCTACTATCCCGACGAGCGCAAGAACGATGAGGTCTCGCCTTGGATGGAGGCGTTTGTGAATGCCCGTAAGTGGGTGGAGGAGAGAAGGAAGTAAGCCATTGGATTGACGAAAAAGTGTGAGCAAATTTTCTCAAATCTATGAAAAAAGTGAGATTTGAGAAGATTTGATTGTGTCTTTGGCTGGCTTTTTCATACAAAGCTTGAATGATTCAGTGGAAAACACTCTTTTTTCAAAAAGTTTAGCATAAATATCAATTTTTTGATTATTTTTGCGGCGTTATGAAGAAGAAAACTACCATAGACCTTATTACAGAGTCGGAAAAAACAGCTTTGTATTCCATTAGTTTTGAGATGGACGGCACAACTGAATTTGAAAAGTTTGTCGCCGAATTTGAAATGAATGCTACCTATAATAGTGATTATCAGCGAATCATCGCAGCTTTGCAGGTAATCTTGGATAAAGGAGCGTTAGAACGGTTTTTCCGTCCTGAAGGCAAGATGAACGACAATGTTCAGGCAATTCCGATTGGTGGCGGAAAATTGAGACTGTATTGCCTTCGTATTTCGGAACAGATTGTTATACTTGGAAATGGGGGTGTAAAGACAACCAAATACTATCAGGAAGCCCCGAAGTTGTATGGATATGTTCTTGATTTACAGCGTTTCGATAAGATTTTGAAAGAAAACCTTGAAAAAGGCTATGTAAGCATTGAGAAAAAGGAATTGAATGGCATTGACGATATAACTTTTAAGATATGAAAAGCAAACAAGAATGGTTCGAGAGCAAAGTGGCGGGAGTGTCGCCCGAAATTATGTCAGAAGTGCAAATGTCCGCTGACATCATTGCCCGTATTGATGCTATTCTCAAAGAGAAGCACATGACACAGCGCGATTTGGCTCACAAGATGGGCAAGAGTGAGGCTGTGGTTTCTCGTTGGATAACAGGATTTCCAAATTTCACGTTGCGTTCTTTGTCACAGCTTTCAGTAGCACTTGGTGAACCGCTGATTAAGTTGGCGGAATAAGTATTGTTCGTAGTCGGCTGGCTTTATTATGCCTTGTATGGATATTCGCAAAAAATTGTAATTTTGCAATCGAATAGTTTGCAAGCAAAATGACCAAAGAAGAACTAATAGCGAGGCTGAAGGACATCGAATGGGATGATTTTGAGGTGAAGGAGGCTGCGGATGCGTTGCCAAAGAACGTTTGGGAAACCGTGAGTGCTTTCAGTAACACTTCGGGCGGATGGCTTGTGTTGGGTGTGAAGCAGATTGGAAAAAGGTTTGATATACAAGGTGTTAACAATGCCGAAAAGATTGAAAGCGACCTGATGAATGCCCTGCGCGAGGGTCTTATTAACTTTCTGGCTCATGCCGATTATTTCAGCGCGATGCATCCTACCATTCGCGTGTATTCGAATCGCATTGAGTTCCAGAATCCAGGCCGTTTTATGGTCGATATGGAGCATTTGCGCGACCGAATACAGTCCAATCCGCGCAATCCAGGCATTATCAAACTGTTTCGTTATGCCAAATTGGGCGAAAATGCGGGTTATGGCATCGACAAGATGCTGAAATGGGAGTCGCTGACGGGCGAGAAAGTTGTATTCTCGGGCGACATAGAAAGTGCTGTTGTCACCTATTGCAGACCGGGATGGAAAGAGGAAGTTGAAACGGAAGCAATGACTACCCCAATGACTACCCCCAAAACTACCTTAATGACTACCCCCAAAACTACCCCTAAAAAAGGAGTGTATCAAAGAAATCAGATTCTTCAAATCATTCGGGTTACGCCTGACATTTCAAAAGAAAGGATTTCAGAACTACTTGATTTAACGGTGGATGGAGTAAAGTATCATTTGAGAAAACTCAAATCAGAAAGAAGAATTGAATGGGTTGGACCGATGAAAAGTGGCTGTTGGAAGATAGTGGAAGTGATAGAAAATGACCTGAAAGAAAATAAGAAAGACAAGAAGAAAGAACTTGTTGAAATTCAGTTAGTTGAAAAAAAACTGAAAGGTATAGATTCATCTCAACTTGTACTAGAACTTGTACCAAAATTGCCAGTACAAGTTAAGATATTGATAATGAGTCTACAAGATAAGGAAAAGTCTGCGTCTGAACTTCTACTTGTACCTAATCTTGTACAAGTTTATTCGGATAAAAGTCCAGTGTATTTTAAGAAGCAAGTGATTTATCCGGCGATTGCGCATGGTCTTGTGGCTATGTTGTATCCTGATAAGCCTAAACATCCCAAGCAAAAATACTATTTGACCGAAAAAGGAAAAGAATGTTTGATCTATTTGATAAAAAACGGAATAGAATAATCCATGCCCAAAGAAAAAATAAACAAGACCAACGCCTGCCGCATCCTCGACCAGAAGAAGATTGCGTATGAACTGATTCCTTACGAGGTGGATGAGAATGACCTCGGGGCGCAGCATATCGCCGACCAATTGGGCGAGGACATCGATCAAGTGTTCAAGACCTTGGTGCTGAAAGGCGACAAAATCGGGTATTTCGTCTGCGTCATTCCGGGCAACGACGAACTTGACCTGAAGAAAACCGCCAAGGCCACGGGCAACAAGAGTTGCGACCTCATCCCGATGAAGGAACTGCTGCCCCTGACGGGTTATATACGTGGCGGCTGCTCGCCCGTCGGTATGAAGAAACAGTTCCCGACCTTCATCCATGAGACTTGCGAACTGTTTGATTACATTTACGTTAGCGCAGGCGTGCGCGGCTTGCAGTTCAAGCTCAACCCGCAGGACTTGATTCAAGTGGTGGACATGAAAGTGGCTGATTTGACGGTTTTTGAAATTGGAACGAAATGAGCTATACCATCCGAAAATCCACTATGGCCGACCTGCCGACCATCCTCAATCTCCGCGACCAAGCCCGCGAAATCATGCGCAGCTATGGCAACACCTTCCAATGGCCTGACGGCTATCCGCGTGACAATATGTTCAGGAAAGACATTGAGTTGGGCGGCAGCCATGTGATGCTTGACGCAACAGGAACCATTGTCGGGACTTTCGCCTTGCTGCCCAGCCCCGAGGTGACTTACAACAAGATTTACGATGGCCAGTGGCTTGACGATGCGCCTTATCACGTCATCCACCGCATCGCCAGCACGCCCGATTCGCACGGCATATTGGACGCTCTTTTGGACTATTGCGAAAGCCAAGTCTCCAACATCCGCATCGATACGCACGAGGCCAACATCATCATGCGCAAGGGCTTGGAGCGGCACGGCTACCACTATTGCGGCATCATTTACCTTTTGGACGGCAATGAGCGGCTGGCTTTCCAGAAAATCGTCGATTAACCATCATTCTCGATAATCCTGTCCTCTTCCTTCAAGTCGGGCACGAGCCTCCGAATGGGCTTGTATCGGTAGAAGAATCGGATGGCGATGACGCGCACCACCGTGTAGACGGGAATGGCAACCAACATTCCGGCAACGCCGCCTATGTGGCCGGCCATAAGCAGCACGATGAAGATTTCCAAAGGATGCGCCTTGATGCTCGTCGAGTAGATGACGGGCTGGTAAATGAAGTTGTCAATGAGTTGCGCGACAAGCATGACGGCGATGATGACAAGGGCGAAAACCCATAGGTTGACATTCAATCCGGCTCCTGTGCCCATCTTCAAGATGATGCCGAACACGGTGCCGATGACCGTGCCCATGAGAGGGCCGACGTAAGGAATCACGTTGAGCAAGCCGGCGATGAAAGCAATGCCGATGGCGTAGCTGAAATCGAGGCGGGCAATGAGCCACAACCCTAAGAAATCGACGGTTGCCACACCAAGCATCTCGATGAGCAGGCCCACGAAATAGCGCGAAAGCAGTTGCTTGATTTCGCTCAAGGTCTTTTTGAGTGTCGATTCGTGGCGGTCGGGCACAAAGGCACTGATGATTTTCTCAAACATGGTGTCGTCCTTGAGGAAAAAGTACGAGATGAACACCACCGAAAACAAGCCTACGAATGCGCTCGAAACCACCGAAGCCACCGAACCCACAATGCCGCTCACCTGACTGAAATTGACCACCTCCCTGATTTTTGCCAACATAATGTCGGTGATGTCGAAGTCGGTGCCCAAGTTGGGGAACATCCCGACCAGCCATTCGTTCAGCTTGTCGATGGGGCTCGACCCGAAATAGCTTGAATCCGAAATCGAGGAAGCGTCTTTGACGATGTTGCTCGCCATGGGAATCATCTGCGTGAAGACCAAGGCCAGGAAGGCTATGATGAGCACGATGGCCAGGATGGCCAAAAGCCAATCGGGGAGCTGCCGCCCTTTGACTTTGATTCTTTTCAACAATTTGATGATGGGGCGTCCGATCAGCGATACCACGAATGCCGCGACGATGTAAATCAGCACGTTTTTGAAGTACCAGCACAAGGCCAAAACAATGGCGAGACCGCCCATCTTGATGATATATCCCGCTAATCTATCGGTATTTCTCTCGTTTTCCATAACGTTTTCTTGGTGTTTTGGAATGACAAAAATAGTTTTTTTTCCTTTTTGTAGACAATTTTTGTTATTTTTGCGTTCTCTTCACAGATAACCAGATTCTCATCATTCCGAAAAATGTTGTCAGATGAAAATTCCGCATCTTATATTCCTGTTTTTTTTGCCCTTCGCGAGCCTGATGGCCCAGTCCAACGATCCAGAAACGCAGCCAACGCCTGACACCCTTGAAACGATGCTCAACGAGCAGGAAATCATCGATTTGAACTCGGGCAGGGCCGTCGTTGAAGAATCGACCGTGATGGAAATGCTTGATTTGGTGAGCACCATCAGCATGAGCAAGGATGTGTATCTCGACATCGACACTGCCGTTTGGAACAAATACCATTTTGGCAGGGACGAGGTGCCTTATTACCATGACAGCGTCTATATGCAGCGCATCCAGACCTTGGCTTACGAAACCACCATCCCATTGACTTTCAACAACCATGTGAAGTCGTTCATCGACCTTTACGCCAACCGTCGCCGCCAGCAGTCGAGCCGAATGTTGGGCCTTTCGTACGTATATTTCCCGATGTTTGAGGAATATCTGGCACGATACAACCTGCCTTTGGAACTGAAATATCTGGCCATGGTTGAGTCGGCCTTGAACCCCACGGCAGGCTCGAAGGCGGGCGCCAAAGGCTTGTGGCAGTTCATGAAAGGAACCGGTGCCGAGTATGGATTGAGGGTTTCGACATTGGTTGACGAGCGTTACGACCCGATGAAAGAAACCGAGGCCGCTTGCCAGTATTTGCAAAGCCTGTATGCCCGTTATGAGGATTGGTTCCTCGTTTTGGCGGCCTATAACTCAGGTCCGGGCACGGTCAACAGGGCCATCCTGAGGGCCAGAGGCGTGAAAAACTATTGGGCCATCTGGCCTTATCTCCCGAGGGAGACCCGTGGCTATGTGCCGGCTTTCATCGCAGTGACATACGTCATGAACTATGCTGCCGAGCACAATCTCTATCCCGTCAATCCGGGCCTGTTGATGCACGGCACCGACACGGTCATGGTTCACGATCGTGTGGGCTTCGACCAAATCAACGAATGCATCGGCGTACCCATTTCGGACCTTGTTTTCTTTAACCCGCAGTACACGAAAAAAGTGATTCCCGGCACGAAGGATTATCCCTACGTTTTGCGTATGCCCACGAAGTATACGCTGCGTTTTGCGCAACTCGAAGACAGCATTTATTCATACGTTAGCAAGGCGGAGAAAGCCCGCGAAATCATCGAGGAGAAGGTGGAGAAAGTGAGCGACAGTTTCGTCTATGTGGTCAGGAAGGGCGAAAGCCTTGGCAGCATCGCACGGAAATACCATGTCACGGTGGCCAAAATCAAGAGCTGGAACCACTTGAAGCGCGAAACCATCCACGTCGGGCAAAGGCTGACCATCTATCGGTCGGGAGCGCCAATGGCTCAGGTGGGAAAAGCGAATCAGGGCAGCAGCAAGAGTCCGGCCAAGAGCCAATCCACTTCAAGTGTCAGGACACATACGGTCAAGAAAGGCGAAACCCTCAGCGTCATCTCGAGAAAGTATGGCTGTACGGTCAACGACCTCAAGAAATGGAATGGCTTGAAGAGCAACACTTTAAAGGTGGGGCAGAAGTTGAAAATCAAAAAATGACATACTATGAAAACACATCTGAAGAACATGGCACTTTTGTTGGCTTTGGCCTGTATGGTTGCCTCTTGTGCCGACCAGCCTCGCGCTGCCAAGAAAGACCGCTCGGTGGGCGGCACTTCCGAGATTTTGGTTGTCACCCAAAACATCGACCAATGGAACGGAAGCATTGGCGATTCCATCCGCCATTTTTTCCTTGACTATCAATATGGCTTGCCCCAGCCTGAGTCGCGCAACGATGTGGCCCACATTACCCTGAGCGGCTTCTCGGATATGTTCAAGAAACACAAGAACATTATCGAGGTAGAAATCAATCCAAGCCTTGAGAAAGCCGTGGCCGAAACTGCCGAGAACCTTTGGGCGGCTCCGCAACGTTACGTCAAGGTCAGTGCCCCTGACGTCAATTCGTGGGTCGAGTTGTTCGACAAGCAGAAAGAAGTTTACCAGCAATGGTTCGACAAGGTTGAGCGTGAACGCATTATGAACGTGTTCCGTCCAACGAAAGACGAAAATATCATCAATGCCATCGCCAACCGATTCGGTTTCACGCTGACGGTGCCCCAAGGTTTCTTCATCGCCAAGGACGAGCCTGATTTCATGTGGATCCGCAAGGAGTTGGAACGTTCAAGTGCTTGCATCGTGATTTATCAGACGCCTTATAAGGACACCATCCAATTCAGCCCGTCAAGTCTCGTCGCGATGCGCGATATGGCTATGCAGCAACACATCCCTGGGCCTGCCGAAGGTTCGTATATGGCCACCGAAACTGAGTTTGTGCCGCCTTTGGTGACCACGGTGCGCGATTTTCCTGCGGGCTATACGGTTGAGATGCGCGGCATGTGGCGCACCGAGGGTGTCTTCATGGGAGGGCCTTTCGTTTCATACACCTTCGCCGACAGCCGCACAGGCAACCTCGTCACCGTGGAAGGCTTCTATTATGAGCCTAACCAAAAGAAACGCAACAATTTGTTGCAGCTTGAGGCCATTCTCTATAGCCTTAGGTTCGTTGAAAAATAGGTTTTTGATGGAAAACCGCCTGCAATGGTTCAAAACGGAAGATCGCGAGGGCAAGACATTCGTTTTCGACCCTTTGCGCCGTCGCTATGTCGCGCTCACGCCCGAAGAGGAGGTGCGACAAAAGACTTTGTATCTGTTGGTTGGGCATCTCGGTGTGCCTTCAGGACGCTTGGCCGTGGAGTATTCAATGAAGGTGTATGGGCTTGACAAACGCGCCGATGCGGTGGTTTTCGATGCCGAGGGCAAGCCGTTGATGATTGTGGAATGCAAGGCACCCAATGTGACGCTCAGCCAATCCGTGCTCGAGCAAGCCTTGCGCTATCATTCGGTTCTCCAGCCAAAGTTCCTGCTCCTGACCAATGGCGTGGCCATCCATTGTTTCAAGGCCGACAATGCCCAACTCACGGCTATGGATCGTCTGCCCGACTACAATGAAATGACGGCTTGAAAACTTGCTTCATCGCGACCTCTTTGCAGCAATCTTGGTAGGTTGTGGCCGTTGAGGCCGAGATACTTGTTTTTGTGTTGAGACCAACTGCCGGAATTGTCGTAAGGATTTTTAGGAGCGGCATCCTGTTTTTGGGTGCCGCTTTTTTTGCTTAGGTTGAATGGAAGTCACAGTCACTTCTCGATGATCCAATCCGAAACCGTCTTCGTTTCCTTCGAGAAAGCGATGCCAATCTTGACGACAGGCTTGCCCTCGGCTTGGTAAGGAATGGCATAATCCTTCGAGTTGATTTGCGCCAAGGCCTCTTGCGCCGAGCCGCGCATCTTCAGTTCCATCACATAGACCGCGTCGCGCATAAACACGACCACATCCGTTCTGCCCCGCGCCACCTTCACCTGAGTGAACGTGCGGTAGTTGAAGATGGAGAACACAACGTAGGTCAGCACTTCGTAGTAGGCCTCGTATTTTGCGATGTCGTCCAGTTCCTTTTCGCCGAAATCGAGGTAGGGGATGGAGGCGAAATAGGATTTCAGGCATCTCAGGGCATCTTCCACGTTGTGGTGCAAGAGATGGGCATAGAAATCGCCGGCGAAACCGCGCACGGGAAGGTTGAGCCCCATCATGCTGCC
>CACXQV010000028.1:0-14902 GCA_902769875.1 uncultured Bacteroidia bacterium
ATTGAGGAGGCTCGTAATTATGCCTTTCGTGCCGTCAATATCGCTTTGACGTTACGCAATTGGCAACTTGGCGAGCGTATTGCACGTGAGAACCTTGATGGTGCGGAGCGGGCTGAGTATGGTAAAAAGATCATTACAGAGCTTTCACGAGACCTTACCAACAAGTATGGCAAGGGATTCGATAGAATTTCACTATACAATTACCTGAAGTTTTATCGTTGCTTCCCTGAGATTGTTGGCTCAGTGAGTCAACAATCACAAATAGTTGACGCGGTGAGTCAACAATCCGAAAATGGGGCATCGATGCGGTCGCAATTCGGGATTTCGGACCCAGCGAGTCCAAAATTGCTTCCATGGACACACTACCGTGAACTCATTCGCGTGGAAGACGCTGAAGCTCGAGAATGGTACGAACAAGAAGCCCTGCGTGAAATGTGGAGTACCCGCACATTGCATCGCAACATCTCGTCACAATACTACTACCGTCTTATGCGGTCTGGAAACAAGAAAAAAGTGACTGATGAGATGCACCGTTTGACGCAATCTATGCAGCAGGATAAACTGGGATTTATGAAAAATCCAGTGGTGGCAGAGTTTCTCGGATTGCAACCCAATGCTGATTTTACCGAGACAGAACTGGAGGGTAGTATCATCAGCCATCTGCAAAGTTTTATCATGGAGTTGGGCAAGGGATTTGCCTTTGTGGCCCGGCAGAAGCATATCCGCACAGATATGGGAGACTTCTATATTGATTTGGTGTTCTACAATTATATCCTGAAGTGCTTCTTCTTGATAGACCTGAAAACGCAGCAAATCACCCATCAGGATGTTGGGCAAATGGATATGTACGTCAGGATGTTTGACCAGCTGATGCGTACAGAGGGAGACAATCCCACCATTGGCTTGTTGCTTTGCTCTGACACCAGCGAAGATATGGCGCGATACAGCGTTCTGCATGGCAGCGAACAACTGTTCCAAGCCAAGTATCTCACCTATTTGCCGACCGAGGAGCAACTGCGCCAAGAGATAGAACTGCAAAAACAAATCTTTTTGGAACAGATGACCAAATAAAAGAAAACTCGCGAAAATAGGTTGCGCAACCCGTTTGTAATATTGCATCAAACAATTCACTACCTTTGCAAAATCAAACTTAATAACCATACCACCTATGATCACCGGCGAAATAAAAAACAAACTCGATACGCTTTGGAACGCCATGTGGAGCAACCAGATGACGAACCCGTGGATTGACATCCAGCAGATTACTTACTTGATTTTCATTAAGATGCTGGACGACAACCAAATCAAGCAGGAACGCAAAATCAACGACATGAAAAGCCGTGGCATCAACATCGGCACGCCGTCCGATTTCGTTTTCAAGGAAGGGAACTTTGTGGACGAGAAACTGAAAATCAATGTGCCGTACAGCCATTTGCGCTGGTCGGTGTTCAAGGAGTTTGAGAACGGCAAGATGTTCGACAACCTGCGCGACAGTGTGTTTCCCTTCATCAAGACGCTGCACGGCGAGAAGCGCACCGCCTTCGCCGAGTTCATGGAAGACGCCAAGTTTGACGTGTCGACGCCCTACATCCTGGGCAAGATGGTGGCCTCGTTGAGCGACGAGAAACTGGGCCTCAACGACAAGGACATGATGGGCGACTGCTACGAATACCTACTGTCGAAGATGGCTACCAGCGGCGACAATGGGCAGTTCCGCACTCCGCGCCATATCATCGATATGATGGTGGAACTGGCCAAACCCACCTTGAAGGACATTATGGTCGACCCCGCCATGGGCACCTGCGGCTTCCTGACGGGCACGGCCAAGTATTTGCAGCAGCACTATGAGACCGAACTGATGGAGAAAGATAACCGCAAGCATTTCAACGATGTGATGTTCACGGGCTTCGACACCGACAAGGACATGCTGCGCATCGGCTGCATGAACATGACCCTGCACCAAGTGGAGAACCCCACCATCCGCTACAACAACTCGCTGTCGTCGGACTATGCAGAGAAGTCGAAATACACGCTGATTTTGGCCAATCCGCCGTTTTCGGGAAGCCTCGACCCCGAGACGGTGGCCAAGAGCCTCATCCAAATCAGTGGCGGCACCAAGAAGACCGAACTCTTGTTCTTGGCACTCTTTCTGAGGCTGCTCTCGACGGGTGGCCGCTGCGTGTCGATTATCCCCGTGGGCGTGTTGAACAACACCAACGACAAGGCCTATAAGAAACTGCGCAAGGCCTTGGTGGAGGAGCAGGAACTGGAGGCCGTGATTTTCATGCCGGGCGGCGTGTTCTATCCCTATAGCGGGGTGCAGACGGGCATTTTGGTGTTCAAGAAAACCGACAATGGCGGCACCGACAAGGTTTGGATGTACAACATGGAGGCCGATGGCTTCTCGCTCGACCAAAAGCGCGAGCCAGTGGCCGAAAACGACATCCCCGACATCATCGCCCGCTGGAACAATCTCGAAGGCGAAGTCCAACGCACCAAATACGACAAGTCTTTCCTCGTCGACAAACAGGAAATCGTCGACAACGACTATGTTTTCAGTTTCAACAAGTACCAAAAGAAAAAGGTCGAGAAGAAAAACTATAGGCCAACTGCGGAGATTATGCAGTCTATCAAAGACTTGGAAATTGAGTTTGCAAAGGTAATGAAGGAAATTGGAGGTTTCTGACATGGATTCTGTAAAACTTGTGGATATTTGTAGAATCGAGAAAGGCCAGCAGATTGATACATCTCGCCTTAATGATGCCCATCGTTATAGATACATCAATGGTGGGGTAAAAGAGTCGGGCTATTACGATAGTTTCAATTCTAATGAAGAGTGTGTTTTGGTATCGGAAGGAGGGGCTTCTTGCGGTTATGTCAATTACATCAATGAGCCATTTTGGTGTGGCTGTCATTGTTATAGATTGTTCGATTTGAAAGTGATGCCCAAATACCTGTATTATGCATTGAAGGCCAATCAAGAGCGGATAATGGATTTAAGGACAGGTGTTTGTATGCCAAATATCAAAAAGAAAGATTTCCAGAATTTTGTGGTTTCCATTGATAGAGATGCAAAACGCCAAAATGCTGTTGTAGAAGTATTGGACACCATCCAAAAAGCCATCGACTTCAAACGCAAGCAACTGGAAGATTTGGATGAGTTGGTGAAGAGCAAGTTCCAGGAGATGTTTGGGGATGTTGATACAAACGATAAAGGTTTTGAAACCGTAATAGGCAAGGACGTGTTTTCGTTTTCAAGTGGGAAGTTTCTTTCTGCGGAAAAACGAAAAGAAGAAGGAATTCCAGTTTATGGAGGAAATGGGATATCGTGGTTTACTGACGAAGCGTTGATAGATTATCCTACGATTATAATAGGTAGAGTAGGGGCATATTGTGGTAATGTGAAGATGGTAAACACTCCTGTTTGGATAACTGATAATGCAATTTTCATCAAATCTTTCAAAAAGCAAGTGTTCAACATACGATTTTTGTGTCAACTGATGGAGAATGCTTCTTTTGATAAATACGCTGATGTGGTTGCTCAACCTAAAATCACCCAAAAGCCTTTGGAGAATTACAAATACATTGTTCCCGACATCGAATTACAAGAGAGATTTGCAGATTATGTGAAATCTGTCGACATGGCGAGAAAAATAGTTGGAGATGAATTAGTGGATTTAGGCGAACTGATGGACAGCAAGATGGACGAGTATTTCGGTTAAAGAAAAAGAACGACTATTGTAAAACTTTGCGGATATGAACTTTGAGTTTTTGAACAACCGACGGGTCTTCAGCCAACTCCACAGCCTTTGCTGCGAGGCCGAAAAGTATGTCGTGGCCATGCCCGAAGTGTCGGCGCTCAAGTCGAGGTCGGCCTTAGAATCGATGGTGAAGATTTTCTACACGGCCAAGTATGGCGACTATGACAGAAGCGCAAGGCTGTTCGACCTCGTCCAAAATGCCCAATTCAGCAATTTCATGGACGATTCCATGATGAGCACCATCCACCTTATCCGCAAGATTGGCAACAACGCCGCCCATTCCCAACCCGTCACCAAGGCGCACGCCATGGCTGCGCTTGAAGCCTTGTACTACTTCACGCACGAGATGATGCACTTCTTCGGCACCTACGAGGAATATCCGCGCTTCAACCGTGCCGATTACGCTGTCACCGAAAAGCCCACAGAGGAGGTGGCTCAGGCCGATGAAGAGGAAATCGTGGTCGACAAGGAGGAAGTCAAGGAGTGTCAAGTCAACACGACGGAAACGAAACTGAAATCGGCGGTTGATTTCAACGAGGACGAAACCCGGAAGATCTATATCGACACGGCACTGCAAGAGGCTGGATGGGAGTTCGCAAAGGCCAAAGGCCGTGGCGCACACGGCAAGGTGGGCACCGAAATCGTCGTGAGAGGAATGCCCGACGGGAAGGACGGCAGGGCCGACTATGTGCTGTTTGACGAAGACGGCCTTCCGCTTGCCGTGATAGAGGCCAAGCGCACCTCGAAGAGCGAGGAGGAAGGCGCAGCACAAGCCAAGGCCTACGCCGATTGCCTGCAAAGGATGTATGGCTGTGCAAGGCCGGTGGTGTTCTACACCAATGGCTACAAGGTGATGATGGAGGATGGCCGAGGCTATCCTGCCCGCCGTGTGTATGGCTATTACAGCAAGGACGAACTTCATTCGCTCATTGTGAGGCGCAATTTGATGAAAATCGAAGACGACAAGATAAAGCCGGAGATTTCGGACCGTTACTTTATCCAGGAAGCCTGCACTGCCGTTTGCGAGTCGCTCAACGAAATGCACAGGAAGCAACTGATAGTGATGGCCACGGGCACGGGCAAGACCCGCTGCACCGTTGGCCTTGTCGATATTTTGCAGCGCAACGATTGGGTGAAAAATGTACTGTTTTTGGCCGACCGTAAGGAGTTGGTGAAGCAGGCCAAAGGCGACTTCGTCAAGTATATGCCTGACGCCACGATTTGCGCTATCTCTGAAGAGACAAAGGACAAGCGCGACTATAACGCCAACATCATCCTTTCGACCTACAACACCATCCTCAACCTTATCGACTCCGACAAAAAGACCTACGGCATCGGGCGTTTTGACTTGATTGTTTCCGACGAATGTCATCGTACCATCTACAACAAATATCGCGCAATCTTCCGCTATTTCGACAGTCTGATGCTGGGCTTGACCGCCACCCCGAGAGAGCAGGTGAACCTGACCACCTACGACTTGTTTGATTTGCCCCATGGCGTTCCCACCTACAACTATGATTTCGAGAAGGCGGTGAAAGAAGGCTACTTGGTGAATTTCAGAGCCAAAAACCGCACGACGAGGCTCCTGCAAAGCGGCTTGAAATATGACGACCTTACCGAAGAGGAGAAAGAGGAGTTTGAGTTGACCTTCGTTGACGATGACGGCAATATTCCCGATTGGGTTGCAGGTGCCAATTTCTTGAACAATATCTTGAACAGAGACACCATCGACGCAATGCTGCATACCTTGATGAAAGAGGGCTTGCGCATCAAGGGCGGCGAGGAATTGGGCAAGACGATTATCTTTGCGCAAAAGCATGAAGTTGCCGAGCGTATCGTCAGCCGATTCAAGGAGTTGTACCCGAAATATGGCGACGACTACTGCAAGGTGATTGACTACAAGACCCCGATGGCGGATGTCGCCATCGACGATTTCAAGGGTGCCGACAAGATGCCGAGGATAGCCGTTTCAGTGGCCATGTTGGACACGGGCATCGACGTGCCCGAAGTCCTGAATCTGGTCTTCTACAAGCGCGTGATGTCGAAAATCATGTTTTGGCAGATGATTGGTCGCGGCACGAGAAAGTGTGAAGACTTGAATGTGTTCTCGCCCAGCAGTGACTATTTCCTTGAAAAGAGCGAAGACGCTACTTTCGCCTCGCATAAGGACAAGCAAGGTTTCTTCATCTTTGACTTTTGTGGCAACTTCGACTACTTTGGAATGCGTTCGGACGGAAAAGAAGGCCGAAAGGGGAGAACGCTCACGCAAGAAATCTATGTGACCAAGGCCGAAATGATTTGCGAGTTGCAGGCTTTCAAGCATCAGGACAATCCAGAGCACAAAGCCTATTATGAGAAATTGCGCAACGATTGGATGTCGAAGGTGAGAGAACTGAAGCGCAGCAAGGTGAATGTCCACTATAACTTGAAGTATGTGGACAAATACTCGGAAGAAAAGACTTGGGAATACATCAGCGCCATTGACTTTAGGGAACTCATCAGCGAGGTTGTCCCCTTGTTGGAATCAGTCGGCGGCGATGAGAGCGCCAAGCGGTTCGATTTGTGCGTGTATCGCATCGAAGCCGCATTCTTGGAAGGCGACAAAAACTACAACAAACTGATTAAGAGAGTTGTGGACATTTGTAACGCTTTGCTTGAAAAGTCAACGCTGAAGGAAATCAGGGAGAATGTGGCGCGGCTGAAATACTACATTTCTGACGAGTTTTGGAACGCCCAAAGCATCACGAGTCGGGAAAGCCTTCGCAACGAGATTCGGGGATTGGTGCATTATATCTATGACGAAACCACCGAGTTCAGATACACCAATTTCACCGATGAGGTGGTGGAACTGGAAGACCCGCAAGGCATTGTGCCGTCGTTCAAGGACTATAGGACGAGGGTAGAGGAGTACTTGGCGCGTCACACCAACACGGGCGTGATTATGAAAATCAAGAGCCTGATTCCCTTGACTGCTGCCGATGTTGAAGAACTACAGCGGTTGCTATGGCAGGAGTTGGGTTCAAAGGAAGAGTACGATGCCGTTGCCAAGGGCAAATCCTTGGGCGCTTTTGTGAGAAAGATTGTTGGCCTCGACCAGATGGCCATCAATGAATTGTTTGGCCAGTATCTGAGGGATTACCATTTCAATTCCAAACAACAAGAGTTCCTTAACCTCATTGTGGGCTATGTTAGGGAGAACGGAGATATAGAGGCTGAAGACCTTATTAATGAAATGCCATTCAAACAGATCGAATACATGGATTACTTTGACGATACAAGTGTGGTGTATGGCTTTGTTGACCGTTTGCATGAGGCAATTGAAGGGCGGAAAGTGATGGTGTATCAGCAAGATTATTATCCGGTTACAATGGCTGCTGAAGGGGGTTAACGTAATTGAATTGTTTTGCTATCGAAAAAGCTCAAAAGATATTCCATATCCGAATGGGGGAATGGTGAAGATTTTTCATTTGCGTTGTTCTTCTGGATTTCAATTAGTAAGTCCTAACTTTTAGCCTTTGCAATACGCGAAAATAACAATAGGAAACCGCCAATTCCATTGTCATGCGGTGAAAAATTCTCATTTGCGCCGCAAATTTGCGGTGAAAATTGTATATTTGCGCCGCAAAACTTTTTAGGATATGGAAACCTACATTTGGCAACACCCGGAATGGCCGCATTTCACTTGGGATGTCGAACAACTGGCAAAGCCTTTGGCTGAGGTCAGGATGAAGCAAGGCATACTGATTGGCCGTATCACCACTTTGGGCTTTGATACCGAGTTGAATACCACACTCGATGTGATGACCGACGATTTGATGAACTCCTCGAAAATCGAAGGCATCTTGCTTGATGGGAAGTCGGTGCGCTCGTCGGTGGCGCGACAATTAGGTTTGGAACGAGAAGGCCTGCCGCAAGCCGACCGCTATGTGGAAGGCATCGTAAATGTGATGGTGGACGCAGTGAAAAACAGCGACAAACCATTGACAGCAGAGCGTTTGTTCGGTTGGCATGCCGCATTGTTTCCGTATGGTGCAAGGTTCAAGGTGGGCACTTGGCGCGAGAGCCGGGAAACGATGCAGGTGGTGTCGGGAGCCTTGGGGCGAGAGAAAGTGCATTTTGAGGCTCCGCCTTCTTCGGAAGTGCCGAGATTGATGGAAGATTTCATGCAATGGGCCAACGATACTCAATCCATCGACCCTATCATCAAAGCCGCCATCGTGCCTCTTTGGTTTGTCACCATTCATCCGTTCACTGATGGCAATGGCCGTTTGTCGCGTACCTTGACGGATATGTTCTTGACCCGCTCCGACGGCATGATACACCGTTTCTATAGTATGTCAGCCACGTTCAGCAACCACCGTTCAGAGTATTATGACATGTTGGAGAGAACGCAACATGGCGGCATGGACATTACCCCGTGGATTGCATGGTTCTTGGATTGTATGAAAGAAGCGTTGCAGCATACGGAACAAGTCGTTGCCAAGGTGGTCTCGAAAGGCGAGTATTGGGAAAACCATATGGAGATAGCAATCAACGAGCGACAACGGAAAGTCATCAACAGGGTGTTAGACGGCTTTGAAGGCAAACTGACCAGTTCAAAATGGGCAAAACTTGTCAAATGCTCTTCCGACACTGCCCTGCGCGACATCGAAGACCTCTTGCAGAAAAGTATGCTCGTTAAAGAAGGCACAGGCCGTGGCACTTATTATGAACTAAAACGCTTGGCCTGATTTTTCCCTTTTGACGTATCTGTTTGTATGGTGACTGTTCTGCTCAAAACGTCCTCAAAAACCTGTCAGCCCCGTAATTTCATCTTTGTCATGGAATGTTCGTAAAATTATTCCTATCTTTGCGCCAAAATCAAGAATGTTATGGGCGCATATATCAATTTGGGAAATTTCGGATTCCAAAGGGTAAGAAACAGTGAATATGTTGACAAGTCGGGGCTTATCGCTATAGTCAACAGTACGCTTTTCACCGAGCGTAGTTTTAGTTGCGTTTCGCGTAGTCGTCGTTTTGGCAAGTCGGTGGCTGCCAAGATGTTATGTGCCTATTACGACCAATCGTGCGACTCGCGCCACCTTTTCACCGACCTTGAAATTGCCCACGACCCATCGTTTGAGAAACACTTGAACAAGTACCCCGTCATTTTCCTCGACATGACCAATTTCACCACACGTTTCAAGGACGACAGCATCATGAAACATGTGCAAAAGGAATTGAAGGAAGACATACACGAGGCCTATCCTGATATTCCTGTCAAGGATGACGATGACTTGATGGCTTACCTTATTCGCATCACGGATTCCACCCATCAACCGTTCATCTTCATCATCGATGAATGGGATGCCATTTGCCGCGAGTTCAAGACGGGCACGCACGCTATGGACGAATATGTCAGTTGGTTGCGCCGTATGTTCAAGGGAAGCAATTCCCCACAGGTGTTCGCAGGCGTTTATATGACGGGTATTTTGCCCATCAAGAAGTACAAGACCGAATCGGCGCTCAACAATTTCATTGAGTATTCGATGGTGGAGCCAAGGAGGATGGCGCCTTATTTCGGATTCACGATGGACGAGGTTAAGGCTTTGGCAGAAAAACACGGCATGGACTTCGCCGAATTGGAGAAATGGTACGATGGCTACCAGATTGGTGACCAAAAATCCATGTTCAACCCTAACTCGGTGATTCAAGCCATTGATGCAGGCCGTTGTCGCAGTTTTTGGGCCACAACGGGTTCATACGATGCAGTGGCGCATTACATTCAGATGAATTACGAGGGGCTGAAGGACGATGTGGTGCAGATGTTGGCTGGAGAACGCTGTAAAGTAAACCCTACCAAGTTCCAGAATGACATGTCCATCATCGGGGGTAAGGATGATGTGCTCACGGTGCTCATCCATTTGGGCTACCTCAGTTACGACTGGCGTAAGGACGAGTGTTACATCCCGAACAAGGAAGTGGCTGGTGAGATTGTCAACGCAGTGCAGTCCAACAACTGGACTCATGTGGTGAAGGCTGTGGAAGCCTCGGAGCAACTCCTTCGGGCCACCCTCCGTGGGGATGAAGAGGCTGTGGCGCGTGGTGTGGATGCTGCCCATGACGAGAACACAAGCATATTGAGCTACAACGACGAGAACTCGTTGGCCTGTGTGCTCAGCATTGCCTATTATTACGCCTCCAACGACTACATCATTCATCGCGAGTTGGCCACGGGCAAGGGTTTTGCCGATTTGGTGCTCATTCCGCGAAAGAATGTCGATTCGCCCGCCATCGTCATCGAACTGAAATACGACAAGGCCGTTGATACCGCGATAGAGCAAATCAAGCGCAGGCAGTATCCCGATAAGGTTGCGCAGTATGCCGACCGTTTGCTGCTTGTGGGCATCACCTACGACCGCGAAAGCAAGCAGCATCATTGCCGCATCGAAAGGCTTGCGTGAGATTGGGCATTTGAACAAAAAAATCGGGCAGAAACATCAAGCTCTCTGCCCGATTTTCATTATGTCCAAGGCCAATCAAAATGTTTCTGGTGCTTTGTCAGCCCCAGCATCAGCCTCGAAATAAGGCCGCTTCTCGAAGCCGAACATCTTGGCAACCAAGCTGCTCGGGAACTTGCGTATGCTTTGGTTGTAAACCTTGGCGGTTTCGTTGAAACGGTTGCGCTCGGTGAGGATGCGGTTTTCGCAGCCCGCCAACTGCGCCTGCAAGGTGAGATATTCCTCGTTGGCCTTTAGGTCGGGGTAGTTCTCGACCGAAACGATGAGGCGGTTCAAGGAGTTGCCCAACTCGTCTTGTGCGGTTTCAAAATTGGCAAACTCGTTCTCATCGAAGTTTTCCGTGTTGACGGTGGCATTGGCGGCCTTGGCGCGGGCTTCGGTCACGGCAAGGATGGTGCCTTGTTCGTATTCGGCATAGTCCTTCACGAGGGCGACAATGTTAGGGACCAAGTCGGCACGGCGTTGGTAGACGTTCTCCACTTGGCTCCAAGCTGTGGTCATGGCCTCTTGCTTCTTCACGAAACCATTGTAGGTGCCGATGCCCCAAATGAGGATGACACCCACAATGATGGCGATGATAATTCCTGTTTTCTTCATAAGGGAAGTATTAAGTTGGACTTCAGGTCAAGAGATGGTCCCGCGTCTCGCAGTCCCGAAGTCCCGTGTCCAAATCAGATGAATTCCAGCTTGTCTTGCGTGGTGTTCTTTTCGCAATAGTGGCAGTGCAGCTTGATGTTGCCCTCAGCGTCCTTAATCACGGTGAACTTGGTGGGCACGTCGTGCTCCTTGTTGGTGACGCAATTTGGGTTGAAACACTTCACGATGTTCTCGATGCGCTCCGGGATGGTCACTGTCTGTTTCCTGATGACCTCGAAGTCCTTGATTTCGATGATGGAAGCGGTGGGGGCGACCAAGGCAATCTTGTTCACGTCTTCGGGCGCGAAGTATTTGTCCGAGGCCTTGACGAAGCCCTTCGTGCCGTATTTCTTGCTCTCCACATTGGTGCCGAAATACACGGGCGTGGTGACTTTCTCCAAGCCCAAAATCTTGACGACTTGGAACACCTTGTCGGCGGGAATATGGTCGATGACGGTGCCATTTCCGATGGCGCTAACGGTCAGTTCTTTCTTTTTTTCCATGTCTGTATGTTGAATTGTTGATTGTTGAATTGTTTAAATGTTGTTTCATCACAAAACTTGCAAAACTCTCAAAAACCTTGTTTAGGTGGGGGAAGCATCCAACTGGCCTGCTTCCCGGCGGCAACGCGGTTGCGTGCCGCCCTCATCATTCAAAAGGTTTTGCATTGTTTTGTGGGTTTTGTGATTATTTTAGACCACATGGATTTCGTTGACGCGCGGCAGCGGGTGCAATACGCGGCAGTTGGGCTTCGATGCGTCCAACATGGCGTTGCGCAGCACATACGAGTTCTTCACCTTCTCGTATTCCTCTGGGTCGGGGAAGCGCTCGCGCTGGATGCGGGTCATGTAGATGATGTCGGAGTGGGGGATGGCATCCTCCAATTCGGTGTATTGATGGTATTCAAGATTGCGGTCCTTGATGTGCTGCTTGACGACACTCGGCAGCTTCAACTCGACAGGCGAAACCAAGTTGAACTTCGCATTGAAGTTGCACATGGCCTCCACGAGGCTATGGACGGTGCGGCCGTATTTCAGGTCGCCGACGAGTGTAATCTCCAGATTTTCAAGCGTTCCCTGTGTTTTGCGGATGCTGTAAAGGTCGAGCATGCACTGGGTGGGATGTTGGTTGGCGCCGTCGCCCGCGTTGATGACCGGCACTTTCGACACTTCGGAGGCAAAACGCGCCGAGCCTTCGATGGGGTTGCGCATGACGATGAGGTCGGCATAGCTGGCCACCATCGTAATGGTGTCGGCAAGGGATTCGCCCTTCTGGATGCTCGTTCCCGCCGTGCTGCTGAATCCGATGACGTTGCCGCCCAAAAGCTGGATGGCCGTCTCGAAACTCAAGCGGGTGCGCGTCGATGGCTCGAAGAACAGCGAGGCGATGATGCGCCCGTTCAGCAGGTTCTGGTGCGGGTTCTTCTCAAAGTCCTCAGCGATGTCGAGGACGTGGCAGATTTCATCAGGTGTGTAGTCGCTGATGGAAATCAGGCTGCGGTTTTTCAGTGAAATTGACATAGGCTTATCGATTTAGTCTGTTGATATTGCAAAAAAAAGACGGCCAACAATGTGACCGCCAAATATGAAAAAAACAAAAACTCAATTTTGGGGAATCTGTTGATTCCTTTTTTGTTGCGTTGTCCGATGGCTTCAATAAGTATCTCATCGGACTGCAAAATTAGGAAAGTTTTTTTGTTCCGCAGCACAAAAATGACGAAAAAAAACCAATTTGTCGAAAAAAGTGCCGACCGATTCCGATTTTCCCTATTTTTGGACATTGTTTCGCATCGGTAAAACGGCATCGCCTACACTTTTGATCAAGTAATTATGGGAAAAGCTAACATGGTCATATTGAGTTTGTTGTTCAGCGTGATGGCATACGGACAACGCTACGAAAAAGTGCCTTTCGGCGATTTCGAGCAATGGGCGGTGCGCTATATCACCGAGTCAAAAGTCATTGGTGGCGAGGAAAAGACGGTTTATATGGTCGGTCCGACGGATACCATTCGTGGCAATGTCGTTTATTCCTACCAAAACACCATTTGGTCTTCCTCTAATGTCTATGCCAAAGTGATGGGCGTGACGAAAACCAGCACCAATGTCATGCCTGATCGTGGCCCGACGGGAAAATGCGCCAAATTAGTCTCTCAAATGGCCTCCTGCAAAGTGGCTGGCCTCCTGAATATCAAGGTGATGGCGACTGGTTCCATTTATTGGGGGCAAACACAGGAGCCTGTCACGGGCATCAGCAACCCATACGCCGTCATGAGTTGGGGCATTCCTTTCACCAAACGCCCCAAGGCTATGTTGTTCCACTACAAGGCTTCGATTCCCAACACGGGCAAGTTGGTCAGGACCACCACCTTCCGTGCCTCTGAGTTTGAGGGCTATGACCCGCCCGAAATCGTTCTTCTCCTGCAAAACCGTTGGGAGGATGCCGAGGGCAATATCCATTCAAAACGGGTGGGGACGGCTATGTGCCGGGTCGAAAAATCGACTTCGGGTTGGGTGATGGACTGTAGGGTGCCCATCATCTACGGCGATGCGAGAAAAAGCAAGGATTTCAAGCCTTACATGGACTTGATTTCCGGGTATAAGAACATGTATGCATTCAACAGCAAAGGCAAGAAAAAAATCATCCTCGAAGAAGGCTGGGCCAATCCCGATTGCCCTGTCACCCACGCGATTATGTGGTTTGCCTCTGGAAGCTATGGCGCTTTTATCGGGGCTTTGGACAATGTGCTTTGGGTGGATGAAATCAGGTTGGAGTATTGAAGCGCTGCGCCTCGTCACATCAGTTTTTTTGTGCCGATGCCACCAAAATCGGAAACCATCCCGTCAAACTTAAAGTTTCCGGTCCGCAAAATGACGGTTTTCTTTAGGGTGCTTCCAAAAATTGCCTGCATTTTTTGTCTCAAATTGACCATATTGAATCTTCGATTCCGATAAAATTCATATAATCAACGAAATAGGAAATTCTTGAATTAACCATTTTGAATCTTCGATTCCTCAAATTCTTGATGATTAGAAATTCCCTTTGCGTCTTGAACGAAAAAAGTTCGTTTGGAAGAACGTTTTTTCTTATTTTTGTGCCAAAAATCAAAAGGCTATGTTAGAGCAAGTATTAAGACAATTGTTTATCAAGTCGTTCAAGACTTTATACGGTCAGGAGCCTCCTGTCCAACAAGTGAATTTCCAAAAGACGCGCCCCGAATTTGAAGGCGACATGACCATCGTAGTGTTTCCTTTCGGGAAATTGGCGGGTCGCAACCCCGAACAGTTGGCCAACGAAATGGGTGCCGAGATGATCAAGGAATCGGATATGATTGCCAAGTTCAATGTGGTGAAAGGTTTTCTTAACTTGCTGATTTCCGACAAGTTCTGGATGGATTTCTTCAAGGCCAACCACGAGTGCCGCGACTTTGGCCGCAAGCCCGTTTCGGGAAAGAATGTGGTCATCGAGTATTCCTCGCCCAACACGAACAAGCCTCTTCATTTGGGGCATATCCGTAACAACCTGCTTGGCTGGAGCGTTTCTGAAATCATGAAGGCCAACGGCAAGAACGTGGTGCGTGTCAACCTCGTCAACGACCGTGGCATCCATATCTGCAAGAGCATGTTGGCGTGGCAGAAGTGGGGCAACGGCTGCACACCCGAATCGACGGGCAAGAAGGGTGACCACCTCATTGGCGACTTCTATGTTTTGTTCGACAAGAAATATAAAGAGGAGCTGAAATCACTGCTGCCGGAAAACTTCGCCGCGTTGAGCGAAAAAGAGCAGGAAGAGGCCAAAGCCAAGGCTGAGGCCGAATCAACGCTGATGCAGGAAGCCCGCGAGATGCTGCGCAAATGGGAAGCCAACGACCCTGAAGTGCGCCACCTGTGGGAAACGATGAACCAATGGGTGTATGACGGCTTCGACGTGACTTACAAGCGCTTGGGCGTGGCTTTCGAGAAGATTTACTATGAGTCGCAGACCTATCTGTTGGGCAAGGCATTGGTG
>CACXQV010000028.1:14950-45696 GCA_902769875.1 uncultured Bacteroidia bacterium
CCTGCTCCGCCGCGACGGCACTTCAGTCTATATGACCCAAGACCTTGGCACCGCCCAGCTTCGTGTCAACGAATACGACCCCGAAAAACTGATTTATGTCGTTGGCAATGAGCAGATTTACCATTTCGATGTGCTGAAGCGCGTGCTGGTGCGCCTCGGTCGCGAGTGGGGCAACAATATCGAGCATTTGTCGTATGGGATGGTGGAATTGCCCAACGGCAAGATGAAGTCGCGCGAAGGCACGGTGGTCGATGCGGATGACCTGATGGACGAGATGGTGGCCACGGCCAAGGCCGTTTCCGATGAACTTGGCAAGGCCAAGGACCTTTCGCCTGAAGATGCCGACAAGCTGTATCATACCATCGGTTTGGGTGCCTTGAAGTATTTCATCCTCAAGGTCGACCCGAAGAAGACCATGCTTTTCAATCCCGCCGAGTCCATCGACTTCAACGGCAACACCGGTCCGTTTGTGCAATACACCCACGCGCGTATTTGCTCCGTGTTGCGCAAGGCCGAGGAACAAGGCATAAAGCTCGAAAGTGAGGTGAAAGTCAACGATTTGCAGCCCAAGGAGAAGGAAATCATCGTGATGATGTACGGCTGGCCGATGGTGCTGAACCAAGCCGCCGAGAACCGCAGCCCCGCAATGATTGCCAATTTCATTTTCGACTTGGCCAAGGAATTCAACCAGTTCTACCAAGAGTGCAGCATCCTGAAGGAGCCCGATGCCGACCGCCGCATGTTCCGCTTGCAGGTGTGCGACATGGTGGCCGCACTGCTGAGGAATGCTTCGGAATTGCTCGGGATAGGGATGCCGGAGCGAATGTAATGAATCGGCCCTTCGACAGACTCAGGGACCTAAATCAACTGAATGCCATAAGGCCCTTGAGCTTGTCGAAAGGCCCGACCAGAGAAGAATATGAACGTTTTCTACATACCCAATGCCACTGAAGGCCTGACCACCCTCCCTGAGGACGAGTCGAAGCACTGTGTAAAGGTGCTGAGGATGACTGAGGGCGAGCGTTTTTGCGTCACCAACGGAGAAGGTTTTCTCTTTGATGCTGAGTTGGTTGAGGCCTTGCCCAAGCGGGCCACTGTCAATTTGACGAACCAGCGCAAAGGGTATGACCACTGGGGCTTCAACCTCGAAATCGCCATTGCGCCGACCAAACTCAACGAGCGCACGGAGTGGTTTTTGGAGAAAGCCACGGAAATCGGCATCGACCGCGTGAGGCTGTTCACTTCGTACCATTCCGAGCGTCGCGCCGCCAATGTGGAACGTTTCCAAAAGGTGATGGTCGCGGCCATGAAGCAGAGCATCAAGTCGCGCCTGCCCAAGGTGGAGGATTTGGCTTCGTTTGACAAATTGGTGAAGCAACCCTTTGAAGGCCAAAAGTTTATCGCGTGGATTGACGATGGTGTAAAAGACTGTCTTTGCGACCTATATAAAAAAGGTGAAAACGCCTTGGTGCTCATCGGACCGGAAGGCGACTTCAGTCCGGAGGAAGTGGCTTTGGCCAAGGAAAACGGCTTCGTGCCGTGCAGCCTCGGCGAGGCGCGTTTGCGCACCGAAACGGCGGCTCTCGTGGCTTGCCATACGATTCAACTCATTAATCAGATGAAATGAAAAAGTTGTTGATACTTATATGGTTGTCGGTTTCGTTTGCGGCTTCGGCCCAGCAACTCAACATCGCTTTGCTGAAATACCGAGGGGGAGGAGATTGGTACGGCAATCCTACCTCACTCCCCAATTTGGTGCGTTTCTGCAACCAAGAAATCGGGACGGACATCAACCCGAATGTGCCCACAGTGGAGCCTTCGAGCCCGGATTTGTTCAACTATCCCTACGTCTATATGACGGGTCACGGCAACGTGGTTTTCGATGCTGCCGAGGCGCAAAACCTGCGTAATTATATGCTGGCGGGAGGTTTCCTCCACATCGACGACAATTACGGCATCCGCCAATACATTGAGCCTCAGATGAAAAAAGTCTTCCCAGAATTGGATTTTGTGGAGTTGCCTTATTCGCATGAGATTTTCCAAAAGCCATATCCTTTCCCGAATGGCCTCCCGAAAATCCACGAACACGACAACAAGCCGCCCCAACTTTTTGCCTTGATTTACGAAGGCCGCATTGTGTGCATCTTCACCTACGAGTGCGACCTCGGCGACGGTTGGGAAGACCAGCGCGTACACCACGACTCGCAGGAAACCCGCGAAAAAGCCCTCAAAATGGGCGCAAACATCCTCCGTTATGTCTTCACGAAATGACGCGGGACGGAGGGACATTAGGCCTCGAAGAGGTCAGACGCACGGAGTGCTATTAACACCGTTCAAGCTCAGCGCAGTGCGGTGGTAACCAGAAAGTAAATACACAAGAATATGGAAGAAGAAAAAAGGAAATGCCTCTATTGCGGCGAACCCATCATCGGGCGCGTGGACAAGAAGTTCTGCTGCGACTCGTGCCGCAACAGCTACAACTACGAAAAAACGCACAAGCAGGTCAATGTGATTCGGAGAATCAACGGCATCTTGGCCCGCAACCACAACATCCTCGTGGAACTGAACCCCAAGGGCAAGGGCTTTGCCAGCCATCAACAACTCAAGGAGAAAGGATTTGATTTCAAGTTCTTTACGAGCACTTACACCACTAAGGCCGGTGCCGTTTATCATTATGTTTACGACCAAGGCTATGTGCCCAAGGAGAGTGACAAGAACACATATCTTTTGGTGAGAAACGCCGATCTTTAAACAAATTCCCTACCATGAAAAGAACCTTCTTTACGCTTTTGTTCGCCATGCTGGCGGTTGGCGGACTTTTTGCCAATCCAGTTGATGCCAATCGTGCCAAGGCATTGGGAATCAAGTTTATGCATAACAACACTGAAATCAAGTCAGGTTTTGCAGACCTGACCTATACGGCCTACGCCGACAATGGCCAAACCGCATTCTATGTGTTTGCAGTGCAGCCCAAGGGCTTTGTCATTGTGTCGGCTGACGACCGCGCCAAACCCATCTTGGGCTATTCCACCGAGAGCAACTTCACCGAGACGCTTCCCGATGGCCTGATGACCTTTTTCGACAACTATAAGGCAGGCTTCAGCCAAATGTTTGCCAATAACGATGGACGCACCTCTAAGGCCGTTGCCGATTGGGAATGCCTTGCCGCGACGGGCAAACTTTCTGTCAAGAAAACCAACCGAAGCGTGGCGCCCCTGCTGACTTCCATTTGGAACCAGACTGACCTTTACAACAATATGGCACCAGAAGACCCTTCTTCGGTTTATGGCGGCCATTGCAAGTCGGGATGTGTGGCCAACGCGATGAGCCAGATTATGCGATATTGGGAGTGGCCGCGCTCAGGGACGGGTTCGTATGGCTATAATGCCAACAGCTATTACGGCAACTATGGCTGGCAAGAGGCCAATTTCGCCGAGGCTGTCTATCGCTTTGAGTTGATGCCTGATTTTCTGGATTTTGCCAGCCCCCAATACGAGGTCGATGCCACGGCTTTGCTGGAATACCACGCCGGCGTGAGTGTTGATATGGGCTATGGCCCCAATGCAAGCGGCGCCTATTCAGAGGATGTGGGGCCGGCCATGCGCAACCATTTCAAGTTTAGTGACGACCTGTTCCATACCTATAGGAACAACCAGACCTCGCCTACTTGGGAGGACGATCTTCGTGCCAACCTTGATGCTGGAATGCCGCTTTACTATGCCTCCTCTGGCCCTGATGGCGCTCACGCCTATGTGCTTGACGGATACGACGACAACGACTTCTTCCACCTCAATTGGGGCTGGGCGGGCTTCGACAATGGTTATTATGCCATCGACGGCTTCTATCTCACGTTCTACTCCTTCCCGTGGAACCATAACGCCATTTTCAACCTGCATCCCAATGTTGAGTATTACGATGCGCCTCAAGCTGTCGAAAACCTGAGCGCACAAGCCGTTTTCGACCATGTCGAGGTGGAAGTGCGTTTCAATCCCGTGTTTGAAACCCGTAGCGGGGAGGTTCTCCCGAAAATCGATTCTGTCGTCATTATGCGCGATGGAGCAGTGGTTGAGGTTCTACAGGATGTGACTGACGAGGAGGTGGTTTTTTATGATGAGTTGGACAAGTATGCCACCTATTATTATACGGTGTATGCTGTCAATGAGGCTGGTATGAGCAAGGTGGCACGCGACACTGTGATGGTGGGCACGAATTGCGACTTGCGCTTTGAGTTGGCCGATGCAGGGGGAAACGGTTGGGACTTGTCGTCCATCGCTGTGCTTGATGAGGATGGCAAAGTCTCACAACGTGTGGGCTTATGGGATGGCGGTTCTGCCTCGCTGATCGTGCCTGTGCCGAAATACCAAACGGCCACGTTCTTTTGGACTTATGACAACACCTGCTATTCTCACGGCAGCCTTTCGGAGGTTTCCTATGAAATCTATGACTGGGACGACAATCTGATTGTGGCCTCTGATGGCTATCCCGAAGTGGGCGTGATTGCTGATTATGACATCAACTGTAGCATGGGGTGCGAACCGGTTTCCAATTTGGATGGAGAATACTTGTGGAATGGCCCGGACGAGTTTGGCGTGGTTTTGAACTGGGAATGGTCAGGCAATGCCGATGAGTTTGTGAGATTCGAGATCTATCGCAACAATTGGCTGGTTGACACTATTGTTGATGCGCAAACCAGAACCTGTTTTGATGCATCCAATGAGGTTGGCGCCGCCCAATATGATGTTAGGGTTGTATATGAACGCCTGAACGAGTTTTGCGAGTCGGAAGCTGCTTCGGTTGTGGTGGAAGTGACCTCGGCTCGCGAAAACGGACTTCGTTTTTTGGTGTATCCCAATCCCGCTTCCGACCGTTTTGTGGTGGAAGGCAAGGTGAAGGAAATCAAGGTTTTTAATGCTCTTGGTCAATTGGTGCATCAAGGAGAAAACGACGTTGTTGATGTGTACACTTGGCCTCAAGGTGTGTATTTCGTCCGCATTATGGATGAAAACGATGCCGTTTCGACGGTGAAGTTCGTCAAGCAATGATTATTTGACGACTTTCTTGTAGACCTCAAATATTTGCTGTCCAATGCTTTGGGCAGCAAATGTTTTTATGGCATAATCTCGAATGGCCTCGCGGTCGTATTCATGGCAATGGTCGAGCATTTGGTTCATACCTTGCAATAGTGCTTCTTCGTCCCCTTGCGGGATGAGGATGCCGCGCTCAGGCGAAAGGATTTCGGCTATGCCGCCGACGGCTGTGGAGAGTACGGGAACGCCGCTCGCAAAGGCCTCTACGATGACGCAGGGCAGGTTCTCAAAGTTGGAGAACAGCAAGAAAAAGTCGGCTTTTTGATAGGCTTCAGCTACCTCGGCGGAGGTTTTCTTGCCGTGGAAAATGACGCAGTCCGAAAGGTTGTGTTCTTTCACAAATGCCTTGAACTCAGGGGCTTCGTAGTCGTGGATGACGTGTAACTCGAAGTCGTCGCGTTGTTGTTTCAGTTTCTCGATGGTGCGCAAGATGCCGCTGAAGTTTTTGGCTTCATCGCGCAAGGTGGATATGTGGAGGATGCGCTTTTTTTGCTCTGTTTTGGCTTCTCCTAAACGGAACATATCGGTGTTCACCAAATTGTAAATCACGCGGAAACGGTTCTTCACGCCGTGGCCTTCCATGCAATGCTGTAAATCAAGGCTGACGGGCATAATGAACTCGGCATTATTGGCGATTCTGACGATTTTTTTCTTCAACGAACCGACCAAAACATCCTTGTTTTGTGGCTGATAGATGGTCCAATGCTCGGTGAGGACATATTTGTAGCCGAAGCGTTTTTTCCATAGTAAAGCCACTTGCCCAAGCGGATAGGTGACGTGCAAATGAATCAAATCCGGCTCAAAGAAACGCTTTTTGATATAGTTGAGGCCGTATTGGTACATCCGCAACATCTTCAGTTTGCGCAAGGCATTGGCTTTCGGCGGACGGATATAAATCTGCACATGGGTATGTCGCGCGCCCTCTATCTCCTTGACCTCGAATGACTTCGTTATGTTCTTTCCGTCGCAGACGGAGAGGATGACCGAATGACAATCTTCGGGCAGCGCGTCAATCATGCGGACGCAGAAGTTGCCCAAGGTGGGGTCGTCGGGCGTGGGGAACCAACTTAGCAGGTGCAGGATTTTCATCAGTTGTTCAGTTATCAGTTATCAGTTATCAGTTGTCAATTGTAGGGCTGTCACACCGTGGCAGCCGAGTTATTCAATTCCATGTGTTTTGATGTCAATCTCAAAGTGTTTGTGAGGTTTTTCGTAGGGTACGAGTTTGTGAGTAGGGAAGTCATCGGGAAGATAGACGGCGCACAAGGTGTTGGAAACGTGGTAGATATGCTTGCGTTTTTCGGCGGGCGCACCGTCCAAGATGGCTGCCATCACGTCCCAGCGGATGGTTTCTGGGTCGAGGGCGTAATCGTGCCAAACGATGATGCTTCGCTCGTTTTTCAGGAGTTTGAAAGCGGTTTCGGTGTCCTTTTTCACGCTTTCGTAATGGTGGTCGCCGTCGATGAAAACCATGTCGTACTTGCCGAAATGCAGCGCAAAGTCGAAGGTTTGCGAATCGCCGTAAAGTTGCTCCACGTTGTTCAAGTTTTTGCTGAAGAAACTGTGCAAGTCGGCATATAACTGGTTGTTGGTCAGATTGATAATTTCTTCTTTCGGTAGGTTGAAGGTGACGCAATGCTCGGCAACATCGGCCAAATTGGCCACACTCTCGCCGCGCCAAGTGCCGATTTCAAAGTAGTCTTGCACCTTGTATTTTTTGGCCAAAGCCCGTAACAAAGCAATGTCGATGGGCATAGTGGCTCCCGAAAGATATGCGTAAGGCTTGGCAATTTCGTGAAAATCTGGGAACAACTCGTTGATTTCCAGCAAAGGAAGTCCGTCTTTGAGGCCGTATTTTCTGATGACTTCCTCTTTGTTGCTGCCTTCGTCTTGCAAAACGAGGTTGAGCAAATAAGGATGCCTGATGATGCGCCCGATGGCTTTGGTGAATTTTTGTATCTTATTCATTTTCTGTATTTTGTTTCAAGAAATGCTGCTTGAGTTCGACGATGTAGTTCCGTATCTCGCCCTTGGTCAAGAGGAAATCGCGCCCCTTGAACCGCGACTCCTTGACGAAGAACACGAACAAGAAAATTGCGTTCACGGTGTATGAAATCGCCGAGGTGATGGCCGCGCCGGTTACGTTGTATTTTGGTATCAAGGTGAATCCGCATACGAAGGTGGCGACTAATCCGCAAATGGCGGCAAAAGTGTTCATCTGATAACGCCCGATGCCCGAATAATAGTGTCCGAGGATGAGGAAAATGCAGTAGAGCAGGATGCCCGGCGCGAGAATGCGGATGAGATGGGCCATCTCGCCGAAGTCCTTGCCGAAGACGAAAACGTAAAACTCAGCGGGTAGCAGGCATAGCACCGCAACACCCACCGTCGAAATGAGCAGGCAGATTTTGCTCAAATCCAAGGTGAGTTTTTGCGCGTATGCGCGGTCGTCGGCATTGGCGATTCGGGCGTATTGCACCAAGGCGATGCTGTTGCTGATGACCCAGATGGCCTCGGCCAACGAAACCGAGCGAGAAAAGACCCCCACCTGACCTCTTCCGATATAACTGTCTAATAAATAATAACTTAAACGAAGATTGAAAAACTGCACAAAATGCCCCGTCTGGTTGAGGAAGCCGTATTTGAACAGGTCTTTTAATGCCGATTTGTAATCTTTGTCCTTGTCATTTCGAAGGTTGGCGTATTCCTCTCGCAACATCCACACACCCAACAGGAAAGTGCCTCCGTAGGCGGCGTAAAGCCCGATGATGTAGCCATAGATGTTGGTCTTTTTTAGCGCAATGTAATACACTGCCAATGTGATGGTTAGCAGGACGGGCTGGAGCAGTGTGTTGTAGTTGGCCTTCTGGATTTCTTCCTTGCCGACCAAAAAGCGGAAATTGATGTTGCTGAGCGAGGAGATGAACGACAGAATAGCCACATGAACGACCAAATCAGGCTCCAACTTCGGATAGAAAAGCCTGATACTGAATCCCATAATTACGGCAATCAAGGCGGACCAAACCACCGATGCGACCAATATCTTCTTGAACGAATGGCGAGGGGCAAGGTAGATAATGCTGGCACCGCACACGATTTCGGAGAAGATGAGGATGAACGTGATGGAGGCCAGCACTAACGACTGTGTGCCAGACCCCGTGTCGCCCAACGTCTGCGAGATGATAATGGCGATGACGAAGTTGAGCGCGGCGGCCAACATCTTCGTTCCGAAAGTATTTAGGATTTTTTTGAACATGATTCTATGCTTCCAATGCTTTTAGCACTTTTTTTCCTTTCTCGGTCAGGTAGTATTTTTGCTTGGGATGATTGGGCTTGTCAGGATAGAGCAGGTCAATAAAACCTTCCTTGAAAGCAGGTGCAAGAAACACTCTCCTGAAATACTGACGCGACGAGGTTGCAACCTTGGTTGCAACCTGCAACTCATCAATGCTTAAATACTTTTCTTTTAAACTGATAATCAATTTTTTAACTTGAACTGATAAGTTAGGTGTAAGTTGTGACAAGTTCGGTGCAAGCTCGTCATTTTCTTCGTCATTTTTCGGTTTTTCAGAGATTCTTAAAGATTGCAGTACTTCTTTTCCTCTTTCGGTCAGATAATATTTTTGTTTTGGATGTCTTTGATTATCAGGGAAAAGCATCGCTATAAGACCAATGTTGAAAGCGGGTCTTATATAAGCTTTGCTGAAATACTGTCTCGATATGGTTGCATGCTTGGTTGCAAGTTCGGTTGCATGCTTTAGCTCTTCAAATGAAAGATATTGTTTGTTTAAATTGATTATCAATGTTTTAACTTGTACTGACAAGTTGGTGACAAGTTGTGACAAGTTGGTTGCAAGCTCGGTTGTATGTTTGGTTGCAAGCTCGCTATTGCCATCTGTTTTTTGCTCCTCGTAACTTATTGTAACCAACCATGCACTTGGCTTTTCCTCAAACTCGAATTTCATGGTGGGGTAGGAGGCAATCTCAGAGCGAATTCTTGTATAACCAGTGCCGTATTTCTCAATGTCGCCAGTCAAGTAGAACGCTTCGGCAATCAATTTGTTCCTTGTATATGCTTGATAATCATCGGTTCTGAGGGCTTCTATGGTCTGCTTTCCATAGAGTTCGCCTGGACTGAAAAAGGTGATTTTTTGGTCAAAAATCTTGATTTGCACATCCATCGGGCTGGTGTAGATCTCGGTGGTCGCCGTATCCTACACGAAATCGCGCAAGGCGGGCAAAGGATACTCGAAAATTTCGGTTCTTTGTGTGGTTTTCCCCGTTATCTCGTATGCTACCTTGATTTGTGAAAGCAGGAATCGCATAGTTTCTTCGACGGTCTGAAACAAGTTGCCGTTCATCATTCGGTCGTCGATGATCATGGACGGTGTCTTGAACCTGCCCGCATGAACATTATAACCGATGTTGCCCTTGCCAAACAAAAGGTAGGCGGCATTTGTCGGGGTTTCTCCATTGATGAGTTTCAGTTTCCTGAGTTTGTCGGTCCAAGTCTTTCCGCTGAGGCTCAAGCGCCCGTTGGAACTCACCCTTTCAATGAAACGGTCAATCGATTCAGTGTCCAAGTCCTCCAATGTTTTTCCCAACGCCGGAAAAGAGTCCCACGACACTTGCAGCGAAAGCATACTTAAATTGGCGATTTCGGTGGCAGAAAGCAAATGGTTGGAGTTGCCGATGCGTTTGTAGAACCTGCCTTGCAAAGCAATCGGCTTGACAGGATATTCGGGGACGGAAAGCATCACAACAGCCTTCCCTTCAATCTCATACCGCTCCGTATCAACCAAAATGGCAGGTTCCGTTTTGCTTTTGATTTCATTGACCCATTGCTGCACGCTTTCCTCGTTGGTATCGACGCCCACGATTTTGCCCTTGTTTGAAACGCCAACCAGCACGCAACCGCCCTCGGTATTGGCAAAAGCAGTGATGCTTTCCATAGCTTCCACATTGAAACTGCTTTTGAACTCCGTCTGCTGGCTCTCGCCTTCGGCAATGATTTGTTTGATGTCCTTTTTCATCCCCTTTTCAAATTCGCCTCAAAAATACAACAATAATCATTTACGGTTGCCCCTTTGAATGAAATTATTCCTTACTTTTGCGCCAATAAAACAAAGAACAATGATTCAATACCAGTTTTTCCCGCGTTCTCGAGGCATTAGTGATGAAATGTCGAGAGTTGTGGATTGCTTTGTTAGTGCTGATGATGAAATATCGTCTGACAACAATGATTTAACGAGTAATGAAGTCCTTGCGGTATTGAGACCATATTTTGAAAGAATTGAGTTTACTGTTGAATGTGGCAAATCAAAGGAATACAAGATAGATGTTCCCGTTTTGTTTGGAATCAATAATAAAGTTGATAAATCGTTTTATGCCGACGCAATAAGCAAGGATGGAAAAATAGTTATTGAAGTTGAAGCGGGTCAGGCTACTGAAAACCATCGTTTTTTGAAAGACATTTTTGAGGCTTGTATGATGTTTGATGTCGAGTATCTTGTTTTGGCCGTTAGAAATAAGTATCGTTCGCATTATGATTTTGATAGGGTATATACATTCCTTGAAACTCTATATGTTTCTAATAGGTTGCATTTGCCCCTAACTGGGATTTTGCTTATTGGTTATTAGGATAAAAACCCTGACATAAAACTAACTGATTGTTCTTGACGAAGGTTGGCAAATCAGTTTCCGAATCCATAGCGCAAGCACTTATATTGAAAACTCTCTAAAGTTTGATATTCAATTGATTGGAAATCCACCTGTTTTGTTTACGCAGCATTTGTTTTAGGAAAGCAATTTCTTGGAGATGTGTTTTTGGCGGCAACTGACAGTTAGAACTATAAAACAGCATTCAGTTCTTCAAACACCCAATCGGCACTACCATCACGCCGTCCTTGCGCTGGTAGGCATAGCTGCCCAAGCCAGTCAGCACCATAAGGAACGATGGCTCTTTCATTCTTGTTGTGTCAATCTTGCCAGCCAATTCTTTCAAAGTCTTTGCTCCTTCTTCCTCCAACTTGCTTCCGCCAAGCTTGATTTCCACCAAACCATAGCTGCCGTTGTGCAAATGAATCACGGCGTCACATTCTAGGCCGTTTTTGTCGCGGTAGTGGAACACATCTCCGTCGAGAGCTTCCGCATAGACACGCAAGTCGCGCACAGCCATCGTCTCGAACATCAGGCCGAATGTGTTCAAGTCGTTTTCCAAGTCTTTTGGCCCTATGCCCAGTGCCGCCGTCGCCACGGAAGGGTCAACGAAATATCGTGTTTCGGAGGTGCGGATGGCCGTTTTGGAGCGCAGGTTGGGGCTCCACGCGGGCATGTCTTCGACGACGAAGATTTTCTTCAATGCCGTGATGTATGAGGAGATGGTCTCTTCGCTCATCGAGCCTTCCTTGCTCGAAGCGAGGTCGGCATAAATGGTGCTGATGGGCACTTGCGCGCCTTGGTGTCGGGCGTATGAGCGAAGCAGGCGACGGGCAAAGGTGGCATCGCGCACGGTATTGTCCACGCGAGAAATGTCGCTTTCGCACACGGCGTTCACATAGTTTTGGGCCTGTCGCAACGCCGCTGTGCGTTTCATGTTCAGTGAACTGGGCCATCCGCCACGGCAAATCATGAAGCTCAAGTCGCTCAAGGAATGGTCGGGCGCAATGGCTACATCACGTTGCCCCGCAAACAGACGGAGCAAGCTGACTTTGCCATTCGACTCCCCCGACTCCCAAAGGCTCATGGGGCGCATCGTCAGCCATGCGAAACGCCCCGTCCCTGTATGGTGGATTTTGCTTTTGTCGGCGGGTACGGCAGAACCGGTAAAAATGAATTGTCCAGGCTTTCCACGGCGGTCGACCGTGAACCGCGCAGCGTCCCACAATTGCGGAGCCAACTGCCATTCGTCAATCAAACGTGGCACATCGCCTTCAAGCAACGCCTCTGGGTTTTCTTCCGCAAGAAAAAGGTTTCGTTCCAACTCGCGTGGCCAGTCCATATACAATACACTTTTGGCGGCTTGGGCTGCCGTTGTGGTCTTTCCGCACCATTTGGGTCCTTGTATCAGCACTGCGCCAGCGGCTTCCAATTGTTCCAAAAGTAATTGGTCTGCAATCCTTAATTTGTACATCGAATTTTCGTCCATAATTTGACTGCTTTTAATCCGCTGCAAAAATACTACTTTTTTATTGATTTACAAAGTTTTTTGTATTTTTCATTCCGTCAGTTGGCCGATTTTCATTCCGTCAGTTGGCCGATTTTCATTCCGTCAGTTGGCCGGTTTTCATTCCGTAAGTTGGCTGGTTTTCATTCCGTCAGTTGGCCGATTTTTTACCTCCAAATCTGCCCGCTGCAACTATCACTTTCAGCCCCAGTAACCGAGGCCAAGACATTGGTCTTTCCCTCCAAACGGAGCAATCCAAGGAAAGCAAAAACCAAGGCTTCCTTGTAATCGATGATTTGTTTTTCGGGGATGACGACCTTGTGCGAGGTGCGGGCTTGTAGGCGTTCCATCAGGAACTTGTTGAGGGCACCACCTCCCGTGACGAGAATCTTTCCCTTGGGCAAATGGCTGATTCCCAACGCGATTTGTAGGGCGATATGCTCCACAAAAGTAGCCATTAGGTCTTCGATGGGCAAATCCTTCAGCAGGCTTTTTTGGTTTTCCTCAAAAAACTCACGGCCCAATGATTTGGGCGGCAATTGACCGTAAAACGGATGCTTGTTCAGGCGTTTCAGCAAGTCCATATTGACTTCGCCGCTGCGGGCGAGGTCGCCGTCGCGGTCGTAGTCGAGGCCTTTCATTTGGGCGAGAAAGTTGAGGGCTTGGTTGGCGATGCATAGGTCACAGGCGATACGCTTGCCGTCCTCGTCGTATGAAACGTTGGCAATGCCGCCGATGTTGAGGCAAATTTCATAGTCGCTGAAAAGGAGCTTGTCGCCGATAGGCACAAGGGGCGCACCTTGTCCGCCTTTGCCGACATCCTCGCTGCGGAAGTCGTTGATGACGATGAAACCACACGCCTTTGCCAACTCCTGTCCGTCGCCGATTTGCAGGGTGTAATGCTCCTCGGGACGGTGAAAAATGGTGTGTCCGTGTGAGGCCACGAAATCGGGCTGGGCATTGTGCTTCTTGGCAAAAGTCAAGACCTGTTCGCCCAAATATTTTCCGTAATCCTTATCCAATTGCACCAAATCTTCAGGTTTCTTATGGAAGGCCTTGGCAAGTTGCGCTTTCCAAAAGTCGGGATAGGGTAGGGTTTCGGCCTCAAGGATTTGGAAGCGGTATTTGTCGTTTTCCTCTTGGAAGCGCACGAGGGCGATGTCCAAGCCGTCAAGCGAGCTGCCCGACATTAAGCCTATGGCGGTGGTTTGTTTCATGGATTTATGGTTATTCATTTTCAACAATAATGGTCCATTCGTCTATGTCGTCATTGAGGGCTTGCCCCGCAATCTCCAAAGCAAAAGGATATTGTCTTGGAGCATTGGAGATGGCGGATGTTCCTCCGCTATGACGGATAAAGGGGAAAGGTTGTGCTTGAGGTCTCATTTCATAGTAACGGTAAAACCTTCTCCAATTGAATCCCTCTCGAGCCTTTAATCAGTATATGTTTTCCTTCAATCGGATGGCTTTCAATATATTGGCACAAATCCTCAACTTTGGCAAAGGTTTTCCAATCGGGATTGTCGTTGTAGGCATTGAAATTCTGCCCAACCAAGAGAGCTTCTTTAAATCCTAATTCTTTCATCAGCGCAAGGATGTTGCGGTGTTCTTCTTCCGAGGCCGAACCCAATTCGCGCATGTCGCCTAAGATTAGTAAGTGTTGCTCACCGCGAATGTTGGCGAAGTTGATCAAAGCGGCTCGCATCGAGGTCGGGTTGGCGTTGTAGGCATCCATAAGGATGCGATTCTTTTGGGTTTCAATCACTTGCGAGCGACTGTTGGTGGGAGTGTATTGCTCCAAGGCTTCAATGATGTCGTTTTCGTCGACCTTGAAATAATGTCCCACGCCGATGGCGGCGGCCACATTCTCGAAGTTGTAGCTGCCCACCAAATGGGTTTGGATGAGATGCTTTTCCCATCCAACGCTCAAATAAGGATTGCAAGCCGCCGGGGCTATGGGCGTGTCGGCGGCGCAATGGCGGCCATAGCTGATGCGCGTTTGCCCTTCCGATTGCTCCCAAAGCAGCGGGTTGCCTTGATTGACGAAAACAGCCTTGCCATGCGCTTTGATGTGTCTGTAAAGTTCCGTTTTGGTCTTGATGACGCCTTCAAAGCTGCCAAAACCTTCCAAATGTGCCTTGCCGACATTGGTGATGAGGCCGTAGTCGGGTTCGGCTATCTTGCACAGAGCGTCGATCTCGCCGGGATGGTTGGCTCCCATCTCCACGACGGCCATCTCGGTTTCGGGTCTGATGCTCAACAAAGTGAGTGGCACGCCGATGTGGTTGTTGAGGTTTCCCATCGTGTGGATGAGCTTGTATTTCTTCTCTAAAACGGCTGAAACGAGTTCTTTTGTCGTGGTCTTTCCGTTGGTTCCTGTGATGGCTACCACCGTCGCCTTGCAATGCCGGCGGTGGTATCGGGCCAAGTCTTGCAGGGCTTTCAGGGTGTTGTCCACAATGAGGATGCGCTCGTGCTTGGGGAGGTCTTTGCGGTCGGCAACCACGAGGCTGGCTTCGCCCGCTTCGGCCACTTGCAAGGCAAAGTCGTTGGCATCGAAATTCTCGCCTTTGAGGGCGAAGAAAACGGCATCGTGGTCTGTCTTTCGGCTGTCGGTGGAAACCTTGTAGGCCTTGGTGAAGTGCTGGTATATTGTTTCGATCATGGTTTTGTTCTTTATGACTACGGGACTTCGGGACTTCGAGACTTCGGGACGCGGGACTGCGGGACGATTAGCCTCGGGGGCTGGCGTCAATAGTTTCGGTTGCCCATTATCGCTTTTGCTAATCAAAGAAAGAAAGCCGCCTGAACGGGTCAAACGGCTTCAAAATGAGTATCATGAAAAAGTTGTTCTTACTTGGCGAAAGAACTTCCCACCTTGTTCATCGCGCAGCGGAAGCCGATGGTGGAGGCGGATTGGTTCTGGTTGAGGTAGCGGCGTGTGCCGGGGCTCAGGTAGTAGGGGCCATCAGCCCACGAACCTCCTTTGTACACTCTCGATTCGTCGCTGATGAGGGTCGTACCGGGGGCGTCGTTGGTGGCTGTTTCATACATCTCCTTGGTGAAGATGCTCTGGTCGTCTTGTGGGTCGCTCCAGCGGTTGCGGATGGCTGACATATAGTCACCGTCGTCGTAGTTGGCGTTGAAGCTGGTGCGGTAGTTTTGGCGGCGTGCGGCTTCTTCCTGTGGGATGGGCTCTCTGCGGATGCGACCGAGGGAGTCTTTTTGCAGCAGGAATCCTTCGTCGTCGACGGCCTTGCGGGTGAACACGTTACCACGGAAGGGGCTGTAGTCGGCCACATCTTCGAAAGTGAGCGGACGATAGACGTCTTGGCACCATTCGGCCACGTTGCCGGCCATATTATACAGGCCGTAGTCGTTGGGCCAGTAGGAACCGACAGGGGCGGGCAGGGCAGCACCATCGTTGAGGTGGCTGGCAACACCCATATAGTCACCGGGGCCTCTCTTGAAGTTGGCCATGAAGCTGCCGTAGTATCTTTTGTTGTCGGTGCGCAGTCCGTCGCCGTTCCATGGATACACCTTGCGCTCGCTGACGATTTCGTTGTTGGTGTTGCCCACCAAACCGACAGCGGCATATTCCCATTCGGCCTCCGTGGGCAGACGATAGGAAGGCAGCAGGATACCGTCGTCCATGCGGACGTTACGCATACCGTCGCCACCCTTCGAGAGATCCTTCTTGCCGTTTTTCACCTTGCCGGTATATTGTCCGGCGAGGTAGGCGTCGGTGTTGAAGTTCTCTTCGTCTTGCTGGGTCGGGTCCCAATCGAGGACGCCGGCTTCGACAAGCATCAACTCATTGACGCGGTCGGTACGCCAGGCGCAATAGTCGCTGGCCTGCACCCAAGTCACACCCACCACGGGATAGTCATTGTAGGAGGGATGGCGGAAATAGATTTCCACCATAGGCTCGTTGTACGACAAGCGGTCGCGCCAGACCAAGGTGTCGGGGGCGGCGTTGCGTACCACTTGAGGATAGTTTTGGCCAAACACGCGGTTCAGCCAATAGACGTACTCGCGATAGTCCACATTGCTGACCTCGGTGCGGTCCATCAGGAACGATGGCACCGTGACCTTGCGCGGCGAGTTGTCCCACGAATAGGTCAGGTTGTCGGTGGTGGCTCCCATTACGAAGGTGCCGCCTTCGATGGCAATCAAACCGGGACCAATCTCTTGGTCGTTGACTTCGGTGACTTCGAAACCTCCGTTGTTGGCGTCGTTGTAGGCCCAACCTGTGGTGCGCGAAGACTTCTTGGAACAGGAAACGGCAAGCAGTCCTGCAAAAGCGATGATGGCTAATGTTTTGAATCCTTGTTTTCTATACATTGTCGTTCAAATTTGTTATCTTATTAACTCTGAAGAAATGCAATTATTGTGCATTCCTCGAACTTTTTTCAAAAAAATCAGGCAAATGTACGGTCTTTTTTTCAATTATGCGCTGTTTTTTGGAAAAAAACTTTTTTCGGGCAAAAAAAATCATTTTGCAATAAAAAAGTTGTATTTTCGTTTCCTTTATGGCAGGCTGATATTTTTATGGTCTTTGCTTTTTAATGAATTGATTTTCAATAAATAATGTTTCTTATGCGAAATAGGGTATTCATTTTTTTGGCCGTTTTGGCGTTTTTTGGCTCATTTTCCGCCTTCGGGCAAATGACGCAAAACCATCCCGTCAGTCTGCAATGGAATGGCGTGCAGCCCCAGCGAATTGCGGACGACACCTTATATTATGTCAGCTTGGAAGGTGGCGACTATGAGTGCCCGATGCCTGTGATTCGCTATTCGTTCCCGATTTACGACGACGCTGTGAAAGCCAAAGTCAAATTGGTGGACGTGAAGGCCGCTCCGCTCGACAACGAGGAACTGAAAGTGGCTCAAAACCATAGTTTTGCGGCTGGTTTTGAAATTCAAGCCATACCGCTCCGCTCGCGCGACGAAGCCTTGCTTTCGGTGTGCATCGTGCCTTTCCGCCAGCAAAACGGACAAATGGAGAAACTGCTCTCGGCCACGCTTTCAGTGACGCTGACGCCTGACAACAGCATGCAAAGGCAGGCGCCCGCCTACGCCCACGAGTCGGCGATGGCCAACGGCAACTGGTATAAGATCGGCTTGCCTGAAACGGGTGTGTATAAGCTGACCGCCACCGACTTGACCAACCTTGGCATCAGCCTCTCCGGCCTCGACCCGCGTCAAATCCGCCTGTATCACAATGGGGGTGGGGTGCTGCCTGAGATGAATGCCAAGCCGCGTCACGATGATTTGGTTGAGATTCCGATTTTCGTCAGTGGCGAGGCCGACGGCAAGTTCGACAATAACGACTACATCCTCTTTTATGGTCGCGGCCCCGTGACTTGGGCGCTCGACACGCTCCGCAAGGCCTATACACACGGGCAAAACCCTTACGACGACTATGCTTACGCCTTCGTTGCAACGGGTAAGGGCGCGGGCAAGCGCATCAGCGAGGCGGCGTCGATTTCGGCTGCAGCTGAGGCTACCGTGACGGAATTCGTCGATCATCAGGTACACGAGCTGGATGATTATAACCTTTTCTGTGTAGGACGCACCTATTATGGCGACAAGATGAGCCTCACCTCAACCAAGAATTTCGACTTCAATTTCCCGAATGTGATTGCCAACAAGCCCTGTTGGGTGAAGACGGAGTTGGCGGGGCGCAATTTCTCCCACGCTTCTTTCGATGTGTTTGTCAACAATGAGAAAAAGGCCACTTACAACATCCCAAATACGACCTCGGCCTACGACCAGCCTTTTGGGTTTGAGGTTGGGGGATGGGTGAGCGGCAACCCGAACAACGATGTGGTGAACGTCACGCTGAAGCATACGGGAAGCGGCTCTACCTCTGACGGTTATGTGGATTATATTCTCGTCAACGCTTGGCGTCAGCTGAAGTTCACGGGGGGGCAGATGGTTTTCCGCAACCCCGAAGCCTCCATTAATAATAAGGTGTACGAATACCGCCTTTCCAACGCCTCGCAGCAGGTGCAGGTGTGGAACGTCACCGACCCCGTTGCGCCTTCCATCGTGAAAGGGCAGCTGAACGGAACGACATTCAGCTTCAAGACGAGCGGACACAGCAACAATGAGTTTGTGGCCTTCAACGGCAGCTCTTTCTGCACGGCCAAGGCTTTCGGGCAGGTGGAAAACCAAAACCTGCACGGTGTGCGCGATGTCGACTTCGTCATCCTCACCTACGAGGGCTTCCGCTCAGCCGCCGATCGGCTGATGGCGCTTCACAACCGCATCGACCCCGATTTGAATATCTTCATCACTACACCTGAGAAGATTTACAACGAATTCAGCTGTGGCGCAAAAGACGTTACCGCCATCCGCGACTTCTGCCGGATGCTGTATTTGGACAGTAACGCCGGCCATAAGATCAAGTACCTGTTGCTTTTGGGCGACTGCTCCTACGACTACAAGAACCGCACCGGTGTGGTCGATTTCGTGCCTTCCTTCGAGTCGGTGCTCTCGCTCGCAATGGATAAGGCTTTCGTGACCGACGACTATTTTGGCTTTATGGACGTGAACGAGGGCAACATTGGCGCTTCGTTGGCTGACATCGGCATCGGCCGCTTTGTGGTCTCTACCGAGGAACAGGCCAATCAGATGGTCGACAAGATTGAGCGCTATGTGGCGAAAGACGAAACCACGATGCAACCTTGGCGCAACACCATCACCTTCTTCACCGACGACGAAGGATCGGCCATGAGCGGTTTCGTCGCCAATGCCGAAGATATGGCGAAATACCTGAAGGAGGTCGGCGGCGAGGCCGTGGTGGTCGACAAGATTTATTTGGATGCCTATCCCCAAATCAGTGCGCCGGGAGGCTCCATCGCCCCGGAGGTGAACGCGGCCATCAACAACAGGATGGAGAAAGGCACTTTGGTGCTCAACTACACGGGCCACGGCGGCGAGGTGCAGCTGGCGACGGAGAAAATCCTGCAAAGGAAAGACGTCGACTCGTGGCGCAACGCTCCGATGTATCCGCTGATGATTACAGGCACCTGCGAGTTCAGCCGCTATGACGACCATTTGCGCACCGCCTTGGGCGAATATGCTTTCCTCAACCCTTACGGCGGCATGATTGCGATGTTCACCACTTCGCGTGTGACCTTTGGCAATCACAATCACGCCTTCAACATGGGTGTTTATCGCAACCTGTTCCGCATCGTCGGGGAGGAGCATTACCGATTGGGCGACGTCTATCGTATGGCCAAGACCAATGGAGGGGCAATGGAGAAACGCTATGTGTTTTTCGGCGACCCGGCTTTGCGCTTGGCTTATCCCAAATGGAAGGTGGAGACGCTGAGCATCAACGGGAAATACCCGGGCTATGATTTGGATTCCATCCAGATTACTGACTCCACTTGGGAGACCTTCCCCATCTATCACGACACCATCAGTGCCTTGCAGCCTGTTGAGATTGAGGGCGTTGTGAAGGATTTCAATGGTAATGTGGCTTCCGGCTTCAATGGCGTGGTACACGTTATCGTTTATGACAAGGAAGCCGATTTGGAAACCTTGGGCTCCGACGACGCTAACGGCCACAAGATTCCCTACAAGCTCCGCAACAGCGTGATTTTCAATGGTAAGACCGAAGTCAAAAACGGGCATTTCTCTTTGGACTTCATCGTGCCACGCGACATTTCCTACCGTTTCGGAACAGGCTTGATCAACTATTACGCAACCGATTATGACATTGACGCCAACGGCAGTTGCGACTCTTTCGTCATCGGCGGTTTCTACGACGATGCCGTTGAAGACCAAGAGCCTCCAGAGGTGCGGCTTTTCATCGACGACACCCTCTTTGTGAACGGCGGCATCACAGGTGAGAATCCCATTCTGTTGGCCTACGTTGCCGACGAAAGCGGCATCAACACGACCGGCGCAGGCATCGGGCACGACATTTTGGCCACCCTGACGGGCGGCACGCGAGCCTCCTATTGCCTCAACGACTATTTCGTGTCGGAATTGGGCGAGCCGGGTCGTGGCACCATCACCTACAAGATGCTGAACCTGCCCGACGGCGACTATACCCTCACCCTCAAGGTTTGGGACATCTACAACAACTCCGGCACCGCCACCATCGGCTTCACCGTGAAGAACAGCGGCGGGATGCACATCGAGAACGCTTTCAACGCGCCCAACCCCGTTGCCGACGAAACGCATTTTGTGTTCGACCACAACCAAGTGGGCAACAACATGAAAGTCGACATCTACATCTACGATGTTATGGGTCGTTGGGTGAACACGCTCTCCGAAACGGTGGCCGGCACCTCGACCCGCATCGCGCCCATCCGCTGGAACGGCAGGGGCGCCAATGGCGAAAGCCTGCGCAACGGCGTTTACGTCTACCGCATCGTCGCCACCAACGACAAAGGCGAAACGGCCACACTGGTTTCCAAGTTGGTTTTAAGCAAATGAATGTGATTATGAGTAAGATGAAAAAAAGATTGTTTGCCTTGATGGCGCTTTTGGGTTGGCTCAACGCGGCCTTGGCGCAAGACAACACCTATAATTCCGTCCTGAGCGAGCACACATGGCACCGCCTCACGGTGACCCACGAAGGCGTCTACAAGCTCGACTATGCCACCCTTGAGGCCATGGGCGTTGACATGCAAACGCTCAATCCCGACCAAATCAGGATTTTCGGCAACCCTTCAGGGGCATTGCCCGAGAAAAACTCCGAACCGCGTCCCGACGATTTGACCGAGATGGCCATCTGCGTCACGGGAGCCGACGACGGCGTTTTCGATATGCAGGATGTGGTGCTGTTTTACGGCCAGGAACCCACACGATGGAAATTGGTCGACTCGAATACGGCCACTTACCAGCGCGACCGCAACTATTTCTCCGACTCCACCTTTTATTACCTGTGCGTCGACAGCGGCGTAGGCGGTTTGAGGGTGGGTGAGAAGGCTACGCTGCCCGTCGAAGGCACCACCACGGTCATCACCGACTTCCCCGACTTCGTTTGGCACGAGGCCGAGCTGATGAGCCCTTATTTCCAAGGCCAGAACTGGTTCGGCGAATGCATCTCCCAGCCCGACTCGCTGTTGTGCATCCCCTTTGTCATGCCCAACGTGGTGACCAACAAGCCGGCCTACATGAAGTCGCAAGTGATGGGAAGGATCAAGAATGTGGCGATGTATTACGACGCTTGGGTGAACGACAACCATGTGGCCAACCACGTCCCCATCGGCAAATATGGCGACAATTACTTTGGCACCTTGGCCTCGCTCAACAAGCAAATCGCCTTGGAAAACGACACGATTGAGTTCAAGCTGGGCTTTTCGGCTGACAGGACGGCCTCGCTCTATCTCGACTATGTGGAAATCTACGCTTGGCGCACGCTGAAAAGGGTGGGGGAGGCGTTCCCCTTCCGCCTGATGCCGAGCCAGTTTGGCGACGGCGTGAGCGCCATTTGGGTGCAAAACACCGATGCCCAACACTGGCTGTGGGAAGTGACAGACCCCTTGCGCCCCGTGAGGCAAAACGGCGTGCTGAGCGCCAACAATTTGGTGTTTGCCACCGACGAAAACACCGAGAAGCGTTATCTGCTTTTCAATCCCGATGCTGCTCTTGAAGTGTCGAATTGGACGGCCATCGCCAACCAGAACGTGCATTCCATCGCCGATGCCGACATGCTGATCCTCGCCCCGGCCATTTTCAGGAGTCAGGCGCTGGCCTTGGCCGACTATCACGCCGAGTTGGACGGGATGCTCTCGGTGGTGGTCGATGTGGACGAAATCCTCAACGAGTTCGGCACCGGCATCCCCGACCCTTCGGCCATCCGCGACTTTGTCCGTATGGTGTATCGCCGCAGCGGCGGAAGGCTCAAATACTTGACACTTTTTGGGCGCGCCTCAGCCGACTACCGCAACATCAAAGGCTATGGGCGGAATTATGTGCTCACCTACGAGGCGAAAGACAACCCGCAACACGAGGTGGCGTTTTGCACCGACGATTATTTCGGCATGATGGATGACGACGAAGGCCCGAAAAGCGATGGCCATATCGATATTGGCATTGGCAGGCTGCCCGTCTCAACGGTCGAAGAAGCCGAAACCGTGGTGCGAAAAATAATGCATTACAACGACTTGGCCTCGACTCATGGCGATTGGAAAACCGGGCTGCTCCTCGTTTCGGACGACGAGAACACCGAATACGTCAACAATAACGAGAAGTATGGCACGATGTTCGACACCATCAACCACGCCTTGACGCAAAAGAAAATCTATGTGGGCGCCTATCCCACGGCCAACACTTCGGGCGGCGTGACCGTCCCCGGCGCCAATGCCGACCTGATGCAGGCCTTGGACAAAGGCACGCTGCTGATGATTTATGTGGGCCATGGCGGCGTCAGGGGCCTGACGGGCGAATACGTGTTCACCAACTCCGACATCCATGCGCTGGTCAACTACGACAGGATGCCTTTCGTGTACACCGCCACCTGCGAGTTCTCGAAATACGACAACCCCCTGCTGGTTTCGGCTGGCGAGCAAATGTTTCTCAACCCCGACGGAGGCTCGGTGGCCATGTTCACCACCTGCCGCCCCACCTTCGGCAACAACAACAACAAACACAGCCAGGCTTTCGTGAAAACCGTCTGCCAACGCGGCACCGACGGCAAGCCCTTACGCTTCGGCGACATCGTGAGGCTCACCAAAAACGACCCCTTGAATTATTTCAACAATGCGCCGCAAGCCAACATCAACATCCGCTTCGTGCTGCTCGGCGACCCCGCCTTGCGCTTCCCCGAACCGATGCAAAGGATAGAGGTGCAGAAAATCAATGGCGCAGTCGTCAGCGAGAGCGGCCCCATTGAGCTGCATGCGATGAGCTTGGTGAACGTGGAAGGCGAAATAAAAGGCCTTGACGGCACGGTGGACGCCGGCTTCAACGGCAAGCTGTGGGTGAGGTTCTTCGACAAGAAGACCAAAGTCAGGGTGAACCGCTACAGCGACGGGTTCAAGAATGTGTATTACCACAAAAACGTCCTCTATCACGGCTGTGCCACGGTAAGCAACGGCAAGTTCACCATCTCCTTCCAAGTGCCGAAAGAAATCTTGCCCGAGCGTGACAGGGCGCGTTTCAGCTTCTATGCCTACGACTCCATCCGTGGCGTGGATGCCATGGGCTGCTTCGACGAGCTGACCTTGGATGGCACCGACCCCGCCGCCATCGCCGACGACGAAGGCCCCAAGATCGACTTCTATTGGAACTCGCCCGAATTTGAAAACGGACAGTCGGTGGAACGCTTCGGCACCCTCTTTGCCGACCTCTACGACGCACAAGGCATCTATCACTACGACTACAGCCTTGGCCGCGACATCATCCTGAGCAGCAACCAACCGGCCTTCGACCGCCTCGTGCTGAACGACCGCTACGAGCCCGCCTTGAACGACTTCCGCCGTGGGCGTGTCGCCTTGCCGCTCGATGCGCTCAAGCCAGGCACCTACGAGTTCGGCCTCAAGGTGTGGGACACGCAGGACAACCCCTCCGAGGCCTCGCTCTGGTTTGTGGTCGACGACGACATCTTCCTCTCGCAAGTGCGCAACTTCCCCAACCCCTTCGCCGACGAAACCCGAATCACCTTGACCCACCTCGGCGAGGATGGCAATTTCGACGTCATGATCGAAGTGTTCGACCTCATGGGTCGGCCTGTGGCACGAATAGCGCAAAGGGTGGCATCGGCCAACGGCGTTATCGAGCCCATCCGATGGAACGGCTGCAACGACTACGGAACGCCCTTGCGCTCAGGCGTTTATCTCTATCGCCTCACCTTGACCGACGAAAACGGCTACTTCCGCACTGTCAGCCAACGTATGGTCATTTCGCGATGACCCAAGGCCGTTGGGCCTGACTCCAAGGCCGTCGGGCCTGCCGAAACGCCGACAAAAAATATTTTTCCATCCCATACAATAAGCAATTCGATTTATCGTTATTTTTGCAATTTCAAACACAGAATCAGATATGAAAGTCAGAAAACTCCTTGTGGCCGCCTTGCTCTTGACTGCGGCTGTTACCTACGGACAACAAAATGCCCGCACGCCCAACGTGATCACTACGGGTGTGCCTTTTCTTGCCATCAACCCCGACTCGCGCGGGGGCGGCTTGGGCGACTGCGGCGTGGCCTCGTCTGCCGACGTGTATTCGATGCACTACAATCCCGCCAAGTACGTCTATCTCGAAGACAAGCTGAGCATAGGCTTGGGCTACAGCCCATGGCTGCGCAACTTGGTGCCCGACATGGGCTTGGCCTATCTGGCCGGCGCCTACAAGATCAACGACCGCTCGGCCGTGGCCGCCACGTTGCGCTATTTCAACGCCGGTGAGGTCGATTTCAGGGATCAGGAAAACCATTCCTTGGGCAAATACAACCCCAACGAGTGGGCCATCGACGCCACCTATTCGCGCATGCTCGGCGATTACCTTTCGGGAGCAGTGTCAGGGCGTTTCATCTATTCCAACCTGATCCAGAACCAAGCCGACTATGCCCGTGCAGGCGTCTCCGTGGCTGCCGACATCGCCGTTTACTACAAGCGTCCCGTCGAATGGTTCGCCTTCGATTCCGACTTCTCGTGGGGCGTCGCCATCACCAACATCGGTAGCAAAATCAACTACACCGCCTCCAACAACCGCCGCGACTTTATCCCCACCACTCTCCGTGCCGGTGCAGGGCTGAACCTCGAACTCGACGAATACAACTCTTTGGGCTTCATGGTCGACCTGACCAAGCTGATGGTGCCTACCCCGCCCATCAGAGACGTGCAAACTGGCGAAATCCTCTACGGAATGGACAACGACGTGGCCGTGGTGCAAGGCATGATACAGTCGTTCTACGACGCTCCGGGCTGGTCGTTGAACCAAGCCACACAGCAATTCGACCACATCGGCACCTTCTATGAGGAATTGTGCGAAGTCAATGTGGGTGTGGGCGTCGAATATTGGTACAACAACCTTTTTGCCGTGCGTGCCGGCTATTTCAACGAGACCGCCCTCAAGGGCAACCGTAAGTATGTCACCCTCGGCGCAGCCTTGAAGTACAACGTGTTCGGCTTGGATGTGTCGTATCTCATCCCCGTGGGCACAGTGGTGGGCAGCAACCCCTTGGAGAACACCCTGCGCTTCAACCTGACCTACAGCATGGGTGGAAAGAGAGGATAAGCTTTTTTTGGTTATACATATTGTTTTTGCGAAGCGGCTCCGAAAGGCCGCTTTTTTTTGTCTTTTGCAGGAAACGAATATTACCCAAAAAGTATACAAAAATTACCTTTATAAGGTAAATCCAACAAATAATGCTTGCGTTTTTCCGAGGTTAAGAAACAATGTCGTATTTTTGCATATTTTAATGGCCATTGGGCCGTGAACATATTGACGAACATTCAAACACTATGACAATAACAACAATTTTCAACTTATTATTCATTCAAAATTATTAAATTATGAAAAGTAAAAGATTACTTCTCGCGCTGGCCTTGGCCCTATTGGTACCTTGGGCAGCGAACGCACAAACCCTGAACGAAGGGTTTGAGGGTACCACTTTCCCACCCGATGACTGGACTACCATCCACGTTAAGGGAAGCCAACAATGGACTCGAAGCACCGGCACAGGTGCTGGCAGTTCTTCCGCTTTTGCATTTAGAAAAGATGTCAGTGGCGGATATGAAGACTATCTGATTACCCCACTGCTCGTCCCCGCTTCTGGCGAAGAGCTGTCGTTCTATTTGGCTTCTCAGTATGCTTACAACTATGCCAACACGACATTGACCATCGAGGTTTCCACAACAACCCCTGAAATCGCTTCATTTACCACTGTGTTAGCTACCTACAACTCTGGTTCAAGTGGCAATTTCGGTACCACTGGAGCTTCTGACTGGGTGAACAAGACCGTTGATGTGTCCGCTTATGTAGGGCAACAAATCTACATCGCATTCCATGCCAAGGACACTGGATACAATGCCGATGTGCGTATCGACAACGTTTCAGGCGTGTCACTCTTTGTGACTGACTTCCCCAAACCTACAGGCTTGACCGTGAGCAACGTCACCCACAACTCCGCCACCTTGAGCTGGAATGAGAACGGCCCCGCCACTGCTTGGCAGATTGGCTATACTGCAAACGGCGGAACCGAGCAATACGTGTCAGTCACTGAAAACCCTTACACGCTCACTGGCCTTACCCCCCTTACTACCTACGAAGTCAGGGTGCAATCCGATTACCAAGACAACACTTATAGCGAGTTTAGCAACCCCATCAGTTTCAGCACTACCGCTGTGGCCGAAGCCGTTGGCGACGCTTGGAGCGACGACTTTGAAGGCACAAGCTGCGGCTGGGAGCTGATTAACGGCACCCTTACCAACGCCTGGGCATGGGGCACCGCCACCAACAACGGCGGCACACACGCCCTCTATGTTTCCAACGACGGCGGCACCACCAACGCTTACACCCATAGCGCTGCCATGGTGTATGCCACCAAGCTCCTCAACTTCACGGAAGGCAAGTTTGAATTCGACTTCAACTGGATGGCCAATGGCGAAGGCTCAGGAAGTTATGTTTATGACTATCTTCGCGTTGCACTCGTACCTGCATCTGTGACTCTTACCGCTGGTACAAGTGTTCCTTCTGGCTTCTCTGGTTCTTCTTTGCCCACGGGCTGGATTGCAGTTGATGGCGGCAGTTATCTTAATGGTGTCACCGCTTGGCAAAACCAAAGCGTGGCCGTCAACGTTCCCGCTGGCAACTATTACATGGTTTTGGCTTGGCGCAACGATGGCAGTAGCGGTACCCAACCTCCTGCGGCTGTCGATAACGTGAGTATCACCCGCGTGGCTTGCGCCTACGATGTGGAAGGTTTGGCTGTTGACAACGTTACCACTAACAGTGCCACCCTGACCTGGACCGCTGGCGAGGCCACACAATGGCAAGTGGCCTTCGCCGACAATGGCAACTTCGACAACGCCACTGAGGAAATTGTTTCTGACACTACCTACGGTATGACCGGTCTGCAACCCACCACTATGTATTATGCAAGGGTGCGTGCCTACTGCGGCGGCGAAGACTTCGGCGCATGGAGCAACGTGTTTGATTTCCTCACCGACTGCGCCATCATTCCCGCCGTGGGCTACACCGAAAACTTCGACAGCTACACGGCTGCCGCCGGTGTTCTGCCCACCTGCTGGAACAAGATCAACACAACGACCAACAGTTCATATCAGGGTTATCCGAGAATCTATAATTACACTTATCAATCCTCACCCAACTGCTTGTATTTCAATTCCTACGCTTATTATTCTGGAGGAACAACCACATACGATCCTCAGGACCAATATGCCATCCTGCCTGAAATGGAGAACTTGGCTGGCAAGCTCATCACGCTCTCGGCCAAGGCCAACAGCAGCACCGTCACCTTCAAGATTGGTTTGATGACCGACCCGACCGACGCCAGCACCTTCACGGAGATGGCCACCCAAGCTCTGACCACTTCCTACGAGGAATTCGAGTATCTTGTGCCTGCCGATGCAACGGCCCACTACATCGCCATCATGATGGAAGCCGCCAGCTCAAGCTCAAGCACCCGTAGTGTCTATATCGACGACATCGCCATTACTGAGGCCCCCACCTGCTTCACGACCCACGGCCTGACCTACAGCAATGTTAACGCTCATGGCGCCACCCTCAGCTGGCAGTTGTTCGACGAAACCCAAACCGCTTGGGACGTGCAAGTGTCAGACACTGTTGATTTCAGCCGTGTCGTTAAACTTGTTGAAAGCGTCCCAAGCCACGAGAACTATGTGCTGGACAGCCTCAATCCCGAAACGCATTATTATGTGCGTGTGCGCGGCAACTGCGGCGGCGGAGACGTGAGCGAATGGAGCCACGATGTGGTGAACTTCACCACCACAATAGCCTGCCCTGCCCCCACCGGCTTGGCTGCTACCGAAGTCCTCGCCTACAGCGCGAAACTGAACTGGACGGGTACCAGCGAAAGCTACACCGTGAGCTACAGGACAGCCGCCACTGAGATTGGCTTCTTTGAGCCTTTCAACACCAATGGCATTCCAACAGGCTGGACACAATACAGCGGCTTGGTGGACGGAGTGCTGGCCGACACTATCGAATTGACAACAGGATCGAACTGGGGAACCACCGATAAAGGTTTGGGTGCTTATAACGCAAAACTCAACATCTTCGGAACCTCACGCAAGAATTGGCTCGTGACTCCTGAAGTCACTCTTGAAACCGGCTACAACTTGGACTTCGACCTCGCCTTGACCGACTATGACAACTCGAATCCTATTGAAAATGACACTTTGCAAGCCGATGACAGATTTGTCGTTTTGATTTATGCCGATGAAGCTTGGACCATCCTGCGCGAGTGGAACAATAGCGGTTCGGAATATGTCTATAACACCATCGCCACCACAGGCGAACATGTCAGCATCAACCTTTCGGCTTACGTTGGCAAGACCGTGAAGATTGCTTTCTATGGTGAATCAACATCCTCAACAGGCAGCAACGCTGGCGACAACGACATGCACATCGACAATGTGGGCATCGGCATGCCCGTTGCCGCTGGCGAATGGCAGACCGTCACCGCTGACGAGGCTCCTGCCATCCTTTCCAACCTCACTCCCGAAACTTTGTACGAAGCCAAGGTGCAAGGCAACTGCGGCGACGACGGATATAGCCTCGAGACAGGTGTCATCACCTTCACCACGGTGTCTGCTTGCCAAACGCCTGACCAACTTGCCGCAAGCGACGTGACCACCAACTCGGCCACCATCACTTGGTACGGCTATGGCCTCACCGAGTTCAACCTGCGCTACGGCACCAACGGCGAAAGCTGGACCGTTATCGAAGGCGTGAACACCCCCTACACCTTGAACGAAGTGCTGACCGCCAACACCGCCTACCAAGTGCAAGTGCAGCCCACCTGCGCCGATACTGTATGGTCAGCAACGCTGAGCTTCAGGACGGAGTGCGAAATCATGACCATCACCAACGACGACTACCTTACCGAAGGCTTCACCGACTATGCAGGCACGGCCTACAACGCCGCTGGCGAAATGCCCGGCTGCTGGGATGAGTACACCACCAGCTCCTATAAGCCTCATGTGGTGCCCGGTACCGACTCTTACAATTACTTCACATCCAATGCTCTCATGATGCCCGGTAACAGCAGTTCGGGGTATAGCTATGTCGCGCTGCCCGAGTTCACCAACGCTCTCAATACGTTGCAAATCAGCTTCAAGTGGGCCAATAACGCATACTACAGTTATTATTCTTATACTTATACAGGTTCGCTTGTGTTGGGCTACATCAAGGACACGGATGAGAACTTCAACACGTTTACTGCCATCCAAACGTTCAACGCCAGTTCAAGCAACTACCATACGGTTCAGACGATTGAACCCATCCTGCTGGACATGCTGCCCACCGATGCTGCACGTTTGGCTTTCAGATGGTATAATGGTTACGAATCCTATTCCTATTGCTGTGTCATCGACGATGTGGAAGTGAAACTTCTTCCTTCCTGCATGCCTATCGGCATTTTGGCCTACAAGACCGGAAGCGCAACCACGAATTCGGCCGAATTGTATTGGACCTTGAGGGACAACACTCAGAATGCCTGGCAAATCTGCCTCAACGGCGACGAATCGGCTCTCCGCGACGTGGCTATGGAGAATGTCACCATCAGCAACGACACTGTCAGTTACGTCCTGACCGACCTCACAGCTTCCACCACCTACACCGCCAAGGTGCGCGCCTATTGCAGCGAAGATGACCAAAGCGAGTGGAGCAACGAAGTGAGCTTTACCACCGAGTGCGAACCTTACACCATTACTGCCGAAGCTCCTTACACGCAAGACTTTGAGAACCCCGTGGTAACCACCACCTATAATCAGATTGGCGTAATGCCTGTGTGCTGGGAGAACTATCCTGCCACTAACGCGAGCGCAAAGATTCTCGCTGCTGGTGCTCAATACAACTACGCCGAATCTGGCCAAGTGCTGTACTTCTACGGCAGCGGCAACAATTATGCCGTGTTGCCTGAGTTCACCAACGCCTTGAACACCTTGCAAATCAGCTTCAAGTATGCCACCGAAAGTTCTTCTTACGGCACTCTCACCTTGGGTTACATCACCGATGAGGACGAGAACTACAATTCCTTCATTCCAATCAAAGCCTATGCCGCCAGTTCAAGCAGCTACCACACCTTGATACCTGACACTCTCACGCTCGACACCCTTCCCGCCAATGCCACGCGCTTGGTCTTCCGTTGGCACTACGGCAGCCAGTGGGGCTGCAACGTCGACGACGTTGAAGTGAGCCTGCTGCCAGCCACGACGGTTACGCAGGAGATAGCGTTGAGTGAAGGCTGGAACTGGGTGAGTTTCTATGTTGAGGCGGACGACCTGCTTGAGCAGTTGGAGACGGGCCTTGGCGAGAACGGC
>CACXQV010000029.1 GCA_902769875.1 uncultured Bacteroidia bacterium
AAAGCAATCCATTTCTCGTAGTTGTTTTGGAAGCGCACCACGTCGCATTCCAGTTCTTTCGGTCGTGGTGGGGCAGAGGTCTCGTGGATGTCGTTGGGACGGGCTCCGTTTTCCTTTGGGGCTTCTGTGGCCTGAGCTTGCTGGTCGTCTTTTTTCTCGTCTTTTGAGACCAACACGCCGTCGCGCGAGCCGTCGCGGTAGATGGTCATGCCCTTGCAGCCGCTCTCCCAAGCGGTCATGTAGATTTGGCTGACCAATTCTTCCGTCGTTTCCTTCGGCACGTTGACGGTCACGCTGATTGAGTGGTCAACCCACTTTTGCATCGAGCCTTGCATCTTCACTTTGTTCACCCAGTCGATGTCGTTGGCAGTGGCTTTGTAATAGGGCGATTGCGCAATGACGGCGTTGAGCTTCTCGTCGTCGTAGCGCAACACTTCATCAACGTTGTAGCCATTGACTTCAAGCCAAGTGATGAACTTGTGGTGAAACACGTTGTATTCCTCGAATGAGTTACCCGTCACGTCGGTGAAGGTCACATGGACATCCTTGTCGTTGGGGTTCACCTTGCGGCGGCGCTTGTAAGCCACCATGAAGACCGGTTCGATGCCAGAGGTGGTTTGGGTGCAGATGCTGACGGTGCCCGTAGGCGCGATGGTAAGCATGGCAATGTTGCGGCGGCCCACCCGACACATCTTTTGGTAGAGGCCTTCGTCAAGGGTGCGCAAGCGTTTGATGAAGGGGTTGTTCTCCTCGCGTTTGGGGTCATACATTGGGAACTTGCCGCGTTCTTCGGCCAAGTTGACCGACGATTTATAGGCGTTATAGGCCAAAAGTTTCTGTATTTCAGTCGAGAAGGCGATGGCCTCGTCTGAGGCATAGCGTTTGCCCAAGGCGGCCAACATGTCGCCCTCGGCGGTGATGCCAATGCCCGTGCGGCGGCCCAAGAGGCATTTCTCGCGGATGTTCTTCCATAGGTTGACTTCGGTGCGCTTGATTTCGTCGTCTTCAGGGTCGGCGGCAATCTTGGCCAAGATGGCATCGACCTTCTCGGTTTCAAGGTCCACAATGTCGTCCATCATCCGTTGTGCTATGGCCACATGCTTTGAGAACAGTTGGTGGTTGAAGCGGGCTTCGGGCGTGAACGGGTGGTCGACGTAGCTGTAGAGGTTGATGGCCAACAGGCGGCAGCTGTCGTAGGCGCAGAGCGGGATTTCGCCACACGGGTTGGTGCTCAAGGTCTTGAAACCGAGGTCGGCATAGCAGTCGGGGATGGATTCGCGGATGATGGTGTCCCAAAACATCACGCCGGGCTCAGCCGACTTCCAAGCGTTGTGGATGATTTTGTTCCACAAGGCGCGGGCATCCACCACCTTGGTGTATTTCGGGTTGGGTGAGTCTATCGGGTATTGCTGCGTGAAAGGCCTGTTCTCCTTGACGCATCGCATAAACTCGTCGGTGAGACGCACCGAGACGTTGGCGTTGGTGATTTTGCCTTGGGTCATCTTGGCATCGATGAAGGCCTCGGAATCGGGATGTTTTATGCTGATGGTCATCATCAAGGCACCGCGACGACCGTCTTGGGCCACTTCTTTGGTCGAGTTGGAAAACCGCTCCATGAAAGGCACGACACCAGTCGAGGTGAGGGCGCAGTTCTTCACGGGGCTGCCGGTGGGGCGCAGGTGCGACAGGTCGTGGCCCACGCCGCCGCGCCGTTTCATCAGTTGCACCTGCTCTTGGTCGGTCTTCATGATGCCGCCGTAGGAGTCGGAGTCGCCGTTGTTGCCGATGACGAAGCAATTCGACAGCGACGAAATCTGGAAATGGTTGCCGATGCCCGTCATGGGGCTGCCTTGGGGCACGATGTAGCGGAAGTCTTTCAGCACTTCGAAAATCTCATCTTCTGTCAGCGGGTTGGGATATTTCCGCTCGATGCGGGCTATTTCGCGCGCAATGCGGTGGTGCATATCGTCGGGGGTCAGCTCGTAAATGTTGCCGTCGCTGTCCTTCAAGGCGTATTTGTTGGCCCAAACGTCGCCAGCTAACGAGTCGCCGTGGAAATAGGCTTTGGCGGCTTCCTTCACTTGCTCCAAAGGGTAAGTGTGATACTCAATTCCCGTTTTCGTGTTTTCCTTGGTTCCGTCCTTCTCCACCACTTGCACTTCGTCTTGGCTTTCAAGTTGTTCGGCGGCGAAAGTGGTGTTTTTCCGCGATTCGATGATCTTCTCGTATGGTGTCGGCGCAGGCTGCTCCTCAAGGCCACTAAACAAGTCCCCCTCAATTTCCGTTTGAGTATGGTTTGATTTCATTACACTGATATTTAGTATGTTATAAACAAAAGCAATAGCAGTTCTCGTCTGCTGGTTCGGTCTGCGAAGTTATGAAAGAAGAACAAAACACGCCCCGAAAAAATGAATTTTCGGGGCGGTTTTTTATCAACAAATGATGTTGATAATTTTGTCAGATGTTTTTCAGCTGCTCCAAAGCGTAGGCATAAGCGCCAATGGCCACGGCAGAGGTGGTGCCAAGTTTGGTGATGCCAACGCCGACGCGCTTGGTGGGGTCGTACCACACCAACTGGTCGCTGAAGGGCACCTTCACCATCTTGCCCGTTTTTTCGGTGAAGCGAATCATGTCATTCGCGTCCATCAGGTTGTAGGCTTGGGTTTCCATTCGGCTCAGGGGGCTGCCGTTGAGGCCGGTGAAGGGCTCGTTCATCTTCTTGATGAGCATGGGCATGAAGACGGGCCACGCCCCCGACAGGCCTCCGCCGATGACAATGATGCCGTCGATGAGCGAGATGGCATTGGCCAGAACGTCGGCCAAGGCGGTGGCCAACTCGTCCCAAGCCTTGAGTGCGGCCTCCTTGGCGCCGGGCAGCTGTCCCATCGCGATTTTGTAGATGTCGAAGGGGTGGGGTGTGTCGTTGAATGCGATGCCGGCTTCGCGGCCATACACGCGGCGCACGGCGCGGATGCTGATGCTGTCTTCGGCGCTGGTCTGGGGATAGAGCGGATTGCGGTGGCGGTTGATTTCGCCGCCCGCCGAGTTGTCGCCGTTGAGCAATACCTTATTAATGACGATGCCTCCCCCGAAACCCGTGCCGAGGGTGACGCCCAGCAAGTTCTTGTAGCGCTTCGGGTTGCGTTGCTGCCCGAGCAGGTTGTTCACCTCTGGCAGCAGGCCATTCAGGGCCTCGCCGTAGGCAAACAGGTCGCCGTCGTTGTTGATGTAGACGGGGATTTGGAACTCGTTTTCAAGCATCGCTTTCAGCGGGACGCCGCCTTTGAACGAAGGCAGGTTCTCCAAGTCGCCGATGATGCCGTTGGGATAGTCGGCGGGGCCGGGGAAGCAAAAACTGATGGCTGAAGCCTTTGCGCCACAACGTGTTTCGCATTCGTGGAAACCCGTGATGAGCTTTTGCAGCACCTCCTCCAAGGTTGGCGCAGCCGATGGGATGGTGAAAGATTCGATGATTTCGCGCGAGTCTTGCACAGCCGAAAACTTGAATCCTGTGCCTCCCGCGTCGAGGATGAAGATGATAGGTGACTTTACGTTCATGGTGATTATGGTTTTGTTGTTGCTTGCTTGTTGTAGAATTGCTCCACCCACAGCACCCACATCAGGAAGATGACGAGGTAGAAGAACAGCTTGAAGACGTAGTCGTGGGCGAGATGGAACGTGTTGATGCTTTGTCCAAGGAGCTGGATGTTGATGTCGGGCCAAAGGATTTGCATGATGAGGATGCCGCAGATGCGCACCACGTTGGTCCATTCGATGACGACTAATCCGGCGGGGATGTACCAAGCCTTGTGTTTCCACGGGCCGGGGAAGATAACCATCAGGAAGATCCAGTGGATCCACTGCTTCAGGCTGGCGCATTCGGGGGCTATGATGACCCTCGCCCAACCGTCGTGCCGGTCGAGGGCGGCAATCAGGCGCTGTGGGGTTATCGTTGTCAAATCGATGTGGAAAACGTGGTCGAGCACCCAACACGACTGGCCGTAAACCATGTCGACAGACCAAACCATCAGCGCGGCAATCCAATTTCCGATGGGCCAATAGCCCAAGGCTTGCCAGCCTAAATAGAGATAGTGTGAACTGATTATCAACAAGATGAATAAACCCACATTGACCGTGCTGCGGTTTTTGGGGTCTTTGCAATATGCCTTGATGTCTTTGATGTTCATAAAAAAGAATTTGAGCCGCTAAGATAAGAATAATAGAAATATCCGTACCTTTGCAGCACAAAAATTTTCGAAAATGGAAAACGACAGCATTGTAAACGAAGTCACCCAAACCCTTCAAGACACCACCGCGTTGTCACAAATGACCCAAGGCATCAAATATGTGGCCACCACTCCCGTTTCGGATTGGTTGCCACAAATGGTACACGACTATGTCGTGCCTTTGGGCCTCAAACTTCTTGCCGCCATCATTGTGCTCCTTTTGGGCCGCTGGATCATCAAGCTGATCAAGAAATGGATGGCCAATGGGCTGATGAGCCGCCATGGCGACGCCACACTTCACAGTTTTTTGTCGAACTTGGTTTCGGTGGTGCTCTATTTCATCCTTATCATTGCCATTGTTGGCATCCTCGGCATCAACACGTCCTCGCTTGTTGCCCTGTTGGCCTCGGCGGGCTTGGCAGTGGGCATGTCGTTGGGCGGCACCTTGCAGAATTTCGCGGGTGGCGTGCTCATCGTCATGTTCCGCCCCTTCAAGGTGGGCGACTTCATCTCGTCGCAAGGCTTCGAAGGCAAGGTGAACGAGATCCAGATTTTCAACACGCATATCCTGACCGTCGACAACAAGGAGGTCATCCTGCCTAATGGCGCTTTGGCCACCGGTGCGTTGACCAACTACTCGAAGCAAGGCACGCGCCGTGTCGACTGGACGTTCTCCATCGCATACGGCGACGATTACGACAAGGCCAAGGCCGTGTTGCGCCGCCTCTGCGACGACGACCATCGCATACAAAAGTCGCCCGAGCCTTTTGTCGAGTTGATCAAGCTCAACGACAGCTCCGTCGACATCACCGTGCGCGCTTGGGTGGATGCTGCCGACTATTGGGGAGTGTTCTTCAGCATGAACGAAAAGGTGTACAAGACCTTCGCCCAAGAGGGCCTCAACATCCCGTTCCCGCAGGTGGATGTGCACATGAAATGAGTTTTTGGAACAATATTTTCGAAGTTTTGAGTTTCGAAATGAAAAAACATGTATTTTTGCAGCCCCAAAATAGGACAAAATAGCAATTATAAATCAATAAAGGATAAAGAGTCATGTCAAAAGTTTGTCAAATTACAGGAAAAAAGGTCATGCACGGCAACAATGTTTCTCACTCCAACAAGAAGACGAAGAGAACGTTTGAACCGAATTTGAAAATCAAGAAGTTCTATGTTCCGGAATGGGATGAATGGATTGTGCTGAAGGTGTCGGCTGCCGGCATTCGCACCATCAACAAGAAGGGCATCTATGCCGCCATTATGGAATCTGCCGAAAAGGGTAACCTTGAACGTTGGTAATCTCCAATGTGAATGATATGTGAGCTGCTGTGCCTTGCGCGGCGGCTTTTTTTGTTTGGACGAGACGCAAAATCACGTTGTGGCAGATAATATTTCACCCGAAAATCAGTTATCCCTTCATGCGTGTCAGATTATTCATAGCCTTGATGCTCCTTTCGTTGGCTGCCGCCGCGCAACAGCTGCCTACGGGCTTGCTCTATGGCAAGGTGACCGATGAGTTTGGCCATCCCATCGAGATGGTGAACGTGATCGTGCCCGACTTGCTGGTTGGGCAGACCACCAATCAGCGAGGCTACTACGAGCTGTCGTTGCTCTCCGACACTACCTTGGCCGTCCATTTCTCTTTTGTCGGCTTCGAACAGAAGCGAGTGGAGGTGCGCCTCAAGCCCGGTGAGAAACGGAAACTCGACGTTGTTTTGGGTTCGACCGCCACCGTGCTGCCCGATGCCGTCATCAGCGACCGTGGCACCGAGGCGTCGAGCCTCACCCGACTCAATGCGAAACAAGCCACCTTGCTGCCTTCGATGGGTGGGGGAGTGGAAACGCTCATCAAGACCTTGCCGGGCGTGGTCTCCAACAACGAGCTGAGTTCGCAGTACCGCGTGCGTGGAGGCAACTTCGACGAGAACCTGATTTATGTCAACGGCATCGAGATTTACCGTCCTTTCCTCGTGGGGACGGGGCAGCAGGAAGGCTTGAGTTTCGTCAATTCGCAGTTGGTCAGCAACATTGAGTTTTCGGCTGGCGGCTTTGCTGCCGAATATGGCGACAAGATGTCGTCGGTGCTCGATGTGACCTACAAGAACCCGAAGGAAATGGCGGGCTCGTTGGCACTGAGCCTTTTGGGTGCCGAAGCCAATGTGGAAGGGGCTACCAAAAACGACAAATTCAGCTATCTCGTTGGTTTGCGTTACAAAAACACGGCTCTCGTGCTCGGCATGATGGACACGAAAGGCGACTACCGGCCCAATTTCACCGATGGCCAGGCCTTGTTCAACTACCAGTTCAACAAAAAATGGGGATTGTCATTTTTGGGTTATTACTCCAAGAACCGCTATATGCTCATCCCACAAAACGCCAAGATTAACACGGGCACCATGGATCTTCCGTTGCAAATCAACGTTTTCTTCGATGGACAGGAAGTCGACGACTACACCACCGGCCTCGGAGCCTTGACTTTGTCGTTCAAACCCAATAAAGACCTCAACCTGAGATGGATAGCATCGGCCTATTCGACCTTCGAAACCGAGACCTTCGACCTTCAGGAGCAATACTTCTTCGGCATACGCAACTCCTCGATAGGTTCGGAGGATTTTGGAGAAGTGATTGAAAACCACGAGGTCGGCACGATGACCAAACACGCCCGCAACGGCTTTTATGCACAAGTTTACAACCTTGACCACAAGGGACTTTACGCTTTCGACAACAAACTGCTGAAGTGGGGCATCCGTTTCCAGCATCAGGATGTTGACGACGTGGTTGACGAGTGGCAGATGATGGACTCGGCAGGCTACACGCTGCCCCATGTCCCCGATGTGATTGGCGGCTATCCTGACATCTTGCCTGAAATCGGGACCGACTTTTCGCACAAGGCGCACAATCTCCTCGCTATCAACAATCTTGATGGCTACATACAAAACTCTTGGACGATTCCCTATCAGGACAAGGGCGAGTTCGTCGTCACGGGCGGACTGCGTGCCAATTATTGGGGCTACAACAAAAAGGTGTATGTCAGTCCGAGGGCGGGTGTGGCTTACAAACCCTCTGACGACAAGCGCGAGATGGTGTATCGCCTTTCGGGTGGCGTGTATAACCAGACCCCTTTCTATCGCGAAATCCGAAACCGCGACGGAAGCCTCTTCAAGTATGCCAAGGCCCAACAGTCGTACCAGATTGTGCTGGGCAACGACCTCAAGTTCCGCGCGTGGAACCGGCCTTTCATCCTGACTTCGGAGGCTTATTTCAAGTGGTTCACGCACGTTATCCCTTACGATATTGATAATGTGCGCATCCGCTATTATGCCGACCAGTCGGCACGGGCATACTCCACAGGCCTTGATTTCAAAGTGAACGGCGAGTTCGTGAAAGGCATCGACAGCTGGGCGAGCCTGTCGTTCATGGATACGCGCGAGGACATTCGCGGCGACTATATGCTTATTGGCATTAAGGGCGATACGCTTCCGTTTTATAACCATTCCGATAATCAAGTGGCTGATACGGTGCCACTTGGTTGGCACAACCGTCCTTCGAACCAATTGGTAAGCTTCTCCCTGTTTTTCCAGGATTACATTCCCAATTTCCCGACTTGGCGTGTCAATATGACGCTGACCTTTGGCATGGGTTTGCCCCAAAACGACAACAACTCCGATTTCTATTCCACTTCGACCCGCTATCCGGCCTATCGCCGTATCGACATTGGCTTCAGCAAGCAACTCATCAGCGAGGCCAGCAGCTTCAGCAAGGGCAATCCACTGCGCTATGTCGGGAATATGTATGTGAGCTTGGATGTCTTCAACCTGCTCGACATCCCGAATGTGATTTCCAACGTTTGGGTGAAATACATCGACAACAGATATTACGGCGCCCCGAATTATTTGACACCGCGTTACGTCAACTTGAAGTTGGTGATGGAGTTTTGACTTTATTGCACGCAAAATCCGCAGAATCATTAGGATGGTTTCCTGAGACTCTGCGGATTCCTTATGGTCATATTAATCCTTAGTACAATCCGTTTATCTTGATCCATTCCCTTCCTTGGGCGCACATTTCTTCGACCTCTGCAACGGTCTTGGGAATCGGTCTGCCGAGGATGCGGTTGCCGTCTTCGGTGATGAGCAGGTCGTCTTCGATGCGGATGCCGCCAAAGTCCTTGTAAGTCTCCAACTTGTCGTAGTTGATGAACTCCTTGAACTTGTCTTCGGCCTTCCACATATCGATGAGCGTCGGGATGAAGTAGATACCCGGCTCGTCGGTGACCACAAAGCCCGGTTTCAAGGTCTTGCCGCAGCGCAATCCGCTGAAGCCCAACTTGGTGGAGCGTGGTGTGATGTCGTCGTAGCCAACGTAAGTTTCGCCGAGGCCTTCCATGTCGTGTACGTCCATGCCGAGCATGTGGCCGAGGCCGTGAGGCATGAAGAGCCAGTGTGCGCCGTTCATCAGGGCTTCTTCGGTGTCGCCTTTCATCAGCCCGACGCCTTTCAAGCCTTCAATCAGGGTGCGGCAGGCGAGGGTGTGCATCACCATGTAAGGCATATAGGGGCGTGTTTGTTCGGCCACGGCTTGGTTGGCGGCAAGCACGATTTCATAGATTTCGCGCTGGCGCGTGTTGAACTTGCCACCCACGGGCGTGGTGCGGGTGAAGTCGGAGGCGTAGTAGTTCTCCGTTTCGGCACCGGCATCGCACACCATCAAGCGGCCTTCTTTCAGCACGTTATGGTGACCGTGGTTGTGCAAGGTCTGTCCGTCGACACTCAAAATGACGGGGAACGACACGGGACCGCCGCCCGACAGCGAAAGGCCTTCCACCACGCCGGCAATCTCTTGTTCGACCATACCGGGCTTGCACATCTTCATGGCTGTGGTGTGCATGTAATAGGCAGTGTTGGCGGCACGTTCCATCTCGGCGATTTCGAGAGGACTCTTCACTTCGCGCATGGCGATGACGGCCTTGATGAGTTCGAGGCTGACATATTCCTGCACCATATTAATATGGCACCCCAACCACTCGGAGCATTGGATTTTCGTGTCGGCGCGATAGGTCGGCAGGATGTGGATTTGGCGGCCTTTGGCGATGGCTTGCTGGATGTATTCGCCAAACTTGTTGAAGTCGCGGCAGTCGGTGATGCCGATGCAATCGCCTTGTTCTTTCAGTGAGGGCAGGGGGCCGCACCAAATCACGTCGTCGATGGTCACGTCCACGCCGAAGAGGATTTCCTCGCCCGTCTCAAAGTCGATGACGCCGACCAAGTCGGGGTGGTTGAGGCCGAAATAATAGGAGAAGTTGCTGTCCTGACGGTAGATATAGGTGTTGTCAGGGTAGTTGAAGGGTGCTTCGTTGTTGGCCGGGAAGAAGGCGATGCCCTTCTGAATCATCTTTTTCAATGTGGCGCGACGGCCACTGTAAACGTCTTTGTTGAACATATTTTGTTGATTTGTTTTGTGTTCTGGCACATTGTTAAGCTTGAAGATAACGGATGTTTGCGGTTGTTTATTATGTTGTCACAGTTCTGTTTTGACCTCTTTCAGCGTACCAAACTCGAAAATGTAGATTTGCCCAGACAGGTTTTCGGGAATGTCGTCGTATTTCGTTTTACGAGGCAACCCCAGCAGTTCGTTTGTGAAATAGCGTTCATAAACGGGTCGCAGTTTTGTACCGTATGCAGCATCATTAATGACAAACAAAGGCTTGCTGGATGATTGCCGAACTGCTTCTTCAAAACCAGCATAACTAATCATGACTTGGATTAGGAAAATGCCATGATTGTCGTCATATTGCTGATAATAAGACAGTGGTTGACAACTGGTTGAACTGCATTTTGGATTAAAAACACGTACTATAGCCCTTGGATAATCCTTCAATTTGGATTTCAGTTCAGAGGCGGTCACTTTGTAAACGAAACCTGCTTCTGCGGCATCAAAACTCTCGAAAGGGATAACGAGTGCTTTCTGTGATTCGTTGAGTTTGTCAAAGTCGTTGGTCAAGCCATTCACCTCGATAAAGCTTCCGCATGAGACGAACAATAAAGGAAGCGCAAACAGTAACAGCTTCTTCGTGGAACTATTTGGACTCATTTTTTTTGTTTTTTTGGATGCTAAAACACTGCTGCACAAGCCTTTCTAATATGGTCGAGGCGACTTGAGAAAGTGGTTCGGTTCATGGACACGGCCATATTGTAGTGGGCTTGCATGTTGATTAAGAGTTGTGGGCTGACACCCAAAGCCGCCTCCACGATAAGCGCGAAGTCACTCGTCACAGGTCGCTTGCCGTTCAATATTTCATTGAGCATGGTGTAAGAACCCCCAGTCAGTTCCGAGAACTTCTTTTGAGAGATGCCTCTATATTCAAGTTCTTCCTTGATGACATCTCCGGGATGTGTCGGTATTCGATTGGTATTCATTGTTTGCAAAACTACAAATAGTTTTCAGATCTTCACTAAAAAAGTGAATTATTTTCTCATGGCATTTTCAATCTCCTCGATTTCCGTCGGCAATCCCTCAAACAAATTAATCGGTTCGCCCTCGGTAATCAAAAGGTCGTTCTCAATGCGGATGCCGATGCCTTCCTCACGGATGTAAATCCCTGGCTCGCAGGTGAGTATCATCCCGGGCGCGAAAGGCTTGAACTTGTCGATGCTGTCGTGTACGTCAAGGCCGATGTGGTGCGACATTCCGTGCATCAAATATTTCTTGTAGAGCGGCTTGTCGGGATTCTGGTTTTTCACGTCCTCGGCGGTGAAAAGTCCGAGCTTGATCATCTCTTGTTCCATCAACTTGTAAGTCGTTTCGTTGATTTCGTTGATGGTGCCGTCGGGGCGGTAAAGTTTCGTGATTTCCTTCATCACGCGAAGCACGGCGTTGTAGCAATCTCTTTGTCTTTCAGTAAATTTGCCGTTGATGGGAATGGTGCGGCTTAAATCAGAAGAGTAGTTTTTCAACTCGCAGCCGATGTCGAAAAGGATGAGGTCGCCGTCGTTGAGCAGGCTTTGGTTTTTGCAATAGTGCAGGCAGCAAGCGTTCTTGCCGCCCGCGATGATGGGCGCGTAGGCGTGGCCCGAAGCGTTGTTTTTCTTGAAAATGTACTCGATTTCGGCCTGCACCTCAAATTCGTTCATCCCCGGCTTGACGGTCTCCAAGCAACGGCGGAAAGCCTTCGCGGTGACGTCGCAGGCCTGCCGCGTGATGGCGATTTCGTCTTCCGATTTGATCATACGCAAGGCGTTGAGAATCGGGGCGGTGCGCCCGTAGTCGTGCATCGGGTAACGCTCCTTCACCTGCTTGATGAAGCGCTTTTGTATGGTTTCCACGGCGCACTCGTATTTCGGGTATTCGTAGCTGTTCAGGAAAATCGTGTCGGCGTAGCCAGAAAGGGCAATGTCGTTCATGAAACTCCAGAAAGTGTCGCTGCCCTTCACGGTCTTGATGCCCGAAAGCGCAGTGGCTTGTGCATTGTCGAGCATTTCGCCTTGCCAAGTGGCTTTCACCTCATCGTAAGGCTCGATGAAAAGGATTTCGCGCATCGTTTCATCAGGATAGCTGGGGGCGATGAGAAGGTAGGCATTCTCCTCGTTGATTCCCGTAAGGTAAAAGAAATCAGACTGTTGTCGGAATGGATAGAACTCGTCGCCGTTGCGCGGCATTGGCTCGTTGGCGGTGAATACGGCCACCGACTTGGGCGGCAGTTGTGCCGCCAGATTTGCCCTGTTTCGGATGAAAAGGCGGTTGGGAATTGCTGTGTTCATAAGGCTAATGATTCGTTGATTTGACCTACAAAAGTAGAAAAAAACCATGATTGTTTGCAGTTATTGAAAAAATGAGTAATTTTGTCCCTTGATATTAACCTAATTCTATTATCAAATGAAGAAAAACTTACTATTAGTGGGCCTTTTGTTGGCCTTGTCGCTGGGAGTTTCAGCGCAATCAAAAGAGTACAATGGCTTTGCCTTTGGTTTCAAAGTTGGACCGGGTTTCGACTGGACGGGATCAACGACGGGTGCCGCCGTCAATGAGGGCACTAAGGTGGGAATGAACTTTGGCCTTGCGGCCGAGTTCTATTTCGCTGAAAATTATGCGATTGTTTCAGGTGTCAACATCAATCTGAATCGAGGCCATTACAGTTTTACGGATGGTGTATTGGATAGCCTTGCCCATCTTAAGACCTATAATGTGGATAGAATGTACAAAGGCACAGTGTACGAAATCCCGCTGATGCTGAAGATGGTGACCAACCAATTTGGCGACTTCCCGATGCGTTATTTTGCCCAAGTCGGAGCCGGCTTTGGGTATGCCTCAAAGGTTAAGGTGGCAGACGCTTTCGATGGCGTTGAGAGACCTGACGTTTACGGTGTCACCAACAAGGAGTTCAGCAACCTGCGCCTCGCCTTGAAGGCTGGCATTGGCGCCCAGTATTCGATTGACGAGACGATGCGCCTTTTCCTTGCCGTGAATTTCTCACACGACTTCGTCAATAACATCAATTCAATCTCACCCAATTACTATAAGTTTTACCAAGGAAACAAGCAGATTGGTGAGCGTGAAGTCAAGTTGAACCTTCTTCAGAACCGTGTCGGCATCGAAGTTGGCATCCTTTTCTGAACCTTTGCGACGCAAACAAAAAAATCAGGGCTACCAATCGGCAGCCCTGTTTTTTTGTCATCTCATCGAATCATCAGAGCAACTTGAAGCCCACGGTCACCATAAACAGGTTCTGCTTGGTGTTGTCGACGTTGGTGAAATCGAAGGTTTCGCCAAGCGGTGTGTCATTCAAGGCACCGAAAACTTTGCTCAGGCCGAAGTTGTAGTTGACGTCGAGCGTAAATCTCCACACGTCGACACCGAGGCCGGCTTGCAGTCCCCAAGAGATGGTTTTGGTGTTGAACTGGTCGGAATCCGAACTGACATTCCCTTCTTGGGTCATTTGTGATCCGTCGTTTCCAGTGGCGGAAACGGTGTAGTCGATCAAGGTCTGCGACTTGAGGACAAAGTTGGCCGTCGGGCCCACTTGGGCACGCAAGGTGAGCAGGTCGAGGTCAAGAATGTTGACACCAATCAACACAGGCACTTGAAGGTTCATTTGGTTCAGGGTGAGGTTCACGTTGGCACCCGTCGGGATGTTGAAATATTCGTCTTCTCCCGTGACATTCACATCAAAGAGGTTGGAAGTCTTGAAGTAAAGCACTTCGGGTTGCACATAGAGGCGGCCAATGGTGACGCGGCCAAAGAGGCCAGCGGTGAAATGGTTGGCGAATCCCGCTTTGATGTCGGCTTTTTCGTAGGAGAGTTTGGCGGTTTGGAAACCGACTTTCGGGCCGATGGCGATGTCGAAGCCGCCACCTGCGAATGCTGCACTACCCATCATCAGCAGGGCTGCAATCAATAAAAATGTCTTTTTCATTTTCAATGTGTTTTTGTGATAATTAGGTGAATAATTTGATGCAAAAATATGAATCATTTTTCAATTTTGGGGGAATGTCGACCAAATAAATTATCTTTGTAGGCCAAAATACAGTTATTATGAGAAAAAGAGTATTGATTATTAGCTTATTAGCTATTGTGGTGATGGGTGGATACGCCCAAACCTATGATTATCGTGTTGGCATCAAATTAGGGCCGTCTTTCAATTGGGCCAGCTCGGGCTCCACTGCGACAAAAAACGAAGGTGTGCGATTGGGCTTCAATGCGGGTTTGGTAATCGACCGTTATTTCACCGACAACATATCGGTGTCGTCGGGCCTGAACTTCAACTTCATGAGCATGAAATATCAGTTCGAGGATGCCAGAAGTGAGTTTTTCTTGAACGAGGTGCAGCTGCCGGTTGAACGTCGCGTCAAGGCCACAGTTCTTGAGGTGCCGCTCAAGGCTAAGGTGGGGCTTGAGGTGATGGAATCGGTCAGGGCTTACGTTGAGGCAGGCGGAAGTTTGGGCTTCAATTTGAAGGATAAAGTGAAGGACAAATACAAGTATTTCAATTATTCTTACGAAGATGCGACTTACGTCGACCGCACCGAACAGTATCGTTTGCTTCAGGCTTCCATCGTTTTCGGCCTTGGAGCCGAGTATCAAATCAACCGCAACTTTTCTGTCTTTGCGCAGCTGACCTTCAACCATGGCTTGATGAACGCTTACAGTAAGGAAGTGGAGAACAAGACGGGCAGCATCCTCAACACGAATTTCATCGGCATCGAAATGGGCGGCGTTTTTTGAGCGTTGGTTCCTCAATCACAAAAAGAGAAAGCCTGGCGGATTTCCGTCAGGCTTTCTTTGTCGGTTTGCCACCGTGCTTATTGTTTCGAGTCAGCTTTGACAAGGTCGACGAGCACGCGGCGGTCGTATTCCGTCGGGTTGATTTCTTTTATGCCTCCCATCGGAATGAGGATGATTTGTTCTTCTGGTATGCCCATCTTCATCAGCTCGGTCATGATTTTGCGGCAACGGTTCTCCGATAAGGTCTGGTTGTAGGATGGAGTGGCCGTGGCGCTGTCGCACGAACCTCTCAGACGGATCTTGTATCCGTTTTCCATGGCGACATTGGCGATTTCTCTCAAGTTGATGAGGTCTCTGTTCGACATTAATTGATACGAGTCGCGATGGAAGAAAATGGAGAACGGGTAGCTGACAAGTTCGTCGGTCTGGATGGTGACGATTTTCACGATGGTGTCGGGTTCGGGGCAGGGGCCGACGACGGTGTCAAACTCGGGCAGCTCATATATTCTGCTGAAGTAATAGGTGAGACCCAATGCTGCCGAATACATATTGTCGAATCTCTTCGGCCTGATGTGAACGGTGTTGTCGAAGAAAGCGGGGCCACCATCATGGTATTCGTGAGCCCAAGAGTCCAAGGTCCATCTGTGGAAAAGCCATCTGAGTTCAAGGTTGATGTCGAAATGCTCTCCCAGCTTGAAATTGTTGATCAAGCCAACACCTAAAGCCAACTCAAAATTGGTTCCGTCGACCTTGGTAAGGTCATACGAATTGTTGTAATTGAGGAAGTGGATGATGTTTTGGGTGAGGAGCAAACGGCTTGAAGTCAACCCTGCACCTGCGTTGAAATAAAACACAGGCGTCCAAATCCTTTCGGGGTTGTAATAGCCTTGGAAGAAATCAATCGGACTGATCAAAAACTGAGCCGAAAGGTTATGGTAGTGCATAAAGGTCTTGTACACTTCCATGCCATTATAGGCTTCGGCAATTTCTGGGTTTTCACCATACAGGAATTGGATGTGGCTCAAACTGGGATGTCTTCCAAAGATGAAACTGCTGAGGACTGTGTTGTCGTATGACACTCTCACGCCTGTCTTGTGGTTGATCCACTTTCCGAAATTGGCGTGAACACCGAAATGGGGTTGGTTCCAATACACTTTGGTGAAACTGCTGGTGAAGCCTTCGGGCACCCTCAAACTTCCTTGCCACCAACTGATGGTGGCATCGGCCGAAACGAACCAATTCCTGCGCCATCTTGTAGTCAGGTAACGAACTGAGTCAACATGACCGTCGGCCCATACTGAAGTGGCTACTGCGAAAAACGCGATGATTGTGAGTAAAAATTTCTTCATTGTGTTGATTGTTTTGACTTTGCAAAGCAAGTCCAGTTATTCTAAACTGCAAAAATACGATTTTTTCTATTTGAAATGAGAATTTTGGAAAAAAAATACGATTTTTTTAATCCGACAATCTTTCCAATGTGGTTAAAACCAATTTTCTCATATAAGGATGGTAATCGGTTGAAAACTTTTCCGTAACACGGTTGGCGATGGCCACGCAAATGGTCAGGCAGTTGTGTCCCATCATCTTGCCGAGGCCGTAGAGTGCCGACGATTCCATCTCGAAATTGCATACGCGCCAGCCTTGGTAATCGAAGGCTTCGATTTTTTGGTTGAGTTCGGGATAGGAGAGGTGCATCCTCAGTGTGCGCCCTTGTGGGCCATAGAAACCTGGGGCTGTGGCTGTCACGCCTTGGTAATAGCCTTGCGCCAAACGGTTGAAGAGCTCCTTCGATCCTTCAACGATGTAAGGCTTGGGCAGGTTGGTCGGGTAGCCCAATTGCTCGATGAAAGCGTCGCGCATTTCGGTTTCGTCCACTTCATCGTGTTTCTCATAAAAATAAAGAAGGCCGTCTAAACCTATGGCGTAGCGGGTGGCCACATAGCTGTCGCCCACAGGGATGTCGGGTTGCAAAGCTCCGCAGGTTCCGATGCGGATGAGGTTGAGCGAGCGATGCTTTTCTTTGGGCATGCGTGTCTTGAGGTCAATGTTGGCCAAGGCGTCGAGTTCGTTCATCACGATGTCGAGGTTGTCGGTGCCCATGCCGGTCGAGAGGGCGGTGATGCGCTTGCCGTTGAAATAGCCCGTGCGTGTGATGAGTTCGCGATTCTCGCGTTTCACTTCGATCTTGTCGAAAAACGAGGCAATCAAGTCAACGCGCCCCGGGTCGCCGACCATGATGACGTTGTCGGCCAATTGGTCGGGATGAAGATTCAAATGGTATATCGCGCCTTCGTTGTTGAGCACGAGTTGTGATGCTGGAATTGGCTGAGTCATAATTAATGTAGGTTTAAAAGCGCAAAGATAGAAAGATTTGTTGAATATTGGTTTTCGAGCTTCCAAGATTTTCGGGTTTCAAGATTATTTTCTATTTTTGCAAAAATTCCAAACTATGAATCAAATCATCATAAAAAACATTTCCATCGGTGACGAACTGCTTATTGGACAAGTGATTAACACCAATGCTGCATGGCTTGGCGAGCAGCTTTCGGCAGCCGGTTTCCAATTGGATTCGGCTTTGACCATCGGCGATTCCGAAAAAGCCATCCTCGAAGCGTTCAATGGATGTATGGATGCCGACTTGGTCTTGGTCACGGGTGGCCTTGGCCCCACTGCCGACGACATCACCAAACCTACGGTATGTAAGTTCTTCGAAACCGAACTGGCGTTTTGCCAAGAGGCCTACGATAACATCGTCGCGCTGTTCAACCGTCGTGGCTTTCAGATGAGCGAACGCAACCGAGGTCAGGCTTTTCTGCCGAAGTCGTGTATTTATGTTCCAAACAATTACGGCACAGCGCCTTGTATGTGGCTGGAGAAGGACGGCGTGGTATTCGTCTTTATGCCTGGCGTGCCGTTTGAGATGAAAGGCATTTTCAGTGACGAGTTGTTGCCGCGATTCACCAAGCGTTTCCATTCGGTGCCCTATGAAAAGCGTGTCGTGATGACCACGGGCATTGGCGAGTCGTTCCTCGCCGACAAAATCAAGGATTGGGAAACGGCTCTGCCCAACTTCCTCTCGTTGGCTTATCTGCCCCAATACGGTATGGTTCGTTTGCGCTTGAGCGGACGACACGAGGATGCCGACTTGCTCCACCAGACTTTGGACACCGAAATCGCGAAACTGAAGGCGTTGGTTCCGGAATACATTTTCTCGATGGAGGACCAACCCATCGAGCGGGTTGTCTTCAACTTATTAATTAATAAGGGCAAGACTTTCGCTACGGCTGAGAGCTGCACTGGCGGCAACTTAGCCCATGTTTTCACGCTGATTCCTGGGAGTTCGGAAGTTTTCAAGGGCACGGCAGTTACATACGCCACACCGATGAAAACCAAAGTTTTGGGTGTGCCATCCACTACGATTGAGACCTATGGCGTGGTCAGCCAGCAGGTGGTTGAAGGCATGGCAAAGGGTGTTCGCGACTTGATGGAAGCCGATTTTGGTGTGGCCACAACGGGCGTGGCAGGTCCGGGCGGTGGCAGTGCGCAAACGCCCGTCGGAACGGTTTGGATTGCAGTAGCCTCGCCAAAAGGCTTGACGTCAAAATGCTTCAACTTCGGAAAAGACCGCGAGAATGTGATTAATCGGGCAACAGTGGCGGCATTCGAAATGCTCAGGGAAACGTTATTATTAATGTAAGCAGATGAGCAAATTCAGTTTACATAAAAGACGTGAGGCGCAAGACATTGGTCCAATCCCGTGTCCCGAAGTCCTTTGTCCCGAAGTCCCGCGTCCCGAAGTCTCATGTCTCGAAGTCCCGTGTCCTGAAGTCCCGCGTCCCGAAGTCCCGTGTCCCGAAGTCCCGCGTCAATTGAATTTGTAGTTCATGAACAATCACTTATTATGAAAAGACTCACCATCATCATACTGGCCATTCTTGCCGTTTCATGCCAAAAGCAAATTCCGGCCTATAAAGCCAAACTTGACGTGAAAACCGAGCCATACGACCTTCACTTCGAACGCTATGAGGATGTGCTCTTCAACCTTGATACGGCCAATTTCCAGCAAGAGCTGAAAAACATACAAAGCCATTACCGGGTGTTCCTCAGCGGCGACCTCGACAATCGCGCAGCGGTGAAATATCTCAAGGATTTCGCCACCGATCCGTTCAGCATCAAATTATATCATAAGGTGAAAGCAGCCTATCCCGACCTGAAACAGGTGGAGCTGATGGTGGAAGACGTAATGGCCCATTTCCATTATTATTATCCTGATATTCAGTTGTCCACTCAGGTCTTTACCTGTGTGACGGGTGTCATTGTGGATGTGCCTCCCGTCCAGATTTTCGACGATGTGCTGGTGGTTTCGTTGGATTGGTATCTTGATGGCGACGAGGTGTACGATCAAATCGGGATGCCCCAATATATGCAGGTTCGTACCGCAACGGCCACATTGGCTAAGGATGTGGCCAATTGCCTGTATATGACTTATTTATATGAATGGCGCAAGCAGGGCCAAATTGTAGGTGAGATGGTGTTTTATGGCAGGCGCAACTTTTTTGTCGAGGCGATGTGCCCTTCGATGCCCGATAGCGTTTTGCTCGGCTATTCGGCAGGGCAGTGGCAGTGGGCTGTGGACAATGAAGGTGCGGTTTGGGCCGACATCGTGGGCAGCCGTCGGCTTTATGACGCTGGCCTCGATGCTTATATGATGTTTTTCGGCGACGGGCCGTTCACGCAGGCCTACAGCAACGATGCCCCTTCGCGTTTGGGCGAGTTTTTCGGCCTGAACATCATCCGTTCCTTTGCCTCCAACCACGACTATGACTTGGTGGAACTGATGGGCCGGAAGGATTTGCAGAATGTGTTCCAAGATTCGGGCTACAAACCGAAAAAATAATGTGTATTGAAAATCAGCAATATATCCGACAGCAAACGACAACAAACGACTACTGTCGACAACAAACGTTTAATCAACGGCTTTTTCTTGACAGATTTTGCATCTTTGCAACGGAAAAATAAACCACGGCATTATGGAGAAAGAACAATCCAACAAAGGGAAGCCCGAATTTGTCAGGACGAATTTGATAGGCACATACCAATATTTCAGTATCCCAACAGACGACAGTGTTGATTTCAGTGTTAGAAGGGCTATCATTCTGCAAGCCTATGACATTTTGCTCAGCAAAAATGGAGGTAAGTTGTCGGTACACAATGATTTTCTTGGTACTGACATTGAAATCACCAGAAAAATAAGTAGGAAGAAAGCATCTAATAATTCTGTAAGACATTGGCAGTCAACATACGCCATTTTGAAAATCAAAGATGTGGTTAAATTTGCTGATGCCGAAGAAATCAAGCATTTGCCGGCGAAGGCTGGGATGCAACAGAATAGCGGTTTTTCATATATTATTCCTTTGGAATACACTTTCAGACATCCCACAAAAGAATATTTGAATTTTACTGTCGAATTGATTGTTGGAGAAATCGTCTTGGAGAAAAAAGGGAGAAGGTATGTCCAATACAGTGTCGAGTTGATGGAAATAAAGAAAGCCAAAAGCAGTTAACCCGACTTGTTTGTATGCAGATCTGCTTTCAGCTTATCTTTCTGCCTGCAAAAATACGACATTTTTCCATATACTGAACAAAAAACAAGAAAAACAACCCATAAAGACCTATAATCATGTTAGTAAAGACATTCGGATGCGCCCTTTTCGGCATCGACGCCATCACTGTCACCATCGAGGTGAACATCGACAGAGGCATCAATTTCTATCTGGTCGGTTTGCCCGATAGTGCGGTCAAGGAAAGCCAGCAACGCATCGAAGCCGCCATCACCAACCTTGGCTATTACTATCCCCACAAGCGAATCGTCATCAATATGGCACCCGCCGACATCCGCAAGGAAGGCTCGGCCTACGACCTGCCCATCGCCATCGGCATTATGGCCGCCTCGGAACAAGTGAACACTGACCGTTTGGAACAGTTTGTCATCATGGGCGAACTCTCCCTTGACGGCACGCTCAATCCCATCAAAGGCACTTTGCCCATTGCCATCAAAGCCAAACAAGACGGCTTTCGCGGACTCATCGTTCCAAAGGGAAACGCACGCGAGGCCGCTGTGGTGGAGGGGCTTGAGGTGTATGGCGTCGAAAACATCCACGATGTCGTATCAATCCTCAACGGGGAAACGACATTGGTGCCTGTTGAGGCGACATTATCAGACGAAGACAGTTTCAGCGACTATGAATTCGACTTCAGCGACGTGAAAGGCCAGGAAAACATCAAACGCGCCTTGGAAATTGCGGCGGCAGGCGGTCACAATGTGATTCTCATCGGCCCTCCCGGAAGCGGTAAAACCATGCTTGCCAAACGGATGCCGACCATCCTTCCCCCTCTGACGATGGCCGAAGCGTTGGAAACCACCAAGATACATTCAGTGGCGGGTTTGGTGGGGCGCAACACCTCGCTTGTGCGCACTCGCCCATTCCGCAGCCCGCACCACACCATCAGCGATGCGGGATTGGTGGGCGGCGGCACCTATCCACAGCCCGGTGAAATATCATTGGCTCACAATGGAGTGCTTTTTCTTGACGAGTTGCCCGAGTTCAAAAGGACGGTTTTGGAGGTGATGCGCCAGCCGATGGAAGACCGTATCGTGACCATTTCGCGGGCTAAGATGACGGTCGACTTCCCTGCCAACTTCATGATGGTGGCGGCGATGAATCCTTGTCCGTGCGGCTATTACAACCATCCCGACAAGGAATGCACCTGCAAGCCCGGCGCGGTGCAGCAGTATCTCAACCGTATCAGCGGCCCTTTGATGGATCGCATCGACTTGCATGTGGAGGTCATCCCCGTGGCCTATAAGGACTTGGCGGCAAAGAGCAGCGGCGAGCCGAGCGCCGTGGTGCGTGAACGTGTGATTCGAGCAAGGAAAATACAAGAGGAACGCTACAAGAATTTCCCCAACATCCACGCCAATGCCCAAATGAACACCCAGCTCATCCAGAAATACTGTGATTTGGATGAGGGTTGTCGCGCCTTGCTCAAAAACGCCATGAACCGCCTTGGCCTCTCTGCCCGTGCCTACGACCGCATACTCAAGGTCTCGCGAACCATCGCCGACCTTGACGGCAGCGAAAACATCAAAACCGAACATTTGGCCGAGGCCATTAATTATAGGAGTTTGGACAGGGACAACTGGGGAGCTTGATATGGAAAGAGCGACCCAAATCGCTGTCTTTGAACTGGCGGTCGGAGTTGGATCGACAATAATCTCACCTTGAAAGTCGTGAAGCTACCCGCTGCTGTCATCGACCAGTGTTTCTTGAAGAATTGGAGGAGGGAGTCGAACCCTCAAAATAAGGCGGCAAAAGCCGGCTTCCCGCTACCGTATTGCGACCAACAACCAAGTTTTTATGTGCAAAAACACTCAAATTCTGAAATATGCAATAGAAGATGCACCATCGTGTTGCCCGTCAGCTGCAAGTGGGAGCCCGCGAAGTAACCGCTTCACTGTTTGACAATCCGTTTCAACACAGCGCCTTGTGCTGTAACGACTTTCATTACATAAAGACCTCTCGGAAATCCTTGCAATGCAATGGTGTTGCGGGGATTTTTCTTTTCTTCCCGCCACATTTCCCGACCGTCGATGCCGTAAAGGACAACCTCGGCCATCATTCCTTCGGGCAGGTGCAACACCACTTCATCCTTGGCAGGATTGGGGTAAATTGAAATCGCCGACAAGTCGTTTCTCTCCACTATACCAACGGATGGGGCTTCCACACGGAGAAGCTGCATCGTGGTATCGGCCATGCAATGTCGGCTCACGACCTGCTTCACAAGATAGATGCCACTTTCGGGGAAGGCGTGCCAAACCACGGTGTCGTTGGTCTGCAAGGTTTCGCCGTCGCTGAAAATCCATTCCTGTTCTTGGAAATGCTTGGCCTTGCTCACGAAACGGACATTAAGGAAATCCACACTATCGACTGCGAAATCAGCCTTCGGCAAGGGGCGTTGCCACTTCCAAAGGGAATCGTACACCACCTCATGCACAGCGGAACGAATCGCACGGGCAGCGGTTTCATCAAGGCCTGCATCGTGGCTGATGCTGTCAGGGTCGCGGCCAAAAACCATGGTGTAGAAAGCGCAAGCAGCAGCATAAGTTCCCGCCAAAGAGGGATGGCTTTCGTCCGGCATGTAGAGCTCAATTTCCGCATTGTGGTCGCGGAGATAATGCCACACACGACCCACAGGACACACCGAGGCATCGTTGTCGCTGCCCATCTGCATATAACGCGCATAAAGAAGGCTGTCCATGCCCCCGTAGGTATCCATCGGCGGGTAGCCAAACTCGGTATCGCCGTTCTTGCGCCCCCAAGTCATATAAAACATAGGTTCAGCGCAGGGATTGTGGGCATAAACGGAATCTACCAGCTGTTGCGCAAAAGGAAACACATTAAGTTCCACCGAATCCATCGGAAATGCCGGAAGCTGGCTTTGCTCCTGCATCACCACGAAATCCCAGCCTCCTTCGCAAATCAACGTCATCGACTGGTTGTGGCAGTGCATCTCGAAAGTGCAAGCGCCAGGGGTGTTGCTGCCATACTCCATATCATCGCCCATACTTTGTGCAATGTCGGTCACCATTTGCGGAAGGTTGTTGAACTGCGTGTAGCTGTTGCCGATGAACAACACACGCGGAGGCTCTTGGGCAAGCCCCATTGGCATCCAAAGAGCCAAAAACCAAGTCAATAGCAATAGTTTTCTTGTTTTATGCTTCATAAACAGACAAAATAAGTAGACATCCGTGAACAGCATAGGAAATATTCGTTGACCCGATTCTTGTCACTTTTCAGGAACGGAGATTTCCAACCTCAGCACCCTAATCGGCTTGCCCTTGCTTTGGTATTGAGTATCATCAAAATAGGTTTCCCCAGTGGCCACAAAACCACACTTATCCATCACGCGGCCAGAGGCGGGGTTGTCGACAAAATGCCCGCAGATGAGCGACTTGATGTCGGTCGTTTTGCGGATATGCCCAATCACCAGTTTCAATGCCTCCGTGCAGATGCCTTGGTTCCAATAGGACTTGGCAATCCAATAGCCGACAAGCGGTTCGCCTTCGCGGGCGGGAATAGGACAGCCTCTTGCAGGGAGATAGCCAATGCAGCCGATGGCCTCTCCCGTCGCTTTGAGTTCGATGGCCCATGTTGTGGCGTTGTTGAACACGGTTCGGATAACCTCCAAACTCATTTCAACGGATCTGTGCGGTGGCCAGCCGGCGCGAGGGCCAACATCGGGGTCGGAGGCGTATTTGAAAAGCGTCTCTGCATCATCATCGCGCCAAGGGCGGAGCAGGATTCTTTCTGTTTCCATCATAACTATCTTATTTGTTGATTGTCAATCCATTCCAAAGCATCCTCAAAAGGCGTTTCTGTCAGCACATCAGGGGCGATGGGGTCGTCGCAAAATGTTTCTCCTGTGCGGGCAATGTCTTCTCCGATAGTAAGCACAAGTTGAGAGCCCCCAGGAAGCGCAAAAGGCTGGTTGCACGAACAATATCCTGCTGTGGGAGCACCAAAAGTGCGCGTGTTTTCCAGTCCTCTAAAGCAAATCAATACAGCCTCGCCCGAACTTCCTGTCCAATCGTCGGTCAACAAGGCAACAGGACAAGCGATGGCCGTTTGTTTCTCCAATCCAACCGATTGCATGACAAAGAAAGTGTTGATGTTCATTGGCCTTTTGCGCGAAGAGAATTTCAGGATGACGTCATCGGGAAGGAACCGATGGACGGCGGCAATCATCGGATACATGTTGCCTCCCCGGTTGCCGCGCAGGTCGATAATGGCACCTTGAAGGGCATAGGGAAGGACGTTAAGTACCGTGTTGGCATATTTGATGCCCTCATCCGCATTTCCAGAGAACGCCGGCAACTTGATGAAAGCAATGTGGTTTTCAAGCATCTCAACCGTAGGCATTTCCCACGAAGATGTGTCGTTTTCTGTCACTTCATCGGCGGTCATCAGGTAGGTATGCTTGCCTCCAGCCACCTTGCCCGCTTTGGTGACAATTTCTTGTGCATCTTGAAGATTTGTAGGCTTTGCCGAGAGTGCTTCTTGCTTGGCTTTCTCCCATTCAAGGCCTTGCGCATAGATGCCGTGCTTGTCCATAATATGGATGGCTTTCTTGACATACCTTGCGTTGGGGTCGCTGCATGAGGCCATAACAAGGATGGTCAGTAATAGGATTAATTGTTTTCGCATGATAAGATAATTTGTTTGCAAAAATACGGCATAAGCCTTGTTCCTGCAAATTTTTGGGATATTTGTAGAAAGAATTCTATCTTTGCAGGGCAAAAAGGGCAAAACATTTGTATGAAAAAAGAAACCTACGAAGCTCAGAAAGCCTTTGCTGGTGAGAAGAAGCCGTCAATGCTTCGTCGCTGTGTTGGGCATGACTATACAGGTCGCCAAATCTATATGATCACTATGGTGACGGAGGGGCGACATCCCCTTTTTGGGCGTATTGTAGGTAAAAGCGAAGCTCCTTGCGGTAGCCCTGATGAGCCGCACATTGAGCTTTCGGCGTTAGGTAAGAGCGTTGCTGACGAATGGTGGGCGGCCTCATTGCACCACCCAGAAGTGGAGGTCATCGCTCTTCAAATGATGCCTGACCATTTGCATGGCATCCTCTTTGTAAGGGAAAAGATGGAAAAACCGCTTGGCATTGCGCTGCGCGGTTTCAAGCAAAGCTGCAACAAGCATTACCGCGAGTTGGTGATGGGTTTGCCACCAGTCCCGTCTGTTGCGTTGCCAACGCAACAAACACAACCCACACCCCGCAAAAACAGACGAGGCGAAGACCGGACCCACGGCTTGCTCTTTGCACGCGGCTACAACGACAAACTTCTACTGAGAGCTGGGCAACTTGAAACATGGCTCCGCTATTTAGCCGACAACCCTCGTCGCTTGCTTATGAAACGCGAACACCCCGACTTATTCCGTGTCCAACGAAACCTAACTGTTGCTGGAGTTTCATTCTCTGCCATCGGGAACAGTTTCCTGCTCAATCGCCCCGTGCGCTTATTTGTGCAATGCTCTCGTCGCCTCACTGAAACAGAAATCCAAGCAAAAGTGGAGGAATACTTGACGGCAGTCCGTCAAGGCGCAGTGCTTGTTTCGCCTGCCATCTCTCCGGGCGAGAAAGCGGTGATGCGGGCTGCCTTCAACGAAGGTTTACCGTTGATTTACTTACAAGAAAATGGCTTCACCGAACTTGCGAAGCCCAGCGGTGCCCGAATGGAAGCCTGTGCCCGAGGCCAACTCCTTATCCTTTCCCCATGGGAACACCACAACGAACAGATAACCATCAGCAGAAACCAATGCCTCATACTCAACGATTTGGCACGACGAATTTGCGAGAATGATTAGTGTCTTTTTTCCGTTCTGATGAAATGCCCCTCTTGAACAGCAGCAAATGATGCGACAACGGCTATAATGACCATTGGAACAATCGATTCCAAAAATACCGTCAAAGGAACTCCAACAAAAAGCAGAACCCCCGTTACTTTATTTGCTATGGTGTGAGGAAAGATGCATTTCTTGTACATCTCTAACGCTGAGATTTGGTTGATGACCTTGATGGCGACAATCACTTCGCCCCAGATCCACAGCCATTTTGGGAATGCCAAAGCAGGTATCAACTTAAAGCAGCAACATATCACGAAGGCCAAATCCGCCAAACTATCCAGCAATGCACCCACTTTGCTTTCGCATCCGAGTTTTCGGGCTATATACCCGTCTAACACATCGCTTAGGCCACAAACGAAATAAATGACCCAGAAAGCACAACTCTCGACTCCGAAAAATAGAAGGCAAATGGCTCCGAAAAACCTCAGTGCCGATATAGCATTTGGCAGGGATTTCATCAACAAACCTTACTCTAACACAAAGCTCCTCGGATAGAAGTCGCTGTAGAAACGGCCATCGGTGGCGGTGAACTTCAGCACGCAGTAATTCGGGTCGGTGACGCCGCCCGGGTAGTATTCCGTGTCGCCATCGCGCCAAATCATCTCCTTGCTTTTGGCATCGGTCAGCACCTCCATAGTGCCGCGCAACATCATGCCCTTGAAGCCTTCGGCATCGCAGAAATAGATGCTGGCCTTGGGGTTGGCCTTGTAGTGAGCCACACGCAGCGAGAAGGTGTTGGTGGTGAAATAGAACACCTTGATGCCTTCACGCACCCGAGGTGACAGCATGGCCTTGGTGCAAGGGAAGCCCTCCTCATCGAC
>CACXQV010000030.1 GCA_902769875.1 uncultured Bacteroidia bacterium
AGTCGACGGGGCTTGTGGTCACGTTGTAGGTGATGTTGATCGGGTTGCCCTGGACGGGAGCCGTAATGGTTTGGTAACCATCCTTGGCGGCTTGGCCGTTGTAACTACCGGCATACACAGCGCCGCTGTAGTAACCTTGGGCGTTGGTGGTGAAGTTGTAGGTATGGTTCACACCAAACTCGTCAGGACCAACCATGGTGACGGTGGCGCCGGCGATGCCGGTGGTGCCGTCTTGCTCGTAGACGTGACCATCAACGTTGCCACGGCCAGAGACCTTCACGTTCACGGTGTTCGAAGGAGCGCTTTCGCCTTCATCGTACACGGCAGTGACATAATAGGTGTAGCCACCCATGTTGTACGGCAGAGGACCGTCGGTGTAGGTGGAGTTGCTGATGTTGTTCACCTGAGTGCTGCCAATCAATTCGCCGTCGCGGTACACATTGTACTTACGATAGGTGCGGTCGACAACAGCAGTCCAGTTGAGGACGATGGTCTCATCATTGAACACGGTCTCGTCGACAGCGGTCAGGTTCTGAGGCACATTGAGGTGAGTGGTGAAGCCCCAGTGAGCGCTCTCGATGCCATCTTGGCAAGCGCCGCCGTTGCGGAATACCACATACCAGAAATAGTTGTTGTTGTTCCAGAGGTTGCGGACAGTGAAGCTACCAGTGGCGCCAGTCACAGGAGTCCAGTCGGAGATGACGGTCTGCGGGTGGTTGGGCTGCGGATAGTAAGTGCTGCCGAAGACCACTTGATATTCGGTGGCGTTGGCAGGATTGTTCCACTTCAGCGTAACGCTGGCGGGTTCAATCTCGTCCTCATTGTCGGCAGGCATAGGATTGAAAGCAAAGCCTTCAACCTGCGGGCAAGGCATATCCTCGGCGTTGATGGTGACCTCGAAGTCAGCATCGGTCGAAGAAGCGACCAAGTAGTAGGTGCCGGCAGCAACGGGAGCGTTGGTAATGACGGGGCCGTAGCTGATTTCGCCAGCGGGCTGGGCACCACCGTTAGTGGCCTCGACAACGATATCGTCGATAGCAACGCCGTAACCATAGTGGTCATACATCATGAAGCCAAGTTCGTAGTTGGCTGCAAGGCCAGCGAGAGCGATGGTGTTTTCGGTCCATTCAGAATGGGCAGCCGTAGTATAGAACAATTCGTTCCAAGCACCACCATTGACGCGGTAATAAACACCAAACTCGTCGATGTCGCCAAGCCAGCTCCTGTTGATATAGGCAAAGCTGAGGGTGGCTTCGGTAGCGCCGCTCAAATCCATGGCGGGAGAAACAAGGTAAGTCTCGTTCAAATTCGATGAGTGAGTGCACATGGCATTGTAGGAGCCAGAGTGGGCACCCGTGCTGGTGGAATAGTCACCAGTACCGACAACCCAAACATTGTCGCCTTCGCTATGCCAATTCAAAGGCATAGTGCCATCTTCGAAACCTTCTTCCAAAACAACGTCACCGCTACGGTTGCCACGGGCAGCCTTCATGATGACGTTCGGGCGGGTTGTGCTGGTGTACATCGTGTTGGCAACAGTCGGGTCGTATGCGCCGCTGTCCTGATAACGATAAGCCATAGCAGTGAAAGGCATGCTACCAGTGGCTTGCCAATACACAGTGCTGTTCCAGCTGCCGTTGTTGCGCTGGCAGAAGATCAACACGTTGCTGTGGCCGTCCCAAGCGAAGGTGCCTTCGTTGAATACGAACTCGTTCCAGCCAATTTCGGGAGTCATGGCACCAGTGTAGACCTTGGTCATGTTGTTGACAATGTGAGAAGTCGTCGTCAGTTCGGTATCCTCGACATTGGCCATCCAGATGGTGATGCCTTGCTGGGCATAGCCCGGGGCATTAGTGGCATACCAGCTGAGGCTGGTCATAGGAGCAGTGGTCACACCGGCCTCGGCCAACTCAGTGGCGAGGTAGAGGTTCTCGGCGATGCTGTAATTATATAAGGTGTAGAAGGGGAAGTAGCCAGTAGTTGTGGTACCTTCACCGATCTGGGCCTCAAACGGAGCACCGGCAGCGCCGCCGCCAGCCATAGGACCATTGTAGTTGTTGGTAGCCATGGGGCCGCCTTCGCCATTGAAGTCCTCAGCATAGAGGGCAACCTTGCCGTTTGCGCCGGCAGTGACTTCGGCATTCAGCACCATGTCATTGTCGAACACGAGCTTGTAGACGGCATCATAACCTTCCTCGATTTCGGGGAAAGGCAGGGTGTAGTCGTTGTGCAAGGTCGTGGCGTGAGCCGTGGCGGGAACTTCGACGAAGGGGAAGTTGGTAGCCTCTTCGCAAGCCATTTCCCACACATCGGGAGTTTGGGGATTGTAAGGCTCGGCAGTAATCGTCCAAATGCGAGCGGTACGGGTGTCGTAGAGGGCCACAAACTGCCATTCGGTCAGGTTGGTGGTGCCAGTGTTGACGGTCACGTCAACAACATCGTTATGGTTCATAACGAGAGGCAGTTCAGGAGCAACGATGCCGAAGAAGCCATCGGGAGTGAAGTCGAGGTTGGTCACCGTGACGCGCTGGCCATCATTACGGAGTTGGAAGGTGAAAGGTTCCATCCAAGCGCCGTTCGGGCGGGTGCCCACGTTGATGGTTTCAACCTCAACGCCATTTTGCAGGGCAAAGAGTTGGTCAAGAGAGCCGCTGCCACCACCGTTGGTGGTGATGCTCAACTGGATCTGGTTCTTCACATCCATCGTCGTACCGCTGTAGTTCGACGGGTTGGAAGGATCGTAGTTGGTGGGGTCGCTGTAAACGCGAAGGGCTTGCAAGCCGTTCGCGAGGTTGCTCGTGCCGTCGTAGGCAAACGGGGTGTCCAAAACGAAGGTTGTCCATTCGTTGGGGACCATGGTCACACTGCCTGAGAACACCAAGTCGGCAGCCGTAACCGGAATCCAGTCAAAGTTGTCGGCAAAGGTGGTCTTGGTCGTGTTGACCAAATACAAGTCGTAGGTACGGGTTTTCTCCGTCCCACCGTTGTAGAAGGCAATGCTGTTGATTGTGCCAGCAGTGCCAATTTCGGCAGCAGTGTAGATCTGCTGCGTCAGAGAGTAGTTGTAAAGGGAGTAACTCGGCAGATACGAGTTTGTCGTAGTGCCACCGTCTCCAATTTCAACCACCTCAGCTCGTGCCACGCCCATAAAGGCCAGCACAAGCGTCATCATCAAAGAAAATACTTTCTTTTTCATAATGAAACTGATTTGGTTAATAAATAGGTGAATTAATTGATTGCTATAATTAGGAATCGCACCGCTTGTGGCGGCGCTTCGTTCTAATTCATCAGGGATTTTACCGTGTCGATGTCGGTAGAATGTCATAAAAACGCGCTTTTAAAAGATCTTTCATTGGAAAGACATTCAACCCTGAGTTTACCCTTAGTCCATTTTTACCCTAATAGGACACAATATGTACCCTAATAGGGTAATAATTGATTGTTCGGATTTCGCAAGTCGCGGTGCATCCCGATGGGATGCTCAACAACCTTTTGCATCCCGTATGGTTGTGTGCGAAACTTTGGGGCATTTCCAAAAATTGCCTGCAATTTTTATCTCAAATTAACTACGTTGAATCTTCGATTTCGATAAAATTCAAATAATCAACAAAATAAAAACTCTTTAATTAACTACGTTGAATCACCGATTTCTCAAATTCTTGATAATTAGAAATCACCTTTAATAATTGATTGCACTTGATCAAAAGGATTGGTCTTGGTTGACTCCAAGGAACGCTCCTATTGCATCTGCGCGTAGTCCCTGGCCAAGCCGCCCTGCGAAGTCTCCTTATATAAGGAAGGGATGTCCTTGCCGGTTTCCTTCATGGTTTCCACCACCTTGTCGAACGACACGCGATGGCGACCGTCTGAGAAAGTGGAATAGATGTTGGAGTCCAAGGCACGGGCAGCGGCGTATGCGTTGCGCTCGATGCAAGGAATCTGCACAAGGCCACACACGGGGTCGCAGGTCATGCCCAAGTGATGCTCCAAAGCCATTTCGGCAGCATATTCAATCTGCGCCGGACTGCCCCCGAACAACTGGTTGGCGGCAGCGGCGGCCATGGCACAAGCCACGCCCACCTCCCCTTGGCATCCCACCTCCGCACCCGATATGGAGGCATTGGTGCGCACGATGTCGCCCACCAAACCCGCCGTCACCAAGGCGCGAAGGATGCGCTGCTCCGTGAACTCATAACTCTTGGAGAGATGATAGAGCACCGCAGGCATCACCCCGCAAGAGCCACAAGTGGGCGCCGTGACGATGACACCACCCGAAGCGTTCTCCTCCGAAACGGCCAAAGCGTAGGAATAGACCAAGCCACGGCTCTTCAAAGTATGCGTGTAGCCCGACGCCTTGATGTGGTAGGTGGCGGCCTTGCGGCTCAGGTTGAGCGGTCCGGGCAGCACGCCCTCGGCCTGCAAGCCCCGCTCGACCGCTTCGCGCATCACGCGCCACACCTCGCGCATATAGTCCTCAATCTCCTTCTGGTTCTCATATTCGTACACATATTCCCAATAGGTCCTCCCCCGCTGCTCGCACCATCCCAAGATGTCAGTCATTTTCGACAATGGGTAAAGGTCGGGCTGCTCGCTTTGCTTGCCTTCCTCGGCAAGGTTGCCGCCCCCGATGCTGAACACCTGCCACTCCCCCACCAATTCCTTGGCTTCGTTGAAAGCCTTGAAGAGCATCCCGTTGGGATGGAAGGGCAAGATGACGTCAGGCTTCCAGACGATTTCGGTCGGGGCATGCAGGGCGCTGAGGATGGCCCAATCGGTCATGTGGCCTTTGCCTGTGGCGGCGAGGCTGCCGTAGAGTGTCACCTCGAAAGCCGAGGCATTGGGATAACGGTCGTTGAAGATGGTGGCCGCCTTTTGCGGGCCCATGGTGTGGCTGCTTGACGGGCCTACACCTATTTTATATATGTCGCGTATGGTTTTCATGGCTGCAAAAGTACGGTTTTATTGGGGTTTGATGCTATTTTGAAGAAAAAAAAAGAAAAATTTTCGCAAAAATGTTGCACCGATTGAAAAAAGTTGTACTTTTGCAGCGTCAAAAGCAAGGGGCATTAGCTCAGTTGGCTAGAGCGCTTGCATGGCATGCAAGAGGTCATCGGTTCGACTCCGTTATGCTCCACAAAAAACCACCGCTGAAGTTTCGGCGGTGTTTTTTTTGTCATTATCGCCACACATTCTGTAGTCTCTCAACTTCCAAATGCAATTTCTCAGGATTCTGGTTGACAAGTCTTTGCAAGTTGAAAAGTTTCCATTGGACGGAGGGCTTTGCCTGCGTTTTCACCATTTATTTGCCGAAATTTTTCTCTGGTATTCGTGATTTTTGCGAATTTGGAGAAAAATTTTAGGCAAATTCCCACATCATTAGTTGGATTCGCGCAGCTCCTCCAACGCCCGCTGCAAAATCTCGTCCATCGGGGCATAGATGGGATAAAAAACCTCGTCATCGAAAAGGTTGCGGGCGATATAGGCCTTCAAAAGGATGTTTGCCTCGCGGCGAGCCACTTGCTTCTGTTCTTCCGTTCCCTTGATTTTTTTGGCGTCGGCTTGCTTCACCAACTCGTCGAACATCGCATCGCTCACCGCAAACGAGCGGTCGAAAGCCGCCACGGTCTTGTATTGTTGCAGCTGCCGACGGTGACGGTCGGTATAGTCGAAGGCATACTGATAGAGCAAGCCTTGGTTGGCGATGCGATTGAAGTAATACTCAAGGCTGTCGTCGACGAGCGGCACATAGATGTCGGGCATAATGCCGCCACCGCCGTAAACGGTCTTTCCCTTCGGTGTGGTGAACTTCAGCGAGTCGGCGAAATGGATGCTGTCGGGATGGAACATCTCACCGTTGGTGTAACGGTCGAATGATTCGAACAAGTATTTTTCGCGGTCGCCATCGAAAGGCTTTTGGATGCAACGCCCGGTGGGTGTGTAATAACGCGCCACGGTGAGGCGGATGGCCGATTGGTCGCTGAGTATGATCTGCTCCTGCACCAATCCCTTGCCGAATGAACGCCTTCCGATAATTGTGCCACGGTCGTTGTCTTGTATGGCACCTGCCACAATCTCGCTTGCGCTCGCCGACTCGCCATCGATGAGCACAACCACGGGGATGCCTTCCAACATGCCACGACGGCGGGCCTTCATCTCTTGCCTTTGACGGTTGCGGCCTTCGGTGTAGACAATCATGCTGCCGCGTGGAAGGAATTCGTCGGAAATGTCGACGGCAGCGCTGAGATAGCCACCCGAATTGCCGCGAAGGTCGAAAACGAGTTGCTTCATGCCTTGCTTCAACAAGCTGCGGATGCCTTTCTTGAACTCGTCGACGGTGGTGGCCGAGAATTTGCTGAGTTTCAGATAACCGATGTTTTCGTCGATCATATAGGCGATGTCGACGCTATAGGTCGGGATGGCGGCACGAGTGATGGTGAAATCAATCAGGTCGTCAAAGCCACGGCGCAGTATTTTCACGCGCACCTTGGTGTTTTTCGGGCCTTTCAGCTTGCGCATCACGTCTTCGTTGGTCAGCTTTTTGCTTGCCACCAAAGAGTCGTCGACATAGATGATACGGTCGCCCGCCATGATACCCACTTTCTCCGACGGTCCTCCTTTGATGACGTTGACGACGGCGATAGTGTCTCGCTCCAAGCGGAACTGCACCCCAATACCATCAAAGCTGCCCATAAGTGGGTCGTTCACCTCATTGAACTCATCAAGCGAGACGTAAGCGCTGTGCGGGTCGAGCGCATACATCATCGCGGCGATGGCTTCGTCTTGCAGCTTGTCAGAGTCGGGCACATCGACATAGTCTTGGCCGACATACCACATCACCTCGTCGAACTTGCTTCCGCCTTCGACGTTGGCAGCCGGTCTGGTGACACCTTTATTAATATAGTGCCCCACCATCAGCCCGGCCAACACCAAAAAAACAATGACAATGGGTTTCGCCCTGTTCCTATCCATCACCTATGCTGTCAATCAGATGGTTGCACTCGACAATTCCAAGTTCCTGTCCACCTTGCGGAACAAGCCCTGCAAGACGGTTCCCGGCCCCACCTCAACCACTGAACGCACGCCCGTGGCCAAGATGTTGTTCATGGTTTGCGTCCACATCACGGGCGACGTGAGCTGGGCGATAAGGTTTTTCTTGATGATTTCGGGATCGTTGACCGATTGCCCCGTAACATTCTGATAAACAGGGCAAATACCTTGGTTGAAGGTGGTATCCTTGATGGCTTCGGCCAATTCGACACGGGCCGGCTCCATCAATGGACTGTGGAAAGCGCCGCCAACGCTGAGCTGCAACACGCGCTTGGCGCCAGCTTCCTTCAGCTTTTCGGAAGCGGCGGCCACACCTTCCAATGAGCCGGAAATGACCAACTGGCCTGGGCAGTTGTAGTTGGCCGGCACCACCACCTCTTTCACCGAGGCGCAAACGCTCTCGATGGTGGCATCGTCCAAACCGATGACGGCGGCCATCGTGCCCGGCTGCTGTTCGCAAGCCTTTTGCATGGCCATGGCACGCTTGCTGACCAAGCGCAAGCCGTCTTCAAAAGTCAGGACCTTGTTGGCAACGAGAGCCGAAAACTCGCCCAAGGAATGGCCGGCCACCATAGTGGGGTCGAAATCCTCAAGCAGGGCGGCCAATATGACCGAATGCAAGAAAATGGCGGGCTGGGTAACCTTGGTTTGGCGGAGATCCTCATCAGTGCCTTCAAACATCACATCCGTGATTTTGAACTTCAGGATGCTGTTGGCTTTCTTGAACATATCCTTGGCTTTGGAAGATTTGTCGAACATGTCTTTTCCCATTCCCACAAATTGGGCACCTTGGCCCGGAAAAACGTATGCTTTAATCATTGGTATGGTGTATTTCGTATTTATGATATTCAAAGATTTAAGATTCAAAATTCAAAGATTGTTGGTTTAGGAGAGTTTGGTTCCTATCAATTGCAAAAACTCGGCTCGGGTTGTCTCACGCTCAAAAGCACCGATGAAGTCGCTCGTGACCGTCACTGCGCTCTGCTTCTGCACGCCACGCATCGACATGCACAGATGCCGTGCCTCGATGACGACGGCCACGCCCAAAGGATGAAGCGCATCGTTGATGGCATTCTTGATTTGGGTGGTCAGGCGTTCTTGCACCTGCAAACGGCGCGAATAGGCCTCCACCACGCGGGCTATCTTGCTCAGCCCCGTGATGTAACCGTTGGGGATGTAGCCCACATGCGCCTTGCCGATGAAAGGCACCAAATGATGCTCGCAGAGGGAATAGACCTCTATATCCTTGACAATCACCATCTGGCGGTAGTCCTCCTTGAACTTGGCCGACAGCAGGATTTCCATTGGGTCCTGTGTGTAGCCTTGCGTGAGAAACTGCATCGACTTGGCCATACGCAAAGGCGTCTTTTGAAGGCCTTCGCGTTGAGGGTCTTCACCCAGCAACTCCAAGATGGCGGCGTAATGCTCCTGAAGTTTGGCCAGTTTTTCGGTGTCGTAGTGCTCAATGGCTTCGTAGCCGAAACGCTTCCTTAGCTTTTCGTCCATCATCAGCCTACTTTTTGCTTTGGCATAGCCACCGACGACTGTTGGCCCATAACACATTTGCCCGTGAATTGGGCACCGACCTCTATGAGCAGTTGCTTGGTGTTCAGGTCGACTTCCACCCTCGAGGTTGACTTCAATGCGGTCAGTTCCTCGGTATTGATGTTGCCTTTGACGACGCCGGCAATCTCAGCTTGCTTGCAGTTGAGGTCGCCTTCCATGACGCCGGTTTGGCCAATCATGACCTTCCCGTTCGATTTGAGCGAACCAATCAGGTGGCCATCGATGCGGATGTCGCCATTCGACTCAATGTCGCCCTTGATGGTGGTTCCTTGTCCAAGAAGGTTGCGTGCGGATGATTCCATTATAGCCATATTTCTTACTTTTTATTGTTGGAAATGAATGTATTGTATTCTTCCAAGTCTTTCGACTGATAGAAGACAGGATAGTTCTTGTTTGAGATTGGGATGATTGTGTATTTCGACTTGTCGATACCGCCAAAGACATAGTCGCCAAGGAACATGGAGGTGATGTAGTCTTCAGCCTTGCCCTCGTTTTCGAAGCTCCCTATGGTGACAAGGGTGCGGTTGTCATCCAAGACCACGTTCCTGACATTGAACGAGCGCGTGCGATGCTCTTTCTTGTTGAAGTCGCTGATGCGCACCATCAATGGGTCGATGCGGACACTCTTCGAGTCGCACACCACCATGACGAAATGCTCGACGTTGGGTTCGTATGTATAAGGTGCGGCTTTTTTCACTTCGGGTTGGTCGCCTGCTTCCTTGTTGTCGATTTCGGTCAGCACCATACCGAGTTGGTATTCCTCGTTCACCTCCTCAAGCACTCGTCGGGCGTATGGGGTGATGCTGCTTGTGGGATAGGTGCGCACCAAGTCATAAAGCGCGAAAGCCATCGTGTCGATAGCGACCAATCGGCCTTGTGCGACGGCGTGGAGGAAGGCGAAGCGCGGCATGAAAGCCGTGTCGGTCTCATAGAGCTTCATCGCCCGCTCGGCATTCATCTTCACGCGGTAGAATTGTCCCTGCTCAAAGGCCTCGTAAGTCTTGGAGTAGAAATCGGAGGCTTCTTTCTCTTGGGCTTCCAGTTTCTTGAAATAATCGGGGTCGTTGATGAACTCGGCGTAGCTTGAAGTGGGATACTTGTCGAAGATCTTTCCCTTGTAAACCAACGATTTCTCTTCGTTGGACAGGTCTTTGTACATTTTATACAATGCATACCAAGTGGGCAGTTCCTTCTCGTTGCCCGGATAGCGTGTGTCAAGCTCCTCGTATGATTCGATGGAGCGAGGCAGGTCGGCAAGGCGGTCCATATAGAGGAAGCCGAGGTGATAGAGCCCGTCGGCGATGAGCGAGTCGCACACCTCTTTCTGTTCCATGGTGAAAGGCAGGTCGCGCAGGTAGTAGCCACGGTCGTGGTTGGTGTAGTTGGCGTTGATTGAGTCCTGCTTGGCTTTCGCGTTTTTGGCCTCGGTCAAGGCTTCATCGTCTTCTTCTTCGCCATTGATGGCATTGTTGAGGCTTTGCTTGTCGCTGATGCGCCAGTTGTCTTCGAGCTTACGCATGCCCCATTTTCGCGTGAATTCAGTGATGCCGCGCGAAACGGAAGATTGGTTGTAGAAATACCACGATGTGCCCGATGTCGTATTGGTTGGTTCCGACTTCTTCGCCTCGTCGCCGCCCACGGTCGAGCCCATCAGGGCCAGCTGTTCTTCATATTCGCGTTGCGCCTTTTCCATTTCCTCCTGCTCGATGACCTGAGCGATAATCTTGTCGATGAGCATATTGCGCGAGACGGAATCCATTGCCGCCACGCGCAGCAGGCTGTCTTGGTCGCGAACCGTGGAGGCATACATCACCAGTTCGTTCAGCGTCTGCGAAATGTTCATGATGCTGTCGTAGCCCTCGGTTTCGCGGGTCATGCTGGTGACGGCGGTATCGTAATAGGCTTGGGCCATTTCGTAGTTCATACGGTCGAAATACATCGTGGCCGCCTTGAGCGACGACTGGGCACGCTGTATTTGGTTGTCCTTGAAGGCCGACACCGACTTGCAGAGGTAGTTCAAGGCCTTGTTTTCGTCGCCTTCGCGAAGGGCCAATTCGGCCATGGCGTAATAGATACGGTCGCGGTAGTCATCGTTTTTCGTGTCGCGGAGCATCTTGTTCATCATCTTGTAGAGCTCTTTGGCATTGTCGGCTGAGCCCACCTTGGCGATGTTCATCCTCGACTCAAATTCCATCTCGTAGACCGGGTTGCGTTTGATGACCTTTTTGAACTGGGCTGTAGCGCGTTCGGCGTCGTTTTGGTGCATATAGATTTGCCCCAAGATGAACATCGCGCGGGTGCGCAAGTCGCGGTCCTTGTTGAACACGATGCCCGTCTTGAGGTAGCGCACGGCGTTGTTGTAGTCCTTGGTGGCGATGTAGTAGTCGGCAATGGTGAAGTCAAGGTTGCGTGCCAGCTCTTTGGGCAGCTTGGTCAAACCCGAAACCTTTGCCTGCAACTGCTCGATCATGGCGATGGCCTTGGGGTATTCCTCGGTCTGGATGTAGGTCTTGATGAGCCACATGTTGGCCACATAGGCGATGTCGTTGTAGTTGAACTCCGTAGCCACAAAGTCGAAGGTGCGTTTGGCGGGTATGTAGTCCTGCTTGTAGAAATGCGCCTTGGCCATGACGAGGTAGGCATCGTCGATCCATCTCACCCTTTCGCGGCTGCCGAATTTCATCGAGTGTTTCTGCACGCAGATGGAAGTCTTTTCCAAAGCGCGGTCCATCACCGAGTTCATCGACATTCCGTTTTGCTTCGTTCCGTAATTATAGACGCGCAGCACTTTCGAGTAGTCGTCTTTCACGGCTTCGCGCAGTTGCTTGTCGCCATCCTTGAGGCTCGCCTCGCCGTTGAAATAGACATTGTAGTGGCTGGTCAGGTTGTGGTACATACGACGGGTGAGCGTGTTTTTCTTGGTTGAGCAGCCAGTCATCAGCAGCAGCCCCATCACGCAGCCTATCGCAATGATTATGTTGGTTCTTTTATGCACTTCGTTGTAGTTTTATAAGCAATAACTCCAATTTGCGCGTATTATTTCAGGCTTGGGAAGAAAAGTCACTGGCGGTTTTCGTACCATTTACGGGCCTCGTTGAGCAATTCGGCATCAGTGGGATCGGCCAAGCCCTTGCGCAAGGCCACGGCTATGCTGTCGTTGGTCGACTTGAACTCGTTGAGCAGCAGTTGGTCGAAGTCGGCTTGGCGGCTTTCGGCGATGGCTTCGCTCTGGTCGTGCAAGGCTTTCATTGCCTTTCCACGGTAGTTGTCCATCGTGAGGTAGCGCATCAGGTTCTCGGCCATCTCGAGGCTGTCTTCCGACCAGTCCACTGCAATGGGCTCGGAGAGCGAAGTCAGATGGTATTTCTCGCAGAGGTCTGGCGTAGCAGCCTGCATCCTCTCGATTTCGTGGGCGAAGTCCACTTCGAGCCTTTCGCGGCGTTCCTTCTCCACGTTGGCCCTGATTTTCGGGATGTAGATGACGGCCAGCGCCCCAACCACCACCGCTACGACTGCCAAAACGATGATTTTCACGAAAGAATGGCCTTTGCTGATGGCCGATCGCACATCACTTATAGTGTCGAAGCGCTGTTCTTTCGAGAACTGGGTGCTGTGTGTGGCCGCGTTATGGAACTGTTTGGAAATATTGCGTTGCCCGATGAATTCCATGATCTTTCCCAAGGAGTAAATGTCGGCGCGGGCATCATAGTCCTCGCCCTTGATGATTTCGGGCGCGACGAATTCCATCTCCTTGATAAGCAGCTCACGGTCAGCGTCTTGCCGCGTTTCGGGCACACCGATGTCGATGAGCTTGACACGATAGTCGTTGGCCGTCACAAGGATGTTTTCAGGGTTGAGGTTGCAATGCACGAGGCCGTTGCGGTGGAGGTAGTACAAGGCGTCGCAAACCTCGGTGAGGATGCTTTTCACCTGTTTCTCGGAAAGCGTTCCCACCCTCACATGCTCTGATAGGGGTTTGCCTTCGAGGTACTCGAAAATGATGCAATCGCCCAAGCCTTCAATTTTCACGAAATCCAAAGCCTTGCGGATATATTTGTTGTCGAGCATCGAGGTGGTGTCAAATTCCTGTTTCAGCGATGCACGGCAGGCGGCATCATCGGCGCACTCGGCCTTCAAGGCCTTGACAATGACTTTCTTGCCTCCGAATCTTGCCGTAAAAACCCGACTGTTGCCGTAGCGCGAGGTGTGCAACGGACGAATGTCGGTGAAATCGGTTGAGAAATTGTTTTCTGACATTCTTCATTGATATTTGGGCGCAAATATAGTTCATTTTTCCGAACCTACGGCAAAATGGTCTGGAAAAAGAGTTTTTGGCGGAAAAGTGACGGCCTATTTCGCCTCATCGAGGCTTCCGGCGAGCGGAATGTCGTTGTTGATGAGATAAATTTCTGCCTTTAGGTCAAGCGGTCCCTGAGCCTGTCGAAGGGCCGCTGGACAAAACTTCTTCAGATTCCTGTAAACCGTCCTGATTTCCGCCCGCGAAACCTTGGGCAGCATGTTCGTCCAAAAGACGAGCACGGTGTAGTCGGCCTCCACTTTGATTTCGGGGAAAATGGCTTGCAAATCAGCGCGTTTTAGCGTATACCCGTCCAAAGCGACGGATGATCGAGGCGGAAACACATCGAACTGGTGGTCGTAGTTCCAATTCAGGTTGAAGCCAAGCGTGGGCGGACAGTAGCAGTTGATGTGGAACGAAACAAGGCTGTCGCCGTGGAAATACATGATTTTCAGCGGCTGGGCGAGGTCTTTCATCTGCATCGAGTCCGCGCCGAGTCCGCTCACTTGCCAAAACTGTTTTTCGTCGCACACCAAGGGCGTAAACTCAAAGTCATTGGGCTGTTTCTTGTAGAATTTCTCGCATTGCTCTGCATCGTAGCCGTTGATTTCGCGGAAGCCGAAGAGCAAGGGAGCCAGCGTGTTGCAACTGGAAAGGGCGAGCAAAACCGCCGCAATCACAATAACCAACATTCTTCGCATATCATTTTCATTTTAGCAGTTTCCTGTTTTCCACTTCTTCCAAAACACTCATTTGCTGTATGGCAATCCTATTCAATTCCACAAGCCGTGCTGATTGAGGCATACCGTTATTGATGAAAACAGCATTGAGGTTTTCCATATTCGACAAGCAAATCAATTGGTTTATGGAAGCGTAATCCCTGATGTTGCCTTTCAAATCAGGATTCAATTCGCGCCATTGCTTAGCAGTCATTCCAAACAGGGCCATATTCAACACATCCGCCTCATTAGCATAGATGATGGAAGTCTGTTGTTGTGACAAGGTTTCTGGAATCAGGTTTTGCTTGATTGCATCTGTATGGATATGGTAATTGATTTTCGACAATTCGCGCTTTGCCGACCACCCAAGTTGTTTTTGTTCCTCCTCCTTAAGCCGTTGGAACTCACGCAGAAGATAGAGTTTGAATTGGGGTGAAACCCACGAGGCAAACTCAAACGCCAAATCCTTATGGGCGTATGTGCCCCCATACCGACCTGCTTTCGCAATGATTCCTATGGCATTGGTTTTCTCAATCCACTGCTTGACTGACAATATGAATCGATTCAATCCTGCCATGTTTTTAATTCCCTCGAATTCGGTGGAATTAAAGCTGGGGTTATACATTTCCTCCCAAATCCCAAGAAACTCGATTGTGTTTTTGTTTCTGAGCCATTTCTCGATCAAAGCCAAACCGTTTTCAATGGGCTTCACCATATCCGTAAGTGAGATATAATCACGCTCATTTACGCTCACGACAGTGATTCCGGCATCTTGTACAATTATCTTTGCCATACCATTCGATTATTGACGGTGCAAATATAACAAAAGATTGTCAATTGCAGCAAATCAACTCATAGCTTCATCCTCCCGATATTCCAGAATATCCCCCGGCGTGCATTGCAGCTCGCGACAGATGGCATCTAAGGTGCTGAGGCGGATGGCCTTGGCCTTGCCTGTTTTCAATATGGAGAGGTTGGCCTGGGTGAGGCCTATTCTTTGGGCCAAATCGTTGGAGCGCATCTTGCGCTTGGCTAACATTACGTCTAAGTTTAGGATAATCATAGGGCGGTCGTTTTTCATCACAAAACCATCAAAACAAGGCAAAACTTCAAATAACTGAAGTGGCGGCTGCACAACCGTGCGCCGCCGGAAGCCAGCCGTTCCGAATCAAGTTCGGAATGAAGGGCAGGCTTCCCTATACCAAACAAATGGTTTTGCAAGTTTTGTAGGTTTTGTGACATAATCAGACGGTTAAATTGTTTTCCTCCACCGCGTCGGCGGCCACTTTGTACATAAAGGCGAAGAAGAGCAGGAAGAAAGGCATGACAAATACAGTGTGTGGAAGTTGGAAAAGGATATCATTCCAAAGGACGCTCAAATTGTTGAAACCCAACAGGTAGACGAAATCCGATAAGGCAATCCAAAACATCAATTTGACATTACTTTTTGGGAAAACGGTGTTTTCGCGAAGCCCTTTGAGCGTATTCAAGACCGCTTTGACACACAAGCCAATCATCGCTACTGCACCCAATACATAAAAAGCGAGCATAATGACTTTTAACACTGTGTTCTCCGACCAATCAATGGGATATGACCAAGTATCATAGCCTAACACATCGGCAATGAGATACCTCACTGTAACGCCAGCCCAGACAACACAAAAGGCCAGGGCTAAATAACAACACAAACGAATGTTTTTCAGGGTTTTGTCTTTCATAATTCTATTATTTTAGGTTAAACTTCAATGCTTGTTTATCGGGCAATAGTCGCCATTGCAAACAGGGAGGCCTTCAAAATAGCCGTCCTCCACTTCAAGACGGCAAATCGAATCGAAATCAATCTCTTGGATTCGGTCGAAATCGATTTGCCACAATTGTGCCGTCTTGATAGCCGAACCCGAATGGGGCGTAGCGACAAGGCATTTCAACACGCGGTTGTCCTTGCTTACAATGAGCTCGCAAGGAATACCAAAGTTGCCCGTCACTTTCGGGCCTTTCGTGAAGATATGGTTGGCCAAGTTGTTGAGAACTTGCAAATTGGCGTTCTTGCCTTGCTTTTGATTGTCGAACTGAGGGCGGTCGTCAAGAAAACACAACACCTTGCCATCAAACAAGCCCAAACGTTCCAACTCATCGCGGCAATACTTGATACCGCCCGTGCTTTCGCTGATGAAGTAAAACTTCACATCGTTGCGGTGTTGGGCATAGGCTGGAGTGTATGTCCTTCGCAAATGTTCCGCACAAGGGCCGCAACCTGTGCTGTAAAGCATCACAATTTTGAAATGGGTGGTGTCTGTCAATATCATTTCCTTCAGTTGGTCAGCCGTGAGACATTCTATATAATCTTGCCTTTCGGCAAAGCGACGATTCCAACGGTTAGGGATGGCAACTTGGACTTGAATGCAAGATTGCAACGCAACAAAAGCCACCGAAACCACTGCCACCCAGCACAATAACTTCCGTTTGTTTATAATCATAGTATTTTGAAGTTATGAAACGCTGCAAAATTACAAATAATTATCGAATGACAATAAGTTTTTGATGAATTTTTTGAAATAATTTCCAAAATTCGCATATTAAACTCAAAAAAAATTCCATATTGCTTCACAAAACACATCCGAAATCGTCCAATTCAGAATAAATGTGTATTTTTGCACCATTAACCAACGGGAGAAAAACAATGACTGAACTTACATTGAAAGTGACCGATGAGAGCCTGCTTCCTATGCTGCGCAAACTGTTTCGTTCCATAGAGGGCGTTGAGATTGCACCGCGCCGCCATCGCAAAAGCGGTATTGAATTGGCATACGAGGATGTCGAAGCTGGCAGAATCTATTACGCCAAAAACGGCTCCGATCTTATTCGCCAATGTTTAGATGAATAGACCCCTATGTATCAAGTTGTTTTCACTAACCAATTCAAACACGCTGTCAAACGGTGTGCCAAGCGTGGACTTGATGTGTCGAGAATTGCTGTAATCGTGGACATCTTGAAGCAAACGGGGACATTGCCTCAAGAATACCGTCCTCACAAACTTTCAGAATTCAAGGGCAACAACACTTGGGAGTGCCACATCCAGCCTGACTGGCTGCTCGTTTGGGAGCAAAACGACAACCAACTTACTTTGTTAATGCTCAATACGGGCACACATTCCGACCTTTTCTGAAGCGTTTGCCTTTGGGATAGTCGGTCAAAATATAACCTATTCAAAAATAATCCATCAATCTTTCAAGCACCCAATAGGTACCACGAGCACTCCATCATCGGGGCGCTTGTAGGCATATTCGCCTATTCCCGTTAGCACCATCAGGAAAGACGGCTTCTTCATCTTGGTCGTGTCGAGCTTGCCTGCCAATTCAAGCAAAGTGGTTGCCCCTTCCCTCACCAACTGCGCACCGCCAAGCTTGATCTCCACAAGGCCGTATGAACCGTTTTCAAGATGCACCACAGCGTCACACTCCAAGTTGCTCTTGTCGCGGTAATGGTAAACCGTACCGTCAATGGCATCGGCATAAACGCGCAGGTCGCGCACGGCAAGCGTCTCAAACATCAGCCCGAAAGTGTTGAGGTCATTAATCAAGTCTTTCGGCCCGATGCCCAAAGCAGCCGTGGCAATGGACGGGTCGGTGAAATAGCGCGTGTCGGAAGTGCGGATGGCGGTTTTGCTCCTGAGATTCGGATTCCAAGCCAATGAATCCTCTATGACAAAAATCTTTTTCAAGGCATTGATATAGGAATAAATGGTGTACTCCGTCAGCGTGTCGGCTTCGTTGTTTTTCAAATCTGCGAGCAACGTCCCCAACGTGGCCTGCGAGCCTTGGTTGCGTGCGTAGGAGCGCATCAACCGTTTCGCCAATTCTTCATTGCGTTCCACACCATCAACCCTCGAAATGTCCAATCCAACAACCGTTTTGTAATACTGCTTTGCCTGCATCAAGGCTGCCTTGGGATTCTCTTTCAGCGTAGCCTTTGGCCATCCGCCCCGGCAAACCAAAAAAGCGAGTTCGTCAAGGTCGATATGGCTTGTTCCTTCTACTTTCTCGGCATCCTCGAAAAGTGACGACAAACTCACATCCCCCGTTGATTCGCCCGACTCATAAAGGCTCATCGTTCGAAGTTTCAGCCGCGAAATCCTTCCCGTTCCCGTGTGGAAAATCTTTTCTTCTTCAGTGGTCGGACGCGGAGGAACGGCCGAACCAGTCAGGATGAATTGCCCGTCTGCATTCCGTCGGTCAACCTCGTTCCTGACGGCATCCCAAAACTGGGGAGCCAACTGCCATTCGTCAATCAAACGCGGCGTTTCTCCTTCCAACAATTTCCTGATATTCGTCCTCGCCAATGAAAGGTTCTGCTCTATATGATCAGGGTCGGACATAAGCAAAACGCTATTGGCCTGTTGGATTGCCATCGTAGTCTTACCACAATATTTTGGGCCTTCTATCAATACGGCACCCATTGCATCCAAATGGTCGGCAAGATTCTGCTCTGCAACACGCTTTTTGTAGTCACTCATAGATTCAAAATTTTCACGCTGCAAAAATAGTAATTTCTTTTTGATTATGAATAACTTTTGAAAAATTTATCGAGGCACTTGGCGAGTTTTTATCGAGGCACTTGGCCGATTTTCATCGAGGCACTTGGCAAAATCAAAAACCTCTAATCAAAAGTCTTTCATATTTTCCGCGTGACATTTTGTCAGAATTTCGTATTTTTGCGGCTCAATAAAAATCTACGACAATGAAGATTTCCTATAACTGGTTGAAACAATACGTCAACTGCGATTATTCGGCTGAGAAAGTCAGCGAGATATTGACCTCCACGGGCCTCGAAGTGGAAGACTTGGAACGTTTTGAGTCGGTGAAAGGCGCACTGAAAGGTGTCGTCGTGGGCAAGGTGCTCACCTGCATCGACCACCCCAACTCCGACCACCTGCACATCACCACCGTGGATGTGGGCGGTGAGGAACCGCTGCACATCGTGTGCGGCGCGCCCAACGTGGCTGCCGGACAAAAGGTGCTCGTGGCCACCATCAACACCGAACTCTGGATTGGCGACGAACACATCACCATCAAGAAGGGCAAGATTCGCGGCGAAGTGAGCGAAGGAATGATTTGCGCCGAGGACGAACTGCAACTTGGCACCTCTCACGAAGGAATTATGGTGCTGCCTGATGATTACGAAGTGGGCAAGCCTGCCGCGTTCTATTTCCCCGTGGAAGAGGACTATACGATTGAAATCGGCCTCACGGCCAACCGCAGCGACGCCACCTCGCACATTGGATCGGCCCGCGACCTTGTGGCCGCCCTCAACCAGCGCGAGAACACTACCAAATACCACCTCATCCGCCCTTCAGTGGACGATTTCAAGGTGGAAAACCACGATTTGGACATTGAAGTGGTCGTTGAAGACACGCAAGCCTGCCCGCGCTATTCGGGCGTGACCATCAGCGGCGTGAAAGTCGGCGAATCGCCGGCTTGGCTCAAGAATCGTCTTGCCGCCGTGGGCATCCGCAGCATCAACAACATCGTCGATATCACCAACTTCGTGCTGATGGAAGTCGGACAGCCAATGCACGCCTTTGATGCCGACAAGATCACGGGTAAGAAGGTCGTGGTGAAATGCCTGCCCGAAGGCACGCCTTTCGTCACCCTCGATGGTGTGGAGCGCAAGCTCAACAGCCGTAACCTAATGATTTGCAACGCAGAAGAACCTATGTGCATCGGCGGTGTGTTTGGCGGACAAAAGTCGGGCGTGACGATGGAAACGACCAACATTTTCCTTGAAAGCGCCTACTTCAACCCCACCAGCATCCGCAAGACGGCCAAGTTCCACGGTCTGCAAACCGACGCTTCGTTCCGTTACGAGCGCGGTGCCGACCCGAACATCACCCTCTACGCCCTGAAACGCGCCGCCTTATTAATAAAGGAGTTGGCCGGCGGAACGATTTCCTCAGAAATCAAGGACGTGAAAAACGGCGACTTCGCCCCTGCTCGCGTGGATTTGAAATTTGACTATTTGAACAAAATGGCTGGCAAGGTCATCGACCCAACCCAGGCCGTCAATATACTGAAAAGCCTTGAATGTCAAGTTATTGAACAAGACGACAAACACGTTGTGGTGGATGTACACACCAGCAAGGTCGATGTGACACGTCCCGCCGATGTGGTCGAGGAAATCCTGCGCATTTACGGCTACGACAACATCGAAATCCCAAGCCGCGTTCATGCCTCCATCAGTCGCGCCGCCAAACCCGATGCCGACAAGATGCAGCAGAAAATCAGCGATATGCTTGTCGCCAACGGCTTCTACGAAATCATGAACAACTCGCTCACCAAGGCCGCCTACAGCGAAGCCTTCCCCGCTTTTGATCCAGAGCATAATGTCAAGATACTCAATCCTTTGAGCAGTGACCTTAACGTGATGCGCCAAACCCTGATGTGGGGTGGATTGGAGAGCATCGCCTTCAACCAAAACCGCAAGGTCAGCGACATGAAGTTCTTTGAGTTCGGCAATGTCTATTTCTTTGACGGAACGAAAGTTGGCGACGAGACGAAGCCGCTCAAGCCCTATAACGAGCATACCTGCCTCGACATCTTCCTCACCGGCAACAAGCAATCCGAATTGTGGAACGCCCCGAGCAAAGCCCTCGATTACTTCGACCTGAAGGAATACGTCATGGGCATCCTGAACCATTTCAAGTTCGACTTCAAGGCCTTCGAAGCCAAGGAAGCCGACCTGCCGCATTTCGACTACGCGACCACTTATTGCGTTGATGGTAAGGAGATTGTCACGCTTGGCAAACTCAGCAAGAAGACCTTGAAACACTTCGATCTGAAGAAGGACGTGTTCTACGCCACCTTCAACTGGACGCTGATGATGCAATGTTTGGCCAAGGCCAAGGAAGTGCATTTCGAGCCGCTGTCGAAGTTCCCCGCCGTGCGCCGCGACTTGGCTATGATTTTCGACAAGAACATCACCTTCGACGCGGTGAAGAAAGTCGCCATGGGCGCGGAAAACAAAATCCTGCAATCGATGAGCCTCTTCGACGTTTACGAAGGCGAAAAAATCCCGGCAGGCAAGAAACAATACGCTATGAGTTTCGTACTGATGTCGCCCACCACCACCCTCACCGACAAGGTGATTGAGAAGACGATGGGCAAAATTCAGGGCGCGTTTGAACAGCAGTTGGGAGGAGTATTAAGATAAATGCGGAATGAGAATGCGGAATGATGAATGCGGAATGCGGAATAGGGCAAAGCCCAGCGTCGCATTGCGATATTCCGTATTCAACATTCCTAATTCCGAATTAAAGACACCATGGACGTACAAGCAATAAAACGGACCTTCGGCATCATCGGCACCGACCCCGAATTGGACCGCGCCATCGGCATAGCCGCGCAGGTGGCCGCCACCGACCTCACCGTGCTCATCACTGGCGAGAGCGGCACGGGCAAGGATGTGTTTCCGAAGATCATCCACCAAAACAGCACCCGCAAGCACGGACAATATTTTGCCGTGAACTGCGGTGCCATACCCGAGGGAACCATTGATTCTGAGCTGTTTGGCCACGAAAAAGGCTCATTCACGGGTGCCGTCAACGAGCGCAAAGGCTATTTCGAGATTGCCGACAAAGGCACCTTGTTTTTGGACGAAGTCGGCGAACTGCCCCTTTCCACCCAAGCGAGATTGCTGCGCGTGTTGGAAAACGGCGAGTTCATCCGCGTGGGCGGCAACAAAGTAATGAAAACCGATGTCAGGATCGTGGCCGCCACCAACGTCGATTTGCCTGTAGCCATCGAGCGCGGACGTTTCCGCGAAGACCTTTATTACAGGTTGAACACCATCCCAATCCACATCCCTGCCTTGCGCGAAAGGAAGGCCGACATTCCGCTGTTGTTCAGGAAGTTTGCCGCCGACTTCGCCGAGCGGAACCACATCCCTGCCATCACTTTGATGCCCGATGCCGTGAAAATGCTGGAAAACTACCGCTGGGACGGTAACGTGCGCCAACTGAAGAACGTCACCGAGCAGATTTCCATCATGGAAACCGACCGCAACATCACGACGGAAACCTTGGCCAAATATCTGCCTAACAGGGTGATAAGCAACCTGCCTGTCTTGTTGCCCCGCGACGACACGCCCGAAGGAATGTCGGAGCGCGACCTGCTCTATCGCGTCTTGTTCGACATGAAGAAAGACATTGCCGAGTTGCGAGCACAAGTCAACAATATGAATGCCGGGCGTCCTGTGGAGCAAAGCTATGTGCAAAGCAATCCTGTCACCCAAATCGGCGACACCGTGGTGACGCGCGTGAGCCACGACGAGCCAGAGGTCAGTGAGCAGGAATACGCCGAGTTCATTCCCGCCGAGGAAACTTCGCACTATGGGGTCGTTTCGACAGGCTCAATGACCAACGGCTCAACGCCCGAAACGCTCTCGCTCGAACATCACGAAAAAGAAATGATCATCAAGGCTTTGGAAACCCATAGGGGCAAGCGCAAAGACGCAGCCAAGGCTTTGGGAATCAGCGAGCGCACCCTTTACCGCAAAATCAACGAATACGGCATAGACCTATGAAAATCAGGGCGTTAATAGTGGTTGTTGTTTTGGCTCTTATGAGCCACAGTTGCGGCTTTTATTCCTTCTCGGGCGCATCGATTCCCGCCGAGGCCAAGACCGTCTCGGTAGACTATTTCCCCAACCACGCGCAGTTGGTCAACCCGATGTTGAGCAACATCTTCACCAACGCCTTGCGCGATGCAATGACCAACCAAACCACCTTAGATATGGTGGAGGCCGGCGGCGACTTGGCTTTTGAAGGCGAAATCACCGACTACAGGACTTCGCCCGTGGCCATCACTTCGGGACAGACCGCCGCCATGAACCGACTCACCATCACAGTGAAAGTCAGATTCAGCAACCGCATCGACGAAACGAAAGACTTCGAACAATCCTTCTCGCGCTACGAGGACTACCCCAGCGACCAAGACCTGAACGCGGTGCAAGAGGCACTGACCACAACAATCACCGAACAACTGGTGGAAGACATATTTAATAAGGCATTGGTAAACTGGTAATTATGAATGCGGAATGCGGAATGTGGAATGCGGAATGCGGAATGTGGAATGATGAATAACGAACAACTGTAAACTTTCAACTGAAAAGATGGACAGCAAACAATTGATAGGATACATAAAAATGCCGGAGCGGCTGAGAGGCGAGGCCGTCAAGGAAATGGAAGACTTGGTGGCCGACTATCCCTATTTCGCCATCGGGCATGCACTTTTGACCGTGGCCTATCAAAACACCAAAAACGAGCGCTACAACGAACAACTGAAACGCACGGCAGCCATTATGCCCAACCGCGACAAGCTGCGCCTGTTCACCCTGATTGCCCGTCATCGCCTTGAAAGCGCACCCGAAAAGCCAGCCCTTCCCGACGAATTCACACCTAACGACAATGTTTTCTCGGCTATCGAGTCCATCGACACGAAGGAAGAATCGAACCATAGCATCATCCGCGAAAAAGTCTTCATCATCCCAGAAATCAACCTCAGCGGCAGCCACGAGGAACTCTCGGCCGAGATGGCCTTGCTCGAAGAAAAACGGAAATCGTTGGACGAGCTGAAAGCCATCATCGCCAACCGCCTGAAGGAAATCGAAGAAGAAAAGAAGCGCAAGGAAAGCGAGCAGCCCAAGCCAAAGAAACTGTCACGCAAAGAGCTGATAGACAAGTTTATACTTGAAAACCCAAGCATCTCACGCCCCAAGGCCGAGTTCTACAACCCCATCTCCGTGGCGCAAAACAGCATCATCGACCAAGAGAACATCGTGAGCGAGACTTTGGCCAAAATTTACGAAAAACAGGGGTATAACGAGAAGGCCATGTCAATTTATGAAAAATTAGGCTTGAAATATCCAGAAAAAAGTCGTTATTTTGCAGCCCAAATTGAACGCTTAAAGGAAAGCAAAGAAAGTCAAACAATAAAATAATCAAAAATGTACACATTAGTAGTAATTTTAATCCTGATTGTCAGTGTGTTATTGGGATTGATCGTTTTGGTTCAGAATTCAAAAGGTGGTGGTTTGGTGTCCAATTTCGGAGGTGCCAACCAGATGATGGGCGTGCGTCAGACGACCGATTTCCTTGAAAAAGCCACATGGACGATGGCTGGCATCTTGGTTGTGCTCTGCCTGATTTCGAGCATCAGCCTGCCTAAGAACTCCAAGGAAGGTGCTCCTAAGAGCGAGGTTGAAGGCATCATTCCGGCCTTGCCGACTGCCGAAGCCCCTGCCGCTGCGATGGAAATGCCCGCCGCTTCGGAGGCTCCCGCTCAGACGCCAGCTGAATAAAAAAGACAGACAATCGTACAAATGATAAAGAGGATGATTCCGGTCGTCCTCTTTTTTTGTTTTTCCAACCATTTCATTGTCGAGATTTGCGGCTGCCTTGGTTCGGGAGTCATAAAACCCGAAATTATACATCATATTTCCGTTTCGGGCTGTAGGGCTGTCACACTGTGGCAGCCGCATATCATCAGGCCATTCAATTGGATTATCAATAATAACAATCATGTGAACGTGATTCGGCATCACCACAAATTCAGGGACCGCCATATTATCATTGATTTCCGGGATTTTTTCGATGCAACGTAACGCATAATCCCCAATTTCCGACAATTCCATCCGACCATCAACCACATCGCCAAAATACAAATCATGGTTTTTCGTGCAAAAGGTCACGAAATACCTTCCGCCATTGTAATCGTGCCATGTTGCACGCGGTGATTTCCGTTGTGGTAGATTGTATGGCATTGACGTTCATTTTTCCGCAAAGATATTGATTTTTCATGACAAAACAAATTGGCGGAAACAATTATGCAATTTTCATGATTGCGGCTGCCGTAGTACGACAGCCCTACAGCCCAGCAGGGCAAATTCACCCCTGGGCTGTAGGCTGTCCCGAAAAAAAGCATTATTATTTAAAAAATACAATTCAGCAAAGAAAAATTACTATTTTTGCAAACTTAAATCTAATTAGACATTAATTATGTCTAATACTGATAACATAAAAGAAACAATTTACTGATTATAAAACCTTATAATTATGGCAAAAAAAGAAGAATTCAAAGTTGATACTGGTGAAAACAAAACCGAAATCACTGAAAGTAAGCCTGTCTGCGGAATAATAATGCCTATCTCTGCAATTGATGGTTGTTCAAGAGAGCATTGGAAAGAAGTTAAGGATATTATTTCTGAAGCTATTAGCGCTTCTGGTTATGAGCCAAATCTAGTAAGCAATGCAGATGACAGTGGTATTATCCAACAACGAATAATCCAAAACCTATATAACAATGACATTGTAGTTTGTGATGTTAGCGGTAAAAACCCAAATGTAATGTTCGAATTAGGTATGCGTTTGGCATTTGACAAACCAACGATTATTATTATTGATGATAAAACAGATTATTCTTTTGATACATCACCAATTGAACATTTGTCATATCCACGTGATTTGAAATATTACGACATTCTAAAATTCAAAGATCAATTAAAAACAAAGATTGTTGCTACAATTGAAAAAGCTAAAAATGATCCCCATTACACAACATTTCTGAAAAACTTTGGCGAATTTGAAGTTGCACATGTTGAAAAAAAAGCAGGTTCTATCGATGAGGTAATACTTTCCAGATTAGATAATTTGAGTCAACAAGTACAACGATTAAACAGAACATCCCCTCCAAGCATAAGGCAACCATTTGAAGATATTAAAACAGATGATGAATTTGAGATCCTACAGAGAGTTCACAGAGGAATTAGCAAATTCATCGAAGAAACTGGTATCTCGATGATAGAATTAATTGACAATAAAAACAATGAAAGGCGTACTCTTCAATCATATCTAGAAAATGATCAAGATTTATGTATGATGTGTAGATACGAAAGAGTAATGCAAAAAGCAATCAACGGAGTGCTTTCTTTTTATGAGGAAACTAAAAAATAGTACTTAAGACATATTCACTTCAATAATACCATAGAATAGATGCAAAAAAACAGCGCACCCCAACGAGATGCGCTGTTTTCATTAGAATTGGGAAGGTTTATTTCCCTTCAGCCAGCCTCTTATACCCCTCATAGCGGAGTTTAGCAAACTGCTCGGTCTTGGCGAACAGTTCCTTGGCTTCCTCGGGGAAGGTCTTCAGCAGTGAGTTGTAACGGACTTCACCCATAATGAAGTTCTGGAAGTCGGCCCAGTTGGGTTCCTTCGAATCCAAGTGGAAGCCGTTCTCGCCAGCGTCTTCCTCGGCGGGGTTGAAGCGCCAGAGGTGCCAGTAACCGCAGTCGACGGCGAGCTTCTCTTCGTGCTGGGTGCGACCCATGCCAGTCTTGATGCCGTGGTTGATACACGGGGCGTAGCAGATCACCAACGACGGGCCCGGATAAGCCTCGGCTTCCTTGATGGCCTTGAAATACTGGGCTTGCGAAGCACCCATGGCGACTTGAGCCACATAGACATAGCCGTAGCTCTTGGCAATCATGCCGAGGTCTTTCTTGCGGACCTTCTTACCAGAGGCGGCAAACTTGGCGACAGCACCAGCAGGCGTAGCCTTCGAGGACTGACCGCCCGTGTTCGAGTAAACCTCGGTGTCGAGGACGAGGACGTTGACGTCTTCGCCGCTGGCCAGCACGTGGTCAAGGCCACCGAAACCGATGTCGTAAGCCCAACCGTCGCCACCGAAGATCCACTGGCTACGCTTGGCCAAGAAGTCCTTCTGGCCGAGCAGTTCGCTCTCGAGTGCGCAACCGTGGCAGGGGCAAATCTTGCTGCCCGCAGCCTTGGCGTCCTTGGCCTCTTGCAACTTCTGGGCGGCCACTTCGGCACCGTAGAGTTCCTTGCCTTGTCCGTTCCAGAAATCAACGCAAGCATCGATAGGCATAATGGCCTTTTCGAGGGCGACGATGAATTCATCAGTAGCCTTGCGGTTGGCGATGGTGTCGTTGTAGGTGTTCAGCCAATTCTGCGTGGCTTCCTTCATCCAGTCGAAGACGGTGGTGTTCACCAATTCTTCAGCCTTCTTGCGGAGGCCTTCGCGAATCTTGCTGTAACCCGTGGCCATACCGAGACCAAACTCGGCGTTGTCCTCAAACAATGAGTTGGCCCAAGCCACGCCCTTGCCCGAGCGGTTGTTCTTGCAATAAGGCGTTGCGGGAGCCGAACCGCCGTAGATGGACGAGCAACCTGTGGCGTTGGCCACCATCATACTCTCACCAAAGAGTTGGGTGATGGTCTTGATGTAAGGCGTTTCGCCGCAGCCGGCGCAGGCACCCGAGAACTCGAACAGCGGCTGTGCAAACTGGCTGTTCTTCACGTTGGCGTACTTGTCGATGAGTTCATCCTTGTAGGTGACTTTCTTCTGGCTGTATTCCCAGTTTTCGGTTTCGCCAAGCTGGCTTTCGAACGGTTTCATCACGAGGGCTTTTTCCTTGGCGGGGCACACATCGGCGCAGTTGCCGCAACCCGTGCAGTCCATAACGGAGACCTGCATACGGAAGTTCATGCCGGCCATTTCCTTGGGCATCTTCATCTCCACGGCCTTCATCGAGGCGGGAGCGTTCTTCATTTCCTCGGCGGTCATCACGACGGGGCGGATAGCAGCGTGAGGGCAAACCAACGAGCACTGGTTGCACTGGATACAATTGGCAGCATTCCATTCGGGAACGTAGGTGGCCACACCGCGCTTTTCGTAAGCCGTGGTACCAGCCGGGAAGGTGCCATCGATGATGTCCTTGAAGGCGCTCACAGGCAGGTCGTTGCCGCATTGGGCCACCATCGGGCGCATCACCTTATTAATAAACTCGGGGTCGTTGTCGTTGTGCTCGAAAGCGAAGTCGGTCGTGCAAGGCAGTTCGGCCCACTCGGCGGGGATTTCCACCTTCGTGATTTCGCCACCACGGTCGACGGCGGCATAGTTCATATTGACGACATCCTCACCCTTCTTGCCGTAGCTCTTCACGATGAACTTCTTCATCTGCTCGACAGCGAGGTCGTAAGGAATGACACCCGAAATCTTGAAAAATGCGCTCTGGAGGATGGTGTTGGTGCGGTTGCCCAAGCCAATCTCGGCGGCAATCTTCGTGGCATCGATGATGTACATATTAATATGGTGCAAGGCCAAATACTTCTTCACGAAGTCGGGCAGGTGGTGCTTGGTTTCCTCAACATCCCAAGGCGAGTTGTAAAGGAAGGTACCGTTGTCCTTCAGGCCGCGCAGGCAGTCGTACTTGCGGAGGTAACTCGGCACGTGGACAGCCACGAAGTCGGGCGTACCGACGAGGTAAGGAGCCAGGATGGGCTGGTCGCCGAAACGCAGGTGCGAGCAGGTGTAGCCGCCCGATTTCTTCGAGTCGTAGTCGAAGTAGGCTTGGCTGTATTTGTTGGTGTTGTCGCCGATAATCTTGATGGAGTTCTTGTTGGCACCCACCGTACCGTCAGCGCCAAGGCCGTAGAATTTGGCCTCGAAGGTGCCCTTCGGCAGGATGCTGATTTCGGGCAGCAGCGGCAATGAACGGTGTGTCACGTCGTCGTTGATGCCGACGGTGAACTGGTTCATCGGGTTCTCGCTGGCGAGGTTGTTGAACACGCTCATAATATGGGCGGGAGTGGTGTCCTTCGAAGACAGACCATAACGGCCACCGATAATCATCGGCTTGTTGGCAGCCGGGATGTCCTTGCAGTTGGCGAAGGCTTCGACGACATCCAGATACAGCGGGTCGCCATTGGCGCCGGGCTCCTTTGTACGGTCGAGGACGCAGATGCGCTTGACGGTCTCAGGCAGTACTTGGCCGAGGTACTTCACGCTGAAGGGGCGATAGAGGTGTACGCTGACGAGGCCGAGTTTCTTGCCGTTGGCGTTCTCACGGTCGATGACGGTCTTGATGACATCGGTGATGGAACCCATAGCAATGATAACGTCGGTGGCATCGGGAGCGCCGTAGAAGGTGAACGGGGCGTAGTTGCGGCCCGTAATCTTGCTCATTTCCTTCATATACTTGGCCACGATGTCGGGCAGAGCGTCATAATACTTGTTCTGCGCCTCGCGGGTCTGGAAGTAGATGTCGGGGTTTTGGGCAGTGCCACGGGTTACGGGGTGTTCGGGGTTCAAGGCTCTGTCGCGGTATTCCTTCAGGGCTTCCCAGTTGACCAACGGACGGAGGGCTTCCATATCGGCAGCCTCAACTTTCTGGATTTCGTGGGAGGTGCGGAAACCGTCGAAGAAGTGCAGGAAAGGCACGCGGCCTTCGATGGCGGCCAAATGTGCCACGGGAGCGAGGTCCATAATTTCTTGCACCGAACCGGTGGCAAGCATAGCGAAGCCCGTCTGACGGGCACTCATCACGTCGGCGTGGTCGCCGAAAATGGACAAGGCTTGGGCGGCAAGGGCACGGGCCGAAACGTGGAACACGCCCGGAAGCAACTCACCGGCAATCTTGTACATATTGGGGATCATCAGCAAGAGACCTTGCGAGGCGGTGTAGGTGGTGGTGAGGGCACCAGCCTGCAACGAGCCGTGAACGGCACCGGCGGCACCGGCTTCGGATTGCATCTCGACGACCTTAACAGTCTCGCCAAAGAGGTTCTTCTGACCTTTGGCAGCCCATTCATCGATATACTCGGCCATCGGCGACGACGGAGTGATAGGATAAATGGCGGCCACTTCACTGAACATGTAGGCATTATGTATTTTGTTCTTTCATCAGTTTTCTATTCAATATTTCATTCTGCCCAATTAAAAACGAACCTCCCTTTCGAAACTCAAGCCCACCCCATTATTTGACAACGCAAACATAAGCATCATATTTTGTTCCAACGCTGACACACGAGGGAATTTTTCCGACACAATAATATGGCAAATCACATTCACCTTCTTAATAAAATCTATTGCAACTTTTTCATCTTTGAGTTTATCAGAGAACAAATCTAATGCTGCCGATAATTGGCTTGCTGCTTTTGTGTATGTTCCTTCTATGGCTTCAGACGTGTGGCCTTGTGCTTGGTCTTTAAACTCCAAAAAAGCGAATTTGTTTTCATCAAATGCGGCTCCGTCTGCCATTCCGCCCTGTCGTTGCTTAATGAGTTTCTTATCAAGAGGCAAAACCACGATTTCGTTTCGATTCGGATTAAAACAAACACAACAACGTGAAGCATCTTCTGTAGCAGTAGAAATATGGGTACATTCCTCATCATCCACAACCATTATTTGGTCATTGCGCGATATTTCGATGCAATCAAGGACTCCTGGATTGTATCCCTTGAAGGCACTGACCAGTTTAAGCCTCTTCACAGCGTTTGGTATGTATCCTATTGATGTCATTTCTTGAGCGTTTTCAGGTAAAGCTGATACAACTTGTTGAAATCAGAACCAATGGCATCCGATACCACATCAAGATAATTGACGGAAACTATTCCTGTCTTGTCGTCTTTAATAGACTCACAATAGTTCTCGCCACCAAGTGAAAACACAGACACTTCAGCACTATCTACACGGAATTGTGGCGGGACAACACTATCAACTTCCTCTTTGTAATCATCTGATTTTGATAATTTTGCGGCCAGCATACTTACGTTCAACGCAGAAAGCAAATACGGGCTGTGCGTATTGATGATAATAGTACAATCCTTTTTGTGCTGTGACAGTCTGATAATCCTATTCAAGACCTCTCGTTGGTTGGTCGGGAACAGGTTTTGCTCGGGTTCTTCTATTACAAAAGATTCAAAACCACTATCTTCCCTTGCATAATCAAGAACCATCAACAAAGGTAATGCAGATTGAATCCCCGACGAGCAAGCCTCCAATGGAAGGTGCTTCTCGGAATTCTCCAAAAGGGATATACATTCATTGCCAAAATCCCTGTTGTATTTCACTCCCAAAAACGAGGCATCATAAGTCGCGTAATGATTCCTTGCCCTTTCAAAAAAAGACATAAACTCAATTAGCGTATTGGGCAGTGGAACTTTTGACACAAGAATGTTTGCCAAAGATGAAGCAACAGCCCCTGTCAGGTTTCGTTCGGCAGGAATATAACAGGCGAGTCGCAAATATGCCCTCAAATAGTTGAGGTTTTTTGCCAATAGCCTATCTCCCTGAAGTTTATCTATGTCTAATCCAAGTTTTACCAGTTCCTTCTTCGCCGCAATACCGATTAAAGCCTTGCAAAAATTACTTGTATCCTCGGACTTCACGTCTTTGACAGATACAGAAAACACCCCTTTGTCAAATGTGATATGAACTTCATCCCTCCAGTGATAGTTGATGATTGTATCTGGTTGGAAACAACTCTCAATACCGATTTTCCGGAACGCCTCCATTGGATTATCATTATCGCATACCTTGAGCCACCAGTACACATCGGAAAGCACAGTCAGCAGTTTTGCAATGGTGCTTTTCCCCGACCCTTGGGGGCCGATGAATACCATTAGTTTCGACAATTCTATGTCAACATCCTTTACCGGACCAAAGTTATGTATTTTAATACAATCCATTTACCCTTTGTTTTTTCGTTTCTACATCTATTTCAACTTGTCATCCGAATGGAATTGGACATCACAATCTGTGATTTCCAAATTTCCATTTTCGATCTTGAACCGTTGCAGTTTTTGCAACAGTTGCCACTCTTGTAAGCTCACCCTCAGCATAAATAATGCGTAAATGGCGAGATATGACCGACCTATCCCTATCAAACAGCATAGCAAGTTGATTAAGTGTCAACCAAACCGTTTCATCCGCCACCTGCACATCCAATTGCACGACGCCGTCGTTGCTCTTGTAAACAACAATGGACTCGTCAGAAGGTTGATATAGGCTCAAGTTGCTATTCATTGATATACATCGAAATACCTTTTTTGCAGTCAAAATTATTGACCGCAAAATTAGGCCGCAAAATTAGACATTCCCCGATAAATAAACAACCTTATATAAAAAAAGATTTTTTTGGCGAAAAAACACATTTTTTCAAGGGCTATTGAAATAATTTGTACTTTTGCGCGCTCAAAAAGAAGAAAACAACATCAATCAACAATTTAAACTTATTAAAAATGAAGAAGTTATTCTTTACTTTAGGTTTGGCCAGTCTCTTTTTGGTGGCCTGCAACAACACCCCCAAGCAATCCGAACAAGCCGCTCAGCCTGTTCAGGAGCAAAAGACCGAAGTGGTCGAGGAAAAGCACGAATGCCCTATGGAAGCCCTGAAGGCCGAATACGCCAAGTGGGATGAGATGACCGACGAAGCCAAGGCCGAAATCAACAAGAAAGCCTGCGAAATGTTTGCCCAAATGGATGCCAAGAAAGCCGAGTGCGAAGCCGAAGCCAAATCGTGCTGCAAGGAAGGCAAGGAAGAATGCGAAAAGAAGATGGCCGAAATGACCGAAGAGCAAAAGGCCGAATGTGAAAAGAAATGCGCCGAAATGAAAGCCCAGTGCGAGCAAATGAAGGCCGCTTGGGAAAACTTCGCCAACCTGACCGTCGATGAGCAGAAAGACCTCATCATGAAGCGCCTCGAAGGCTGCGGCGGCGAAAAGAAATGCTGCAAAGGCGAAGAAGGCCACCAGTGCCAAAACGAGGCCAAATAAGCATTCGCTTCAAAAACAACAGGAAAAAGAGGGCTGGAAAGTCCTCTTTTTTTGTGCAGTTTTGTTTCCCTCTATCCTCTTTTTTTGTATTTTTGCAGTTTATTCCAAACTGCGCCAAAATGTACGCCTATATCACCGGCAAGATAGCCGAAAAGTCGCCTACTTTCGTCGTTCTCGACAATCAGGGCATCGGCTATTTCATCAACATCACGCTCAACACCTTCACCGCCATCGGCGAGAAGGAGGAAGCGAAGTTGTTCGTCCACGAGCAAATCCTTGAGGACGCGCACAACCTCTTCGGCTTTTATTCGGCCAAGGAGCGCGACCTCTTCGAGCTACTCATCTCCGTTTCGGGCGTGGGCTGCAACACCGCGAGGCTCATCCTCAGTTCGCTGACCGTCAACGAATTGAGCAACGCCATCGCCAACGACGATGTGAAGACCATCCAAGCCGTGAAAGGCATCGGCGCAAAGACTGCCCAGCGCATCGTCATCGACCTGAAGGACAAACTGAAGAAAAACGACTTCCCGACGGAAATTTTCGCCACGCCAAACAATACAATCAAAACCGAAGCGTTATCAGCATTGACGATATTGGGCTTCAGCAAAGCGGCGGTCGACAAGGCTTTGGACAAGCTGCTCAAGCAAATGCCCGAAGCCACCGTCGAAACTCTTATTAAAGAAGCACTTAAGATTCTGTAAAGCAAATGAATTTATATTATACACGAGATATAAAAATGCGGAATGCGGAATGCGGAATGTGGAATGCCATTCGCCATCCATCATTCCTAATTCTTTTCTTTTTCGCCATATTTTTATCCTCAGCTCTCCGCTTGACAGCAGCAGAAAGCTACGACATTTTCTACCCCAATCCTTACACCGTCGAACCCGACTCGACCAAAGTGATTTTCCCCATCCCCGTCAGCACGGGCAACCCCTTGGAAGACCTCAACAACCAATCGCCGCTCTACCTCAGCGACCCCGACAACTTCCAGACCGAAATCATCTACGACCCATTGACAGGCCAATACACCTTCAAACGCCGCGTCGGCCAATTCTATTACGATACGCCTACCACCCTTACCCAAAACGAATACTTTGAGTATCAGAACCGTAAGGGCATACAAGAATACTGGAAAGAACGCCGAAGCCAAAACGCACGCTCCACCACCAACGGCAGCTCCATCATCCCGCCAATGTTTGTCGGAGGCAAGGCCTTTGAGACCATCTTCGGAAGCAACACTGTGGAAATCAGGCCACAAGGCTCGGTCGACCTCACCTTCGGCTTCAAGCACAGCTTCCGCGACGACAAGTCGATGAGCGAACGCCGCAAGCGCCACAACGACTTCATTTTCGAGCAGGACATCCAACTCAACGTGATGGCCAAAATAGGCGACAAAATCAATTTCAACATCAACAAGAACACCAAGGCGACATTCAACTACCAAGACAAGCTCGCCCTGAAATATGAAGGCAAGGAAGACGAAATCATCCAACTTTTGGAAGCCGGCAACGTCAGCTTCCCGCTCAACAGCACCCTCATCCAAGGCACGCAACAGCTGTTCGGCATCAAGAGCAAGCTGAAATTCGGCAAAACCACCATTTCGTCCATCGTTTCCTACCAAGAAAGCGAGTCGCAAAACGTTACCGTGCAAGGCGGAGCGCAAACCAACCAGTTCGAACTCAGCTGCTTGGACTATGAGGAAAACCGACACTTCTTCCTTAGCCAATACTTCCGCGACCATTATGAGGAGGCCTTGTCGACCCTGCCCACCGTCACTTCAAGCGTCAACATCACCAAAATCGAGGTTTGGATAACCAACACGAACACCTCGACGCAAAACACTCGTAACATCCTTGCCTTGAACGACTTGGGCGAAGGAAAAAATGAATGGATCTACAACCCCGAAGTCAACCCGACCAACAGCAAGGTGTATCCACGCAATGGGGCCAACAACCTCGTTGCCCGAATGGACACGACCCAAATCCGCAACATCAGCAATGTGACCAACTACATGAGCAACGACCCGATGCGCATCGGACGCTCGGGCTACATGGTTTCGGGCCGCGATTTCGAGAAGGTCGAAAACGCCCGCCGATTGAGCAACACCGAGTTCTCAATCAACTCGAAATTAGGTTTCATTTCATTGAACGTCAGCCTCAATTCCAACCAGACCTTGGCCGTCGCCTACCAATACACCATCGTGGGCAGCGACGAGATCTATCAAGTGGGTGAGTTTTCCGACCAAGGCATCGAAACGCCCAAGGTGTTGGTGGCCAAGCTGCTGCGCGGCACCACGGTCAACACGAAAATGCCTATCTGGAACCTGATGATGAAGAACGTCTACAACATCAGGGCCTACCAAATCGGGTCGCAAGACTTCATATTGAACATCTTCTACAACGGCAATTCGAGCAGCACGCCCTACGGCTATTTCACTGAAGGCTCGGTGAAAGGTGTCTCGATGCTGCACCTGATGGGCTTGGACAACCTGACCACGCAAAACAACCCCATAGCTGGCGGCGACGGCGTGTTCGACTTCTTGGACAACGCCGCCACGCAAGGCGGTACCATCAACTCGTCGAACGGACGCATCTTCTTCCCCGTGCTGGAACCTTTCGGCAAGCACATCCACACCAAGGTCTTCCCCGACGAGCCCGAATTGGCCGACAAATATGCCTACGACTCGCTTTACACGTTGACCAAGACCTCGGCTGAGCAATATTCGGAGAAGAACAAGTTCAGCCTCAAGGGTTATTACTCGTCGCAATCGGGGAGCGAAATCAGCCTCAACGCGATGAACGTGGCACAAGGCTCCGTCACCGTTACCGCAGGAGGCGTACAACTTGTCGAAAACGTTGACTATACCGTCGACTACACCTTGGGCCGTGTGAGCATCCTCAACGAAGGCATCCTCAACTCAGGCACGCCCATCAACATCTCGTTGGAGTCGAATTCGGGCTTCAGCGCCATCAAGAAGACCTTCCTCGGCACCCGCATCGAGCACGAGTTCAACCGCGATTTCCGCCTCGGCGGCACAATACTCTATTTGGGCGAGAAATCGTATACCCAGAAAATCAACTACGGAGAAGAAGCCATCGCCAACACCATCTATGGCGCCGACCTCAGCTACAACGCCGAAGCCCGTTGGCTGACCAGCCTCATCGACAAGCTGCCCGGCATCAGCACCAAGGCGCCATCGCGCATCAGGGTTGATGGTGAGTTTGCCCGATTCATCCCCGGCCTCACCCACTCGGCCAGCGAGCGCAACACGTCATATATCGACGATTTTGAAGGCGCCAAGTCGACCATCGACCTGCGTCTGCCCACGCTTTGGTATATGGCCAGCACGCCCCAAAACCAGAACGACCTCTTCCCCGAAGCAGCTGCCGGCACAGGGCTCGCCTACGGCAAAAACCGCGCAAAATTGGCGTGGTATGTCATCGACAACTCCATCTTCTACGACCGCAACTACAATTACCGCCCCTCGAACATCGACAACGAAGAGCTTTCGAAAAACTCTGTGCGTCAAGTGCTTGAAACAGAGATTTTCCCGACCAAGAACATCGAGACCGGCACGCAAACCAATGTCTCGGTGCTCAATTTGTCGTATTATCCATCGGAACGCGGCCCTTACAACTACGATGTAGACCCGACCTCCTATTCAGCAGGCATTGACGCCGAGGGCAACCTCAATGACCCACGCAGCCGTTGGGGAGGCATCATGCGCAAGATGGAGTCGACCGACTTTGAGGCCACCAACATCGAATACATCGAGTTTTGGCTGATGGACCCCTTCTCGGAGGAACAATTCGCCAACAATCCCGGCAAACTTTACATCAACTTGGGCGACATCAGCGAAGACATCCTACGCGACGGTCGCAAGTTCTACGAAAACGGCTTGCCCACCTCGTCGGTCGTCAAAGATGTGGATACCACCATTTGGGGTCGTGTGCCCGTTTTGCAAGACCTTGTGGGAACCTTCAGCAACTCATCGGAAGCCCGTCAATACCAAGACGTTGGCTACGACGGATTGCGCGACGTTGACGAACGCAGTTTCTTCGAGGGAACTTTCCTTAGTGCGATAAGGAGCCGTTTCGGCGAAGGCTCGGCAGTTTACGAGAAGGCCTCCAACGACCCATCGAGCGACAACTACCACTATTTCCGCTCAACCGATTGGGACAACTCCGACGATCCCTATTACAAGAGCATCCTGAACCGCTACAAGCACTATAACGGCCCCGACGGCAACTCGCCTGCCGATGTCCAGCAAACCGAAGGCTACCAAAACAGCAACTCGACCCTGCCCAACGCCGAAGACATCAACGACGACAACACCTTGAGCGAATCGGAACGTTACTACCAATATGTCATCGACCTCGACCCAGCCAAGATGGTTGTGGGCCTAAACCACATTTCCGATGTGATGGAGTCGACCAATGTAGCCTTGCCTAACGGCCAGATTGGAGGCGTCACATGGTATCAGTTCCGCATTCCCGTGAGGCAGCCCGACCGCGTCATCGGCCACATCGACGACTTCTCTTCGATTCGCTTCATGCGTATGTTCATGACCGGCTTCGAGCGTCCCATCGTGCTGCGTTTCGCCACATTAGGCCTCGTCAAGGGCGAATGGCGCACCTACACACAGAGCATCCAAGCCCCGGGCGAATACGAGCCTAACGACATCAGCAACGAGACCACCTTCGACATTTCGGCGGTGAGCATCGACGAGAACAGCCGCCGCCAACCCGTGCCTTACGTCATCCCGCCCGGCATACAGCAGGAAACCGTCATCGGCATGACACAAACCACCCGCATCAACGAGCAATCGCTGCAAATGACGGTCAACAACTTGGTGGACGGCGACGGACGCGCCATCTACAAGACCGCCGACTTCGACCTGCGGCAATACAAATACCTGAAGATGTTCGTCCACGCCGAAGCCGCCCACGAGGACGTTCCGCTTGAAGACCAAGACCTGACCGTTTTCATGCGCATCGGCACCGACTTCACCGAGAACTACTACGAATATGAAGTGCCGCTGAAGGTAACCCCATGGGGCACGCCTTACACCAACCGGGATGCCATCTGGCCCGAAATCAACCATTTGGACATCCAATTGGAAGACCTCGTCCAAGTGAAGCAACACCGCAACGAAGCCATGATGCAGCCCAATAGCAACGTCAGGGTCAATTACATCTATTCCGAAAAGACGAAAAAAGGCAACGTGGACGGAAAAGACTACTATCACACCATCAAGGTGATAGGCAACCCAAGCATCAGCGATGTGGAAGCGATGATGATCGGCATACGCAACCCGAAACGCCAAAACCTCGCCGACATCGACGACGGTTTGCCTAAGAGCGCGGTGATTTGGGTCAACGAGCTGCGCCTCACCGACCTGAACAGCAACGGCGGCGTTGCTGCCACAGGCCGCCTCGAAGCCACTTTGGCCGACTTGGGCCGCGTGGCGGTCAACGGTTCCTACAGTTCGGCAGGCTTCGGCGCCTTGGATAGCCGCATCACAAGCAACACCTTCGAGGCCAATTCGGCCTTCAACGTCTCCACCGACCTCGAACTCGGCAAGTTCCTCGAAAACACTGGCCTCAAAATCCCGATGCACATCGACTATGGCGAAACCCGCATCACCCCGCTTTACAACCCTTACGACGCCGACATCAAGCTGAAAGACGCCATGGCCTTGCTCAACACCGACCGAGAAAGAGACTCGCTTCGCTCGACCATCCACGACTTCACCCGTCAGAAGAACATCAACTTCATGAATGTCAGGAAAGAGCGTGTCCAAAAGAAGCGCAATGCCGACGATGGCGAAAGCAAGCCCAAAGAAAATCTGCGCGACCCCAACCGTGCCCTTGGCGGCGGTCGCGGCAACATGCCCAAGGTACACATCTATGACATCGAGAACTTCAACCTTTCGTTCTCCTACAGCGAGACTTATCAGGAAAACACCGACATCAAATACTACCTGACCAAGGCCTACCGTGGCGGATTAGGCTACACCTATGCAGGCAACCCCACCAACGTAGCGCCATTCGCCAAGGCCAAGTGGGCCTCGAAACCCGCCTTGCAAATCATCAAGGACATCAACTTCTATTATGCACCCAAGAGCATCACGTTCAACACCGAAATGTATCGCTTCTATTCCGAAAGGGAGCTGCGCAACAAGAGCGGCGGCGAAATCCTCATCGCCCCGACCTTCTCAAAACAATGGGATTGGAACCGCAACTACCAACTGCGCTACGACCTCACCAAAGCCCTGACATTCGACTATTCGGCCCAGGCCCAAGCCTACATCTATGAGCCCGCCGGCATGGTCGACCGCAACATAGACCCCGAAACCTACCAAAAATACCAAGACACCATCAAGAACGAACTCAAGCACTTGGGCTCGATGTCGCGCTTCCAGCAAAGCCTCAACGCCAACTACACCCTGCCCATCAACAAGATCCCGATTTTCAACTGGATCACGACAAGCGCAAGCTACCAAGGCACCTACAACTGGACGGCATCGGCACAATCCATCCAAGCCCGATTAGGCAACACCATCGAAAACTCGAACAACATCCAAGGCAACGCCACCCTCGACTTCACGAAGCTATATAATAAAGTACCCTACCTGAAAACCCTCAGCACACCGCAACGACGCAACAACAACGACCGTGGCGGAAGAAACAACAAAAACGACAAGGAAAAAGATGGCGACAAGCCCGCCGACTCCACACAAACCGCCCCAAAGGTCAACGTCGGAAAGATAATACTGGACAACAGCTTGCGCATCGTCACCTTGGTGAAGAAGGTTTCGGGCACCTACTCGTTGGTCAACGGGCAGTCGCTGCCGGGCTTTATGCCCAAGGCGCAATATGTCGGCCTGAACACCGCAACTTGGGCACCCGGAGTAGGCTTTGTCTTGGGCAGCTCGTTTGGCGACGACGACAACATCTACGAAAAAGCCGTACTCCACAGCATCGACCTTGAAGACAACAAACGTTGGCTCACCACCGACTCCATCCTCAGCCAGCCCTACATACGAAGAAAGACCGAAACGATAAACTACCGCGTCAACACCGAAATATTCCCCGGACTGAAAATCGACTTCACCGGCAACCGCAACTATGCCGAAAACCAGCAGCACTACTTCCGCTACAATGAAATGACGAACAACTTCGACGTGTTCACCCCCACCAACAACGGCAATTTCAGTATGAGCTACTTCATGGGAACCACCTCATTCGTCAGGTCCGACTCGGTGCAATCGAGACTGTTCGACAACATGTTGTCGAATCGCATCATCATCGCCGAGCGTTTGGCACGCGACAACCCGCAATGGATTGATCAAGTCAACGAATACACCTTCGACAGCCTTGCCGGCGACTACTTCCCGAAAGGCTACAACTCCTCCTCGATGGAAGTGGTGCTCTACTCCTTCATAGCGGCATACAGCGGCCAAGACGCGAGCAAAATCACCCTCAGTCCCTTCCCGCGCATCCCGCTTCCCAACTGGAACTTCACCTACAGCGGATTGACCAGCATACCCGCCATCGGCAAGATTTTCAAGACCTTGAGCGTCACTCACAGCTACAAGTCGAACTACAACATCAACTCGTGGGCCTCAAACGTCTATTACGACGAGGAAAACACCATCCAGACCTACGAGAACTCAGACCTGATCATACCGAGATGCGACATGACACAAATCGTGCTCAACGAGCAATATGCGCCTCTGATTGGCATTGACATAGGCCTGCAAAACTCGATGACGGCCAACGTGCAAATCAGGAAAGCGAGGACGCTGACCTTGGCTTTCGCCAACAACCAGCTCACCGAGGTGAACAGCCGCGAAATCGTCATTGGAGGCGGATACCGCATCAAGAACCTGAGTTTCAACGTCACGCCCATCGGCGGCAACGGCAAGGCCCAAACCATCAAGAACGACCTCGTCCTCAAGCTCGACTTGGGCTTCAAGAAAGACATCACCATACTGCGCCGCATCAACGAAAACAACAACCAAGTGTCGGCAGGCCAGAACAAGATCAACATCTACCTCACCGCCGACTACAACTTCAGCCAACGCCTGAGCGCACAAGCCTTCTTCAAATATGATGTGACAATCCCGGAGGTGGCCAACACCTTCAAGAACTCGACCACATACGGAGGCGTAACCATCAGATTCAACTTGGCGCAATAAAATTTTCGGGAAAATGCGGAGTGAGCGACTAAAACATGTATTTTCGCAGCCTGATTGAACAACTTTTTAAATACATAAGAAATGAATATTCCAGCAAACCTGAAGTACACCAACGACGACGAATGGATTCGCCTTGAAGGCGAGACCGCTTACGTCGGCATCACCGATTACGCACAACACGAACTTGGCGACATCACCTTCGTCGATGTCGACCCCGACTTGGTCGGCGAAACCCTCGACGCCCAAGAAGAATTTGGCGCCATCGAAGCCGTGAAGACCACCGCCGAGCTCCTCATGCCCGTGGGAGGCGAAATCCTCGAAGTCAACGAAGCCCTCGCTGACGAAGAAAACGCCAAACTCGTCAACACCGACCCCTACGGCGAGGCTTGGATCATCAAAATCAAAGTGAACGACGTGGCCGAAGTCGACGCCCTGATGGACGCCGCCGCCTACCAAGCCAAGATTGGTTAATCCATTGGAAAAACTGACCAGAAACAGCATCCCGGGAATCCTGTGCGGAACGGTCATACTGATCCTCACAGGGCTTCCGGGGTCTTTGTTGCCCCCAGTGAAACCCGTGGTGGGGATGGACAAGGTGGTGCATCTGCTGATGTATGCCACTTTCGCCTTCCTCTGCATCTGGGGCTATCGCCGGCAGTTCGTCGAAAACGGGGAAGCCTACCGCAAAAAGGCCCTCATGCTTGCGCTCGTCATCAGCATCGCATACGGCGGCCTGACCGAGCTGATGCAGGAATTCTTGGTTCCGAAACGCACCGGCGACTGGTTCGACTTCCTTGCCGACAGCATCGGGACAGGCATCGGAGTGCTCGTTTTCCATCTTTTTTTCCGCCGGAAAAAATAAAATTCGCTTCGCGTGCGTTTCATAAACAAATAATTCCTATCTTCGCACCGATTTTAGGAAGCAAAAATTTAAAAAACACATAACCATGGAAGAAAAGAAATCACCTAAAGCTAATCTTGAGAACAAGAAGCTGATGTTCATACAGATAGGTATGGTTATCAGCTTGCTCGTCGCTTGGTTGGCTTTCGAACACAAGAGCTACGACAAGCGCGAAATCGACCCCAGCCTGCTCCGCCAGACCGAGGTTTTGGAAGAAGAAATGGTGGAAATCACCAAACAAGAAGAGCAAAAGCCACAACCTGTGGAAGTGCCCAAGCAGACCACCCAGCTCGAAATCGTGCAAGACGACGTCGAAGTTGAAGACATCGACATCAATGCCGAAGTGGAGCAAAACGAAATCATTGAGGAATACGTTGCCCCTGAAGTCGTCGAAGAAGAAGTCGTCGAACAGGAAATCTTCCAAATCGTGGAAGAGATGCCCGCATTCCCCGGTGGCGAAGTCAAACTGATGGAGTACATCTCGAAGAACATCAAGTATCCCCAGATTGCCCGTGAAACCGGCATCCAGGGCCGTGTGTTCGTCGGCTTCGTCGTCGAGCCCGATGGTTCCATCTCCAACGTGAAGCTGCTCCGTGGCATCGGTGGCGGCTGCGACGAAGAAGCCATGCGCGTCATCAAGTCGCTGCCCAAATGGAAGCCCGGAAAGCAACGTGGCAAGGCCGTGCGCGTGTCGTACCAAATCCCCGTGTTCTTCAAGTTGCAGTAAGCGACTGGAGAAAGGTGAAACAAAAAGCCGGCTTTGCGCTGGCTTTTTTTGTTTTGTCCTTGGAAACGAGAGATTGCGGGGCAAGCCCGCAATGACGGTTAATGGGATGGAGGAGCTATGAAAAGGTGAAACAGAAAGCCGGCCTTGCGCCGGCTTTTTTTGTTTTTGTTACCGGCAGCAACCCCAAAAACGACGGACCCAAGCCAATCATCGTCATGGCGGACTATGATCCGCCATCTCCCAAGCCCTTTGGCAACGCCTTTCATTTCGAGAGATTGCGGGGCAAGCCCGCAATGACGGTTAGTGGGATGGGTTATGATTGGTGAAAATAGCCATAAATCACCTTGGCCTTGGCTGGACCAATAACTTCCGAAAGCCGCTCCAACGAAGCCTCCTTGATGCCTTTCACCGATTTCAGTTCCAAAAGCAGCTTTTCCGCCGTCTTCTTCCCTATCCCTTTGATTTCGGCCAGCTCGGAATGCATAAAACCTTTCTCGAACTTCTTGCGATGGAAGGTGATGGCGAAACGGTGAACTTCGTCCTGAATGTGCGTCAGCAAGCGGAACACTTCCGAATTGGGCTTCAAGCCCACCACACACGGCGGGAAGCCAAACAGCAACTCGTTGGTGCGGTGGCGGTCGTCCTTGGCCAAACCCGCAATGGGAATGTTGACATGGAGTTCATCCTCAATCACTTGGCGCACTACCTCCATTTGGCCTTTGCCGCCGTCGGTAATGATAAGGTTGGGCAAAGGCTTTTGCTCTTCGATGAGTCGAGAATAGCGTCGGCGCACCACTTCCTTCATCGAGGCGTAGTCGTCGGGGCCTTCCACCGTCTTGATGTTGAAATGCCGGTAGCCCGCCTTGTTGGGCTTGCCTTTCACGAACTGCACCATACCCGCCACGGCATAGTCGCCTTGGAAGTTGGAGTTGTCGAAACACTCGATCACTTCGGGCATTTCGTCAAGATGCAGCGCTTCTTTCAGTTGGTTCAAGACCCGCTTTTGGTGGCGTTCCGGGTCGACGAGGGAGCGTTGCTTCTCAAGGTCGATGCGATATTGCATGGCATTGCGGCGCGAAAGGTCAAGAAGTTTCAGCTTGTCGCCGCGTTGCGGAACCGTCACTTCAACATTCTCGATTTCGTAATCCAGCTTCATCGGCACTATGATTTCGGAAGCGTGGTCGCCAAACTGCTGTCGCAAATCCATGATGGCCAGCAAAAGAAGCTCGTCGGCGGTTTCCTCCAACTTGCGCTTCATCTCAAACGAATGGCTCTGCACCACCGCGCCGTCCCTGACTTTCATGAAGTTCACATAAAGCGTCTCGTCGTCGTCGACGAAAGAATACACTTCCACATCGTGAATCGTCGCGCTGACCACCGTCGAGCGGCTGCGATAGTTTTCCAACAAGTCGTATTTCATCTTGACGACTTGGGCTTGCTCAAACTCCATCCGCGAGGCGTAGTCCATCATCTGCGCTTTCAAGTCGCGAAGTACCCCACCCATGTTGCCCTTGATGATTTCGCGGATTTCGGCAATCATCGCATTGTAGTCGGCCTTCGAAACCAAGCCCTCGCAAGGGCCATTGCACTTGTGGATGTGGTAGTCCAAGCAGACCTTGTATTTTTGTTTCTCCACTCCGATTTCAGTCAGCGGCGTGCGGCACGAGCGCACCTTATACACTTGTGTGAGCAAGTCAAGCAGGATATGCGCGGTGCGCACCGAGGGATAAGGCCCGAAATAATCCGAGCCGTCGTTCAGTTTTTTTCGCGTCAGGAACACGCGCGGAAACGCCTCTTTCTTGATGCAAATCCAAGGGTAGGTCTTGTCGTCCTTGAGCATGATGTTGTAGCGCGGCTTATACTGCTTGATCATCGTGTTTTCGAGCAGCAAAGCCTCTGATTCCGAGTCGACTATGCTGTATTCGAGGTCGGCGATCTTGCTGACGAGGACGCGAGTCTTGCCGAATTGCTCCTTGTTGAAATAGCTGCTGACGCGGCGTTTCAGGTTCTTGGCCTTGCCCACATAAATCAGTTCGCCCTTCTTGTCGAAATAGCGATACACGCCGGGCTTGTTGGGCAGCGCGGCGAGTTTTTGTTTTACTATTTCGGGATGGTCGGGCATGGGTTTTCAGTCTGTTTTGCAAAATTACCGATTTTATTTGAATTACAAAACAAAATACCGCTGGGCGCAAAATCTTTTTGCCTTGGGCGTACACCGCATCGTCGTCATTTGCGTCCTTGCAAATGGACACGACCTTGTCGTCATTTGCGTCCTTGCAAATGGACACGACCTTGTCGTCATTTGCGTCCTTGCAAATGGACACGACCTTGTCGTCATTTGCGTCCTCGCAAATGCATAGGGTATTCTCCCATACAACGGCGAATTATGCGAATTAAACGAATTTTTCTTTGTCGTCATTTGCGTCCCCGCAAATGGACACGACCTTGTCGTCATTTGCGTCCCCGCAAATGCATTGTCGATGGCGTTACACACCGTTTTTTGGGGCAAGGTTACGCACCGCATCACCGGCAGGGGTTCACACCGCCTGCCTGCTTTGCTGCCACCCCCTTCGGGGTTCCCATCGCGTGCCAAACAAAGTCACGGAGTGACGTAGGATAGTAGGCAGGGGTGAAATGAAATGCAACCCCTGCCGATAAACAAACCCCTGCCAACAAAAAACAAACAAACCCCTGCCGATAAACAAACGCACATCTGCCAAAATGCGGTTGCCGCATTGCGACAGCCCTACAACCCCAAAACTGTAGGGCTGTCACACCGTGGCAGCCGCACACCCACCAACACAAAAAAAAGACGGCCCTCCATAACGAAGGCCGCCTTCCATGGATTTGTTTAGGTTTGTTTTATATCATTCCCGCATTGCAAATGCGCATGAACGGAACGGGATTTTATGGCAGGGGCGGGTAATAGTATGGGCTTTCCGTTATCGAACCTGTTACGCCGCCAATGGTCACCGTGCCGCAACTGGGCTGAGCCGCTTTTCTGGCCAAGCCGATGGATTTCGATGCTCTGCCACCCTTGGTGGCTGTGACTTGGGTCACCCCATCGGTGATGGTGATGGTGCCGCAGCGTCCTAAATATGCCGTACCGATGCCAGCACCATAATAGCCTCCTGTCGCTTCGACTGTTCCGCCTGTGATGAGGATGTTGCCACATATTTGATTACCAGCGCCAGCTGTTCCAATGCCCGCGCCGCCATTGCTGCTACCAGTAAGATTGCCACCTTTAGCAATGACCGTGCCCCCTGTGATGGTGATATTGCGGCAAGTATAGTTTTTACCGGCGCCGATGCCAGGAGCTGTGCCATCGCCAATAGCGGTAATGTGACCGCCTCTTATTTCGATGTTGCCGCACGATTGAACACAAGAACCAATGCCCGGCCAATCATAACCACCCGAAACCACGAGGCTGCCGTCTCCATCAATGACCAAAGTGTAGTATTGATTACCATTATAAGAAGCCCCATTAACACCGAGACCAGCATAATTAAAAAATCGATCCTCGCATCCTATGACATTGTTTCCCTTAAGCGTAAGAACGACGTTGCCAGAGCAATCGAGGTTCTCATGGATTGTCGCGTCTTTAAGTGTATAATGGCCCCAACCTCCATCGTTATTACCGAGGCTCGTGGGCTGTAGGCTCACCCCAAGTTCACCCGTATAAATGTCATAGTCTTGTTCTTGAAAACTACCACTGGTCATGTATGTAAAGTCCACCAAACGACGATTTGTGGTGATTGCCAAACTGATAGCGTCGTCACTGCCACTGTAATACTTGTTGGACTCGATTTCATGCACTTGCGGGCGGCTACTATAATAATTGTAGATCGTTTGGGGAAGTAGGGTATAGGCCGAGCCTTCTTCGCCTTCCTCCAACGCGGCCTGCGGCAGCACGATGGCCCACGAAACATTGTCGGCGTCTTTGGCGGGCATCTTAATCACGCCTTCGCCATCTATTCCATACTCGAAGCCGTTGTCATCGCCATTCGGGGTGTCGAAGTGAACGGTCACCTTGTTGTTCATGCCCGTGATGCAAATCGGAGCCGCAGCAACGGCATCAGGCAAGGTTGCATTGACCTTCAAGATGGAGCATTTGTTCTTCAGCTTGGCCGAATAAGAGCCTTCGCCGGTGAAGACCTCGTTTGAAGGGGAATACGAAATCACGGGGTATTTCGCCGTTTGGTCGGAAATGACGACCGTGGCAGTGTTGCCGTCAACAGTCGGAGTGAAACCCGCGCCGCCGAGGAAGTAGAAATGCAGGTGCTCACCTTCCACGGTTTCCGAAATGTTGACTGTGCCGTCAAACATGCCGTCTCCGTAGGTAAGCGTGCCTACATATTGATTGTTGTAGCCCACATAAATCACGTCGCCAGCTTCAAAACTGACGGTGGCATAGTCCGGGTTGGTGTGGCCCATAGGGTCAACGATAACTTTAGAGTTGTTGGTGCCCTTGTTCACATTGAGCGTAATCCTGACGCCTTCATTCCCGTTGACGGGAGTTTCTTCTTTCTTGCACTGCGTGAAGCCCAGCGCCAAGGCCAAGGCCATCACGAAATAGGTCGTTCTTTTCATTGCTCGTCCTCCTTCTTTTTGAGTGCGACATAGCCGAGGCCTGCGCCAAGCAGGATGAAGAGGCCGCTGCCAAGCGGAGCGTCATTGCTTTGGCCAATGCCGTAGTTGGTGATTCCTTCGGAAGGAATGGTGATTTGGCCACGGTTATTCGTGGAGTTCATCATTCCATGTTTCTTGCCGCTGTTGTCCTTGTAAGGATTCTGCAAAAGCCCGTGGTTGATTTGGGCGTTCATTGTGGACGGCGCCATCAGTGCCGCCAGCCCGAGCGAAAGCGCGAGGGCTTTCAAACTTCTTTTGTTGCTTTTCATTTTGACAGTTTAGAATTTGTTGGTTTCAATATTTAACTTCGTTGAATGTTTCGCATTTCAAGATTTCTCATTTCAAGATTGCCCTTTTTTGAAAGAAGGTGCAAAATTACTTTCTTCCTTATTACAAGGTGTTTTTTCGACTCGGCGATTTGTGGATTTACATTCGGCGATTTGTAAACCTTTGGCCAAAAATTCGGCGATTTGTGGATTTATTCGGCAAAATGTAAACATTATCAGTGCTTACGCATACCTTTCAGGCCCGCATTGCAAAATGTAGGCTGAACATCAGTTTCGTCCCGTCGTGCGATTTGGTGTTGAACTTATTGCGAAGCAATCCAGGCGCAAAGCGACGCAAATTCCGGATCCGGTAGGCCTGCTCCCGGTAGGTTTCCCCCTTTGCAAAGGGGGCAGGGGGGATTGCACGCCACACCAACCAAAAAAGGCGACCCTCAAAAAATGAAGGCCGCCTTCCGTATTGATTCTGTTGTTGATTATTACGGCTGGTAAACCAGCGTGCTTTGGATGAGATAAGTGCCGCCGCCATTTTGATAGGCTGAACCATCCCAATACACCACGCCGCCGATAGTAACCTTGTCGCAGGTGCTAAAGTCATGGCCTTTGCCGATGCTGTCGGGAGCATCTTTGCCCTTCGTGGCGGTCACCTGAGTCACGCCAGTGGTGATGGTGATGGTGCCGCAGCTGGCACTGTTATTACCACTACCGATGCCGGCAGCCCACTCACCTCCAGTAGCCGAGACAGTGCCGCCAGAGATGGTGATGTCGCCGCAGCTGGCATGGTCATTACCACTACCGATGCCGGCAGCCCGCTCACCTCCAGTAGCCGAGACAGTGCCGCCATAGATGGTGATGTCGCCGCAAGAAGCATAATAACCACTACCGATGCCGGCGGCATTGACACCTCCATTAGCCATGACAGTGCCGCCAGTGATGGTGATGGCGCCGCAGCTGGCTTCGTAAAAACCACTACCGATGCCGGCAGCTTGCTCACCGCCAGTAGCCGTGACAGTGCCGCCAGTGATGGTGATGGTGCCGCAATTAGCAGCACTTTCACCACTACCACTACCGATGCCGGCGGCAATGTCACCTCCATTAGCCGTGATGTCGCCGCCCTGAATCTCGATGTTGCCACAGGGTATATCGTATCCTCCTCCTATGCCGGCACCTACGGAATTGGTATCGTTGCTGTATGCCGTGAGCTGGCCGCCACCTTTGATGGTGAGCGTCTTGTCCGGTGCAATCCAGATGCCGGGGTAGATGCTGAAACCGTCGCCACCCCTGCCTGCGCAAACGGTGTTGGTCGAGCCGTCCTTGAGGATGATGGTGGCGTTGCCCGGGCAGTTGATGCCCGCCCAGTTGCAGTTGTTGCCTAGATTGGTGATGTTCACGCCGTCGAGCGTCACCGTGGCACCGGCGGCAATGGAGATTTGCACGTTAGCTCCGAGTGTGCCGGTCACAGTGTAGCCGTCTTCCACGGTGGTGTTGCTTGTCACCGTCGCGAGGTCGATAATGGTGGAAGCAGCCTCCGTCAGCGTCATGGTGGCATCGGTCAGGAAAGCGTTGGTGTAGGCCGCCGTGGGGATGCTGAACGTGCCTTCGAAGCCATCCGCGCTGATGGCACCTTCGGTCACTGCGGCTTGGTCGCTGAGCACCACGGCGTAGCGCGTCGAGCCTGTGCCGTAGGTTGCGATGTCGCCCGTCGCCGTGCCGTTGGTCACCGTGCCGTCGAAGCCGATGGTGGCCTCGGTCTTCACGCCCGTGAGG
>CACXQV010000031.1 GCA_902769875.1 uncultured Bacteroidia bacterium
CCGATGTACTTGCGCATCGCCGATGAGCTTTACCTGAAGCGCCTCATCGTGGGCGGCTTCGAAGGCGTGTATGAGTTTTCGCGCAACTTCCGCAACGAGGGCATGGACCGCACCCACAACCCCGAGTTCACGGCAATGGAAATCTATGTGGCCTATAAGGATTACCTCTGGATGATGGACTTCACTGAGGCCATGATTGAACGCGCTGTCACGGAGGTGTTAGGCACTGATACCGTGAAAGTTGGCGACAACGAAATCTGCTTCAAGCGTCCCTTCAAGCGCATTACGATGATTGACTCCATCAAGGAGAAGACCGGCATCGACATCACGGGTATGGATGAAGCCCAGCTGCGCGACGTGTGCAAACAACTCGGCATCGAGGTGGACGAAACGATGGGCAAGGGCAAGCTGATCGACGAAATCTTCGGCGAGAAGTGCGAAGGCACCTACATCCAGCCGACCTTCATCACCGACTATCCCGTGGAGATGTCGCCGCTCTGCAAGCGTCACCGCAACAACCCCGAACTGACCGAGCGCTTCGAGCTGATGGTCAACGGCAAGGAACTGGCCAACGCCTACACCGAGCTGAACGACCCCATCGACCAACGTGCCCGCTTCGAGGAACAGATGAAGCTGGCAGGTCGTGGCGATGATGAAGCCATGGTCATCGACAACGACTTCCTCCGCGCTTTGGAGTATGGTATGCCGCCAACCTCTGGCATGGGCATCGGCATCGACCGCTTCGTGATGCTGCTCACAGGTCAGACCACCATCCAAGAGGTGCTGCTGTTCCCGATGATGCGTCCCGAAAAGGTTGTGAAGAACGCCACCAAAGAAGACTTTATGGCCTTGGGTATGGCCGAGACCTGGGCAACCTTGTTGCTCACCAACGGCTACAACACCATCGAGCAACTGAAGGCAGAAAAGCCTTCCGCCCTGCGCGAGAAGCTCAACGGTCTGCGCAAGAAGAACAAGCTCGACATCCCCGCTTTGCAGTTGGAGGATGTTGAGGCATGGCTGAACGGTTAAAGCAACGCTATGTTTCTCAATACTGAACTATTTGACAATCTGTCAGCCCAAGCGAAGGCTTCGCCGCGTTTGAGGATGAACTACGACTTGCGGAACACCCCTGACGACCAGTCGCAGCGTATGTTGAACGCCTTGGAGCCGGGAACAGTGTTGCCCATCCATCGCCATCGTGGCAGCACGGAAACGGTGGTGGTGTTGCGCGGCAAGGTGAAATGGCTGTATTATGATGAAAACGGCAAGGTGACAGATACTTTCGTTGTGGCTCCCGGCAGCCATCTTTGCGGTCTTAGCGTCCCGAAAGGCCAATGGCACTCCTTGGAATGCTTGGAAAGCGGGTCGGTGATACTCGAAACGAAGGATGGGGCATATTCGCCGCTGGCGGCTGAGGATGTAATGGAATTATGATCTTTTTTGTTGTCTTTTGTGCCATTATATTGGTTTTTTCCATAATTTTGGCGCAAATTGACAATCAAGATTATAAACTATTATGAATCAGTACGGTAATTTATTCAAATCGCTCAAAAGGATAACGCTGGCTATTCTTTTGGGAATGGTTATGGTCGGTTGCGCGTCCGGACCTTCCGTAGAGGTTGTAAACACACCCATCGAAAAAGCTACGGAACAGGACAAACCGAAGGAAATCGCTGTCGTCGAGAACCCCATTTGCGGTGGCGAAGAAACGAGGCCAGCGATGGATCCCGATCAATACGGTGTGGTGTTGGAGGCATCTGAGAAAATAAAACTGGGCTCATCGGGAACGCTCAGGGTTTGGATTGGGTTGGAGAAATTTATGCCGAAACCCAACCAAAATATGGTTCGCGACACCACCTCATGGTATTCCTCCAACATCAGCTCTTATGCTCGCATAACCCCTAATGCCAAGCATTTCAAAATTGAGCCGGAAGGCTCGAAATGCGTGAAGATAGACCCAACGGGTTCAGGGGTCCAGTTCGTCATCACACCGGAAGAAAAGGGTGAGTTTGAGGTTAGCGCCACGATAGAGCTTTTCGATAACGAGGAGTGTAAGGGCATACCTGTTTCCAAGCCCGCGCAGGTGGTTTCAGTGAAGGTAAAGGTGGCTTATTTCGATGAGCTATGGTCGGTGGTTTGGGAATATTTCACCCGCTTTTGGGTGGCTTTTGTGGCTTTGGTCTTTGCGGCGCTCTTGTTTGTGGTTCGCAGGTTCATAAAGAACAAAACAGGTTACAGCTCAGAGGAAAACGAAAAGAAGGAGCAAGAAAGACTACCGGGATAATTATTGCGTGATAAAAAATGGAAAAAGAGAATAAAAACAAATTACAGAATTTATATTTCGTTGATAGTGTTTTTAACCCAATAGAAGGCGATGCTTCTTCAGTAACTTTGTTTCCTGCTGTAGATGATAAAGAGCAAGGTTCAAGAGTGCTTTTTTTGAATTATGAGCAGTTGAAGATGACCAATCATTCGGGGACAATTCGAGAAGGTTGGTATGTGTATTACAATGAAAATAATAATCAACAATATTTTAGTTATGGGAATCTTTCCCAATATGCACGTCAGCAGTTTAGGACTTTTAATAGTTTACAGCGACAATTGCTTGACAGACATATAAATCCAACTGAAGAGGAAGACACTGCATTGTTGAGGCAACTTGAAAATTCGAAAACATTGGAAGTGGTTTCATATCATGTTAATGTTGGTCATGGGAATTGTAGTGTTATTGTATTCTGTGAGGGTTCATTCTATCAAATTTGGATGATTGATTGTTCTGTAATTGACAAAAGCAATTGGCGTGATTACTCGGTGAATTTGGAAACCTGTTTTGAAGCCATCAAGCAGAGATTGGGGAAATCGAATAATGAACCATTGATTATCGATAGGTTTTTTTTGACACATACTCATTATGACCATTATAACGGGCTGGAGTATCTTGTGGATAAACACTATATTAATAATGGAACGGTGTGTTATGTCAATCTATATTATCACTGTGCGAGCAAGTGTTATACACGAATACTAGACAAATTAAAGAATGCAGATGTTAGGTTTATAGAACCTATTTCTGACAATAGTGTGAATGCGATTAGGTTTTTGCATCCTGAGTGTAGAATATTTCGAAGCAAAGCGACCGTTGTTGGTGCGTCACCCAATTATAGGATAGCGAACAACCCATTGAATGATTCTTCCGCTGTGATTATGATTACATTGGGTGGTCAGTCGATGGTATTTCCTGGTGATTTAGAGTATAAGGGTTTTGATAATATGTCGAAATCATGGAAATGTAGTTCTTATTTGTTTGATTCTGATTATTATGTTGTGTCACATCATGGTAGTATCAATGGCCATCCAAACAGACCTTGTTTGAATGTGCATCATCCAATGCCTACACCATTGTGTTGTGTTGAAAATGATTTAAGAAAACCCATATTAATGGGGAGAGATGGTGCTTATAATGGAATCTACAATCCACAAGTAGTGGATTTCTATAGTAAATTACCTTGTGGTCTGATTTCTACAGAGAAAGCTCCACATTATGTGGAGTTGGAATGGAGGAGTGGAAAAGAGTTGTATAAGTGAATATATAGAATACGTTCCCCTCAACTTTATCCTACTTCACCCTAATCCTCTGCCCGATGCTCAGCGTCTTGTTCGACTTGATGCCGTTCAGCTTGCAGATTTTGTCGACGGTGGTGCCGTGGCGCTTTGCGATTTTGCTCAAGGTGTCGCCTGAACGCACCTTATAATATACGGGCTTCCCCTTTCCTGAACCGCCCGATTTTGACTTTGAGGCCTTGGGCGCCTTTGTCGAGGCCACCTGCGACTGTGCGTCGGACATGCCATAGTGCGAGTTGATGTTGAAATAGTGCTTTCTGAGGGTGAACTCTTCGCAGCGGAGCGTGCCGTTTTCGAAGTCGAAGATGCGCTCGGGGTCGAAGGCCTGGCCCATGTAGCGCGTCTCGAAGTGGAGGTGAGGCCCGGTGCTGCGTCCCGTTGAGCCGCCGTAGCCAATCAGTTCGCCCGCTTTGACAAGGTCGCCGCTTTTGACTATGAAACGCGACAAGTGCCCGTAATAGGTCTCTAATCCGTTGGGGTGCCTGATGACCAACACATTGCCGTAGCCTCCTGTCAGGTTGATGGGCAAGGCCGCGCGAACTATTCCGTCGAAGGCGGCATAGACGGCATCGCCAACGTGTAGGCCAATGTCAATGCCTTTGTGCGCACGTTTCCATCTGTATTTGTAGCGCGAGGTGATTTGCCCTGGATGTGGGATGCAATACCTGTGCAAGGAATCGACGAGGACGAGTTGCACCGTGTCGGGGAGGTCTTTGAGCGCGATGTCGCTGTAGGAATGCACCTTCTCCGTAATCCAGTGGTCCGATTCCAAGGCGTATGGGATGAAAGGCATGTCGATGTTGTAGTACAGCCATGTCCCGTTGTCGAAAAGCACCACTTTGCGGAACATGTCGTGGGTGTCGAGCGTGTCGATTGGGATGGGAATGCCTTCCGAGTGCTCGTCGTTGTCGTCGTCATCGTCGTCGTCATCATCTTCTTCAACAATGCTGTCGTTGCTTTGGTGGGTGGGGTAGACATAAATGGTGTCGTGGATGACGAAGATGCTCTTCAGTCGGTTGAAAAACTTGTTGTCTTGCGAAAACGCGACGGTGGTCAGCAATAGGCAAATGGTGAGGGCAAGTATTCTTTTCATCGTATGAATGTCGAATTTTGGAAAAACAAGGGTGCAAAAGTACGAAAAATCCCCAATTTGGCAAAGATTATCGGGCTGAAAACGTTGCAAAAGCTGAAATATTGCCATTTTGTCAGTTTTTTTCCTTTGGCATAAAGATTGACAAAAAAGCGCGGGTTTGAATCCCCATAGCCCCTGAAAACGGGTTGGGAGAATCCACCTGACCCCCTTTGCAAAGGGGGAAAAGTAGACAATAAATAAGTAACAAATAAAAATAGGAGAACAAAACTATGTCAAAGATCATCGGTATCGATTTAGGTACAACCAACTCATGCGTGGCCGTGATGGAAGGCAACGAGCCTCAAGTCATCGCCAACAGCGAAGGCCACCGCACCACCCCGTCGGTGGTGGCATTCACCGACAACGGCGAGCGTAAGGTCGGCGAGCCTGCCAAACGTCAGGCCATCACCAACCCGCTGCGTACCGTTTATTCCATCAAGCGTTTCATGGGCGAGACCTACGACAAGGTAGGCGCAGAAATGAAGCGTGTGCCTTACAAGGTCTTGCAAGGCCCCAACAACACACCTCGTATCGACATCGACGGCAAGCAATACACCCCGCAGGAAATCTCTGCCATGGTGTTGCAAAAGATGAAGAAGACCGCTGAGGACTTCCTCGGACAGACGGTCACTGAAGCCGTCATCACGGTGCCGGCTTACTTCAACGACGCTCAGCGTCAAGCAACCAAGGAAGCTGGCGAAATCGCCGGCTTGAAAGTGCGCCGTATCATCAACGAGCCTACGGCAGCTGCTTTGGCCTATGGCTTGGACAAGAAAAAGAACGACGTGAAAGTCGCTGTCTATGACCTCGGCGGCGGCACCTTCGATATCTCCATCCTTGAATTGGGCGATGGCGTGTTTGAGGTGAAGTCCACCAACGGTAACACCCACCTCGGTGGCGACGACTTCGACGAAGTCATCATCAACTGGTTGGCCGAAGAGTTCCAGAAGGACAATGGCATCGACCTGCGTAAGGACCCGATGGCTTTGCAACGTCTGAAGGAAGCTGCCGAAAAGGCTAAGATTGAGTTGAGCTCTTCGAGCGAGACGGAGATTAACCTGCCTTACATTATGCCTGTCAACGGCATCCCGCAGCACTTGGTCCGCACCTTGAGCCGTTCGAAGTTCGAGCAGCTGGCCGACAAGCTGATCCACGACACCATTGAGCCTTGCCGTCGCGCCCTGCAAGACGCTGGCTTGACCGTCAACGACATCGACGATGTCATCCTGGTTGGTGGTTCGACCCGTATCCCTGCCATCCAGAACATCGTCCGCGACTTCTTCAAGAAAGAGCCTTCGAAGGGCGTCAACCCCGACGAAGTGGTGGCCATCGGCGCCTCCATCCAGGGCGGCGTTTTGACAGGCGAAGTGAAGGACGTGCTGCTACTTGACGTGACCCCGTTGAGCCTCGGTATCGAGACCCTCGGTGGCGTGATGACCAAGCTGATTGAGAGCAACACCACCATCCCGACCCGCAAGTCGGAGGTCTTCTCGACCGCTGCCGACAACCAGCCTTCGGTTGAAATCCACGTGCTGCAAGGCGAGCGTCCTATGGCTGCACAAAACAAGACCATCGGTCGTTTCATCCTCGACAGCATCCCGCCTGCGCCGCGCGGCATCCCGCAAATCGAAGTCACCTTCGACATCGACTCCAACGGTATCCTGAACGTGAGCGCAAAGGACAAGGCTACGGGCAAGACCCAGAGCATCCGTATCGAGGCCTCGTCGGGCTTGACCGACGCTGAAATCGAGCGCATGAAGAACGAAGCCCAGGCCAACGCCGAAGCCGACAAGAAGGAACGTGAGCGTATCGACAAGCTGAACCAAGCCGACAGCATCATCTTCCAGACCGAGAAGCAGCTGAAGGAATACGGCGACAAGCTGCCTGCCAACAAGAAGGCTGAAATCGAGGCTGCCCTCGGCAAGCTGAAGACCGCTCACCAGAGCCAAGACATCGCCGGCATCGACGCTGCCATGGCAGAGATGAACGCCATGTGGCAGAAGGCCAGCGAGGAGATGTACAAGAACGCTGGTGCCCAAGGCGGCCCGCAAGGTGGCTTCGACCCGAACAATATGGGTGGCGGCTTCCAAGGCGGCAACCCGAACCAAGGCCCGCAGAACAATGGCGGTGATGATACCGTTACGGATGCGGACTTTGAGGAAGTAAAGTAAAACTAACCGCCAACAATAACCAAAAATAAGCAAAAAGGTGTAATCCGAAAGGGTTACGCCTTTTTTGTTGTAGTAGTGCATTTAACTCACGGAAAACTTGTATTTTTGAAGTCAAATTGGATAGGCTCAATGAAAACCACAAAGACATTCAATATTTACTGCGACGAAAGCACCCATTTGATTCATGACGGTCATCCTTATATGGTGCTGGGCTATGTCAGCATCGCCTACAACCAGATGGATATGGCCAAGGCGCAAATCAAGGAAATCAAGGAAAAACATGGCTACCACGGCGAACTGAAATGGACAAATGTCCATGAAGCCACTTTCCAAATGTATAACGAATTGCTCGACTATTTCTTTATGACCGACATGAACTTCCGTGCAGTCATCGTTGACAAAGGCCAAATTGACGAATCACGCCCGGACTACACCTTCAACGATTTCTATTACCGCATGTATTACCAGTTGCTCCACTATGAGATGGACCTTGAAAACAACTACAATATTTATCTCGACATCAAGGACACATCAAGTGCCAACAAGCTGCACCGGATGCAAGACATTCTGAAATGGAATGCTTCCATCTCAAAACTTCAGTTTGTGAGGTCGCATGAAAGTTGTTTTGTGCAGATGGCTGATGTCATTATGGGCGCGGTAAACTATAACCTTCGCCGCGAAAAAGGCGATGTGCAAGGCAGGTCGTTGGCCAAAGTCAAGTTGGTTGAGAAAATTAAGGAGCATGGCGACATCACGCGAACCACCCCATTAGGCAATCGGAAGTTCAACTTGTTTTTCATCAAACTAAAGTAGCCATGTTCAATCTCTCGAAGAAATATCCTGAACTGCTCGACCTCGCCCATTATCCTAATGAAAATCAACGTATGGATGTTCTGAAAGCCATCTACGAGCGTGACATTGAAGACAATCCTTCTTTCAAATTCCGCGAAAAGCGTATCTATCCGATTAAGGACGATGGAGCCGTTGAAATGGCAAGGGAACTGATGCACCTCACCTGTAAGGAAGTGGAAGAAGACGAAGTGAAGCATCGCGTGTTCGACATACACAGGTCACGCAGGTTGCATTGGATTAAGCCCCACATGGACGAAACTATCGGCGAGGCCGCCATTGAAGTATTCAGCGTGATTGAGCGCGACCAAAAGAACCGCAAAGACATTACCCGGACATACATTTACAACAAGCCACAAAAATATGTCGTCGTATTGGAGCCTCAGGTAAGAAGCGGAAATGCCTATTACTTGCTGACGGCTTATTATCTTGATGAAGACTACGGAGAAAAGCAAATGAAGAAGAAAATGAAGAAGCGGTTACAGGAAGTCTTATAAAAGCGCAAGGCTCAGATCCGCATCTTGGCGAACCGAGCCTCGAAACTCCTTCTGTTTTCAGATGAGCGTGCAAAAATACACATAAAAACCATATAAGAAGCAAGAAAGTTCAAAAAAAGTAATTTTTAACCCTTAAACCACAGTGTTTTGACTGATTTTGCATCAATCTCATGCCCCCTCCATCCCATGGGTTTTTTGTAAACTTTAATTCCCTAAACGATATTTTTGCTATTTTTGCACCCATTAACCCAAAAGAAAAATAGACAGAGATAAAACTGATTAAATAACATATTGATATAAAGCGTTTTTGCTTTTCAATGTAGGATGGAAATCGGCAAATTTCACAACTTACTACGCGAAAAGGCAGAAATGCTCACGGATATCCGTGGGCTTTCTTGTTCGTAGTAAGGGTTTTGCCGAACCTCCATCCTAACAGAAAGATTCACGGATTCTTTTTGTGGTACTTTGATGGCAAGACGCAAAATACCAAAAGCACTATGGCATACAAAACAAGAAAAGTCAGATACAATTCCTCAGCAAGCGAAGAACTTGCTGCTGATGGTTACGATTTCCCGATATTTGAAAATTATCATTTGATTAAAATAGGGGCATCGACTGTTAATCAACTACAAGAAGCCCAGATTATGCCACAAAGAAACTATGGTGATTTGCTTGCTAATAAACCAGATGGGCTTATAATAAAGGGGAAATCAAATGTGCAAGTTTTGATTGAAATCAAGAAACCGGGAACATTAAAGAGTCTAAAAGCAGCAAAAGGAGTAATTACAGGATGGTACTATGATTTAGCAAACGTTCTCAACTGCAATATCATTTGTGCAAGTGATGGCAAAACAACATGTTGGGTGCATGCACCATCAAAAAACTTTTTTACGGAGGGGGGTAATCCGATTCAAAAAACACTGGACCTTTCTAAATTAACAGATTTCTCAAAAATCGGCACTCATCGTGAACTCGTTGAATTGATAGAAAAACTTATGTCGTCAAACAGATATGGTGAAATAATCAACGAGTATAAAGTATTAAATCCGCAAAAACTTGCAGATAAAGTTTGGCAAAAGATATGGATTAATACTGGAAGGAATCCTGAAAGCTGTCTCTATAATGTCGTCGAGATTTTTATCTTTAAATTCTTATCAGATTTGAAAGTCCTTCCATCTCATATGTCGTTTGAATTGGTATATGAGATTCTATGTAAAAAGAATGATGGTAGTGCTGAAGAAGGATTGCGTTATTATGCAAATAATGTAAGGAAAAAAATCAGCACGGAAATGTTTCCATCAGGAGACGATGGGACTACAATCCTTAATGGGACAATTTTTGTGAATGAAAACGGAGAGCCAAACATTCCTCAATCTTCGTTGTTTAAAGAGGTAATGACTGATTTTTACAAATATGGCCAAGAAGAAGGCGCTTTTATCAATATTGACAAAAATTTTAAAACCCGATTATACGAATCTTTCCTGAGAAAAGAAGCTGGTGTTTCAACCCTTGGCCAATATTTCACTCCACGAAATGTTGTGCGTGCAATGATTGATATGTGCTCTGTAATTCCAGATAATGCGAAAATATGTGATCCTTTTTGTGGAGTAGGCGGTTTTTTGCTTGAAATCCTTAATAGCAGGGAATCGCTGAAAGCCCAATATAAACCCAACAACGAAGACAGAATAACACCAACCTGTGAAATAATGGGGTTTGATAAAGGAACAGATGAAAGAGACGATGCAAGAACAATTATACTTGCAAAAGCAAATATGCTCATCTACCTTTCGGACATAATCACTCAATATCCTAATTTGACAAAAGAGTTTTCTAAATCATTTAATAAAACGTTCTCTCTTCTTCGTTCAAATGTGGGAACTTTTGCAAAAGAGGAATATAAAGACTATTTTGACTTTATATTTACTAATCCTCCTTATGTAGTAAAAGGAGCCGCTACAATAAAAGATCAGATAAAAAGTTTGGGGTTAAAAGAAAAAATCTACGCTTCAAACGGCTTTGGACTTGAAGGGCTTGCTCTCGATTGGATTGTATATAGCTTAAAACCAGGTGGAAAAGCTTTTGTTGTACTTCCTACTGGCATATTTCGCAGGATTCCTGATTCGAATCTTAGAAAGAACATCCTGGATAAGTGCATTATTGACGGTGTTATTTCTCTACCATCCAAAACTTTTTACGCCACAACACAAAAGACATATATTTTGGCCATAACAAAGAAGTTTTCAGAGGAAGAATCACAAACAGACCCTATATTTGCATACATTGCAAGAACTATTGGGGAAACACTTGATTCAGATAGATTTCCTAATGAAGAAAACGATCTCGTTGAGATGGCAAAACAATTCAAGTATTTTTGCTCCGATAAGAAGGCTTATGAAATTGATGACAAGAAAATCAAAACTTTGCCGTACACGGATTTCTGTTCTAATTGGGTAATAGAAGACCATTGGTCAGAGGAAGAATTGATAGAATTAGGAGTAAAATCTCCTGCTGAAAAAGTTGATGAAGAAGGATTTAAAGAAAAAGTCAAATTGTTTGCTGAGTACATAAAAGTGCAATCAGATTCGTTTGCGCCATTAAATTTCTCCGGGAAAATAGTTGTAAAAAAATTCAATGAGATTTTGACGTGGGAAAAAGGTAATGGTAAACTGACAAAAGAATATATGCGGTCTCATACAGGACCTTATCCTGTTTATACAGCCGATACACTTGGGACAAAGACATCTGGAATAGACATAGATACTTATATGTGGGAAGGAGAATGCATTAGACTAACGACAAACGGTCAATATGCAGGTACATTTTCCTTCATACCAGACGGCAAGTATTCAATGAATGGGGACGCTGGACGAATATGCATAAAAGAAGAATATAGAGATTGTATTGATTTGAGATATATTCTGTATACTTTACAAGATATTCGAAGAAAAAATGGTTTTGAATGGGTAAAGAAGCCCAAAGAATCAGATGTCTATGCTTTAAGAATTCCCATACCAATAAAAGAGAATGGCGTATTTGACATAAATAAACAACAATTAATCGCAAAGCAGTATAATTGCATAGAAGAACTTAAGACATCTTTAAAAAAGCATTTAGATGATTTGCTGTATGTAATGGTTCAATTGTTACCTGAGGAAGAATGCGGCTAATAAAGAGAAAAAGTAATCGTATTATCAATATTTGCTGATTACTTCACCCTCCTCCCCCGCACCATCGCCAAAGCAAAAACCGTCCTTGCCTCTGCCTTCAAAATGTCTTGATTGCCTTGTTCATAGGCTTGAATTATGTGGAGGTTTTCGCTTCTAAAAACATCTTATCCAGCCAGAACACCACAAAAACACCTCGTTTTGGCTGAATGAAGAATTTAATCCAGCCAGAATAGGATAAAAACACATTGTTTTGGCTGAATAAAAACGCTTTGCATTACCCACATATCACCTCAGGTGTACACCCCAGCATTCTCGCCAAAGCAAAAACTGTCCGTGTCTCGGCATTCATGATGTCCTGGTCGATCTGTTCGTATGGCTGAATCATTCAAGGAGACACCTTTTTCTATTCTCCCATCACAAACTGCGATAAAGCATAGAGTGGATAAACCTCCACATGCCTTACAGCACCTTCTGCTTCGGCATCGATATAGTCAAACTTTCCGAAGTTCTCTAACGAGCATCGAACGGCTTGGTCCAGTTTCTTTTCTCGTATGAAGTCCCAAAGGCTTTTCATGCCTCCTTGCACGCCAGCCTTCACTTCGAAAGGCAAAACCTTCATGTTCCGCGAAAGAAGGTAGTCAATCTCTGCGGTAGCGTTCTTGGCTTGCCTAACCCAATAATACAAATCGTGGTGCAGGTTCGGGGTGAGGTAGTGGAGCAATTCAAGTCCTGCCAGCATCTCTGCCATAGGGCCTTTGTTCACCAAGTCGGCAGCCGTAGCAGTAAGGATTTGCGCAGTGATGGCACTCGTATCACCCATCGTCATATTGAGCAGTCTCAGCATCAGCCCGGTGTCGAGCAACAATATCTTGCGGATGCTTTCGTCAGACTCATCGCCTAAGGGCAAGCCATTGCCGCTTGAGTGCGTAACAGGGATCAGAATTCCCGCCTTGATAAGCAGGTCAAGGGCTTTTTTCACTTCCGCTGTCTTGTATTCTCCCGGCACTCTGGAATAGACGAATTTCTTGGTGGCTTGGGCCGCGGCGCTTTTCATCGTGGCAATCAGCAGTTGCGGGTCCACTTTTTTCTTGTACTTTGGGAAGTCGGCTTCGTAACCGGTGATAATGTCGTCCTGCACTTCTTGGCATTGCAAAAAATCGTGGGTTTGCACCCATTTGACCACAGACTCTGGCATACCACCCACCAGCATGAAAATGCGCATCAACCCGATCAATTTCTCATGGAGAGGCATTGGCAAAGGCGCATCGATATTGGCCTGACCGCGTGCGTCCAATAACAGTTGTTCGCCGTTGGCCAATAGGAACTCGTCAAAAGTCATCGGGAACATATACATGGAGTGGATGCGCCCAACACCAAAGGTCGGGATTTCGTCGAGCACAAACTCAAGCAACGACCCTGCGGCAATGACATGTAGGTTAGGCATGTCTTCCTTGAAATAACGCAATGCCATGATGGCCTCTTGGCTTTCCTGAATTTCATCGATAAACAACAAGGTTTCATTGGGCATAATAGGCGTGCCGCACATGGCTGCCATCTGAGGCACTATGCGCGTTACATCCAAATCCTTCTTAAACAGGTCAATATAATTGGATTGCTTCTCAAGGTTGATTTCCACATAATACTTGAAACTCTCGCCTAAATGTCTGACGGCAGTGGATTTGCCAACCTGTCGTGCCCCACGCAGCAAGATGGGCTTGTGAACGGGACGAGTTGCCCATTCGCTCAAGTAACGGTCTATGATTCTTTCGTAATACATACAACTTCTTGATTTACGGCTGCAAAGATATAAAAAATGAAAAAATCCAAGGTAATAATTTGCCAAAAATCGAAAAAATCCAAGGTAATAATTTGCTAAAAATCGAAAAAATCCAAAGTAATAATTTTCCTTGACCAGTAGAAACCCTCCTTATCCAGCCAAAACCCCGCAAAAACACCTCGTTTTGGCTGAATAAAGAATTTAATCCAGCCAGAATAGGATAAAAACACATTGCTTTGGCTGAATAAAAACGCTTTGCATTAACCACATATCACCTCAGGTGTACACCCCAGCATTCTCGCCAAAGCAAAAACTGTCCGTGCCTCGGCTTTCATGATGTCTTGATGGCCTTGTTCATAGGCTTGAATCATACGGAGGGTCACGCCAGAGAGGTCGGCCAGTTCCTTTTGGGTGAGATGGGATTGTTTTCGAATGGTTTTCAATGTGTTTTTGCGGGTGCTTAGATGCGTTTGGATAAGCATATCTGCGGTTTGGACAAATTTGGAGAGGTCAGCTTCGTGCAAAGTGGGGTAAAGCGAAAGGACTGTACTGATACTTAAGCCGTTCTTTTGGATAAAGGGGAACGTATAAGCGCTATACCATTGGTAATAGGCCAAAGCCCAGCCAGCCCAGTATTCAGGTGTGCGGTCAAAAGGCGCATAATTCATAATGGGTAGGGTTTTGTCAGAAGACTTCTCCAAAACCAGTTGCATCAATTCCATCCCCGACATTCCCGAAAGATAACGGGGATTTCCAGCCTCCATTTGCGAAGCAACACCGCTGGAAAGGAACATCTCGTAAAAGACAACTAAGTCGTACTGCGCAGCATTGACGGTGCAGTCGAGCATGGTGCCGAGGTTGTTCATGGCATCTTCAAGGTACAAACTATTGTAAGCGTGGGTCTTCATTGGTCCATTTTTGTCTGAGAATATCAATCATATAGACGGCATCGGCGGGTGAAACCTCCGCTTTTTCATTCTGGAAATCCGCTCTGGCTTGACGGTCACGAGCTTGCCGTTTGGGGAAATATAGGCTGCTATCAACGGGAATACTCTCATTGAATATGAGGCGGGAAAAAGCCTCCTCGCTTTTCAGCACCACTTGTTCACCTAATTTCCCCAAGAACATCGCCTTGCGCAACTGCTCCAAAGAAATGGTGTTGTTCAGAAAAGCGTTGGCAAAGGAGAAATAGGAGTCGTCGGCACGATAGCCTATGATAAGGTCATAATGCTCGTATTCGGGCAGAAAGTTGTCCAGCAGATAGGCTTTTGCTTCAGAAGGCAGACCTTGTGAAAGGACAAAAGTCCTGTTTTGCAGCAATATCGATAGCCAATTCAGGATATGGTAGGACTTTTTGTTCAAATGAAGGATATTCAATCCCTCAAAGCCGATTTCATAACTATTGACAAAGCCGTCACTGAGTTCTGTGCAGGCCCATTCTTTTGCAAGTTCTAGACTTTCAGTGCAATAGAATCCTAATCCGTAGTCATTTTTCGGATTTCCCAAACCCAGTACTGGCCGTTCTATGACTTTTGTCGAGCCGTGATATAATACTTTGCTTTCCATAAACTATCGTTATAACGAGAGTCCGCAAAGATACACATTTTTGGAATATGCAAGATAAAACTGCATTTTTTTTGCAAAAATATGCACTAAAATGTATCTTTGCCCCGACAAACAAAAACACATCAAACAATGAATCAACATCCCATACAAGAAGGATACATGCCCTTTCTGGGCTATCAGACCTACTACCGCATTGTAGGCGAACCCTCCGACAAGCCCGCCTTGTTGCTCCTGCACGGCGGACCGGGCAGTACGCACAACTATTTCGAGGTGCTGGACCGCATGGCCGACACGGGCCGACAGGTGGTTTCCTACGACCAGATCGGCTGCGGCAATTCCTACCTCGACGGCCATCCCGAACTGTGGACTCAGGAAACGTGGATCAACGAACTCATCGCCTTGCGTGAGCATCTGCACCTCGACCAGATTCACCTCCTCGGCCAGTCGTGGGGTGCCATGCAGGCCATTGCCTACATCATTGACTGCCAGCCCCAAGGCATCAAGTCGGTGATTCTTTCGTCAGGCCATGCCTCCAGTTCGCTTTGGGCCAGCGAACAGCACCGCCTCATCAAGTATATGTCGGAGGAAGACCAGGAAGCCATCCGTCGCGCCGAAGCCACCGGCAACTGGGACGCCCTCGACTATCTCCGCGCCAATGAGCATTACTATGAGCGTTATGTCATCAGCATTGATGAAAATTCGCCCGAATGTCTCCGCCGGCCCAAACGCGCTGGCAACGAGGCCTATCTCTATGGATGGGGTCCCAACGAATACCAGCCCTTGGGCAATTTGGCCAATTTTGAGTACACCGATCGCCTCAACCAGATCAAGCAACCTTGCCTGATTTGCAGCGGCACCCGCGACATCTGCACTCCCGTGGTGGCGGCTTCGCTCTATGAGAACATCCCCAACAGCCGCTGGGAAGTGTTCAAAGGTGCGCGCCACACCTGCTTCGTGGAGCAAACCGACAAGTATTGCGCCATCCTTGAGCCTTGGTTGGAGGAACACGACTGAGGAAGGAATCTACGATAGGTGCTGCCCCACAAACCAATAAAACACTTTCAAGCTATCCGCATCCGTCTTGAACATGTACTCGGGATGCCATTGCACGGCGCAGACGAAACGCTTGCCCGCCATTTTTACGGCTTCGATGAGGCCGTCGGGGGATTGGGCCATGGGAATCAGGCCGTTGCCGAGGTCTTTGATGGCTTGGTGGTGCAGCGTGTTCACTTCGAGGGTGTCTTTGCCCAATAGCGTTTGCAGGTCGCCGCTCAAGGTGACTTTGTGCGTTGGGTTGCCGTAGGGCTTGGCTTGCCTGTGGGCGATGCTTGACGGATGCTGCGAAGGGAGGTCGTGCCAGAGCGTGCCACCCAAATACGCATTGAGGAACTGAAGCCCACGGCAGATGCCGAGGATGGCCTTGTCGGCTTGCAGGGCTTTCTTCAGCAGCAGCGTTTCCAACCGGTCGCGTTCAGGGCTGGGGACGACGGTTCCGGTGGCATCCTTCGTCCCGTAAAGCTCTGGCGCGACATCCTGACCGCCCGTAAACAAAAATCCGTCGCAGGTTGCTGTCATTCGGTCTGCATCTTCTTCGCTCATTTCGATGGGCAGGATGACGGGAACGCCCCCGGCGGCCTTGATGCCGTCCAAATAATCAGGCAGCATCCAAACGCTCTTGCGCTCGGCATCCCAAAGCGGCGTGACGCCAATGATAGGTGATGGTTTCATAATCAATCCATTAGACAGCCTTTAGGCATTATTGACTCATCGTTTCGAAATCCGCTTCAAAAATAGTCATTTTTTCCGTCGGGTGAATTGTCTTGTTTGTTTTTCGGCAAATTGATTTTAGAAGAGCCACTGTTTGAAATATGCGTTGTTTTTCCGATTTTTCGTATTTTTGCAGCCCAATACCATCAGAAATGAAGAAGACCCTCATCACCATAATGGCCGCGCTTTTGCTGGCCTCGTGCGGCGAAAAGCCTAAAGAAACGCCCAAAGCCAAAGACGCTGCCATTCAGGCCATTGTCGTCCCAAGTTTCAATGCCGACTCGGCTTATCAGTTTGTGGCCAAGCAAACCAGCTTCGGGCCGCGTGTGCCCGAAACCCAAGCCCATGCCGATTGCGCCGAATGGCTTGCCGGCAAGATGGGCGAATATGCCGACACGGTCATCGTGCAGGACTTCCGCTCGAGGCTCTACAACGACAAGGGCGTGGATGGAAAGAACATCGTGGCGGTGTTTCACCCCAAGGCAAAAAAGCGCATCCTGCTTTGCGCCCATTGGGACTCGCGCCCCTTTGCCGACCACGACCCCGACGAGGCCAATATGTACAAGCCCATCGACGGCGCCAACGATGGCGCCAGCGGCGTGGGCGTGCTCATGGAATGCGCTCGGCTCTTCAAGGCACAACCCCTGCCCGACAATCTCGGCGTGGACATCGTGTTCTTCGACCTTGAGGATTATGGGCCGCATCAGGAACATGCCGAACAATACTTTGAGGACGAGGCCAATTATTGGGCATTGGGCTCGCAGTATTGGTCGAGACGCCCGCATGTCTATGGCTACAAAGCCTATTTCGGCATCCTTCTGGATATGGTGGGAGGCAGCAACCCCAATTTCCCGAAGGAATACTATTCGCAGGGCTATGCCGCTTGGGTGAGCAACAAGGTTTGGCGCAAGGCCTACGATTTGGGCTTCCGCAACGCTTTTTCCAATGAGCTTGGCACCGTCATCAGCGACGACCATGTGCCGATAAACCGTGTTGCTGGCATCCCGACAATCGACATCATCGACCTACAGCCCGAAAGCATCAATGGCTGCTTCCCCGACGTGTGGCATACGGTCAACGACAACCTCGAACATATCGACAAGGAGACCTTGGGTATGGTGGGCACGGTGCTCGTCAACGTGGTGTATGAAGAATGATTCGGGGGCTTGCCGACGAAGGCCGAAAGTCACAGGCCGTTGATGTAGTCGATGAGCTCTTGTTTCGAAGCCTCGTATGAGAAGGCTTCGTTGATGAGGTAATACTTGTTTCGCTCCGTGCAGTGGCTGTAGGCGTGTTTCGCAAACTCCAATTTGTTGTTTTCGAAGGAAAAGAGCTTGCAAATGCCAAGGATTTGGCTGGCTGTCATGGGATTGCTGGCGATGACCTGCTTGGCCATGGTGAGTTTGGTGTTGTCGTAGTTTTGGCCTGAAATCATCCTATAGGCATCGTCATAGTCTTTGGGATTCATTGCCGATGGCATCGGGGCAGGCACTTGGGGCAGGGCGGGCTCAGGCATGGCCACAGGCGCTGCCGTGATTGGGCTTGCCTTCAGTTCCATGGTCAGTTGGGGGCGCACTTGGACGGGCTTGAAGTCGAAGCCGAACATTCCTTGGCGTTGCATGATGCTTAGGCTTTGCGGATGCGCCATATCGACGTATTGGCCCACGCAGTTGTGCAATGGGTTGTCGAGTTCGACGCGGATGTGGAATTGGTCGGCCCAAAATCCCGTGACGCAGATGGACCGCACCGGCTTTTCGTTTTGCAACACATCATCAACGAAGAGCCAGAAATCTTGGTCGTTGGTTGAAACAACGGTGAGGGCGGTGGCCGGGCCTTGACCTTCGGCGTGATGCGACCTAAGTTGTGCCATGGCTGGCATGGCAATGAAAAGAAGGAACGCGAAGAAGAAATGCTTTCTCATGACGGTTGTGCTTTCAGGTTGATGGGGCAAAGATACACATATTAATGGAATGTGAAGAAAGTTTGGGATGAAACAGATAATTGTTGTAATTTTGCATTTTGAATTGAATCCCCAATCATTTTAATTATGTTCGAATTAATCACTTCAATATTTATAAGAAAACTTGTTAAAAGGTTGGCAAAAAAAGTTGCCCTGTCTTTAGCGACAAAAACGATTTCTGATGGCATTGGTAAGATTGTGAAAAAGTCGCCTGAAGAAAAAGTTGCGAAAGCATTGGAAAAGGCTTTAGACAAAGTTTCTCCCGATAATGAGTTTTGGAAAAATGATGTGAAAAGGCAGATTGGGGAAGTCATACAGATACTTATCCGTATCATGGATAATCCTCAATATTTGGACAAAAATCCATTGCCAAAATATCTTGATGAGAAAACCATTCAAAGTTTTAAGGATTGTTTGAAAAAAGACCCTGAAGCATGGGATTATCTACAAAAAGTGCATTATGAGGACATTTTGCAAGATATAAGAGTGATCGTGCGGGATACAAAAGACATTGTTCAAGAAACAAATGAGAGAACCATAAGAATTGAAAAAAAACTTGATGGTTCGAGCAATCTCCCCGATTGCCATTTTCTTACTCGAACCCCACCGAAAGCAGATTTCACCAACGTGATAGGCAGAAAAGAGGATTTGGAAAGACTTTGGGGTGTACTTCGTGAAAAGCATCATATTATGCTGACTGGCTTTGGCGGCATAGGCAAAACCAAGTTGGCCCAATTGCTGTTTCATAAATATGAAAGCGAATTTGAAGAAGTGGCTTGGATTGATTACCAAGGCAACCTGAAAAAGAGTTTTTTGACTAATATTACTGCGCCCCAATTACAGAGTGATAATACGAATGATGATGAAAGATGGTATTTTATGGAAAGTAGGTTGAACAACGACCAGAAGAAGAAACTATTCATCATTGACAATGTGGATCATACGACAAGCCAACACCCTGAGCAAGACAAGGAACTTAGGGATTTGACCGGTTGGAAGAACACCACCCTTCTGCTGACTTCACGAATGGAACGGATGGCTGGCTTTGATAACATTGCCTTGGATGAGTTGGAATTGGACAATTGCGTGAAAGTGTTCGAACTTTATTACTCAGGCAAGCATCCCAAACGCGAAACGGTTGTCAAACTCATTGAGTTGGCCAACAGGCACACTTTGACCATTGAATTGTTGGCAAAAGGTGTGGAACGAGAGGATTTGGACGATTATTGCCAAAAGTTGATAGCGAATGGATTTGAGAAGATTGACAGAAAAACGGTTACTGACCGAAACAAAGTGAACGCCAAAATAGCGGAACATTTAAAGAAATTGTTTGATATGCAGCAACGTTCTGAGGACGACAAGAAGGTTTTGAACAGTTTTGCCATCCTTCCCGAAAAATGCCGGTGTTCGTTGGCCGAAGTTGAGCAATGGCTTGGTTTTAAGGACTCCGATTTGGATGAGGTGATAAAAGACGGTTGGTTATCGTTTGACAAAGAGAGCAAGAAATACTATCTGCATCCTTTGGTGAGGACGATTGTCCGTTTTGATTTTACGGAAGACGCGCAGAACGAGAAAAACCTTGCCCCACAAGGCACTGCGGATAAGATTTTGGATTATTTCTGGAAAGACTGTAAATGGTTTAAAATTGCCAATGGCTATGTTTCGTTGCAGCGCTTGATTGGCATAGTTGAAGCGGCTATGGGTGCAGTGGCTGATGAGGAAAGCGAGCGCTTTGGCTCTCTTTATCATAGATTGGGCTATATCCATAATAATTTGGGTGCTTACGACAAGGCATTGGAGTATTATGAAAAGGCTTTGGCGATATGGGAGAAAGTCCTCGGCAAGGAGCATCCTGACACGGCCACAACATACAACAATATCGGCGCGGTGTATGATGACAAAGGCGATTACGACAAGGCTTTGGAGTATTATGAAAAGGCTTTGACGATAAGGGAGAAAGTCTTCGGCACGGAGCATCCTGACACGGCTACAACCTACAACAATATCGGTTCTGTGTATTGGAATCGAGGTGGACAAGGCGACTACGACAAGGCGTTGGAGTATTTTGAAAAGGCTTTGGCGATAAGGGAGAGAGTCCTCAGCACGGAGCATCCTGACACGGCCACAACCTACAACAATATCGGTTCGGTGTATTGGGCACGAGGTGGACAAGGCGACTACGACAAGGCGTTGGAGTATTATGAAAAGGCTTTGGCGATAAGGGAGAATGTCCTCGGCAAGGAGCATCCCTTGACTGCAACATCCTACAACAATATCGGTTCATTGTATTATAAGATGGAAAACTATCGTGAAGCATTGAAATACCTTGAGAAAGCATTACAGATACGAAAAACCAAATTAGGCGACGACCATCCAAACACCAAGAATACACAAAGATGGATAGATGCCACAAAAGCGGCAATGTCAAAAGGCAAATAGCACAACCGTTTTCCTGAAAATCCTTTCGCCCCGCCGGGGTTTCATTCGGGTTTTGTCGTTTTTCGGCAGGGGTTCCATTACATTCCACCGCCTGCCTAATATCCTCCGTCACTCCGTGACTTTGGCGGGGGCGCGAGGGGAACCCCGACGGGGTGACAGCAATGTAGGCAGGCGGTGTGAACCCCTGCCAATGGTGTACCCCCTGCCAATGGTGTACCCCCCCTGCCGGTGGTATGAACCCCTATCGTCGGTGTAAAACCCCTGCCGCTGGTGTTGGTGTGAACCCTGCCGATAATAAAACGACGACACCTATTAGCCACGTTAGGGGCGACAGTAACCGAAACCCCAATTGCCCCTCTGGATGGCTTCGTCATACCTCCTCGCAAAGACGCAAAGCGGTAGAAAGGTCTCATTCCACCACCAATTTCCGCGTCACCAGACTACCGCCCAGCATCTGCAAGGTGTAAACCCCGGCAGGCAGACGGCTCACGTCGATGGTGCGCTGGCCTTCCACGGTGAAGAACATCACCATTTGCCCCTGCATATTGAGCATCATCACACTGACTGCCCCCTTGTCGTAGTCGGTGCGGAGAGTGAATTGGCCCTTGGCGGGATTGGGGAAGATGTCGGCGGTGAAGGCAGGCTCGGTGTGCGTTTCGTGGAGGCCCACCAACAGGCCCTCGTCGTTGCTGAAGGTGACCACCTTGCCCGCCACGCGCAACACTGGGTTGTCGGGAGCGGCGCACTCGGTGCAGGTCACGCCGTCGATGCAGTCGGGGTGGTTGGGATGGCAAAGGTCGAGATAGGTCGGGTCGAATTGGTAGAACAACTCGGCTTGTCCGGCGGCGAGGTATTCCGAAAGGTCGAAGTCCCACACGAGGCCGATGCTGCCCGGGCACCATCCGCTGCGGTTGTAGGTCCAAGTGCCGTTTTGCGGCTGGCAGCCAGCCGGATTGGGGGTGCAGGTGCGCCACAGGTGCTGGTCGAATTTGTTTTGGCCATTCACGAGGATGTGATGCGTGGCCTCATAGAACTCGGCGGCGTTGCCCGTGTTGTAGCAGTTGTTGGTGCCGCTGCTCCAGTTATGGCCTGTCGTCGTGATTTTCAGTTTGGCGGCAGCGGCTTGGTCGCCAAAGCGGTAGTTGACCACGGGCACGGGTTGCTGGTTGGCGTAGTCGCCGAAAGCGTAGGTGCCAAACCAAATCTCGTCAACGTTGGCATAAAGGTATTCGGGCGTGCCGGGGGTGAAGGTAAAGGTCAGATAGGGATTGGATCCGCTGCCATTCCAAGTTTCCAGATAATACTCCATCTCCACCAAGCCTTGCAGGACGGAGGAGTAGTCGCTCACGTCCACCTCGTCCTCGCATTCCACGCCAAAGGGGGTGATATAGCGGAACAACTCAATCCATTCGCCACGGTAGTTGCGCACCCTCACGCCGCCCACGCGGTCGTAGGTGTCGCAGTTGCCGTCGACGCATAAGTAATCGAAATGCGCCGTGATTTTGTTGACCGTTCCCACTTGCGAAGGGAACGCATACTCGCCACGGGCACTGTGTTGGGTTGGCGTACACACCAAATCGCCGTGCATCGCGACCACTTCATAACCCGCCATCTGATTCAGCACTTGCACGGCACTCGTATAAGTCGTCGTTTTCCCTCCCGATTGCGTCACGCTGACGGTCATGTCGAATGATCCGAAGTCGTCGGGGGTCCAAAAACCGTAATAATAGCCGTTGTCGGGGTCGTCGGGATAGTCGGTCTTCAAAAAGATTTCATCTCCATCGATGTCGGCCTTGATTTCGGTGAATTTCACCACTTCTGGATGCTCGATGTAGGCCGAAACCACGATCAACACCGGGTGAAGGGCGTCCAAATAAACCACTTGGTTTTCGTATGGGCAGCGGATGGTCACTTCGGGGCTGTAGGCATCCGGGTCGACCACTTCGAAAGATTTCACCACATCGGGGGCGGGCAGCCAATCGGCGTTGCCGGCTTGCGTGGCCTTCAGTTTCACGATGCCCGTTTCGCCCGTCAAGGTCAGGATGTTGCCATTGATTGTTGCAGGGCCTTCCATTAATTCAAAGGAAACGGGAAGTCCCGATGAGGCCGTGGCTTCCAAAGTAATCGGGGCGTTGAAAACCAATTGGTTGGGGATGTCGGCCATTTCGATGAGTTGGGCGTTGCCGTCGGGCTGCTGGCGCACGAGGAGGTTGTCGAAGCCGCCTGTGCCGCCTTGCGAGTGGAAGAAAATGCCGTCCCACACTTGGTAGTCCATCTTGTCGCCGCTGCCGGGCGTGAGGTTCATGCAGGCGTTGGTGCAGCCTGCCATCTGTAGCCATTCGCCCGTGCAGCCCGGCTTGACGAACACCGTCACTGCGCCCGCGCCGTCGTAGGCGTTGAAGTCGAACGACATCTTGTAGCGTGTCCAGCCGCCTTCCTCGTAGTCGAACTCTACGTTTGAGCCGTCGGGCAGGCACACTTTGGCGTGGCCTGAGTCGCCTTGGCTTTTGACGAACAGGTAAACGCCGCCGTCGGGGTCGGTCATGCCGGGCAGGATGTGGCCATCGCCGTCGGCATCGAAGCCCACGCCGAAAAACGAGCCCCACCAAGTGCGGTTCATGTCGATTTCGAGGTCCATGATGCCGCCGTTTTGGAAGCTGAAATTGAAATTGCTTGAGGCCTTGCGCGTGGCTGTGCGACCCACGCCCGAACCGCCGTAAGGATACCAAACGGCCATACTTTCGTCAGGGGCCATGTCGGAGCCGCAAACATACGAAACGTCAAAGTCTTGCGACGATGTCGCGGTTTGGTAATGCGTCTTCCAGCCGTCTTGTCCGTTGAGGTTTTGCGAGCCTTCGGTGAGGCTGTTGAAATCGTAAAGGTATTCCACTTGGGCCGTTGCGGCGAAGGCCATGAGCATTAATGCTGCGAGTAAAGTGATTCTTTTCATAGTGTTGTTCTTTATAAGTGATTGTTCAAGATTGTCTTTTTGACTTCGGGACGAGGGACTTCGGGACGAGGGACTTCGGGACGAGGGGTATTTGTTTGACCCGCCGTCCCGCCGTCCCGCAGTCTCGCAGTCCCGTGTCCAATATCTAACTACACACGCCCATTCGCGTAATTGAAAAGACAAAAATAGAAATAATTGCAAAATTATTTGCACGATGAGAAAAAAAATCCGACTTTTTCCCTGTCATAAAAAATTGTTCAATATGAAAAACATACATTTCAAATCTGTTTTATTGCTTTTCGTTGCAATATTTTCCTCATGCAGCACCAAAGTGGACCTGTATGCCGACTATAAGGACATTCCTGTGGTTTATGGCCTCCTTGATTCCTCGCAAGACACCAATTTCATACGCATCAACCGAGCTTTTTCGGGCAGCAATGACCACCCCATCAATGCCAACGAAGTGGCCCTGATTGCCGACTCGTGCAACTATCCGGGGAAGCTGGATGCACGTCTAATTGAGTTGAAAAGCACCAATGGGGACAAATACGAGCCCACCGGCCGTGTTTTGATGCTTGATACGCTGACCATTCACGACAAAGGGGAGGGCGTTTTTTATTCACCCGACCAGATGGTCTATTACACGCCTGAGCGTCTTATGGCCGGGTCAGGTAGTGAAAGATTCAGCTATCGGTTTGTAGCTGTCAAACCCGATGGCGACACGATTTTGGGGAGAACAACCATGGTCGGAAATGAGGAATTCAGCATAGAGACCGGAGGTATGAGTTTTCAGCTGGCTCCGACTGATGCCGTAGGAAAACTGTATTTTAGGGCTGACGGGGTAGCTTCCCTGTATGATGTCAAGATTGAGTTCAATTATCGGGAGCAAAAGTCGGGGCAGGGGATGAAGTCGAAAAAAATCAGCCGTTCATTTGGCACAAAAACCCTCGACGAATACACACATCTTATAGGAAATTCATATTATTTGGAGTATTCGCCCAATTGGTTGTTCAACACGCTTGGTGATGCCATTGGAGGTGACACGGTGGTAGATGCCAACCATCCCAATGTGGTTCGCTACATTGACGACTTCGTCATTTCCATCAGCGCGGGCGGCGACGAATTGTACTATTATTACCTCGCAAATCAGGCGCAGGCGAACAGCCCCATTTCGCTTGTTACGGCCTATACCAACATCGATGGAGGCTATGGCCTTTTCTCGTCACGCACGACAATCAAAAGGGTGGTAAATCTTTCTGGCAGGTGTAAGAGAGACCTCTTTTCCGTGTCGGCTTGGGGCTTTAAAGAGGATTAATTTACAGGGCAACCGCATCAAATGCGATAATTTGCGAGGATTTCGATGAGATAATTGGGGTCGAGGGAGGCCTTGAAGAGCCTTTTCCTTAGGCTTCTCTTG